>NZ_ANMO01000091.1 GCF_000338295.1 Rhodopirellula europaea 6C
GTGCCCCATCCCAACTGGCAAGTTCGGGTCCCTGCATCCAAACGCTAGCCGACGAAGGCGGCCTTTTACCTCACGGTGATGAATCGGAAACCTTGGGTGCCAAAAACCCAAGGTGATGGGCCGCGTGCACCCACATGAACTGACGCCACATCTCTGGCGTCATGTCGTCGATGAACGGATAGTCTTTCATGGACCCGTCAAAGGCTTTTGCCCGATGAATCGTCTCGATGCAGTGATCGATGACACCGGGATCGTCGGGTCCATCCGGTGACTTTGGTTTCAATCGATCCAATGTTGGCGCACTCGACATTTTTCGCTGTCGCAACATCCGAGCGATCATCCACTTCATCACCGTCGCGCGAAGAATTCGCGGCAACCGAAACCCAAACCCTTCCATGCCACCGGTCATGATGACATCGAGGTGCTCGCAGATCTGTGTCAGATTCCAATTCTTGTTCTGAACATAGCCTCCCTCCTGCAATCGCTTGATCTCGGCGATGACTTCATCGCCAGAATGAAAATCGAGGGATCGTTTGGAGATCTTGGTCATGGTGTCGCCAGCGAGAGAAAAGAGAAACGGCGAATTGGATTGACTCTCTCCAATCTATCGTTGCGTTCCATCTCGTCCGCGCCGAACCACCACAAAAACCGCTCCACGCGACACTGGGCCGCAGCCATGCCCTTGAGCCAGGCTGAGCGAATAATCGCGTCCCTTGCTGCCCGTCGGAATCACCTCCTTTCGCTTACAATCGGTCGGTCGACCTCTGTCTTGCGAATCCACACGTTGGAAGTGCAATCCAATACGACGTGAAGAACAGCGTCACTCAGCTCGCGGAAAAACCTCGATGATCCTGATTCCATCGCTCTTGCTTGCCTTTGCCGTCCTGCAAACGCCCACGCATTCCAAATTGAATGAGCTCGTGGAATCCCTCCGCGTGACGCATGCACCCGATCAGCGAATTCAGTGGTGGGATGTTCACGTCGAGAAAGGTGAATCCGGCTGGCGTGTTCACGGGAGTCTCTCCAGCGAAGAAACATATGCCGCTGCGAAGCAAGCCTTCGAGCAGCACCCGGAGGTGGACAACCAACTCGTCCTCCTCCCGGAAGACGGAACAGGAACGCTGGTCAATGCGTTGGTGAACAATTCCGTCATCCACCTGCGCAGAGAACCCAGCAGCAAAACCGAGCTGGTCACCCAAGCTCTTCTTGGAACTCCAATCCGCGTTCTCAAAACCGAGCGTGGAAAGTGTCTTATCCAAGTTCCTGACGGATACATCGGTTGGGTCAATTCAGCTGAAGTCCATCGTGTCGATCAAGAGCAACTCAAATCTTACCGGGACGCAGAAAAAGTCATCTTCACGGCCCAATCAGGGCTGGCCTACAGTTCTCCAGACGTGACGTCGATGCCGATGTCGGATCTGGTGATCGGGAACATGGTCTGCAAAGTCTCCGAACAGTCCGGCTACACTCAGATTCAATACCCCGATGGACGAATTGGCTGGGTCGATAGCGGCAAACTCTGCCCGGCCGACGCGGTCTTCTTCCAGAAAGCCCTGCAAAACAACCTTGTTGAAACCGCTCGCAAGTTCCATGGCATTCCAT
This sequence comes from Rhodopirellula europaea 6C, assembly GCF_000338295.1. Classification (GTDB taxonomy): domain Bacteria; phylum Planctomycetota; class Planctomycetia; order Pirellulales; family Pirellulaceae; genus Rhodopirellula; species Rhodopirellula europaea. Next base: position 1,603 of record NZ_ANMO01000091.1, read on the forward strand.
ACCTGTGGGGAGGCATGTCGTCCAAGAACATCGATTGCAGTGGACTGATTTGCAACGTGTACTTCATGAACGGAATCCAACTGCCCAGAGATTCCAACATGCAGTCCCAAATTGGCCGAGAAGTGACAACGGAGTTTGTTTCCGACGACTTGGAACCGGGTGACCTTCTGTTCTTCGGCAGAAAAGCAACGTCCGAATCGAAGGAGCGTGTCACTCACGTCGCAATGTACATCGGGAATGATGAATTCATCCATTCGGCGGGCTACCGAGAGCGGGTGAGCATCAACAGCATGGACAGCAGCCAACCCAACTTCATCGACAGCTATCCCGCGATCTTCGTCAGAGCAGTCAGGATCATTGGCGAAGATCCGAATGGCTTCCGTCCCATCCCCGAGAACGACTTTTACAACGCAATCATCAGGAGCACGGAATGAATCGAGGAAGAAGAATCCTTCTCCAAGGCTTGGGAGCAGGTGCTTTGGCGACCGCACTGCCAACAACCATCGGCACGGCACAAGAAGCCGCCCGGGTCCCCAACTCAACGACCGATCTGATTCGAAACGGAAAAATGAAGCTGAGCTTCCGTCCGTACGAACTGCAACTCAAACACACTTTCACCGTCGCCGGAAACTCACGCGATACCACGCCAGTCGTCTTGACTGAGATTCAGCACGAAGGGCTCACGGGTTACGGAGAAGCCTCCCTGCCGCCTTACTTGGGCGAGTCGCAACAGTCAGTGATGCAGTTTCTAAGCAAGGTCAAACTGGAGCAGTTTGACGATCCGTTTCTGCTCGATGAGATCCTCGCCTACGTCGACTCGATCGACGAAGGTAACCGTGCCGCCAAAGCCTGCGTCGACATTGCACTGCACGATCTGACGGGAAAACTGATCGGCCAACCACTTCACCGACTGTGGGGAATCAACCCTGCAAACACGCCAGTCACCTCGTTCACGATTGGCATCGACACACCCGAAGTGGTGAAGATGAAGACTGAGGAGGCGTCTCGCTTCAAAGTCCTGAAAGTCAAACTGGGTGGAGGCAACGATCGTGAAATGATCGAGACCGTTCGGTCGGTGACCGACGTGCCGATCTATGTCGACGTCAATCAAGGCTGGACCGACAAGCACCAGGCGTTGGACATGACGCACTGGTTGGCCGAACAGCGCGTCGAATTTGTAGAACAACCACTGCCCAAAACAGCGGTCGATGACTTGGCTTGGCTGACCTCCAAAAGCCCTCTTCCGATCATCGCCGACGAAGCGTTTCAACGCCTCGGCGACGTAGCCGACTTCCAAGGCGTCTACTCCGGGATCAACATTAAACTGATGAAGAGCACCGGACTGAGAGAAGCTCAAAAGATGATCACCGTGGCCCGAGCATTGGGCATGAAGGTGATGATGGGATGCATGACCGAAACCTCCTGCGCCGTCTCCGCGGCCGCCCAGCTATCGCCGCTCGTCGACTGGGCCGACCTCGATGGCAACCTCCTGATCAGCAACGATCTCTACGTAGGAGTCCAAGTCATCGACGGCAAACTGACCCTCAACAACCTCCCCGGAATCGGCATCCGAAAACGAACGGTGTGAGACACACTGCATTGATAATGGAATGAATGGTGACAATTGACAATCAAATGTTCAGGCAAAAGTTCTGGAGGTACCTTCCATTTCTGGTTGCTCTTGGAGTCGCCATTTCATTCTGGGGATTCCCAAGTTGGATTCGGCAAATCGCCTACGCAGCCAACAAGGACCTCTACGTGAAGCGAGTACTCACGATCTCGTCTATTGAAGAGAAGACCAGACAAGGCCCGAAGGGAAGAATACGAGAAGCCATCGTGGTCGGGACCATTTTGGACAAGCCTGTGAAAGTACAAGCCAGCTCTCTCCTTTCTTCCCGCACCTCGATGTCACGAATAAGAAAACACTACGCGGATATCACAACGCAAACCGTTCTGGTTGCATCCGAGCCAGTTCTCGTACCGGTCAATGACATCGATATCACCGTATTGGATTTTGAGACCTATCACTCGCTCAGTTGGCCAAGCGTTGCAATTTGCTTCCTTCAATGGAATGCGATCCTGCTGGGAGCATTGATCATCTGGGCCCAAAGGCGAATCAGGTACCTTGTCTTTCTTTTCCGTTTCCGGTCAATGGCTGATGATCGATCTTGAATGGATGAGGGCCTTCCCTCGCTCAGAAAAACGAGTGGGTCAGTCCACTGACTGATGTAGCGGGAAAATCCGAAGGACTTGTTCTTCGGTTCTCGCGCGGTCCACCGACTGGCGACAGTGGTTATGACTAGACAAACCTACGCATGCCAGCGAAGTCGAAACTCTTGACGAGTTTCGCTACCTTCAATACAAGCTTGAACACACCACTATTTTTTCTTCTTCGTCGGCTTCGGGAGCACTTGGTGACTCTTCGCCCATTGCCGCCATTGCTTTTGCAGGTCAGAAACTTCGTCAGGGTTTGCAGTGGCAAGGTTGGCTTGCTCGGTTCGATCAGTACCTAGATCGAACAACTCCCATTCTCCTCGCGCGCCTTGCCGAACCAACTTGCGGTTGCCGGCTCGGACTGCGGCATTTCCTTCGTGCTCCCAGTACAACGCTCGCTCCGCGAATTCGCCCGTGCCCGTCAGCAAAGGCTGAAGACTTTGACCTTCGAGCGGGTGAATTTCGTTTCCATTGAAACGTGTCGGATACTCCGCCTTCGCCAAATCAACACACGTCGCCATCAGATCAATGACATGGGTGGGCGTTTTGATCCAAGTCTTCTGGTCAGTTGCAGGCTGAATTTTGGCTGGCCAATGCGCAATCAACGGCGTCGCGATACCACCTTCGTGGTTGTAGTGCTTGTACTTTCGAAAAGGCGTGTTGTTCAAATGAGCCCAGCACCGGCCGATGAAGACATTCGAATGCCGGTCTCCTGGTGAGTCGCCCTCGTACCGGCCGCTGACGCCACCCTCCGCGTTGCCGCCATTGTCCGACAAAAACAAAATCAACGTGTTGTCCAGTTTTCCGCGACTGTCCAAAGCAGCCACCAACTTCCCAATGTTCCTGTCGATCTCTTCGATCATCGCCGCATAGATCGCCATCATGTCGTCGTAGCGTTCTTTCTCTTCTTGCGATAATGAATCCCACGCGGGAATTTGTTCCGGCCGAGGTTCCAAGCTCCAGCTCGCGTCAACCAACCCGGATTCAATCTGACGAGCGTATCGCTCCTCTCGCAATTTGTCCCAACCATGCATGTACTTGCCGCGATACTTCGCGATCGTTGCTTCCGGTGCCATGCAAGGGAAATGGGGAGCGACATGGGCGAGGTACCAGAAAAACGGTTTGTCTTCCGCGATCGCTTCGTCAATGAACTCGATTCCTTGCTCTGTCCACAGGTCGGATCCGTACCACGGTGGATCGAATTGCGGATCATCCTTGGCAACCTCTTGCCCATTGAGAAAGAGCTTGGCTCCTCCCTTGGATCCGGTTTGATTGGAAAAGTGCAATCCACCGGCAGGCAAGTTCAAACTCCGATCAAAGCCTCTCCCCCAAGGAGTCACACCCTGCTTGAAACCAACATGCCACTTTCCCGTCATCGCGGTGAAGTAGCCGGCTTGCCCAAGAACTTCGCCAATCGTAACGCATTGATCATTGAGCCGACCTCGATAGCCCTCGAGCTTTTGGTCCGTTGTCATCCAACCAATTCCGGTTTGGTGAGAGTACAGCCCAGTGAGCAAAGCGGCTCGCGTCGGACAACAACGCCCAGTGTTGTAGAACTGAGAGAACTTGGCACCATTTGCAGCCAACGCATCCAAGTGCGGCGTGGGGATCTCACTGCCATACAGACCGATGTCCGAGAATCCCATGTCATCCACCATGATCACCACAATGTTCGGACGATCGTCCGCAATGGACCATCCAGGCAGCCCCAACGCCACGATCACGAAAGCCATCCACAGTGCCGCTTTGAAATGGATCTGGCAGACCGACCGAAAGAATGATGTCGAAGCGAAGAGAACGCGATTCATGATTGGCCTGACGACGTTACGAAGTTGGACGCGGCGGGAACGATAAGCTCGCAATTCGATGGGATCTCGCCCGTCAAACAACCCGCCTCAACAGGCATAATCCTAGCGGGTGGGAGTCAAGGAACCTTGAGATACCACGTCATTCAGATAACTTATTTTGCCAACGCTCAACCACCATCGGACCAGAGCAACATTCCGATGGCGACTCTCGACAAAACCATTCCAACGAACTATCCATGTCGCTCATCACTTGGCAAGAATTCGAAAACGTTGACGTGCGAGTTGGTACGATCACGCTCGTGGAGGATTTTCCAGAAGCCCGCAAGCCCGCGTACAAAATCACAGTCGACTTCGGCGAAGAACTGGGCCTGAAGCGAACCAGTGCGCAAATCACGGTGCACTACACGAAAGAAGAATTGATCGGTCGTCAGATCCTCGGCGTGGTCAATTTCCCGCCCAAGCAGATCGGACCGATCATGTCTGAGTTTCTGCTCACGGGTCTGTACCGTGACGATGGATCGGTGATTCTCGCGGTCCCAGACAAAGCGATGCCAAACGGCGGCAAACTCGGCTGAGCGCTCAACCCAGCACGCTCACCGAGTCCTCTGGCAAGACGAACTTCTCACCAACGCCGCGATTTCATTCGGCGTTGATGAGAACGTGTCATCAAAAGACAATCTTTATATCAAAACAACTATGACCGTTGCTTTTCATCGTCCTCCAGTTTTTTCGCCAGTTGCTTGGCTTTCTCAAGATGCTTTTCGACTTTCGAAATGGCCTCTTGAGCAATCGGCTGCAATTCCTGCGGTCCGGTGCTTTCGATCGCCTTCAGTTCCGCCAACATCATCGTATGAGCCACGCATTGCTGGCCGAGGAAAGCCATCTGAAAGTCCTGACCCTCGTACTTGGTCAGCATGTCCTTGGTCATCTTCATCGCGTTGTCACAGGCTTGGTCCGCGATTTGGCAGAGTTGGGTGGGCACCCGCTGGCCTTGTGAATTCGCTTGGTTCTGGTTGCTGAATTGCTGCAGCTTTTGATTCAGTGCTTCGTGATCGCGGACAATCGTTTGCGTCAACTGCTTCAGTTCGCTGTGATCCGTTTTCTGCATCGCCATTTTTGCCAACTCGATCTCATTCTCGTTGGCCTTTTGCAGTTTCTGCACAATCGCTTGCGTGACCGTTGGCTGCTGCTGACGACTGTCGGTGGACGTTCGTCGTGCTTCGTAGCGGCCCGAGTCGGTTTGATCCTGAGAAGTCGGAAGCTGACCATCCAGAATCAAATTGGCATTGGCTCTTTGCTGGGCAGTGGCGACGGGCAGACCGGTCAACACGGTGAGGGCAGCGGCAGCAACAGTGAATCGCAATTTCAACATTTGGATCTCCATGCAAGTTTCGTGGGAATGTCCTGGGCATAAAGGGGGCTCAGGCAATCGAAGATGTCTGCATGTCGTGTTCCAGTTCACGTCGCTGCGTCATTTCTTCTGCTCCATTTCACGTGTCGTTCATGCGCAAGAATCGTTTCGTCGTTTATCACGCAGAATGATGCCTCTTTCGACTCTCGCGTCTTGCTCCAAGATCGAGGAGTGCGGTAGGAAATCGGTCAGCTACGAGTCCATCAAACGGACGCTCAACGACCATCCTTCGTACAAAATCAGATGCCGTGGCAAGCTCGTGCAAGGATCCACCCATCGCTTATGATTGATGTCGTTCCGTCTGCTATCCCGGACTTCCATTTCACACGACACGACCCGCACCATGACTTTCCTTCGCCACCGCTTCGCCACATCGAGCTTTGCTTGCAATCGCATTTCTCTCACGCAAGCCATTCGCATCATGACTTGTTCGCTCATCGCGATATCCATATCGATCGCGATGCACGGCGAATCATCGGCAGAGGAATCAAACTCGTCGCATCGTGTGCTGTCTTACAACATCAAACGTGGCTACGGAAACGACGGAACAACGGACCTTCCGAGAACCGCGGATGTGATTTCGAAACTCCATCCGGACTTTGTTGGCTTGCAAGAAGTCGATGAACGTTGCAACCGAAGCGGCAATGTCGATCAAGCCCAATGGCTCGGTGAACACCTCGACATGCACGCTGCTTTTGCACCGTTCATGGACTACGACGGAGGCCGATACGGGATGGCCATTCTCTCGCGATACCCGATTAAAAAAACCGAAGCGGTCGAACTGGCCCGCGGTCGTGAACCTCGCGTCGCCTTGGCGGCTCACGTTACTTTGCCCGACGGCAACAAACTGACGCTGGTCAACGTGCACTTCGATTACATCCGCGATGACACGGTCCGATTTGAACAAGCGACCAAGGTTCGCGAGTTCATTCAATCGCTTCCCAATCCCGCGATCTTGCTCGGCGACTTCAACGACACACCCGAATCACGCACGGTCAAACTGTTTCAAGATGGGTTCGTGGAAGCAGACAAACCAGCCGACGATCCATACACCTTTTCCGCTGAAAAGCCGGACCGTGAAATTGACTTTCTATTCGCTTCTCCGGAATCTCAATGGACCGTCAAAACGGTGGACGTGATCGACGAACCATTGGCTTCTGATCACCGGCCTGTGATTGCGGTTCTTCAACTGAAATCGAATTAGGCCAGCATGTGACGCTCAGCGTGGGTCACCTTTGGACCTGATCCTCCATCATTCGCCGGCATTCGCGTCCCGCCTGAGTCCAATCGCCAGCATGGGCCAAGTCGACAACTTTTTGGAGCGACTCAGTCGATCGCTCGGAGATCGATCCCTCGCTTTCCCACTTGGCAATTTGTTCGGCAACGTTGCGAAGTGATTCGGTGTCTCTCTGGTTGCAAATCCGATAGAGCGCCACCGAAGCATCGTATCCGTGGTCGTCCAGTTCGACTTTGTCGCGAGGATAAAAGTAGAACAACAATCCGAGCACGACGATCGCCGAACCAGCCCATTTGATCCATGCGGATCGCTTCCCGTCGAGATTCGTTTTGGAATTGGCCATCACAGCTTCTCCCAATCGATCACTTCGCTTTCGTTCATACTGGACATTTCTGCCCATAGAAACAGATCCACGAAGTCGCTGACAAAGCGAACTGATCCGTCACCAAATGCCACCATGCCTCCGCCCGGATGATCGGACACCATTTGCCCGACGTGGTAAGTCGGGAAGTTCACCGGGTGAATGATGGGAAAACCGGTGATGTCCAACTCGCCGCCGGAAGGCCCGGCATGAACCAACGTCAGCGTTGCCGCAGCGTCCGGTCCGTTTTCGGGCGAATCATAACGAGGATGAGTGAACGCCCCCGGAACGACGCCGACCCACGTTTTGTCACTCAACGAAGACGTGTGCTCGCCAAAGAAGATCGTGTTGCTGGTTCCATCCAACACATCGCGAAAACGAGTCTTTGAATTTCGAAAGAACGGACCGTCTGCGACTCGGCCGGCGTCTCCGTCGATCGGAACGAGCTTGGTCTCGGACTTGTAGATGTTCGTAAAGACAATCCCTGTTGCCGCGGATCCACACTCTCCCCAACAACTCTCTTGCCCGTGACTGGCGACGTAGTGACTGCGCCCCAGGCGGACGCCTCGACCATTGAATTGCAGCGCATTGCCGACTTCATCCCTGACATCAAATGCCGCATCTCCACCGACGGCACTTGGGCACAAATACGTCGGCACCCTCGCTGCAATTGCCGCTTCATTAGACATCGCCCAAATCGGCTCTTCCATTCGCAACTGGTCATTCAACGCCGTGGCTTCTAGGAATGGCAGCAATCCCGCTCCCCATCCCCAACCGGGACCCGCATCCCAAGTGACCGGATCCATTGCGACAGATGCGGGAGCAACTCCCGTGCTGGTGGGAAACGACACGTAGCCCGCGGGAAATCGTTTGTAGGCGGAGTGATAGTTCTGGGCGGCCAAACCAACCTGTCGGAGATTGTTGCTGCATGACATCCTGCGAGCGGCCTCCCGAGCAGCCTGAACCGCGGGCAACAACAGTCCCACCAGAACGCCAATGATGGCGATCACGACCAGCAGCTCCACCAGGGTAAACCCGGCTCCTGTTCGAAATCGTCGATCTTTCCCGCATTCCAAAACTTCACTGCCACCGACCGATGACACCCGCGACACATCCGAACTCATCAGGGTTCTCCAATGAAACAACTTAGCCCGTGCTAAGTTTCGAGGCAAAAAAGGCAAGCCGTTTTGAAGCAGCCATCTCGTGACTTCTTCCCAAGAAACGGTGTGTTCCTCGTCCGGCCCTTTGTTAGCTCGTACTAACTTATTTAGCAGAGGCTACGTTTTCCACCGCGACGAAGCAAGAGGGTTTCTGCTCGGGATTCCGCTGTTAGAATGTTCGATCGCCTTCTTGTCGCATTCGCACGGTTTCAAAGGGCCGCAATTTGCCTTCCCAATCGCATCATCGCACTCGATCCGACCACGCCAGCGAAGTGGCCGAAGATTATGTCGAGGCCATCGCCGAAGCCATTTCGGAAAATGGGATCTGCCGAGCTGTCGATTTGGTTCGACACTTTGACGTGACGCACGCGACGGTCAGCAACACGATCAGCCGCCTGCAGCGCGACGGATTGGTGGTGACCGAGCCGTATCAGCCCATCACATTGACAGCTAAGGGCAAGCGAATGGCAACCAAAGCACGCAATCGCCACGAGGTCGTGCGGACGTTTTTGCTGCGAATTGGTGTCAGCGAGACAACCGCGACGGAGGACAGTGAAGGAATCGAACACCACGTCAGCGACGAAACACTGCGAGCGATGAAGCGAGTCATGAAGGACGGGATTCCGGCATCCGATTGACGCCGCCGATCCTCGTCATCGCACACGTCTCACGACTTGGGATTTTTTGCTTCGGTTTCAAACGATTGTTTGCTTGAACGTGAGACCACGACATCCGTCAGCAACAACCCCGCGACAATTGAGACGGCCGTCAGCATCATCGTTGCCGTCAGTCGAATGCCCGAGGGCAGGTCTTCTTGGACCATGATCTGAGAGAAACCAGAGAATCCAAGACTTCCGGGAACCAAAAGCAACAACGCGGGAAGCAACATCACCGCGGTCGGTATGCCTAAGCGATTGGAAGCAAAGTGGCTGGTCACACTCGCCACAAAGGAAGCAATTCCAACGGAAGCGAAGGAACCGAATGTGGTGCCCGCCAAACGCAACGCTCCATAGCCCACCAACGTCGACATCAACAACCAAGGGATGTCACGGTAGCGAGTGCGAAACGTCGCGGCGACGCACAAGCCAATCGGTAACAACACCAACGCAGACGCTAACAGATCAGGCGAGTCCAACGGCAACGATGCCGGGATGGGGCGAATCGCGTTGACCAAGCCGTATCCCATCGACACACCAAAAACGATGGTCAGCAATGTGGTCATCGCTCCAGCGAAGCGAGCCGAACCGGATGCCAAATTTTGTGTCGCCAATTCGTTGATGCTGATCGTCAAATGCAATCCGGGAACCAACAAAATCAACGCGGCCAAAGATGTCAGCTCAAAGTTGCCCGGCCCGATGAACGCTTGAATCCCACAAGCGATCGAACTGGCAATGAACCCCGCGACCACATTGATCAGATGAACTTGGTGCCGAAGGTGAGTCAGCCAAACGACAAAGATGCCAACGATCAATCCAATCACACCGGCCGAAAGAACCACCATTCCGCCACCGCCCACAAGAACGCTGATGCATGCGGCGACTCCGCCGTGAGACGCGATCTGAATCGCCGGACCGTATCCGTCCTTCATTTCGTTGATCTCGGTGAGCCGTTGCCAAGCTTCGGATACGTCCATTTGTTCGTCTTGGATGGCACGCTGCAATTCAAACAAAGCTGCGTAGCGTCCCAGATTGGTATCGCTGGGATAGACCCTCAGCAGCCGCGTTTCGCCACCGCCAAAGGTGACAAACAGTGCCGTGGGTGTCGAAAAAAAGCTCGCGTCGTGCCCGAGCGAAGCGGAGACCTGCTCCATTTCCAGGTCCAGTTCATACGCCGGCGAACCGCACGCATGCAAGCTTCTGGCGAGTTCCATGATGAGTTCGACAGAGGAAACCTGGTTCAATGCAGCGAGCCTGAAAGAAAAGACGGAGAAACGGCTGAACCTCGAATGGGAATTCGGTGGATTCAAGCCCCGCATTAAAACAGGGCACCGGAAGGCTGAACAGGTTCGCACAATTCCATCGGTTCACGTCTCTCCCCCCGATCCCGCTTCAGCCTCACATCCATCTCAATCGTCAAGGTCATCGCACCCCCGACGGAGGCTGCGCGTTTCTCCTCTCGGAATCCTCATATTTTAGATCCGGGACTTGATTCCGATGTAGCGTTTTACAGCCTCGAGGAATCGAGGTGCAAACACCACTATTCCAACATTGATCGCGGGGCACGTGACATGTTATATCGACACACCGATCCTGGTTCTCACCAGATCGCGGACCCGCTTGAGGTCCATCCGAAGACTCGAAAGATCCCGCCAGTCCTTTATCGGGTTGCTGTCGTATGGGCCTGCATTCTTGCGGGTTTGTTCTTCGCATTGATCGCCTACGGCACAACGCCGGGTCCATCCAGCCTACCGCCGACACAGTCACCTTTGAGACCAGCCTCGGGCGAACTGCAATCCTCAGCTGCCACTGATTGGGAAGTGGTGATGGCCGTTCATCCGAAATGCTCCTGCACGGCAGCATCACTCAACGAACTGAACCGATTGCTAAGCCAAGTGGACGACAACGTGAATTGTCGATTCTTGGTCTACCATCCCGCTGAAACCGATCCGAACTGGATCGACGGAAGAATAACATCCCGTTTGTCAGAATTCCATCGGTCCACCATCCAGGCGGACGAAGCCGGCGAAGCCGCACGCGAGTTGGGGATGCAGACTTCCGGTGCCGTCGTCGTCTTTGATCCCCATGGAAAAACACGCTTCCATGGTGGAATCACCGTTTCCCGCAACCATGAAGGTGACAACCTCGGGGTGCGATCCATATCCATGTTGATTCAAGGCCAAACCCCGCCTCTTTCGACCACGCCGGTATTCGGCTGTCGGTTGTAGTTTCCGAGACGGATTGTCATGTCAGAAAACAAAATCGAAACGAGCTCGCAGCTACAGAGTGCCGACGATCTCTTCGCCGAGCACTTGCAATCGCGACAAATCAATGCGGACCGCGCGTTGGCTGTGGTTCTTGCATTGCAATGGGGATTCGCAGTTGCGTGCGCGTTTTGGATTTCGCCCTACACCTGGATTGGTTCCCAAAACCTGGTTCACATCCACGTGTGGAGCGCGATCCTCGGTGGAGGCATGCTCACTGTCTTCCCTGTATTCTTGGCGATCTACTTCCCCGGTCAACGAATGACACGGATGATCATGGCGTTGGCTCAGATGCAATTTTCAGCATTGTTGATTCATCTGATGGGCGGCCGGATCGAATCGCATTTTCATATCTTTGGTTCACTTGCGTTCCTGGCATTCTACAAGGACCCTTGGGTATTTCTGCCCGCGGTTTCGGTCGTGTCTTTGGACCATTTGATCCGCAGTCTGTATTGGCCCGAGTCCGTTTTTGGCGTGCTTTCGCCGGAACCACTTCGCGCACTAGAACACGCCGCTTGGATCATCTTTGAAACCGTCTTCCTCATTTTGGGTGTACGGCAGAACCGCCGTTCGTTGTGGCAACTGGCGAAACTTCAGTCTTCGCTCACTCAGCAACGCGACCTATTGGAACAACGAGTTCGAAACCGAACCTCCGAGATTGAGCAACAGCGTCGTATTCTCGACACCGTTCTGCAGCGTATTCCGGCCGCCGTTTTCTGGAGAGACAACGACGGAAACTTCATGGGCTGCAACGAGATGTTCAGCGAATTCTTTGGATTAAAAACACCCAACGACATCATCGGCAAAAGGATGAATGACATCATCCCACCAAACGATCAAACCACCAATCGTCTTTCCAGTTTTTGTGATTCACCCGACGAGAACGTGGAACTGGTCAACATCGAAGAAACGCTTCACGACTTTTCCGGTGACTGCCGGACCGTTTTAACAGGCGCTACTTCGCTTCATGACCACGAAGGAAATTGCTTCGGAACGCTGGGTAGTTTCCTCGATATCACGACTTTGAAAAATGCAGAGTCTCGTGCCAAATCCTTGGCCAATTTGATTCAAGAGTCTCCCAACGAACTCTACATCTTCGACTCAGAAACTTATCACTTGGTGGAAGCGAATACCGGATTTGTCCGAAGCCTTGGATTGGATCAGGACAACCTCTCGAAAGTTTCACCAGAAGACTTCATCCAAGACTGCTCGAATCAAGATCTGCGCCAACGGATCAGTGTCGCAATGTCATCGCCCCGCGGACGTTGCGCGTTTGACACCGTTCACGTTCGAAAGGATGGAACCACCTTCCCCGTCCACGTCGACATTCATCGATCTATATTCGAAGCCCGTCCGGTGTTTGTCGCGTTCTGCACGGACCTTAGCGATTCTCAGGCAATGGAACGTCAATTGGCTCAAGCTCAAAAGCTTGAATCGATGGGCCAACTGGCTGCTGGAATTGCCCACGAAATCAACACTCCCATGCAATGTGTAAGCGGAAACGTCGAATACCTCACAATGAGCTACGAGCGGATCTTTCAATTCACCGATGGATTGTTCGAACTGCTCAACAGCCCCTCCTTCACTACAGAGAACGCTCATTCGCAACTTGACGCGTTAGCCAAAAAGCACAAATACAGCGTACTGCGAGAACAAACCCCCGGCGCAGTGGAAGAAGCTTCGCAAGCCGTGATGCGAGTGATCGAAATCGTCCGAGCCATGAAGGCTATGTCGCATCCAGGTCAACAAGAGATGAACGACACTGATCTGAACATGCTGATCCATCAAGCATCGATCATCAGTCGAAACCGCTACAAGTATGTGTCGGAATTAGAACTCGATCTTTCACCAGATCTACCGCAGATTCCGGCCTACGGAGCTGAGCTCAGCCAAGTATTTATCAACCTGATCGTCAATGCGGCTGATGCGATCGCGGAACGAAAAGAAAGCGAACCCGAAATGGAGGGCAAGATCACGATCTCGACCATTCAAAATGGAGAAACCGTCGAGATTCGCGTCCGGGACAACGGAACTGGCATGTCCGAAGACGTTCGTTCCAAAGTCTTCAACCAATTCTTCACGACCAAAGACGTGGGCAAGGGCACCGGGATGGGGCTCTCGCTGACCTACAACATCGTGTCGTCCAAACACAATGGAACCGTCCTGGTTGAATCTGAACCAAACGTCGGAAGCTGTTTCATCGTTAATTTGCCCATGAACACTCATCAGCCGGTGGTTGATGAATCTGACGCAAACCAATCGGACACGTCTCGCGTTCCGATTTTGACCTAAACCTTTTCCCATCACCGATAGAAATGCCTACCTGGGGCGTCACATGAACGAACGCATCTTGTTAGTCGACGATGACTACAGCCTTCTAAACACGCTGAAACGCAACCTGTCCTTTGACTTCGAGGTCACAACCTGCGAATCGGGCCCAGAAGCCCTGGCGTGCATCAAAAAATCCGAACCGTTCTCAGTCATCATGGTCGACATGCGGATGCCGGGAATGGAAGGAACTGAGGTCATCCAAAAAGCACGGCTGATCTCGCCGAACAGCGTTTATATGATGCTGACCGGGAACCAAGATTTAACCACTGCGATGGAAGCCGTCAACGAAGGTCAAGTCTTCCGGTTCTTGAACAAGCCTTGCCAGATGAGCGACATCAAAGCCGCCATCAACGCCGGAATCAAACAATATGACTTGGTGACTAGCAAAGAGGAATTGCTAAAGAAAACGTTCGCCGGTGCGATCAGTGTTTTGGTCGAGATCATCGAATACGTCGATGACCCTTTGGTGAATACCGACGACATTCTCAAATCGACCGAAGCTTTGCTGGCCGAATCCAAGATTGCATCCGACTGGCGAATTCCGCTGACCGCTCGATTGATGGTCGCCGGAATCCCGTTACTAAATTTGGATCAACGAGAAACGCTCGCAACGGCTGCGATCACTTCTGATGAACATCGCAGCATTGTGAAAGAGGTGTTCAGCATCTCGAGCCAATTGATCAAGCAGATCCCAAGGCTCGAACCAATCGCTGAGCTGCTCGACCGAATGGGAACCACGGAGGTCACCAATGCGAAATGCACCAGCGATGATGACAAGATCGCGCAGGTGATTCTATTGAGCTACTACCAAAGCCTTCTGCAACGACGCGGAGAAGCAGGCGACATCGCTTTTTCGGAAATCGAAGATCGGTTCCCGGACTTGGACAATCAATTGACCGAATGTGTTCGTCAATCCAACGATGCGCAACCGCAATCCACGATCGAAAGCATCGCAACGTCCGAACTTTTGACGGGAATGACCGTTGCGGAAGACGTTCGAATGCCAAACGGACTGCTCCTGATAGCATCGGGGCGAAAGCTTTCTCCTCCCATGGTCACGCGTCTGCGTAACCTGGTGGGACTGGAATCGGTTGCCGTCGAAATCCCGGCCAAAAAATCAGACCAACTCGTCACGGCCTAAACCGCGAACGCCTGATCCACCTAGTTTTTAAAACGGTCTCACCGATTTGGTTCGCGCATGCCACCGCCGAACAAATCTAAAATTGCTTTTGCTTGCCGAGGTTTGGTTGAGCCCGTTCAGCGAGTGATCTCGTGGGATTGATCGATGTCGACCGGCCCTATTTCGACGACCTCTCCGTCAGGCCATTGCACCGAAACGTTGTCGATTGAGTCGTGCTCGCCCAAGCCGAACGTCAATGGCAACTCCACCTGTGTCAGATAGCTTCGAGTCGGCATCACTTGTTTTGCAATCACTTCATCGCCAACGGTGACGCTCACCCACGCCCCAATCGCGTCTCGGTTGCACTTTTCACCATCGCCCACCAATTTCAAACGCAACCAGTGGTGGCCGGTTTCTTGGTCATTGCGTAACAAACGCGGCGCCCGCCCAGTGGATGTGATCAGCAGATCCAAATCACCGTCCAAATCAATGTCCGCGTAGGACGCACCACGTCCTACCATGGGCTCGACAAAATCGTTGCCCAACTGCTCCGCACCAACCGGCAAAAACTCGGTTTCGAACTCGGGTCCCGCATTCCAAAACATTTGAGGCGGTTGCTCGTAGTGCTGACTTGGCTGGACCCGGTTGATGTCCTCTTCCAAGTGCCCGTTGGCACAAAACAAATCCAGTCGACCGTCCAAATCGTAGTCGACATAAGCCAATCCGAACGTCAGCAGCAAACGCGTGCTGGGACCCAGCCCCGTCGATACCGCTTCGTCATAAAATTGCATCCGACCGGCCTTGGTCACATACAACGCGGTCATCTCGTTGGAGAAGTTTCCGATCGCGACGGCCATACTGGCTTGCTCACGAAACGAAGTCACATCGATGCCCATGGCCCCGCGAGCGTTGCCAGAGGAATCAAATGCGATCCCGCAGATCGCTCCCATTTCGGTGAATTTCCCGTCACCGCCATTGCGTAGCAGACAGTTTTGCACGGTGTCGTTGGCGACCACGACATCCACGAATCCGTTGCGATCAAAGTCACACAAAGCCAAGCCGAGTGATTTGGACTGCGGAACATTGGTGGACACATTGCGAATCTGAATGCCCGATTCCTCCGAGACATCCGTGAATTCGCCGTCACCGTCATTGCGGTAGAGATACGGGAACGTTCCTTCAAAATTTTGAGGCCGTCCATACGCTCGTCCTCCGCCAACTAGCTGAAACCCCTGCGACTGATCGTACTCGCGACTCCATCCAACATAGTTGCAAACGAACAGATCCAAATCACCATCGTTGTCGTAGTCGAACCAACCGGAACTGGTGCTCCATCGATCTTCTTCACCACCGACACCGGCCATTTCGGTGATGTCCTCGAATTTGCCTTCACCAACATTGCGGAACAATCGGTTTGTCCCAACTGCGGAGATGAACACGTCGACCAATCCGTCTTGATCATAGTCCCCAACGGCGACTCCCATCCCATACAGCTCGACATCCAAACCCGAATCTTTAGTCACATCAACGAACTTGCCACCTTCGTTTTGATACAGAGCCGATGTGTTTCCTCGATCGCTAGGTTCGTCCCAAGACCAATCCATCGAATTGATCAACAACAAGTCCTGATCACCATCGTTATCGAAATCAAAGAAGGCACTGCCGCCACCCATCGTTTCCGGCAGCAGCTTATCTCCTGTCGCACCGTTGTTGTGAACAAATGAGATCCCCGCTTCTTCGGTGATGTCCGTAAACGGGGTGGTTGGAACCTGCACCATGGGGCGTTCACGCACCGCGACCGTGGCCAACTTCGATTCGCGAACGGGTGGCGCCGCTTTGGGACGCGTCAAGATGAAGGCGGCAATACCACCGATCACAGCCAGAACCACCAACACGATCAGCGAACCTCGCATCGCGCGACCGATATCGGCTTCGTCTCGCAGTTCGCTTTCGTCCACTTCGTTTGATTGCGGATCACTGGTCATTGGAATTCTCCTGCAAGTTGGCAGCGGAGGCCTGAGCGGTCTCCGTCGCCGTGCTTTCGGTTGGTAAGTCACGATGCAACGAGTACTTCACGACGGCTTCGGCGGCGTGATCCGCTGCCGGATACTTTTCGCGAGCCAATCGAATCGCACGTCCCTTCGCGTTGTCATCGGGTTTGTATATCTGGTGCAACTTGCGATGCTTTTCAGCCAAGTCTTGGTCTCCAAGCCGCTCGTAGAGCAACTGCAAATTGTGGTGAGCCGAAACGTTCTCCGGATCAATCAGCAATGTCTTCTGATACTGCATCACCGCTTCCTCGAAGTACTCCTGGCCTTCTTCGGTTCGGCGTTGCCGCTCGCGAATGTTGCCAAGATCAAACAGCGTGCGTCCGAGCTGGTTGATGACTTCGATGTCCAAACTGAAATCGAAACCTCGACGCTGCATATCTTCCGTGCTGTCTTCCAACACGCTACGAAGATTCTGCTCGGCTTCTTCCAGACGTCCTTGTTGAGAGTTGATGACGCCAGACAACCATGCCCATGTCCAACGAGGAAATCCTTCCACGTCGCGGAATTCGTCCGCACGCTGAAGAGCCTCCACCGCTTCGTCCAAACGGCCTTCGGTGTTCAAGACTCGAGCCAGGTTCATCGGCCCATCGTAGCGATCCAGTTTCTCGACTTCACGGAACGCATTTTCTGCTTGACGAAGTTCAGCCTTGCCTTTGAGCAGCAACCCAATCCCGTAATCATTCCAACGTTGCCACGCGGGAATGTCTCGAGGTGGGTTTTCAACCGCATGGTCAAGTCCCTCGACCGGAAAGACGACCGTGTCAACCGCCATGGTCGTGACGGGTAGGTCATTGGTGTAGTCCTGACCAGGCACATGACCGCGAATCAGATTGCCATGCTTTTCGTTTTGTTTGGCGACGAAGTCCATGTACTCGGTATCGAATTTCCGATACTGCAGCTTCACCTCGACGTGAATTGGCTCCGACACATCATCGGGCACGTCCAATTCGTAGTGGACGGCTTGTCCCGCCCCGGGTGGAATCTGATGGTTGTAGAGAGGCGTGAAAATGTCCTCCGCGTTCCTTCGATTGATTCGATTGCCATCCTTGTCCAGCATGAACACGTTGACGAAGTGCGACCATGGATCGACTTCGTTGTGCTTGCTTTCGTCGATCCATCCGCTGTGTCCGATCAAACGGTCGCCGCTGGTGACTTTGACTTCCAACCAAATTTCATTGCTGTCGACGGTCCCCTGCGAAAACAGGTGCCCCATCTTCATCGTGCGAATCACGGTCTCCAGCAAATACTTCTCACCGCGTTTCAACTCAGGCACCTCGGGACGCAGCGGGGCAATCAATTTGCCATCGATTTCGCCACCTTCGCGAACGCCAAACAAATCAACTCGCATGACATCCTTCAGATACTCCTGATGCGCCGCGATCACATCTTCGCGATCACGAAGCCATGCGATCCCTGTGTTCGCTGAGGGGAACATGTGATCGTGCACACTGAGTTCTTCCGCGTCATCGAACATCTTTGCACCAAAGTCGTTTGACGCCACCAGCGGCATGTGACACTTGCTGCAATTGTCAACGGCTTTGGGCGGGTAATAGAAACTCCTCGCCCCATGCCCGGACACACCGCTAAACAGATATGGGTCGTAGTGGTTCTGCCCACGCAAGAATTCCTTGTACCCGGTCAACGCCTCGGGCAAGTGCACCTTGTGACAAGTCGAACAGAACTCCGCCGTTTTATGAAACGGCTTCAAGAAAGTCTTCTTATGGAAAGACGGTTTCGCTTTGACCAATTGATTGTTGATCCATTGCAACGCCGCGTTTTCGCTGCTGGCAAACGGGTAATGCAGTGGTTCTTCGATCGTGTAGTCCGCGTTTCCACGAACGCTGTTGACGTTAGTGATCGCGTGACAGACCGTGCAAGTGATTCCCGCTTTCGCGGTTGGGTGATCCAACATGTCAAAGTTTGGATCATCAAAAGCTCCGGAGAAAAACGGCACGGGGTCGTGACACCCTGCGCACCAGCGTGACGCTTGAACCGAACCATCACGCTCGAGTGACTTCGCCCTCGTTTCGCTAACACTGGCAAAGTACGGTGCATTGTTGAAGGAACTGAATCGGTGCACGCTGTCCTGCCAATCCTTGTGGATGTCAGCGTGGCACTTCAAGCAGTACTCATCGTTCATCAACGCGTCTGACGGAATGAAGTTTCCGCTCGACGTTCGAGCCAACGACGGTTCGAAGTACTGCGTTCCTGAATCGGGACCAATCGCGTTCCACTGGCGAGGGTCCTGCATCTGCAAGATCACCATGGCAGCGATCGACGCCGCCGCGACGCCGCCAAAGCTCATTCCAATTCGCCACTTGATCCGAGGCCCTGCCAAACGGTGCAGCCAATACAGCCAAATCGAGGCGAGCGGAAACGCGACGTGCAACCAGTAAACCGTGTTGCGTGCCAACGGTTGCTTCAGGTCAAAGCCTCCGATTCGAACCAACAAGATTCCCGTCGTGAGAATGCCCAAACTGACCGCGAAAAGGGCGTAGCCGATTCGGACCGCTCGCCGGTTGCGACGATCTTTGGTGTTCCACATGTGAATGAAACCAAAGATGACGACCGGCAAGATCAACAGCAGTCCCATCACCAAATGGGCCAGGAACATGTATTGGTAAAAGTAGTCCTGGTAGGTCTGGTCACGAAACCATTCCAGGAACGTGAAGATGGCCAAGTAACCTGAATTGGCCAGCAACAAAGCGAAAAGAACGAAGATGACGTACAGCAGTTTTTTCAGCCGTGGCCCGACCGCGCGAACATACTTTTTTCGCGGTTTTGGCACGGCCGCACCAGGTTGTGCAACGGATGACATGAAACGATTCCAGTGAACGGTCAGTTTGCAGACTTAAGGTGCACCCGCGACCGACGGTGTCGGTGGAAGTGCATCAACCGGTTGGAAGCGGACCGCTCCCAACCTAGATCCTTTGTTTGCCGGCACACCAGAGAGGGCGCCGGAACTGACTACGAGCAGGACATTGTTTGCAACGCTCACCAAACGCGAGAATGCGCAAGC
This sequence comes from Rhodopirellula europaea 6C, assembly GCF_000338295.1. GTDB lineage: Bacteria > Planctomycetota > Planctomycetia > Pirellulales > Pirellulaceae > Rhodopirellula > Rhodopirellula europaea. Next base: position 21,235 of record NZ_ANMO01000091.1, read on the forward strand.
GAACTCGGTGCTACATCAACATGCGCGTCACCCATGCAGACAAAGTCGAACAATCAGTGATTGCCAACCAACATGCGGAAACGACCTGCTCAAGCCAGAGACAAGTTCATCTGCGGTGGACGATCGATCCCTAGCGAGAATCCTGGTTGCACATCTGCCGAACCGTCCTGCACTCCGCAAAGGAATTGTCCCGAAGACATGCTCGGCGATGCGTGTTTCCAGATCGCATCGTGATGCGGACGTTCAGCGGTTGGAACCGTTGGCATCTGAATCGGAAGCGTTGGCAACTGGCCACACAGTGGTCCGTCGCACGGTTTGACCGGCACGGATGGACCAGCTGATTCGTGGGCACCGTGACTCGTCATGCCGTTGACCGGAGTCCCCTGTTGGCCCGGGTTCAGGTCGCTGCTTCGCATCGCTGGCGATTCAACCACACTCATGGATGCACTGCCGGAGTGCTGCAACCAATCACCGCAACTCGCCTCGACTGAACGCGGCGTCGAAACGCCCGCCAGCAAAACAGCGACCACAATGAGGAGAAGAGCACGCGACATGTTTTTTCAGTCGATCCAACTGAGTTTTTGCCACCTCGAGAAAAGCAATGCTCGACAACGAGCAAGGGCGGCGTCCCTACGAGCCTAGGCAGACAGAACACCCAAGTCAATTGAACAAGGGAAGTTCCCACGCCAAAGCTGAACTTCGCTCGTTCCACCGGTAGGAACCGAAGATCGAAATCGTGGACAACACCGCTCACTTTGCACCACCGCGGAAGATTGATTTTTCAACGAAAACAGGCGAGAAAAGCGATGTTTGATACGATACGCGATCTCGCGAGGTTTACTCTGGATCGATATGAGACTGACAACCCAAACCGACTACGCACTGCGAACGTTGATGTATCTGGCCACGAGAGAAACTCGAGCCAACGTCGCTGGGGTTGCCTCTCTGTTCAATATCTCCGTCAATCATGTTGCCAAGGTCGTCAACGTTCTCGCCCGTGAAGGTTACGTGCGAAGCATCCGAGGCGTTGGCGGCGGCATCGAATTGGCCGTTCGTCCCGAAGACGTCACGGTCGGACAAATCATCGCCACAGTGGAAAGTGACATGCATCTGTTGCCGTGTGTCGCGGGTGATCACGGATGTGTGATCCATTCTTTCTGCAAACTCACCGGCGTGCTCGCCAATGCCGAACGCATTCAGATGGACTATCTGAACAGCGTCACTCTCGCGGATGTCATTCCCACGCGAAAGCAACTTGATCGCACCGAAGCCAGCTGAGAAGAGGCTTCCGGGCAGCGACGACGCCCAGAACTGAACATGTGGCCACGCTCCCTCTGAGCATTTACGGTGCCGATGCGGCCACTGCTAAGCGGCTTCAGTGGCCCTGAGCAACCTAATATTTTATCAGCGGAAACGATTCGACAAAAGTTATTTCACTAATAACCTATTCAGTAGTGAAACGATGCGCGTCCAAGAAATTTCTTCATGAATCTGCAACAGGAACTGAACCGCCCCCAACCATTTCGATGCTTGGACCAGGAAGTGTTGCTGAATTTCCTTCGCATCGGTGACCAACTCGACAACCGCTTCTCGCGTCTTTTTCGTGAACACGGTTTGACGCTCTCCCGATTCAATATTCTCCGCAGTTTGGCGCTCGCTGAACGGCCGCTGACCTGCGGAGAAATCGGCGAGCAAATGATTCAGGTCGTCCCCGCGGTCACGTCGCTGGTCGATCATCTCTGCTCGCAAGAACTGGTCGAGCGCAATCGCAGCACCGAGGACCGTCGGGTCGTACACGTGGCGATCACCGCAAAGGGCAAGAAACTGGTCGAAGACACCATGCAACCACTTCAACAGCTGGAAGACAGGATGCTGAAACGGCTCAGTGAGGCAGACAAGCAGAGTCTTTTGCAATTGCTCAATCGAACTCGCGAATCGATTTCTCACTGCGACGACTGACTTCACTCGCCCCCCCTCAACTCCGAACCCCATTCACCCGGCTCCTGTCCGCCATCACGAGCAGACACCGCCTGGGTCCCACCCGAATCTCTTTCGTCTTTGGATCGAAACCGATCATGAATCCTCCTCATCAAAACCAAGCCTTCTTTGGGAAGCTCGCAATTGGGTCCTGCGTTAGCGGGATGCTGTTGCTCGTCGCCTCTGGATGCAGCCAGGGCCAAAGTGGTCCGCCGGCGATGCCCAAACCCACCGTGACCGTTGCTCAGCCCGTTGTGAAGAAAATCGTCGAATGGGATGCCTTCACCGGACGTTTGGAGGCGGTCGACTTGGTGGAAGTGCGAGCTCGCGTGAATGGATATTTGCAGTCGGTCCATTTCGACGAGGGACAGATCGTCAAAAAAAACGACTTGCTATTCATCATCGACCCGCGTCCATTCGAAGCTGAGTTAGCGGCCGCGCAAGCACGACTGCAGCAATCCGAATCGCAATTCAAGCAAGCCAAGGCGATGACGGAGGTCGCCCGCGCGAACCTGCTGCAATCAGAAGCTCAATTGAACCTCGCCGATGTTCGTTACAAGCGAACGCAGAACCTGGTCGAGCGAAACGCATCCTCGCAAGACGAACTGGATGATCGTGAGGCGGAGTTCCTTAAAGCCAAGGCCGACATCGAAGGTGTTCGTGCGAGCCTGAATTCATCCGAAGCCGCTATCGCAACCGCGCAAGCCGAGATTGAACTTGCCAAGGCGGGTGTCGAGACCGCCGAACTCAATTTGCAATACACACGCATCCGTGCACCCATCACCGGTCGCATCAGTCGCAAGTATGTCACGGAAGGCAACTTGATTGCCGGCGGCAGTGCGACCTCCTCTTTGTTAACAACCATCGCTTCGGTGCAACCGATCTACTGCGTGTTTGACGCAACCGAACAAGACGTCTTGAAATATTCTCGCTTGGCCAAATCTGGCGAACGCGAAAGTTCGCGGGTCGCAAAGAACCCCGTGTACCTTGGCTTGGTTGATGAAGACGGTTTCCCTCACCAGGGTCACATGGACTTCGTCGACAACCGCTTTGATGTCAACACGGCCAGCCTACGTGCCCGAAGCGTCTTTGCAAACGAAGACGAATTGTTGCTTCCCGGCATGTTCGCTCGCATTCGACTTCCAGGCAGTGCGTCGCATCAAGCGATTTTGATTCCTGACTCGGCAATTGGCACCGACCAATCGACTCAATACGTCTACATCGTGGTGGACGGTGTGATCCAGCGTCGGCCCATCACCAGCGGTCCAATCATCGATGGCTTGCGAGTCATTCGCGAGGGGCTCGATGGAACCGAACTTTTGGTCACCGAAGGATTGATGCAGGCTCGGCCCGATGCGGAAGTGAACACGATCGACGGAACGATTGAAATCGTCGAAGACGGATTGCCGGACGAGTATCAGCCGGTTCCGAAAGACAAATGGATTTCGCCCGCTCCCACCGCCGTTCCAGTTGCGGATCGCATGACGGAGGTGACACGATGAAGTTTCCCCACTTCTTTATCGAACGTCCGATCTTCGCATCAGTGCTGTCCTTTGTGATCGTGCTGGTGGGCGGCATCGTGTATTTCACGCTGCCGGTTTCGCAGTACCCCAGCGTCGCACCACCGACCGTTTTGGTTCGCGCCAGTTATCCCGGTGCAACGCCGGAAGTGATCGCCGACACGGTGGCGACACCCATCGAACAGGAAATGAACGGCGTCGACGACATGCTGTACATGGAATCGTCGTCCAGTTCGGACGGCACCATGCAGCTGACCGTGACGTTCAAACTGGGCACGGACCTGGACGACGCACAGGTGTTGGTCCAAAACCGCGTCGCGATCGCCGAATCACGTTTGCCAGAACAAGTCCGCCAAATTGGTGTGACCACGACCAAGCAAATACCCGACATGCTGATGGTGGTTCACTTGAACTCGCCCGACGGCAGTCGCGAGCAACTCTACATTAGCAACTACGCATTCCTTCGAGTTCGCGATGCGTTGATGCGTCTGGATGGCGTGGGTGAAATCCGAATTGCGGGCGGCAACGAATACGCCATGCGAATCTGGTTGGACATCGAAAAGATGACCCATGTCGATCTGACCGCAGGGGAAGTCGTTGATGCAATTCGGGCTCAAAACATCCAGGTCGCTGCAGGCGTGATCGGGCAACCGCCGACGGACGAAACCGGTGACTTTCAATTGAATGTCACCACTCAAGGTCGTTTGATTCGCGAAGACGAATTCGCCGACATCATCGTCAAACGTGGCGAAGACGGACGGATAACGAGACTTCGCGATGTGGCTCGGATTGAACTGGGAGCACAGGATTATTCCCGTCTGAGCTATCTCGACGGCAAATCGGCGATCGCGGTGCTGGTCTACCAACGTCCAGGTACAAACGCAGTGGAAACGGCCGCCGAAGTCAAACGCGTCATGAGCGAGATGAGCAAAGAATTCCCACAGGGAATTGGCTACGAGATCGCTTACAACCCAACCGACTATGTCGAGGACTCGATTGCGGAAGTGTTCGAAACACTCTTTATCACGACCATCTTTGTGGTGCTGACGGTGTTCTTGTTCCTACATGGTTGGCGTCCAACGATCATCCCAGTGATCGCCATTCCGATTTCGTTGATCGGCACGTTCGCGGTGATGCAGTTCCTTGGAGTGACGCTGAATACGCTTTCACTGTTTGGATTGGTACTCGCGATCGGGATCGTGGTGGATGACGCGATCGTGGTGGTTGAGAACGTCGAGCGTTTGATCGCCGAAGGCATGACCGCTCGGGAGGCCACGCACAAAGCAATGGACGAGGTGGGATCCGCTTTGATAGCGACAACTCTGGTTTTGATTGCCGTGTTTGTTCCGACGGTGTTCGTCCCCGGGATCAGCGGGCAGTTCTATCAACAGTTCGCGTTGACCATTTCGATCTCCACCGCAATTTCGACCTTTGCTCGCTGACCCTCACGCCCCGCCGTTGTGTGCCTTGCTGCTGCGTCCCAAGAACGCACCGAAGAACCGCTTCGGTAAAGCAATTGATTATTTGTTCGGTTGGTTCTTCCGATTGTTCAATCGAACATTCGATGCCACCAGCAACGTTTATGCGTCAATCATCGGACGTTTGATCAAGAAGACCGGATTTGCGATGGTGCTGTATGTTGGTTTGCTTATCCTCACCGGGTTCAGCTTCAGCATGGTGCCCACCGGGTTCATTCCCGATCAAGATCAGGGATACGTCATTGTCGCAATCAACTTGCCCGATGGTGCGTCCCTCGCACGAACCGACCGCGTGACTCGGCGAGTCGCGGAGATCGGAAAAGAGATCGACGGTGTCGCCCACGCTGTTGGAATCGCAGGACTGTCAGGGGCAACATTCTCTATCAAACCCAATGCCGCGGTCACGTTCCTGCCGTTGGAAGATGCCAAAGAACGAGCCAAACGAGGTCGCGGGGTCGAAGCAATCGTCGCGGACATGCGACGGGAAGTGGCTGCTATCAACGAAGCCCAAATCTTGATCATTCCTCCGCCGCCAATTCGCGGGATCGGTCGAGGGGGCGGTTTCAAGATGTATGTCCAGGACCGCAGCGGTGCCGGCTTGGATGCGTTGAACGAAGTCACTCAGACGATGCTCGCGACAGCCAACCAGCAACCCGGCGTGAGACAAGTGTTCTCCAACCTGCGGATGGATGTGCCTCAGGTCTACGCGGACGTGGATCGAACCAAAGCTCAAATGCTGGACGTTCCGGTCAACCGAGTCTTCGAAGCTTTGCAGGTTTATCTGGGGTCGGTATACATCAACGACTTCAACTTCCTTGGACGCACCTACCGAGTGACGGCTCAAGCCGAACCAAAATTTCGCGACGAGGCGACCGATATCACGAAGATCCGAACTCGCAGTGACCGAGGTGCGTCGATCGCGTTGGGATCGGTCGTCAACATCACACAAACCGCCGGTCCGGACCGTTTGGTGCGATTCAATCTATTCCCCGCCGCCGACCTGAACGGAACGACTGTTCCTGGATTTAGCACCGGCCAGTCACTTGCAACGATGGAGCAATTGGCCGACCAAAACTTGCCGCCCGGCTTTGGCTACGAGTGGACTGAAATCGCGTTCCAAGAACGCCAAGCGGGCAACACGATTGTGTTCCTGTTCCCACTCGCGGTTCTGTTTGTGTTCTTGGCGCTCTCGGCCCAGTACGAGAGCTGGTTACTGCCTTTGGCAATCATCTTGATCGTGCCACTGTGTTTACTGTTTGCTCTCTCGGGCGTCTGGTTCCGCGGGATGGACAACAATGTTTTGACGCAGATCGGGTTCATCGTTTTAATCGGACTGGCCTGCAAAAATGCAATTTTGATCGTCGAATTTGCGAAGGCAGAAGAAGACGCGGGAAAGAACCGCTTCGACGCTGCCATCGCAGCATGCCGTTTGCGTTTGCGTCCGATTTTGATGACCGCGTTCTCATTCATCCTGGGAGTGGTGCCATTGTTGGTCGCCACGGGTGCCGGATTCGAAATGCGACGTGTGTTAGGAACCGCAGTTTTTGCTGGAATGCTGGGAGTGACCGTGTTTGGGTTGTTCCTGACGCCCGTCTTCTATGTGATGCTGCGACGTTTCGCGAAACAAAAGAAAGTGGAGACCGAAGCCACTTGATCAGATAGCTTGGAGGAGCGAGATTTCTCCTCCAAGCGTCTGCCCTTCATCGAAGTGAAATCCAGCCATGTTCAGCATTGAAACTCTCATTCTGATCGCTGGGAGTTTGTTGCTGCTGGGAATCGCTTCGAACAAATTCTCCGCACGCATGGGCGTTCCCGTGTTGGTGGTCTTCTTGGCCATCGGGATGCTAGCCGGGTCGGAGGGCATTGGCGGGATCGAGTTCGAGAACTACACGCTCGCACATGGTTTCGCGACTACAGCGTTGTGTTTAATCCTGTTCAACGGCGGGATCGGCACACCATACGCCGCATTTCAATCGGCATGGAAACCCGCATCGTTGCTAGCGACAGTGGGCGTCATCGTGACCGCCGTGATCACCGGGTTGGCGGCGTCTTGGATCTTGGGATTATCTTGGATGCAAGGTTTGCTGTTAGGCAGCATCGTCGGATCCACCGATGCGTCGGTCGTCTTCTCCGTCTTGCGAGGCGGCGGCGTTCACATTCGACCTCGGTTGGCCAACACCCTTGAAGTCGAGAGTGGCTCCAACGACCCGATGGCGATTTTCTTGACCGTCGGTTTGATCGAAGTGTTGACTGGTCAAACGCCGTTGGGGTTTGGTCTGGTCACCTTGTTTCTCAACCAAGCGGTCGTGGGCACGGCCATGGGCATGGCGGTCGGCTGGGCGGGTGCCTGGGTGTTGCAACACATTCGGTTGGAAGCGGCGGGTTTGTACCCAGTGATGGCGACCGCGTTGGGGTTGTTTTCATTCGGGATGGCATCGGAACTGGGCGGCAGCGGGTTCTTGGCCGTCTATTTGACCGGGGTTGTGATTGGCAATCGACGCCCGGTTTTTTATCGCGGTATCGTGCTCTTTCACGACGCACTTGCGTGGATGTGCCAGATTCTGATGTTCACCGCGTTGGGCATCCTGTCGTTCCCCAGTCGCCTGTGGGACGTCACGGTGCCCGCACTCTTGATCGCATCAGTGCTGATTTTCATTGCGAGACCGATCGCGGTTTTTCTGTGCGGCGTCCCCTTTCGATTCACCACTCGTGAATTGTCTTTTTTGTCGTGGGTGGGGCTGAAAGGTGCGGTGCCGATTACGTTGGCCACGTTCCCGATGATGGCGGGGCTTCCTGCCGCTTCGATCATCTTCGACACGGTATTCTTTGTCGTTTTGGTTTCAGCGCTCGTGCAGGGGTGGACGCTTCCTGCTGT
>NZ_ANMO01000092.1 GCF_000338295.1 Rhodopirellula europaea 6C
TTGCAACGGAGGCCGCGAGTTGACGTTTTTGAAGTGGAGAGTCGTTCGCGCGGCCCCGCTGAACCCTGCCGTTACCCGACAACTTGAGACTCATGCCTGATTCCATTGCCGCAGTTTGGTATGCGTATCTGATCTTTGTTGGCGCAACTGACTTCGCGATGCAAGACCGTTACATCGACGCATCTGCGAAGCTCGACAAATCGATGACGCCAGCGGAAGTGCTTGAAGTGATGGGACCGCCATCGGGGCGTTACGAAGCTTCTGGCTTTCTTCACCTAGCATTTCTCAACTTTCAGCCCAAACATTGGTATTGGGGAGAGCGAGTTGACATCCACCGACTCGTGCTCCCGAGCCTTCCCGTTGCCAATCCATTTCCGTACCACATCCGACTGTTTGGTTACGCCGACAACGATGTTGTTGTCCGGTGGTCTGCTACGGACCAGATCATGGAGATCACGCGACCCGCTCCTGCTCCGGCACCCGCGGCATTTCATGATCTCCTCGACGCAAAAGACGCCACTCATCAACTCTTCGATACACTGCGTGTCATCCTGAACACAGGCGGGTAACCATGGCATTCACACTGAGCGGGGCTTGCGGCCGAATTTGAAATGGACAACTTTACTCTCCCCGCCCGGTGATGCCCG
>NZ_ANMO01000093.1 GCF_000338295.1 Rhodopirellula europaea 6C
GACTCCGCGTTGAAGTCGTCATTCTCCATCTGTTCCAGGATGCGTGCCTTGCGTTCTTCCCAGGACATCGATTCGTCGCAGCCCTGCGTGTCAGACACGGTGCGTTTGACATCGTTCGACGCGAGTTGTGCCGCGAGCTGATCGTTTTGGGTTTGCAGTTCATGCGAGCGCATCCGCTCGGCTTGGAGCTCCTCCTCCAAACGCTGCACTTCTGGCGAAATCTGCACTTCGGACGAAAGCAGGTCGCAGTAGTCGCCTTGGCCGTACTTGCCTTCCGTGAACCGATCATCGGCGTACTGGCCGCCGGCGTAGTCCTCTTCGGCTGAGTCGTCCGTGCTTTCGGAGGGAACAGGTGGCTGCCACGAGACCGCACAGGTATCGGCGGGCTGGTCGAATTCGTCCGCGGAGTTTGTCGAATCTGCTGATTGTCCGGGTTCGTCAGGAGTCAGCGGGATGAGCGCGAACTCGTCCAGACGAGATGTCAGGCGGCCTTCGAATTCGCCGAGCAGCGAAAGGATCTGCTGCAGGCGTTCGTCGATGGGATGAGCTGCACCGGAGACGACTTCGGCCAAGTCGGCGCGAGTGATCGCGGAGCCGTTTGGAACAGCTGCCGCAGCAGAAGCGTCGCCGTTGGCAGCAGCATTCGCAAGGGAATCCGCCGTGGGCGAGTCGTTCAGATCGTTGGGATTGGTTTCGTTGATGGACATGGAAGCCGATTCAGGGACCTGATCACATGGATTTTCGGTCCCTTCGATATTGCCAGCAGTGGATTGCTCCACCTGCGGCCGCCGCTGCGGTGCAGGTGAAGAAAGACGTCGCTTTCGTTTACGGTTGTTTCGAGCCATTTGGCTGAAGATTCATTTCCGGGGCAAATCGAGTCAGGCATGGCCTGATGGGTGCGATGGACTGTCTGCTATAGTCCATTCTCACCACTTCTTCGGAACAATAGATCACAAACAATTGCTGGTCAAAAATTCACACAGACCATCCTCACCCAATCCAGAAAAAGACAGTTTTGGCTAAGAAGAAACGGAACCCCTCTGCTGAAGAGGCCGGCGACGGCGAACAAACGGCAGCAGAGTTGGCTGATTTTGAGACGACGCTGAGCGATGTGGAGACGATCGTCCGGAAGCTCGAATCAGGTGCATTGACGCTGGACGATTCGCTGAAGCAGTACGAGGTCGCGGTGGCAAAGATGCGACAGTGCTATCAGTTGCTGGACGTCGCCGAACGCAAGATCTCGGTGCTGGCCGGCGTCGACGCCGAGGGACGCCCCGTGACGGAGCCACTTGAGAACATGTCCGGTGGTGAGTCGTTGGTTCAGAAGCAGGCTTCGCGAGGCAAACGCCGTGGAGCGGTTGCGCCGGATCGTTCGGCAGGTGACACAGCAGTGGATTCAGCGGAGGACGATGAGTGAGTGTGCAAGCATGGGGCGATCGCCGTGAACAAGCGATTGATCCCAATGAATCACTGAAAGACTACATGGACGCTCGCCGACCAGCGGTGGAAGCGGCCCTGCAAGCTGCCTGCGAAGACCGGCCCGGTGTTCCTGAACGTCTTGCCGCGGCGATCCGATACGCGGTGCTGGCTCCCGGCAAACGACTCCGCCCGATGCTGACGATCATGGCCGCGGAAGCCTGCGGCGGCGACATGGAATCGGCGATGCCTTCGGCCGTTGCGGTCGAGATGATCCATGCGTATTCGCTGATTCACGACGACTTGCCCGCGATGGATGACGACGATTTGCGTCGCGGTCGGCCGACGACGCACATCGAATTTGACGAAGCGACCGCGATTTTGGCTGGTGATGCCCTGCAATCGATGGCATTTGCTCACTTGCACCAAAGCACCTCCGACACGACCAAATCGGCGGCTCTGATCGGCACTTTGGCGACCGCGGCGGGGCCGGCTGGCTTGGTCGGGGGCCAAGCCGACGACTTGGACGCTGAGAAGCACACCCTGGAGGACTTCGGGGGGGCCGATGCCGCCCTCAAACACCTCGAAGCAATTCACCATCGCAAAACGGGGGCTCTGTTTACAGCCTGTGCGGCGATGGGCGCAATTTCCGCCGGAGCGGATACCAATGCTGTTTCGGCCTTGACCGATTACGCTAAAGCGTTTGGACTCGCGTTTCAAATCACGGATGATTTACTTGATTGCACGTCCACGGATGAGCAACTTGGTAAACGAACGGGCAAAGACGATGGCCGTGGCAAGCTGACTTACCCGGGATTGATGGGGCTGGATCGGGCGAGAGCCCACGCGGAAAGCACCATACACATGGCGCACGAATCGTTGCAGTTGTTCGGATCATCTGCTCAACGGTTGAAAAAACTGGCGGACTTTGTCTTGGAGCGTACGAATTGACTGATCACAAACACCCCTTGTTGGCTGGCCTGCAGGATGCAACGCCACTGGCAAACTGGTCCAGCACCGAACTGAGCAACGCCGCCGTCGAAATTCGCGACGTGCTATGCAACTTGCTCGCGACCCGGACGGCCCACTTCGCGTCCAATTTGGGCGTGGTGGAACTCTGCTTGGCATTGCACAGCGAGTTTGATTTTCGAACCGATCGATTGATCTGGGACACCGGTCACCAGGTTTACCCGCACAAATTGGTCACCGGCCGCTACGACCGTTTCGAAACGATCCGCACCGCCGGCGGATTGATGGGTTACCCAAACCCGCACGAGAGCGTCTATGACTTGTTCATGACCGGCCACGCGGGCTGCAGCGTCAGCACCGCGGTTGGTCTGCGCAGCGGCGACATCTTGATGGACCAAAAAGACCGACGAACGGTCGCGGTCATCGGCGATGGTGCGTTCCCCTGCGGAGTCGTCTTTGAAGCACTCAACAACGCTGGCGAACTTGGCGACGATCTGACGATCGTTTTGAACGACAACAAGATGTCGATCTGCCATCGCACCGGTTCGGTTGCTCAGTACCTGGACCGTCTTCGCGGCAACCCGTTCTACACGGGTTTGAAACACGAAGTCACCAAGTTGCTCGACCGTGTGCCGATGTTTGGCGATCCAGCCGAACGCTTGCTGGCTCAGATGAAGGAAGGCGTCAAAGCTGGGCTACTGGGAGGAATGCTGTTTGAAGAACTCGGCATTCGTTACATCGGTCCCATCGATGGTCACGACATCCCGTTGATGCAAAAGTACCTGCGTCTGTGCAAGGAAACTCCTGGCCCGGTCTTGCTGCACGTGGTGACGGAAAAGGGGCACGGCTACAAACCTGCTGCGGAAGATCCCGTCTTCTTCCACACGCCGCCGGCGTTTGAAGATCGAGGTGGCACGCCCGTCACACGTGGCAGCGATGGTCGCCCGCCGTACACGACTCATGCTCGCGATGCGATTGGCGAAGCGATGAAGCGTGATTCGCGAGTGACCGTGATCACCGCCGCGATGTGCCAAGGCAACAAGCTGGAGCCGGTCCGAGAGCAATTCCCCGAGCGATTCTTTGACGTTGGAATTTGCGAATCGCACGCCGTCGCTTTCGCCGCTGGGCAATGCAAAACCGGCATGCGTCCGATCGTTGATATCTACAGCACGTTCCTGCAACGAAGCTACGATCAGATCTTCCAAGAAGTCGCTCTGCAAGATTTGCCGGTCGTCTTCATGATGGACCGCGCCGGACTGACCGCACCGGACGGGCCGACTCACCACGGTGTGTACGACATCGGTTACATGCGGTTGTTCCCGAATCTCGTTTTGATGGCACCGGGCTACGCCGAAGAATTGCCCCTGATGCTCGACAAGGCTTTGACGCTCGATCATCCGTCTGGCATCCGCTATCCAAAAGCATCCGCTCTCGAAGCGACCCATACACCGGCGCCGATCGAAATCGGCAAAGCCGAATGGATTCGCGAAGGATCCGACGGCACGATCGTGGCTTACGGAGCGATGCTGGAACAAGCCATCGCGGCCGCGGAGCAACTTGAAGGCGAACTGGAAATCGGTGTCGTCAACGCTCGCTTCGTCAAACCGATCGATGCGGAGATGGTTCACAAAACGCTCAGCGAGGGACGCTTTGTCGTCACGCTCGAAGAAGGCACTCGCGTCGGCGGCTTCGGTTCCGCATTTTTGGAATCCGCCGTCGATCAGCGGCTGGACACGCGAGCCGTCCACCGGCTGGCTTTGCCGGATGAATTCGTGTTGCACGGCGATCGATCGCAGTTGCTGGATCAATCAACGTTGTCGGCTCAAAAGATCGCCGAGGTATGTCGCGAAGCCGCTTCCGAGGTCGGATCACAGGTTGGTGTTTGATGGCATCCTCAAGCGGAGAGAAACTCGATTGGTGCGGATGTGGGCGTCCGCCACGAATCGTGGTGCTGGGTGCCCCTGACAAACTCAACGTGTCCTCCGCGTGGAAACGTCTTCGCCCGACGATCCAGTCGCACGCCGAATTGATCGCGGCGGACTTTGAGTTCACCTTCGACTTCACGGACAAAGAAATCGACTTGGTGATCGTCATCGGCGGCGACGGGTCGATTTTGCAATCCGCACGCCAGATGGGCGAAAACCAAACACCGGTGCTTGGAATCAATTGCGGCCGGTTGGGATTTTTGGCCGCTCTCTCGCCCGAGGATTTCTTGGACGCTTGGCCCAAAGTCTGCCAGGGCGATTTCTCGATCATCCGCCACCTGATGTTGGAGGTGCAGCTGATTCGTGACGACGAAGTGATCGCACAATCCATGGCACTCAACGAAGCCGCCATCCTGAACGGCCCTCCATTCGCGATCCTCGACATCGACCTGTACGCCGACGGTGAACTGGCGACTCAGTATCGATGTGATGGTTTGATCGTCGCGACCCCGGTGGGCTCGACCGCGCACAACTTGTCAGCGGGCGGCCCCATTCTCAGGCGACAACTTCAGGCGATCGTGATCTCGCCAATCAGTCCGCACACGCTGACGTATCGCCCTTTGGTAGATTCAGCCGACACGCGATTGGAATTGGCGGTGACTGAACCCAACGAATCGACCAGCATCGTCGTTGACGGACGGATTTTGGGCCAACTGAAATCGGGCGATCGAGTCCGTGTGCACCGTGCTCCGGTATCGTTCGAAATGCTTCGGGTTCCGGGGCAAAATGATTATCGGACCTTGCGTGAAAAGCTGGGTTGGTCGGGACGCTTGGCATTGCGTCAACTCTGATCGGTGATCAAGATCCTGCGATGATTGAAATTCTTTGGCAGTGCCATGCCTGCGTCGTCGTCAACAAACCGGTCGGACTTCCGACCACTTCACCCAAGGGAACAGACAGCCTTGAGTCGTGCCTGCGCGAACAATTCGCTCAGGCAGGGAATCCGGTCAGCTACCTCACCGCGGTCCATCGGCTCGATCGCCCCGTGTCAGGACTGGTCCTGATCGCACTTCGCAAGAAGGCGGCGCGCTTGCTGAGCGAGCAATTTCGATTGCGTCACGTGCAAAAGAAGTACATCGCGATGGTGCAAGGAAATGCCCTGGAAGCTTGCAAACAAGAACCATGGAAGGACACGATCGCAAAACTGCCCGATGAAGCTCGCGTGGAAATCGTCGGCCCTGATTCCAGCGATGGGCGTGATGCGGAGACGAAGGTGAGCTTCCTGGAATACGACTCGGCGAGCGACACATCACGCATTGAGTTGCGGCCGATCACCGGACGAATGCATCAATTGCGAATCCAGTCGGCTCATCGCGGACATCCGATCGTCGGCGATCCGCTGTACGGAAACGCGGAAGATGAGTCCGCGCTGCGTCTGGTCGCGGCAAAGCTTTCGTTCCGCGATCCAACCAACGGTCGAGCGACCGACGTTGCACTATCAAGTTTGCCGTTTTAGATAGATCGCGTCGCGCTAGCCGCGATTCTTAATCACATCAGCCGTTTTGGCGTTAGCCACGGTTCCTTTATCCGAATCAGCCGATTGGCGTTAGCCACGGTTTCTTACGCGGGAACCGTGGCTAACGCCAATCGGCTAATTCAGTGTGTCCCGCTTCATCCAACATAAATTCCCCGTAGGCCATGTCTCACATGGCGATTACAACCCCGATCACCTCACTCAATCATTCGGGAATGTTCAATGGGTTCAGCTGGCATTCCGGCCGAGACCGCTTGAACCGCTGCAATCCTTGGTCGGTCATCTTCGTTCGCTGAACATCGAAGGTCTGCAATCGAGGCAGCTTCAACAACCCGTCGATGGATGCGTCCGTCAATTGTGTGCCGGTCAGCCACAACGTTGACACCGACGGCGGGATGGACTGGACCACCGAATCGTCGACCGCGGTGTAGCTGAGGTCGAGCTCGCGCAATTGCGTTGCGCCACGAAACAGAGACGCGATTTGGTTGGTGACGCCGGTGGCTTCCAAGCTGAGTTGATCCATTAGGCTAGTATCCGCGACCAATTGCTGAACATCGGCGTCGGTGATTGGCAATCGAGAAAGATCACACCAAGTCAGACCACTGATCGGCTTTTGCTTGGACAGCCCTTCGCCCGTGACTTCGCAACCAGCCAAACAAAGCGTTGCCAGATCGCCCTTGATCGGATTCAGGCTGATGTGAGCGTCGTCGACGCGAAGCGAACGCAGGATTTCCGCCGGGTTGATTTCCGCCTTCGCGCCCGCAGGATTAACCTCGGCCGGTTTCTTCGATGGTGAATAGAGATCTGCCAATTGCTTGATCAACTCTCGGCGTACAGCTGGGCCAGCCGAGTCCATCAAAAAGTGCGTCCGCAGGCTGGCCTGAGAGTACCAGCGAGCCAGATCGGGTTTGGATTGTATGTCATCGCGTGAACCTTGCAGGTCCTCCAGCGACTCAATCGGAACGCCACCGATCAAGGCTTGATAGCGAGCCAATTGCAATCTCGGCGATTCCCAACCACCGACATAGGCCAACGACTGTTCATACCGCAACGATTCGAAGTATCCCGCGATACCTTCGATCAACCAGAAATCATTGGTCGTCGCCGTCGCGAACACTTGGCCGCGAGTCGGGCGGCGTCGGGACGCGTTCGCGGATGCTTCGGTGAAGAGTTGATGGCAGACTTCGTGGTGCAAACTCGAAAGATCTTGCTGCGGGAAGAAGAACGAAAGTCGCAACGTGTCGCTGTAGAAACCGGTCGAGGCCGCGACGGCTTTGGAGTCCGTGTTTCGAAACGCCGACGCGACGGTGGCTCGGTAACGTTCTGCATCCGGTAGCAAGACGACTCGGTGCCGTTGTCCGTGCTTGAGTCGAGCCGGTGAAGAGAGTGATCGCAGATGAGCATCGGCCGCAGTCGACTGCCGGTCCCAATCGTTCGTGATCAACGCGACCTGGTCGCGACCTGCCCAGATCGGAAAGAAGACTTGGGTCCAAACCCAGTACTCTCGTTCGAGTGACTCGGCGACGCGGCGGGATTCGACGTCGTCGGCTTGGCTAAGGATCTCGAAGTGATCGGTTTGCCAAATCCGAAATGAACCAGGCCGCCATTGCAGTTCGCTGGGTGCCACCCGCCCGCGACGCTGAGTGATCAACACGTCGGCATCGGCTGGCAAACCAAACAGGGTGCGAAGCTCGGGCTGGCTTGGATCAGCGTGGTGGGCCTTCCAAAGCTCGATGTACGCCGACCAAATTTCGTCCGCCGCGTTGGGAGAATCCGACCGGGCGGCGTTATCGGGGGTCAGAACCGAAGGCGTATCAGCAGAATCTGTGCTCGGCCATGCGATCGGATCGGCGGCGGCAGGCAAGGGAATGAAGGCGGTGACTCGATCGATCAGCTTGCCGGCATCTCGCGTTTCGCCGGGCGATGACTGTGAATCCTCCTCGGCCCGCACGATCGCTTCTGCATGCGAAATCGACAAAAAGGCCAGGGCGATCAGGTATAGTGGTGCCCTCGCGAATTGATTCGTGCCCCCCTTCCCCACCTCACTCCCACCCAACCACTTTTTCCACATGAAAACTCTTTGGACCGAAGCAGGCCGTTGCACGTTCGCAGCAGCGATCGCCGCTGTTTGCCTGTTCGCATCAACTTGCCTGTTCGCATCGACGTCGCTGCACGCAGCAGAACGAAATGTCTTGTTCATTATCACGGACGATG
>NZ_ANMO01000094.1 GCF_000338295.1 Rhodopirellula europaea 6C
CGTTCGCAGATGAAGATGATTCGCAACGTGCTTCTGCTGATGTTCACACTGCTGAACTCAACATTTTGTTTAGCTACCGACCAAGTCTGGGACAAAGTCGTCGTCGAAGGTAAACAGCAATACGTTCGTGAACACCCTTTGGCAGGCTATTGGACAAGAGAGAATCGTCCGCGATTCGACCCTATTAGCACTGCAAATTGGAAAGGTTACACCACGCGGTGGGAGATACGTGACTCGACACTTTACCTGACTTCCTTCGACGCCACTATTGATGGGCAACCAGTCGATCCAGAATCGATATTCGGCGAGGGGAAGCTTCCAATCCCAGCAAATTGGTTCACTGGAAAGCTGACTGTTCTTCGCCGCGGATTTCCTGTGCCCTTCGACAAGCCACATTTTGCGTCGGCTTCTCTGTACCTAATCGAACGTGGCAAGGTGTGCCAGATGCGGTATGAATCACGGATGCGTTTTGAGCTTCCGCAGGGGCGACACGAATTTACATTGAAACGTGAATCCGGTCAGTTCATCGTCTCGAATCCGCGATCAAACGTGAAGGAGATTCCGGAGGTGCTGACCGGTGATGTTGTCCATGGTCTTATCGACCGGAACGGATTTTCGCTCAATTTCACAGACGAATCTGACGAGCTTGCAAATGCACTGCTGCGCGGAGACACTGGTAATGAGTTCACACTCTTCCTTTCCACCCCGCTTCGAGCCGATGGCATACGCGCGGTCAAGATCAAACGTGAACACCCACTGCGAACCAAGCGATGAACCGAAGTCGCGGAGTCGTCGTTTTTACAATGGAAAATCAATCGCCGCGACTCGGTTATCGCGGTCGTTATCCGACTGAAGATTTCTCCTCGTGCCTAGATTCGGAATCCGCACTTTACTCATCGGCGTCACCGTTTGCGCGGCTGGCCTTGCGTTGTACCCGTGGCCGCAGGCTGCGAAAACGACCACTTTCGAGGACCTGTCCACGCATCCGATTGTAGTAAGAACTGTCATTAGCGAACTTGAACGCATGCCCGGTGGATGCTCGCTTGAAGAGTTTGAACTTAAGCTGAAGGAGATCGGCAATGTCAGAGTTCCGCTGGAGCACTGCAAGGACTTTGAGTTCTATTGGTCAATCAATACCGGATCATTGAATGCTCCACATTTCATAATCGCTGGCAACTTCGCACTCCATGACGGATATCGTCTCACCCACGCTACGGTTAACATTGTTGAGAAGTTGGGAGGCGCGTGGCGCACAATCTGGTTGGCGGATTACGCATCAGAAACTCCCGATTTGCTTCCACCTAGGATTCGTGGCCAAGGGAATCCGGGCGGATAACCATGCCATCCACCGAAGGACGGCATGGCGCGGTTATAAATGGAAATCACATTGGCCGTCCTCGGTGATGGCGGATGTTCTGGCACTGAGGACCCTACCTCATCATGCATATCACCCGCCTCGCTGTCGCTCTGCTTTCCGGGTTCGTAAGCGCATCGGCGTTTGCCGTCGAGCCGCTCGCGGCAGCCCAGCGACGGATCGAAGAAACGTGGAAGCAGGAATCGAATGCAGGACACGCTGCCTCGGATCGACTCAAGGTGCTTGCTACCGTCATTCAAAACGAATTGAAGATTGACGCGCCGATTTGGTGGAAGAAGCAAATAGCGGCAACGCTGTCAGACAAACCGTCCAATGCCTCTCCTCGAATCAAAACGAATGCGACGATCGAAGAACGAGGTCAGTCTCCCAATCATCGACACGTAATTGTCATGAACGACGGACGCGAGTTTCCAATTGATTTACTCCCAGGCGATTGGGAGTGGGAAACTGAGTATGCCAACGTTTACAAGCACAAGGATCATGCTTACGTCTTGAAGACCGGAGGTGGACTCAATCCGTACCCTGTGTTCAAGGTCTCCACGCTCAGTGGCAAGCTTGTATGGCAGACAGAGATTTCGGGTTTGCCTTGGGTCGACATTGCTGGTGGATTGGGCAGGCATCGTACTGGCCCTCTGATCCACGATGGGGACTTTGTTGTGTTCTCCGCGCCAACCTGCGGCACTGGATACGCGTTCGCGATCGACGACGCAACGGGTGAGTTGCGGTGGCAATTTCATGTTGACGTCCAGGGTGATCCAAACGCACCCTTATTTGGTAATCCACCGTAATCTCGCAACACTAAGCCAGAACAATGACAATCGGGATAGGGGCCCGGTTGCCCGGGACCCCTCCCACACCACCTAGCATGCGGGACCGCACTAGGCGGTTCGTCGCAAGGATGCAAACGACTTCCAACGCTCTTCTAGATTCAACAAGCCCTCGGCGGTCAGGTACTCGATCGATAAAGCCCGCTGGACGCCCGACGTCATGGAAAGACGCCAGGCTCCCTTGCCGCTCAACGCGAAGCCGCGAGCAACACGAGCGGACACGCTCAAGGAAGTCAGCTTCTTTAGCCGAGTCTTCGCCTTCCTCCACTGCTTCCAGTAGCAAGCTCGAACACGTCGCCCCGGTGTTGCCTGATGAACAGGGCACTTGTCCAAGGTCACGAACGTTGTCCTGACTTGATCCAGTGCAGAGCATCCCAGCCAGCCCGACGCGTGAGAACGAAACTCGCGAAGACGCGATGACATGGACACGCCTCGGCTCTTACCAATGATCCTTCCGGCTCGCTGCAGCGAGTGGTCCTAAAGCGAAGATCAGCGTCAGCTTGACTCGGTGATGCATACACTGGGTAGGTCTTTTCGTTGGGCCGTCGATTCGGCATGTCGAGAACTGTCACCACTGTCGGGGTTGCACCAGCTCAATTCAACGACGACCTTGGCGACATCGGCGCACCAAAGTAGGCGACCCTCAAATGTCGCCATTCCCATAAGGGACCATAAGCGACACGCCCTTCTCTGACGAACAGGGCGAGTCGCAGTTGATTAATCGTGCGTTTAGTCAGCGAGCAAGTTCTCGGCACACGATGTCGTCGAACACTCTCAGCCAACAATGGTCACATGCGAATGTTGGCTCCGCTGGGCATGCTGCCACCAAAGCATTGCACTAGCGGTTCGATGCCCCTTTGCGGGACGTTCGCACATTCGGCGACGTCATTGATGCGATCATGTTCGGGATCCAACAACGCGTGAAGGAACTGCATGGTTAATAGCTCTGGGGGCTAAAAAAAACGCTGCCATGCCCACCGTCCGGGAACGATGGGCATGGCAGATTTGACTGGCCTGGCGATTGCTAGTGAACCAGTTGATCCTTGAGCTTGCCGATCAGTTCGCTAGCTTGTTTTAGTGTCAGATGCTGCGGCGAGGAGACGCCGTAGACCTCGTCCAAGTGGGAAGCCAACCGCGTGTTGGTCTTCGACGCGATCGCATGGATCGCTCGTACCTGAAGCGGCGTCCAGGATCGGAGCCATCTGATCATCGGCCGGCCGCTCCTCGTCGTTGACCGCCACACCGCGAGCGATCTCGAGCAACTGGCGACGGTTCGGTCTGGCGTGCTCGACGGTGACAAAGAGTGTCGCCAGTTCCACCGGCAGCTGAACGACTGGCGACAAAATCACCACAATGTTGCGGGTCGTTTTGCCGGAGACCACCGCGTGGTGGATCGCTTGCACGATCTCTGCCGACTGCAGGAACCGATGAAAGTTCTGCAGGACCAGGATGTTTGTCCCTTCGCCTTCGCGGTTTCGAAACGCATGGATCGCTGATAGCGGATCCTCGGCATCGGCAATCGGTGGGCTGAGCCCTCGGTCGATATCCCACGTGGACAGGCTCCACTGCTCGACACCGCACAGCAGTGCCAGTTCGGAGATCGCATCTTCGTGTTCGTGCGAGTGAAGGTACCATCTTTCGATGATACGACCAAAGGTGACGATGAATGCCCGGTTTCTGAACTGGGCGTTCCAAGCCAACTACGCGCGATCATTTTTCGCGACGAGAGCGAATGGCCTAACGCGATACGGGCTAGGTGCGCAAGCACTTGGCGAATGGGACGTTCCAATCCCAAGCGAAGACGAACAAAAGCAAATCGCGTCGTTCCTTGACAACGAGACGGCGAAGATTGATGCGTTGATTGAGAAGCAGCAGCAGCTCATCGCCTTGCTCGGGGAGAAACGTCAGGCCGTCATCAGTCATGCGGTCACCAAAGGCTTGAACCCCGACGCCCCCATGCGAGATTCCGGCGTCGAGTGGTTGGGCGAAGTGCCCTCGCATTGGACGGTTTGCCGATTGAAGCACGCTTTCAGCTTCTTAACTTCCGGTCCCCGTGGGTGGTCAGACTTGATTACAGACAACGGAACGAGTGTCTTTCTCCAAAGTGGCGACTTGAACGATGAACTCGGACTTCGATTGGATACCGCTAAACGAATTACGCCACCGACGAATGCTGAAGGCGTCAGGACAAAGATGCAAGATGGCGATGTCGTCTGTTGTGTCACCGGCGCGAACACTGGACGGGTTGCCGTTGCGACGAAACTAAACCAAACCGTCTTCGTAAACCAACATCTTGCGTTGATCCGGCCAAGACACGATTTGGCACATCCGCGATTTCTCGCCACGCTGCTCGCCGCGACGCCGACGAGGACGTACTTCGCAGTAAAACAGTATGGCCTTAAAGAAGGCTTGAGTCTTACCAATGTTGCTGAGACTCCGATTTGCCTTCCGCCAGTTTCCGAGCAAGAAGACATCGTTAACTATCTCGATAAAACCGAGAGTAAAATGCGGCGACTTCGCGAGATTGCCGACGACCAAGTGGAACTTCTCCAAGAACGCCGCACCGCACTCATCTCCGCCGCCGTCACCGGCAAGATCGACGTGCGTGGCTGGAAGCGTCCTTCCGCAGCTCCCAAAAAAGAAACCGAAATGGAGGTCGCATGAACGTCACCTCCCCGCAGCAGATTGACATGTGGCTGGCTTCACCGTCGGAACACCAACGGCTGGAGTTCAAGGAGGCCAAGGAACAGTTCGACAACAAAAAGCTGTACCGATATTGCGTGGCAATCGCCAATGAAGGCGGTGGGCATCTGCTGCTTGGTGTGAGTGATGCTCCGCCGCGGCGGGTGGTCGGCTCGCAGGCATTCAACAATCCGATCGAAATGGCTGAGAAGCTTTTCCGAGCAGTTGGTTTCCGGGTCGACATCGAAGAGGTTTCTCACCCAGATGGTCGCGTGGTCGTCTTCCACATCCCAACACGCCCCCTCGGGACGGCCTACGCCTTTGAAGGTGCCTACCTGATGCGGGTTGGTGAAGCCCTGATCCCCATGTCCGAAGACAAGCTCCGCCGAATTTTTGCCGAAGGGCAACCCGATTGGCTCGAGACACCGGCCAAAGATGGTCTGTCAGCACAGGATGTCGTGGACCTGCTTGATACGCAAACGTTCTTCGAGCTCCTGAATCTGCCCTACCCAAGTGACCGCCAGGGAGTCTTGGACAAGCTCGGTGCCGAACGCCTCGTTAGTGAAACTGCGAGCGGCTTCGCAATCAGCCACTTGGCAGCAATTCTTGTCGCCAAGGACCTGCGGCAATTTGATGACGTCTCACGCAAGGCTCCACGCGTCGTGACGTACAAGGCAAAGGACAAGCTCGACACGATCGCGGACAAAACTGGCAACAAAGGCTACGCAGTCGGCTTCCAGGGGTTGGTTCGGTACGTGATGAGTCAGTTGCCGCAGAATGAAGTGATTGAGAATGCGCTGCGGATTGAAAGCAAGCTGTTACCAGAAGTTGTCATCCGCGAACTCTTGGCCAACGCATTGATCCATCAAGACTTTTCCGAGGGTGGCGTTTCACCCATGGTTGAGATCTACACCGACCGGCTTGAGATCTCCAATCCCGGCGAGCCTTTGGTTCCGGTGGAACGGTTCATCGACGGTTATCAATCACGCAACGAGCGACTGGCTGACTTAATGCGTCGGTTCGGTATCTGTGAGGAAAAGAGCAGCGGGATTGACCGGGCCGTGCGTGCGGCGGAGGTCCATCAACTACCGGCCCCTGACTTCCAAGTCAGTTTCAAGCGAACGATTGTCGTGGTGTTCGGGCCAAGAGCATTCCGCAAAATGGACCGGGCGGACCGCATCCAATTTCGAGCGAGCAAGGGAGGGACAGAGAAGCATCGTGCCCGAACGAAGCGTCATATCGAGGAATTTCGTGAGGCTGGTGGATGGCGTCGGATCACCGAGATTGATGCGGATGCCGTGACGAAGCACGTAGGCGAGATGATGTCTCGCAATGCG
Source organism: Rhodopirellula europaea 6C (assembly GCF_000338295.1). Taxonomy (GTDB): domain Bacteria; phylum Planctomycetota; class Planctomycetia; order Pirellulales; family Pirellulaceae; genus Rhodopirellula; species Rhodopirellula europaea. The sequence continues at coordinate 6,222 of NZ_ANMO01000094.1, forward strand.
GCTGCTCGAACCATTCAAGGTAAGCTCCAATCGATCAAGTCGTTTACGAAATGGCTGGCCGATCATCACCGGCTTCACATCAATCCGTTGTCGATGGTACGCAAACCTGACCCCAACGCAGACCGCCGGCATGAACGTCGAATGTTGCTTCCAGAGGAATGGCAATGGATCGTGACAGCACTCGATCAACAACCAATTGACCGAAATAGCATGTCAGCACATGAACGCGTATTGCTCTACCAGACCGCGATACAAACGGGCTTACGGGCGACCGAACTGGCTGAACTGACTCGTAGCAAACTCATACTGCTCCGCGGTACGCCCCATATCTTGTGCGATGCGGCTGGCACGAAGAACCGTAAACCCGCAAGACAATTCCTCGATCTCAACCTCGCCAACCAGTTGAAAGACCATGTCGCCACGAAGCACCCTACGGCATCGGTCTTCGGCATCGGTAGCAAGGAAGAACTCTCGCGGGGCCTGCGAGCTGACCTTGCCGCGGCAAGGAAACTTTGGCTGCGATCTTTCACGGACGAACAGGAACGCATTGAGGCCGACGCCTCAGATTTTCTTCAGCGAACCAACTACGACGGTGCTCACCTTGTTTTTCATAGTCTGCGGCACACTTGCGGGGCATGGCTGGCGATGAGCGGGGCACACGTCAAGACCGTTCAGACGATCATGCGCCACGGCTCGATCACCCTGACGATGGACCGTTACGGGCACCTTTTTCCGGGTGAGGCCGAGGGTGCCGCGTCAAAGATTGCGGCGATGCTGGGCAAGCCCAGACAACATGCCAACTTGCCTGCGTTGGGGTAGTCCGTGACTTCCGCTGTCCCTGGGAAACAGCTATCCTGCCAAACTGGCGGGTTAAAACTCGCGCAGGGATGGTGCCAAATCTGTCACCATGGACCTTTGAAAGCCCGTGGCGGCAGGTCGAAATCACGAAAAACACCGTAAATCACGCACCTGCCCAGGTGGTGGAATTGGCAGACACAGGGGACTTAAAATCCCCCGGACGTTTAGTCCTTGCGGGTTCGAGTCCCGCCCTGGGTACTTCTTTGCGACGTCGCGGAACCGATTGCGACGCGGCGTTTGAATTTGAAACGCCGCTTTCCGCAGCGTTCGTTTGGACATCGATCCCGTCCAAAACTTCTGACAAAAAAAGCCGCTCCGGCGTGAGCGGGGATCGCTTACGCCGGAACGACTTGAGTTGATTCGCTGACCTAGACAGGATCCTAGCGAGCCCATTGACTGAATGAGCTCCCGGGTGCCTGCGTTCGCTCAGGGAGCGACCGGCAAATCAAAGTCGCCGGACAAATCGCGGTAGACACAGTGAATGTGGTTGGCTGGGTTGCCGGCTGGATCGGCTTGCGTGTTCACAAACTCGATCAAGAATCGTTTGCCTTGCACTCGGTAGTAGTGACCGATGCCTGGCTCGAGGGCGCCCGCCCAAGCAAAGTGCACCTTGCTCCAACCGTCTGACTCAATCTGTTGTGAACGTTCGGCTGCGACTTCTTCGGGTGCGACTTGGACATACAAATCGACCAAATCACGAAGTTGCTTTTGTTGATCCGGGTTCAAACTCGAGTAGGCAATCCCTTCGGGTTCCCCAACTTCGGGCTGAGGTTCACCGGCGAATCGAATTTCTCCCAAAGCTTCTTCGGCGATGCGGGCGACCTTAAGCTGTTTCGCATCCAACGAGTTCACAAGCTTGAACGCGAGCTGTTCTTCTTGGTTCAGAACAGCAGTGCCTTTGCCAAGCGTGACACTGGTTTCGTTTTTGACAACCGCTGGGTTGGTCGCCATGAACTGCGGTGTGGAGTCAACAACCTTTCCACCACGGCAAACAAAGTTCAGCGACAAGTGGTGCCCTTCGAATGACAATCCCCATCGTGCGTCTTCGCCTTCCGCTTTCACATCGCCGAACAACGTGACGTAGTAACGCTGTGGGTTTCGTTCCCAAGTTCCTTTGCCGGCTTCCATTTCATTGAGGACTTCCTCCAACAACATAATCCGGTTGGCTTTGCTGTAACCGGCTTCGCTGAGTGCGGAACGCAAAAGACGCAAAGCGGCGGTTCGCTGAGCATCGTTCATCTGCTCGAGCATCAAACCTTTGCGTTCTTTCTTTGGAATGAAGTGCCAGCCGACTCGTTTGGGCGAGTCAAACGCCATCACAGCGTCGGCCTTTTGTTCGGTTGTCAGCGTGTCCAAAAACGCGACGGCAAAGGTTTGCATTTGTTCGGCGGGAGAAGCCGCCAATTTCCAACCGGCGAGTCCAACGACCGCGACGGCGAAAAGAGAAAGCGTGGCAAAACGAATTTTGTTCATGGCGGGGAGGTGAAAGGGAGGAAGTGAGTCTCGGAACGGCAACCGATCCGAAAGGAGGGAACCCGGCGGAGCGGGAAATCAGCCACGTAGGGTAATTGATTCCGTCGTGGGAAACACTCTCAGCGGGTGCCACAATTTGCCATGAGGACGAAGAATTGAGACCAATTCCCCCCAGGGGCCGGCGGAAGCGTCCGATCGATCGACTCCGATGCAATCCGAAACATCGGTGTTTCGATCGAACGTGTCGACTTGATCGATGCAGCCAATCCACTCTTCCGGCAATGGCTCAGCCGGCGTTTCAGGCGTCCCAGCAATCCGAATTCCAGCTTGAAGCATGCCAATTTGCTGCTTGTCCAGGTTGATCGCCGGCATGTGCGTCAGGCCCTCGATCGGCGGTCGGAGGTATTTCAGCATCGGTTCGGGCGACTTCTTTTCGCGGTCATCGTCATCGAACATGAACTCGCAATCGAGCGTGTCGTCCAGAGTGAATCGCCCGACCTCGTTTCGAATCAACTTGGTCATCACCGCCGCGCAACCACAAGCGGCAGCGACATCCATCCCCAGCGTCCGCAAGTAAGTCCCCGATCCACAACGAACGTCCAATCGCATCATCGGTGGCTCGTACGAAATCAGCTTCACCGAGTCGATGAGAATTCGACGCTTGGGCATTTCGAAATCTTCGCCGCGACGTGCTCTTTTGTGAGCCCGTTGCCCGTCGACCTTGATCGCCGAATGGGCCGGCGGGATTTGCTCCACCACGCCGTGAAAGTCCTTCAGCACTTGCTGGATCTCCGTCGCAGTAGGCAGCTTCACGTCCGTCTGCGTGATCACCTCGGATTCCAAATCGCCTGACTCGCTCGATACACCGAGTTTAAAATCAGCGAGATACCGTTTGCCGTGCTGCAGCACCCAAGGTGTCAAACGTGTCGCCGATCCAATCGCCAGCAACACCAACCCTTCCGCCAACGGATCGAGCGTTCCGGTGTGCCCGACCTTCAACTTGCGGAGTCCGAATTCACCGCGCAGTCGTCTTTGGGCGCGGTTGACCAAATCCCTTGAAGTCGCGCCCGCCGGTTTGTAGCAAGGCAAAAAACCGAGCGGGGAATGTTCGCCGTTAGGGTCCATAAAAACGCGTCAACTCAGTGAATAAAAACGACATTGAAAATAAAAAAGCACTGGGCCATCCAAGAACGGACAACCAAACGCTCCCCCCGGTTCAAACCGAAATGGCTCGCAGATACAGGTGACTGACCAAAGCCAAAATGCTCTCGACAACAATGAACAGAATCCTCGCGGTGATCACGCACAACAAGGCGTGAGTGGGATCGGTCACGGTTCCCAACACGATCAATGTCACCCACTCGCGAACGCCGGCGCCACCGGGCAACAACGACGCAAAACCGAGGACCATGCCAAGGCTGATGGCGGCGGTGGCAACGGTCAGCAACTCGTGACCAACAGGCAATCCATTGTAAGCGGGAATGGCCTTCATCACGCAAGCAAAGGACAACCCGATCAAACACCAAGACAACAATGACCAGGCCCAGCCCGACATCAACCGGGGCCAGGTGATCGCGGAAGAGACATCCGCCGCGGCGGTGGACGAAGTGGTTGATCGATCTGCACGTGGCGCTGCACCGGTCGACTCACCCGTCGATTCAACAGATCGAGACCGAGCCCGTCGCTTGCTCACCAATTCGATGACGCGACGCATCACGGGAGGAAGAGTCGGTATGCAAGCGGCCACCGCCATCGCCGACGCCGCCCATTTCACCCACTGAGGAAGTGGTGTCGACCACATCAAACATCCCGCCAGCGCACCACCGACGGACATCATCAACAGCGTTTCGAAAAACACGCATGTGGTAGCCCGACCGATCAGAAGCTGCCTCGACGGGGTGTCTCCCATCACGGCAGGCAAACTGGCCGTGTTAGACGTCGACACCACCGCGGACACACGAAGCACCACCACCATCGCTTTGCCGGGGATGTACTTCCCCGCGTGCCCGAGCAACTGAGCGGCAGTGGCTCTCATCAACGAACAGGGAACATGGAATCCGCGCAGGGCTCCATGCAACACGCAAGCCGGTGGCAACAAACCAACGGCGTAAAAGATCGCCGCCAGGATGATCGATCCCAAAGAAACGTTCTGCCACGTCGGAAGAGACTCCAGCAACCGAGTCCGTTCTTCGACCAGCGATTGCCGATCGGCCGAAGATGTGTCGACTGAATCTTCGCCGTATGGTTGATCGATTGCGGACGGATTTGTGGCCAGCAACTCTTCATCGAGCGCGTCGACGCGAATTTGCACCGCGGCGACTTCGGTTCGCCAACGCTCGATCGCATCCTTGGCCGCCAAAAGCAATCCAACGACAACCAGAACTGCAATGAGTCGTTTGGCCCAGCGCATCCATCCAGCAGTCCGCCGAACGGGAGCAGGCTCCCGCGATTCGGATTCGGCGGAATCAACCACAGATCGTTGGCTCGGATGATTGTGCCATGAAGTGGCTCAAACGAATGGTCTGACTTCCGGCCCGCGAATCGGTTCGATGGATGAATCGAACTCGCGGACCGGTTGAGCAGACAGGTTCATTCGCTCCAAGAGCAACGAATCAGTTGTCAGCGAGAGGTTCTTTTTTCTCGGTGATCACTTCGGTCTTTTCAGACATCTCTGCGTTCAACTCGATGTAGCTCTGCCACTCTTCAGGCAGATTATCTTCGTGGAAAATGGCTTCCACGGGACACTCCGGTACACAGGCTTCGCAGTCGATGCACTCTTCCGGGTGGATATACAACATCTGTTCGCCTTCGTAGAAACACTCCACAGGGCAAACGACGACGCAATCGGTGTACTTGCATCCCGAGCAGGGTTCAGCAACGACGTGCATGGTCTAACCTTCCAGTTTGATTGAGAAATGGAACGACCCAACTGAATCGTTCTCGCACTATATCGGTTCGAGCAAGGCCGTAACTTCGATCAAAACAAACGTGCTCTGAGCGACTATCCTCGCAGTTCGCCTATTTTGCCATTTCCGCCGTCCCCGGCAAACCCGCCTCCATCGACAATTTGGTCACTTTCAACCTGATGCAATCTTCTTCCGCCCGTTGGCAAATTCGCACTCGTCCCAATCGTCACTACCCGTTTTTGTCGCGACACCCTTGGGTCATGGCCAACGCATTGGCACACGCAACGCTCCGCGAAATGACTCCCGAGGTCGAAACTGACGACAGCCAGTCACCACCTGCCGACACGAATGCCGCCGCCGAAACGGACCAACAGGCTGCTGAATCGGATCCCAACGATCGCCAACTTCCGGTGTGCGGTGACATCATCGATTTGCTCGATTACGACGGAAACTGGATCGCTCGCGGATTGATCAACCCAGCCAGCCGTCTGCGAATCCGACTTTATGCGTTCTCATCGGAAGAACAAATTGATGACGCAATGTGGGCAGAACGCATCGAGCAAGCTGTTGCGCGTCGACGATTGACCGGCGCACCCAACCCGCAAGGTGGCGAACGCCTGATCTTCAGCGAATCCGATCGGATGAGCGGTCTGATTGTTGACCGGTACGCCGATTGCCTGAGCGTCCAAATCACTGGCGGAGCCCTGATTCCGCGAACGGAAATGTTGATTCGCGAGGTCACTGCTGCGGCGGCCCGCCATCAAACGCCTTGCCAACGAGTCTTGGTTCGGATGGACGACGCCACCGTCAAACACGAAGGCGTCTCGGAAGAAACCTTGGCTGAACTTCAGTCGCTCACCACCCTGGATAGCGAAGCCGATTCGACCGTGTGGTACCAACACAACGGTTTGGAGATGGCGATTGACTTGCAAGACGGCCAGAAGACTGGCGGCTATCTCGATCAACAGCTCAACCATGCCGCCGCAGCCAGCTACATGGCCGACCGGCGAGTACTCGACATCTGCACCTACACGGGTGGGTTCGCACTGGCCGCGGCGCGGGCTGGTGCCAAAGAAGTGGTTGCTGTCGATAGCAGCGAGCGAGCCCTGGACATCGCCAAACGCAATGCCGAACGCAACCAATTGACGAACGTTCGATTCGATCAAGGTGACTGCTTCGATGACCTGAAAGAACGGCGTGATCGTGGCGAACAGTTCGATGCGATCATCCTCGATCCACCACGATTTGCTGGCTCACGCAACCAAACTAACGCCGCGCTGCGAGCCTACACGCGGCTGAATGCCTCGGCGGTCGATTTGCTGCCACGAGGCGGAATTTTGGTCACTTGCAGCTGCTCTGGCCGAGTCTCTCGAGCGGACTTTTTGAACATGCTGGTCGACGTCGGACGGAAGCGAGGTCGCGACCTTGTTGTTCTCGAAAGTCGTGGCCCTTCACCCGATCACGTCTTCGCGGTCTCGTGCCCCGAGAGCGACTATTTGAAGTGCATCATTGTTCAGGCGATTTAACTGGCTGCCGAATATGCGATCTTTCCTTTCGGAATCTTGAAGAATTTCGGTGCGGGGTAGGATCGCGGAACGCGCATTTCAACTATAACGGACGTGTACTTGTGACGGCTTGGAAGTCAGCTACATCATTCGGCGTTTGCCTTGCTTTTCTCCGACGCCTAACAATCGTAAGCATCACTCCAGATCGAGGCCCGCGGTGTCCAGCGTAACGATCAAAGTCCTACACGGCGCCGACCGTGGAAAGGTCTTCGAGGGGATCGAGCCTCCCCTGACCATCGGGCGAGAGGAGGGGAACGACATTCAGCTCAATGACGAGCGGGTCAGTCGTTGTCATCTCAAGATTCAGAGGGACAACGAGCGATTGGTGTTGACCGATTTGGATAGTACGAACGGTACCAAGGTCAACGGGACAGAATGCCAGCTGAAGATTCTCCGACACGGCGACTTGGTTGCGGTCGGCCGCAGTCTGTTGTTACTAGGATCCGAGGAACAGATAGCAGCGCGGCTCCAGGCGATCGGTGGCGGCAGCAAGGGTGCGATTCAGCGAGACGTTAAGTCGTCAGACGAATCGATGGCGGTCGATCTTCGCCAGGACCCAAAATCCCCCGTTCCCGTCGATGCGTTGCATGTGGAAGATCTGCCGGCAATTCCAGATGATTTGACTCCTGGCCAAAAAGCACAACTGTGCGAAATCCTGGATTACCTACAATCTCGACTGGAAAGATTGATCGAATCTGCGACCACGCAGGAGGATTCGGAACAAGTCGTGCTACAGCAGGCTGCTTGGCAACGTCTGCTCGATGTCCAATCGCGGCTGGCGACCCTCAATCGAAAAATCACCGATCCGCAGTGGCCCTGAGCAACCTGTTCTCGTGGGCTGACTAGCGATTCGCTTCCGAGTCATCGACCTACGAAAGAACACTTTGAGCTCTCCCCAATCCAATCTCGCTCCGCCTGCTCAAAACACCGCTTCGTTGACCGCGAATTCGTCCCCGACTGATGCTGGCCAATCGCCCGCGACCGAATATCGCGAGCTGCGGGCCCCCACCCAGACCCTGGGAACCCTGATCGAACCACCGATCTGCGACGCGGAATTGCTGCTGAAGAACAATCTGGCGACCGCACATGCAGAAATGCCCGCCGGATCATTCTGGTCCGATTTGCGAAAGGTCGCTCGAGAACAACTAGTCGGCGATGCCCGGCGCTACACCTCTTCCTACCGGGACGTTGCCTCATTCTGCGCAGACCAACCAATCGGGACCGGCGAAAACAATAGCCGTCCTATCGTGATGGCGGGCCACCAACCAACCCTGTTTCATCCCGGGGTTTGGTTCAAAAACCACACGCTGCAAAAAGTCGCTGGCGAATGCTGTGCGTTGCCAATCAATCTGGTCATCGACAACGATGTGGCCGCGGCGAGATCGATTCGCGTTCCGCAATTGCGACCACTCGCCAACCTAGCGGGTGATGACGCGGATGCTCCCCTTCGGGGGACATGGCAGAGCGTCCCGTATGACCAAGGCGGCGAAACGCTCCCGTTTGAACAAGCACAAATTCGAGACAAGGATCTGTTCGATCACTTCGATTCGGGCGTCCGCCGCCTGATCGCGCCGCTGGTTTCCGATCCGTGCGTCACCGCTCTGTGGAAGCACGCACGCGAAGCGATCGCTCGTTGCGGCATCGCCGGATGTGCCCTGGCTCAGGCTCGTCATGCTCTCGAAGCGGAAATGAATTGGCAGACACTCGAGATCCCTCTCGGGGTCGCCGTCCGTGGCCTGCCGTTCGCTCGCTTCGTGATGGAAATCATCGACGAAATTGAGCGATTCCAATCGGTCTACAACGGATCGGCCGATCACTATCGTGCTTGGCACGGCATCCGCAGCTCGGCTCACCCGGTCCCCAATCTTGGATTGCAAGACGGTTGGTACGAAACACCGCTGTGGGTCTACGGCAACAACCAACCGCAACGTCGCGGCGTCTGGGTTCGCCGTGAGGGCGACCAATGGCACATTAGCGATGCCCCATCCGGAAACACTGGATCGAACTCGGGTTCCGCCGGAACGATTTCGGTCAAGGTTTCAGCGACCGACCGTCAACTCGCATCGACTCAATTGGCCGAGGCGGCATCTCCAGAATTCAAACTCCGTCCTCGGGCCCTGATGACGACGATGTTTGCGCGATTGGTTCTCAGCGATCTGTTTTTGCACGGAATTGGGGGCGGAAAATACGATCAGCTCGCCGACCGCATCATCACTCAGTTCTTTCAAATCACCCCGCCCGGACTGCAAGTCGTCTCAGGAACGATTCGGTTGCCCGGCCAGGAACCTGACCATTCCCGCGAAGATTTGCGACGGGCACTGCTGCGGAAAGAACGTGAACTTCAGTTCCAAGGTGAGAAATGGCTCGACGATTCGAACTCGGATCAGAAAGCACTTCGCGATCAGAAACTCGAATTGCTCGACCAAATGCCAACGTCGGGAAGCCGACGGAAGTGGCATCATTCGGTCTCTCGCCTGAACGCTCAAATCACCCTGCAGCTCACCGAACAACGTCGCGAAACTCGCGGTCAATTGGCACGATTGGACCAAGAAGCGGCAACGGAAAAGATTGTGTGCAGCCGCGAACTTTCGTTTTGCCTCTTTCCCTTGGAATTCCTTCAAGAATCCTTTGCCAAAATGGCATGAGCGTGACGATTGGAGTTGTCGAGCGCTAATTTTTCGCTATTCTCTGCCGTTTGCCGACGAACAAAGTTGGTTTTTGGCATCAACATTTAACCCGCGAGTAGCATCGGATGAAGGTCGTTAGTAGCATTGGAGCGTTGAAGTACCGCCACCCGGATTGCCAGGTGGTCAAGCGACGCGGCCGTATTTACGTGATTTGCAAGAGCAATCCAAAGTTCAAGGTCCGTCAGGGCGGCGCGAAGAGCAAGAAAGCCCGACGCTAGGCAATCCGTCTCGTCGAAGACCGGGTGACTTGGTTCGGCGCCTTTTTCGATGAGACCGGCATTGTCACGCCCCATATCTTCCATGACTCCCCAGCCTTCGACGCCCAGTGATTCACTGGCAAACGGTTCGGGTGAGCGCTCGACGGAAGATCTCGATCCGAGGAAAGCCCGCATCGCTGCGGCGGAAGCTTTGGATCACAGCCCCATCAATCACCCGGCCGTCTCATCGATGGCGAACAATCAAGACGTCCACCAGATCGACGTCTGCGAGTTCGCAAGCCTGTCGCGTGACGACCTTGAAAGATGGGAACAAATCCGATCTCTGCGACATGAGTTTGCACCGCCATTTTTCGCCGCCCGTTTCGCCGCGGCGGTCAACGCCGTTCGAGGCGATGTGCTGACCGCCGTTCTTCGATCAAGCGACGGCACTCCCCTGGGTTTCTTTCCCTTCCATCGAGTTGGCGGCGTCGGCGTTCCAGCGGGACGTTTTCTCAACGACGCTCAAAACGTAATCGCGATTCCCGGTCTCGAAATCGACTGGACCGCGATCGCACGAGCGGCAAAAGTTCGTGCCTTCAATCTCCACGCGATCGTCGGAAGCGATCCGGACTGGGTCGACCGCTATCACTTGCAATCAGTCAAAGCTTTCCGGGCCGACTTGGGAGGGGATTCGGGCGACTACCTCAGACGCCTTGAGAAGGAACACCGAACGATTGGCAAGCAGGGTCAAAAGACTCGCAAGCTTGGCCGCGAGATCGGCGCCGTCCGGCTCGAGATGGACTGCCGTTGTCCCGATATTTTAAAGCAGACCATTGCTTGGAAACGCGCCCAATATCAACGCACCCACATCTTGGATCTATTTCTTCCCGAATGGACCCGAGATCTGATCAAGACTCTTCACGAAAACTCGCTCACGCAACCTGGTCTGCAGTCCGATTCGGCTGTCGCGGGTGACGACTTTTCCAGCGAATCCCTACGTGGAATTTGCTCGGTGCTGTGGGCGGGCGACCGTCCCGTTGCGACCCACATCGGAATGATCGAACACGGACGACTGCATTATTGGTTCCCGACCTACGCCCCAGAATTCGCGAGATACTCTCCGGGAACGGCCTTGTTCACCGAAACGATTCGGGCCGCAACGCAGCATGGGATCGACTGCGTCGACATGGGCTACGGTGAGCAGCAGTACAAGACAAAACAAACTGGCACCACAACGCAGGTTGTTCATGGAACGATTACCGACTCACGATGGCACCGAATCGCTTTCGCGGCGGAAGCCACCATGGTCCAGGCCCTCAAACGCGTCCCAATGAAAGAGACGGTGAAACGTGCAATTCGGAAGATCAACCCATCGGCGGGTATCAAGAAACTAAAATAGCTCGCCGTTTCCGACGAGCTATTTTCGATTTCAGTTTGCGGCGGTTTGCCGCGTCGGTCACTGCTTACTTGCTTGGTGGCAACAGGACCGAATCAATCACGTGGATGATGCCATTGCTGGTCATCACATCAGTCTTCACGACCTTGGTCTTGTCGTTCAGCATCACGGTGCCGTCTTTGACTTCGATGCTGACTTTTCCGCCGAGGGTTTCGGCTGAATCCAAGGTAACAACCGTCTTCGCTGGGACTTTCCCTGCAACGACGTGGTATTTCAAAATCGCAACCAACTGATCCTTGTTTTCGGGTTTCAGCAGGCTTTCCAGAGTGCCCTCAGGCAGCTTTTCGAAGGCTTCATCAGTGGGCGCGAACACGGTGAACGGGCCTTCGCCGCTCAGCGTTTCAACCAAACCGCCGGCTTTCACCGCGGCAACCAAGGTATTGAACTTCGCCGCAACCGCGGTTTCGACGATGTTCTTCTTCGATGTTTCGTTGTGGTGGTCCGCTTGTACGGTTGCGGGCAGAACAAACAGAGCCAACGCAGCCAAAATGATCTTCTTCATCGTAATATCCTAAGTCTCGAACATGAGGTGGGAACTCGAGCTTGAAAGAAGCAGTCCAGCGACGGCCGTGGCCGAACTGCCTCACTCGATTGGCTGATTCGCGAATCGCTGGACTGTACGTCTCGGACAAGCGGCAACCGGAAAGATTTTTCTGAAACGGTGATAAAGACCGCCGTTTCAACTTTGACTACAAATTGCAAATGTTGCGAAACCTCAACGCACACGGCGGGTTAGAACTTTTGAATCAACTTTGGTTTCAGTTTGTACGCCCGGCACTTCCGCTCAGGTGACGACTGATTCCCCGCTTCTCATCTGACCATTTCGAAGGGTTGCCTAACAATGAGCCGTTTGTCCCAAGCCCAACTCGCTCCTAAATTGCGTTTCATTGCCATGCTAGCGATGGCCGCTGGCCTTGCGTTCCAGTCGGCCTCCATCGCGAATGCCCAAGGCCGTGGTGGCCGAGGCGGTTTTCCAGGTGGCGGCGGCGGAGGCGCCATGTTCGGCGGTCGCGGTGGCGGATCCACCCTCGGCCTGCTGCGCGCTGAAAAAGTTCGCGAAGAACTCGGCATCGACGAAAATCAAACCGAAGCCCTGAAAAAGCTTGAAGAACAATCCCGCGAGCGATCGCGACCAGATTTCGACTTCCGCAACGCATCGGAAGAAGATCGCCGCGAGTTCTTCGAAAAAATGCAGTCGCAGCGTGAAGAGCAAGAAAAAGAAACTCGCATGCAGCTTCAGGAAGTCCTGACGCTCGAGCAAATGGAACGGCTCGATGAAATCGGCATCCAGGCGCAAGGCTTGATGGCACTGTCGTCGCCCGAAGTCCAAGAAGCCCTGACGATGACCGAAGAGCAAAAGAAGAAGCTCACAGAGATTCGCTCAGGAATGGAAACCAAGATGCGTGAAGAAATGCGTGAGATCATGCAAAGCCGCGATCGCGAGAAAATGCAAACCGCGATGGAATCGATGCGTGAGAACATGGAAAAAGAAGTGATGGCCGTTCTGACCACTGAACAAAAGAAGAAGTTCGAAGAGATGAAGGGTAAACCATTCGACCTGGAAGCCCTTCGCGGTGAACGTGGTGGTCGCGGCGGACGTGGCGGAGCAGGCGGCGGTGCTCGTGGCGGACGCGGTGGAGATGGTGGCGAGCGTGGCGGCCGAGGTGGACGTGGCGGTCGCGGCGGAGAATGATCCCACCTGAAAGCCACACTCCTTTCAATCAACGCCTCGCTCGTGACTGATTCATGGGCGTCGACATGGTTCGAAACCGAAACGACTCAAGCCGCATGTGTTATCACATGCGGCTTGTTTCATTGGTCAACTGAGTTTTGTTTGATGAGTTTTGTTTGACGCCCGGGCGAAGGCTGCTCTGGCCGATTCGTCCGTCAGGCTCGAATCGAATCAATCTGCTGGGCATCCCGCGTCTTTGGACCAAGCCGATCCTTGGTGCCAAAGGCGTCCAACATCGTGTTGTAGACATCAATTCCCTCCGCCCCAACGTCCATGATCTGGCCCGTCTTGAAGCGACCATTGGCGCCGGTGATGCAGTGGAAAACTCCCGACAACTCTCGCTTCACATCGTTGTGGCGACCATCTCCTGATTCGGTTGAGATGGTGATCAACGAGTTCTCCAAAATCGTCCGCCCATTTGGCTCTTTACACTCATCGCTATCCAATGCACTCAGGAAGTAAGCAACCTCCTGCATCTTCATGTGAGCATGAGCACGGAGCGCCTCGTTCTTCTTTTTCTCGTTGAACTTGTGCCACCACTCGTGACTGCAGCCTTTGTCACCACCGGCGTTTTGCTGCTGCGCATCATCAAATTCCCACAGCTTTTTACCGTTGTACATGTAGTCGCCGGTAAGACGGATTCGTTCGCCAGCAGCCAGGAACGTCAGTGCACCAAAGCGAACGCGATCCATCTGAACGGCCAACGCATAAACGTCCGACAGCAAACGCCATTCGGATGAAAGTTGCTCCAACGTGATATCGATGCCTTGGCCACCGGGATCAGCCGGTCCGCCATGCGGAATGATCGAACGAGGCGGGATTTGCGGCCCGCTGGATTGCCGATGCTTCATCGCAAACGCGCGTTGCTCAAATTCGCGAATGCGATCCAAATGATCCGCCACGCGGGCGCGAGACGATGCCCCGAGAGGCGAGTTGGCACCTGTGTAGTGCCGATAATCTTCGACAACCGTGTCCAACACGCTTCGCTTCAATCTCTCACTTCGATCGCCACCTGCCAAAGCGACGCCGCCAAAAACACGCTCAAACAGCTCGCGAGGCTTTTCCTGAATCGTTGCCGCAACGGTTCCGTCCATGTTGTAACTATGGACATAGCGTCCAACCCGCGATCGGCGAAAGAATGTTCCGCCGACCAATGTTGGCACCATGCCCTTTGGCAGACCGTCGGGATAGTGAGCGCGGCGAATCACCTGGTCAATGGACGGGCCGCCGGACTTGGCTTCGCCGTCGGGTGGTTCAGCCGTGAAAGCAGCGGTGGCGCCATCGTAGTGTGCATTGATGCCTTTTTCGTCGCAGCGAACCTGATCGACCTCCCGCATGATCAGCAACTTCTTGCTTAGCGGCTGCAGTGGCTCAAGAACCCCTCGGAACCCTTCCTTCTGCAACGGCGCAGGAATGCCCAAACCGAAGAACACGTTGAACGCACGAACCGGAATTTCCGGCGTCGCATTCGCGGCCGACGCAGTCGAGGTCAACATTTCTTCCAGAAGCGGCAGGCCAACCGTGGCGGCGCCCACGCTTCGAAGCATCGTGCGGCGGTGAATCCGTTTGTTCTTCATGATGGGTCCTATTGAAAACACTTGGACAGGTGAGCCAGGAACAACGCCCAGGCCAAGACTGCTGATTCAAATTGCTTGAGATGCTTTGGTTACGGTTCGTCCTGCGATCGAGTCTTCTGCACCAGATCGCTCATCACCACCGCCGTGATCAAATCGGCGTACCGACCGCCCGCACTCGTAGCCGCCTGATGAATCTGCTGTACCTCGGTTGCATCACGGGCACCCAAAGGTCGCCCCATCGCGAATTGTGTCACTTTCCACGTCAGAGTTTCGCGAACGCGGTCGCTGGTCGACAGCAGCTTCATCAACTCAGAGGGCGTCGTGTATGGCTGCGGCTTTGCTTCGCCGGGGACCACGAGCTGACCTTCTGAACGAAGCTGATTGCCAAACTCGTCTTTGAGATGAAACGCCCCCAGACCATCGAACTGCTCCAAGCCGAACGCGAGCGGCTCAAACTTGATGTGACAACCGCCGCACGATTCGTTCTGAATCCGATCCTCAGCGACATCGCGATGAGTCATCCCGGGTTTGGGTGGCACCGGCGTCGTATCGACGCCCGGCGGAGGTGCACCGATTACTCCACGAAGCAAGTCTCTCATCACGAACAGACCTCGCGTGACCATGGACGCATCATCGCCCCCAATCGTCAGCACGCTACCTTGCGTCAACAAACCTCCCCGGACGGGTTCACCCGACAGATCGTATCGACGAAGCCCACCTTCCTGCGGCTTCAATCCGTAGTGCTTGGCCAACTGAGGAGTCGCGTAGGTGAACTGTGCGTCGAACAAATCGCTCATCGGACGCCCCTGCTTCCAGACCAACTCTTCGAAGAAGGCGAGCGTTTCGGCACGCATGTCCCGCCCCAATTCCGGCGTCCATTCAGGAAACCGCTCTTGGTTGGGCTGCATGTTGGTGAGCCGGTCCAGATTCAACCAGTCGGCTGCGAACTGCTTCGACCGCTCGACGGCTCGTCGATCCATCAGCATTCGCTCCACTTCCGCTTGGCAGCGATCTTTGTCCGCGAGTCGTCCATCTCGAGCTGCCTTCAACAAGGCTTCGTCTGGCGGCCCGCCCCACAGGATGTAGCTCATCCGCGACGCCAATTCAAAGTCGGTGACTCGCTGGTTTCCACCTCCGTCGGGCTGCGTTTCGATGCGATAAATAAACCGAGGCGATTGCAACATTGCCTCGACCATCAGCCCAACACCTTGTTCGTAGTCGCCGCCCGCACTTGCGACCGCAGTCAAAATTCCGCTGTAGTTGGTTACCTCGCGATCGTCCAACGGACCACGCAGCAACCATTCACCCGCCGCCGCGACAAATTTTCTCGCAGTGGCATCCGTGTTCAGACTTTGTGACTTTGAAAAACGCTTGGCGAACTCGAGCACATCCATTCGCTGAACGATCATTTCCGCAAGCTGCGAATAAGCCTCCACATGCTTCAAGTCCACGCTCAGGTTGTATGCGGTGTTGCTAAACCCGTCGGCTCGCAGATCTGGCGGCAACAACCGCGTTGCTTCTTTGGCGATATCCACACCAACCGCACTGCGAACCGTTTCGATGTATTCGGAAACGGTAAGACGCTGAACCCAATGGTCACTTGCCCCTGGCTTGGAGGCGTAAACGGCGGGATCGATCATGTCGATCGACCAAACCGCCCCATCATCTATCCACTCTTTGATCACTGCCTGATCGGATGCCGAGAGGCCGGGCCCCTGCGGCGGCATGTCGCCGGAAACAATCTGCTCCCACAGCGGGCTTTCTTCCGCGTTGCCAGACAAAATCACTTTCCCGCTTTCGCCGCCCTCGAACGCGGCTAATTTGCGAGACAGATCCAGGTCACCTTTCTTCGAGCCGGTATCGTGACACTCCAAGCAATGGCGGGCGAACAAAGGAGCCACCTTTGTCGCAAATGTTTGCTCCGCTCTCGCTAGTTCCCGACGTTGAGCTTCGTGCGGGTCGATACCAGCTTTCGGACCGGCGGAATAGTTTTGCGAGATTTCCGCGCTGCTCAATGCTCGGGAATAGATCGCAACGAGATGAAACTCACCCAACCAAGGCCGTTCTGCCTTTCGCTCATTCGCCAAAATCAATGGAAAGCCGACATTCCAATTGCTCAGCCGCCCGTCCACTTTCCTCGACTCAGTTTGTTCGCCGTCGACATAAAAACGCACTCGACCGTCACTTCCCCGAGTGAAGACCACATGGGCGAGTTTCGTTTCGGCCTTTCCATTGCCACTGCCTGTATCAGGAATTCCGTTGTCGCTGGTCGACGTTGCTCTCAAACGAAACTGATACCGATCACGCTCCTGCCCCAGTGTGAAGTTTCGCTGAACTGAGCTGCTCGACATCGAAACGATTCGAGCAGGCCCCTTTTGAGAAGTGTTCGTTGGCTTGATCCAAGCTTCGATCGTCAATGCGTTGGACCGCTTGCACTGCGTGGCCAACTTGGCAGCCGAATGGACCGATTCGATCTTGGTTGCCGAACGCACCACCAGGGCGCTGTCTTTCCAAGTCACCGCGGATGGTTTCTCGATTTTCAGATCCAGCGATTTCCCGCTGCCGCTGCGATCTTTAACCACGTCGCCTTCGCCTTCCTCAAACGTATAAAACGCCGAGAGACCAAGACTGACCCGCGTCGCATCCGCCGCGGATGCTGGTGGAGCAGACACCTGCACGATTACTCCACACGTGATGGCAACGAAGACACACCAACGCAGTTCCATCGCGATTCTTCGCTCATTCACCATTGATCGATTCGCTAGCTCGCAGGGCGTAGGCGCTAGCCTTGATGCCAACACCGCCCCCTACTGTAACGCAGCACACCGCAATTTGCTGGTAACGGGCAGCACGAGGCCACCGAGAGACGCTTCAGAACGTTGCCAGTAATGAGGCGCCGGCAACACTGCACAGACGAGGGCCCTCAAAAATCCGTGGCTATGGCAGTCGTTTCGCCCGAGATAGATCGAGCTTGAGCCATTGAAAATCGAGTCAGTCGCAGAGCACGACGTATGCGATTGCTTGTGTGCGACACCCACCGAGACTCAAGTGAATCGCATCAATCTCCGCTTCTTCCGCCAACTCCGCGGCGATGCCATGCAGCTCAATCGAAGGGCCTTCACTTGGATGCGTCGCGATTTCAATGTCAGTCCAACTGACGCCTCGCCGATGACATCGCAGTGCCTTGAAGACGGCTTGCTTGGCCGCCCACCGGCGAGAGAAATGGCCTGTCGCGTCGGGCCGTTGAGCACAGTGGTCAATCTCGGCTGCCGTGAAGACACGCTCTAGAAATTGCTCTCCGTGTTGCTGAATCATTTGAGCGATCCGAGCACACTGAACAATTTCCGTCCCGACTGCCACGATTGCCATTGGTTAACGCAATCCACAATTGCGTCGGGCCCGGTCAACCACGCTGGCCGCGACCTCGCGAGCCCGCTTGGCACCTTCGGCCAAAATATCTCGTACTGTATCCAGGTCTGATTCCAATTCTTCACGCTTCGCTCGAGCCGGGGCAAAGTACTCTTCGCTCACTTCGGCGACGGCTTTCTTGATTTCGCCATATCCAAACCCGCCGGCGCGATACTTCGCTGCCATGGCCTCGACCTCTGCCGGACCAGCGAACAACTGATAGAGCTGGAACAAATGATCGTCGGTCGGATCCTTGGGATCTTCCATTGGCCGACTGTCAGTCACGATCCGCATGATTTGCTTGCGAATCTTTTTCACGTCGCCAAACAGCGGCAACGTGTTGTTGTAACTCTTGCTCATCTTCTGACCGTCGGTGCCGGGAACCTTCGCGCCGACGTCCAGTGTCTTCGCCTTGGGCAACACAAACGTCTCGCCGAACGCATGGTGAAATGAACCAGCCAAATCACGACAAACTTCGATGTGCTGAACCTGATCCACGCCAACCGGAACGATTTGAGAGTCGTACGCCAAGATGTCAGCAGCCATCAACACCGGGTAAGTGAACAAGCCAGCGTCAGCGGGCAACCCCTTGGCCTTTTTCTCTTTGTAAGCGTGGCAACGTTCAAGCAAACCCATCGGCGTTCCCGTCATCAGCAACCAAGTCAGCTCGGCTACTTCGGGGATATCGGACTGCACGAAGAGGTTGGCCTTGGAAGGATCCAATCCCAACGCCAACAAATCCAACGCGGCATTGATCACATTTTCGCGAAGCACTTCCGGTTCACGAACAGTGGTCAGGGCGTGCAAATCGGCGATGAAGTAAAAGCCCTCATTGTCTTCTTGCAAATCAATGTATTGGCGAATCGCACCGAAGTAGTTTCCCCAGTGGGGACGACCGGTTGGCTGGATTCCCGAGAGCACTCGCATAGGTCAGTCAAACAAAGAAGAAATTTCGATCAAAGAAAGCAACTCAGAACCTCTCAACTTAACCAAATCTCACGGCTTCGGGAGATCACCCCCCGACAAAGAATTGGCTTCGACGCGAAATTCAAAATCGTCCATCGTGATGGGCGACGGGGATCGCGAAACCAGCCTTTGCAAACGGAAACAACCAGCGTGTCATGCGAAGCTCACGGTCGCCCAACCGGCTATCAATTCGATTCAGTTTTGCTCGGAGCATCCACTGCGGGTTCATCGTCCGATTCAAGCAACTCATCCAGAGCTTCCAACATCTTGCGACGAGGTTCGGGATCGTTGGCTGGAAATCCTAGGTCTCGTGCAACAAAGCCAGTCTTTGGATGCAGAGAATTCGGGTTCAATCCGATCTCATCGAGCGGCTTGCGTTTCAAGATCATGATCGTCGCAGCCGCCAAATCTCGCACTTGGGCCTGAATCTGATTGTCTCCGATGAACTCGAAATCCGTCACCGGACGCTCGTCTTTTAACCTCTCACGCACCGTGTTCACGTTGCTCTCATCGCCAAACCGGCTGATCAGCTGCAACGAAAAGGCAACTTCATCGATGCCGGATTCCGCTTGCTGGACAATCTTTTCCGCAAACGGCAGCGTTCGTTCCAGATCTCTCTGCAGCGATACCCATAAAACCTCGGGCCGACTCGCTTGGTTGCAACGCGGGATCCACCCCGCCAAAAGAACGCGAAAAGGTTCGGCCAACTGGTCGTCCCGAAGAACCTCCGCCGTGACACTCATTCGCAACATCCGCAGCAAAGCTTCTTCGTGGATGTTCGACAGTTTTAATTCGGGATCGTTGAAGCAAAGCAGCATCCCGATCACGTCCGGTGCTGACGGCAACTGCGACTCAATCCACTGACGCCGCTGAACTCGCGCGATCACCTTTTCCAAAGCGGCCATCCTGGCCTCCGTGCTGACCTCGAGTGCCTGAACAAGATCTTCGTGCCTGAGCATCATCTCGACGAAGACTTCTCGCAGTCTCGGTCCATCTCCCAAAACCTGTTGAAAAACTTCCCAACCTTCGAACGATCCGGGCTCGCCCTCGAGAAACGAATCGATCCGTCCGGCGACGGCACTGTTGACGATTCCCGTCGCAACATCTTCCGCTCGAAGACGCACTTCCAAATCATCGTGCTCGATCGCCGCGATTCTCAGAGCCGGGAGAGCGTCATCTGCTAACTTCCTTAAACCAGCGGTCGCTTGTTCACGAACAGCAAACTCGGGTGCACCAAGCTGTGAGATCAATTCGGCGATTTTGATTCGTCTCGCCTGTTCCTTGTCTGATCCTTCCGTCTGCTCTCCGGGGTCCGATTGGTCTTCGCCAAACCCTGGTATCACCGTCGGAACGTCCTCTGGCATGACCGCCTGAGCCTGAAAGACGCTGGCAATTTTCTCCGGGTCCATCGGGGGCTTGCGAAACGACTTCATAGCCACGCGATCCGTTCCTGGATCGCTCTCACTCGATTCCGCTGCCGGATTGGAATCGGTTGGCGAATCAGCTTCGCTGGCTTGCCCGAATGCGACCGTGGGTGACAGCACCAACACTGCAACCACCAACGCGGACGAACGAATCCATTCGGTCGTGAGAAAGGTTGAGAACAAAACGTCTGCCTAACGGGAAAGGTTTGCGTAACGGGAAATCTGGACGGCAACCGCTCTTTGAAGTGTACCAAGAACCACGCTCAGACAGCAGCGATCCTGGAACCGCCACTTTGGCCAGAGAATTGTTCGGTTTCGAAGATTGGCCCCCCGGAGGAACGCCTAGCTCTTCCGGGCGGCGAGCGTGCCGAATACGGTCCGCCCCAAAAGGCGAAAAAGCGAGGCAGAAAATCGGTTGCCCAAAACTGACGCCGTGGCTAGGCTGAAGGCACGTCGTGGAGAAATCGCATCCCCTCCACTGTGACGTTTGTTTAGGGATTTGCGGCCGCTTGCAGCCTCACTGCTAAAAAGCCAACACATGAAACCGATCGCAATCGATCCGGTCGAAATGACCGATCATGCGTCCCGCGCCGCGGGACCTTCTTCCACGGGTTTGTCGACCCAGTGCGTTCACGGGAACATTGATCCCGATTCGCCTTCGCGACAACACGCCGAGGGCGCTATCACGGCACCGATCTACTCGGCCTCGACTTTCACGTTTGAGTCCACTGACAAACTTTTAGATTTTGTCGAAGGTCGCGAGCAACGCGAAGAGTACGGGCGGTACGGGAATCCAAACGAACGTTTGGTCGAACAGAAACTGGCCGCACTCGACAACGCGGAAGACGCGGTGGTTTATTCCAGCGGCATGGCGGCGATCGTCGGGTTGCTGATGAGCCGCTTGTCATCCGGCGATGAAATCATTTTCTTCGACCAGTGTTACCACCGCAGCCGTGAATTCTGCGGCAAGCACTTGGCGAAGTTCGGTGTTGTCACCCGACAGGTCCCGACCGGTGACTTTGCCGCGATGGAAGCCGCGATCACCCCGCGAACCAAGATGCTGGTCAGCGAGTCGCCCACCAACCCGCACCTGACATGCGTGGACCTGGAACAGTTTGTTGCTTTGGGCAAAGCACACGAAATCGAAACGCTGATCGACGCGACTTTGGCGACCCCGCTGAACGTTCGCCCGCTGGATCACGGCGTCGATTACGTTTGGCACTCCGCCACCAAGTACCTCGGCGGGCACAACGATTTGTTGGCGGGAGTCATTTCTGGCCGCAAAGAATTGCTGGATCCGATCCGTGCCCTCCGCGGTTGTTTGGGAAGCGTGACGTCGCCGCACAGCATGTACTTGCTCGAACGCGGATTGAAAACGTTCTCGTTGAGGATGCAACGTCACAACGAAAACGGTCAAGCCGTGGCCGAATTCCTCCATCAGCATCCCAAGATTGAACGTGTCTACTACCCAGGTTTGCCAAGCCACCCGACTCACGCAATCGCCAAAGAACAAATGCTGGGATTCGGCGGCCTGATCACTTTCACGGTCAAAGACGCTGACTGGAAAACCACGTCTCGCGTGGTCGACGGAGCCAAAATTGCTCGCATCGCTCCCAGCCTCGGTGGCACCGAATCGTTGATCGAACAACCGCTGGTGATGAGCTATTTCCATTACAGCCCGGAAGAAAGAGCTTGCTTTGGAATCGCTGACAACATGATTCGATATTCTTGTGGCATTGAAGATTCAGCAGACTTGATCGCGGATCTGGATCAAGCGTTGGCGGCGATCTGAGATGAGCTCTTCCAACTCGAACCACAAGTTTCGAACTCGCGCGATTCACGTCGGCAACGAAGTGGATCCACAAACCGGCGCGGTTGTTCCGCCCATTCATTTCGCCAGCACGTTTCGCCAACCCGGCGCGGGCGAGTGGGGCCAATACGACTATTCACGCAGCGGCAACCCAACTCGGACTGGCCTGCAAGACACGCTCGCCTCACTCGAAAACGGTTGCGGATCGCTGGCGTTTTCGTCGGGCATGGCCGCCATTCACGGGGTCACCATGCTGTTGGAATCCGGTGATCACGTCGTTGCGGGATCTGATATCTACGGCGGTGCCTACCGATTGCTGCACCAGATCTGCAATCGCAGCGGCATCGAAGTCACCCTGGTTGACGTCACCGATTTAAACGCGATCGAAAACGCGATCACCGATCGGACCAAGCTGATTTGGACCGAATCGATCGGTAATCCTCGGATGACGATTTCCGATTTGCCGGCGATCGCTCGCTTGGCCAAGTCCAAAGGAATCCTTTCAGGCGTCGACAACACGTTCGGCACCCCGGCACTTCTGCGACCTTTGGATTTTGGCATCGACATCGTGATGCACTCGGCAACGAAGTACCTGGGCGGTCACAGTGATTGTTTAGGTGGAACATTGGCGGTCGCAGATTCCGAGCTCTACGACCAGCTTTACTTCGTCCAGAACGCGACCGGTGCCGTGCTCGATCCTATGAGCAGTTTCCTGATTTCGCGTGGGCTGAAGACTCTCGACCTGCGTGTTCGCGAGCAATCACGAACGGCACTTCGATTGGCGAAGTGGTTGGAAGCCCATTCCATGGTTCGATCCGTGCTCTACCCAGGTTTGGCATCGCACAACCAGCACGAGCTGGCCGGACAATTGTTCGGGCAACACCAAAGCGACTCAGATGAAACGCACTTCGGTGCCATGATCACGTTCGAACTGGATGCGACCTTGGACCAAGTTCGCGAGGTTTGCCAATCGACCGAACTGTTCCATTTGGCCGTCAGCCTCGGTGCGGTGGAGTCACTGATCGAACAGCCCGCCACGATGTCCCACGCTTCTTACGCACCGGAAGCTCGCGCGGCTCATGGGATCACCGATTCGTTGATCCGTCTTTCGGTTGGTCTGGAATCGCCTACCGATCTGGAAGCAGATTTGGATCGTGCGATCTCGATCATTGGTTAGCCCCCTCGTCTGTCGGGTGGAATTAGCCCAGGACTGAATCAGGTTGCCGCATCACTGAGAGCCGTCTCAGCGAGGGCTCGCTTTGCTCAGCGACTTTCGGATGCGATTGCACTAGAATATTGGCTGCGAATTCGCCCCCGCCTGCCGCCTGCCTGATTCCGTCCACCATGCGTTTCCCCGATCTGTTCACCTCCCGCGATGCATCGCGAGCTGCTGCATTGCAATGGATCGCGCGGCAGGCGGTCGAGGGACTGACCGCGGGACGCCATCGCTCACCCCACAAAGGGTCCAGCGTCGAGTTCAAAGAACACCGACCTTACGTTCCCGGCGACGAACTGCGAAACATCGACTGGCGTGCCTTCGGAAAGAGCGACCGGCTCTACATCCGCGAATTTGAAGAAGAAACCAATCTGCGGTGCACGTTGTTGGTCGACCGCAGCGGCAGCATGAAGTACGCCGGCAGCCGAGCTTTGCAACTGACCGACTCCAGCACATCGATTGGTAAACGCAAACAAGATTACGCGACCGCGGTTGCGGTCGCGATTGCATACATGATGCTTTCCAGCCAAGACGCGGTTGGACTGATGACATTCGACGACCGCATTGGCGACTCGTTGCCTCCGCGGACGACGCCCTCCCACTTGCAATCACTGCTCGCGATTTTGGCGGGCGATTCGGGTGGAGGTGAAACGGACTTGGGAACCGTCATTCGCCAAGCGATGTTGAAACTCCCTCGCCGCTCGCTCGTGGTGCTGATTTCCGACGGCCTCGGCGACCCGGAATCGCTGGGCAAGGCACTGGCTTCTCTGCGAGCTCAACGCCAAGAGGTCGTGTTTCTACAAATTCTCGATCCCGACGAAATTGACTTTCCTTTTCATGACCGAATCGAATTTCGCGACTTAGAAAACACTGATCATCGCGAAATCATTGACTCGAGACAGATTCGATCTCGCTACATCGAGTCACTTCAGCGTCACAATGCGACGTTGGAAGCGGCCTGTCGTCGCAACCGGGTTGACCATGCATTGATCACCTCCGACGTGCCAGTGGTCGATGCACTGGCTCGTTTTGTGGCGTTGCGTCGCGGAGGCGGAGTCAGTGGTGCTCTGAGCCTGAACACCCCGGCCGCGACCAACTCGACGCCACCGACTTACAAAGCCGTTGCATCAAAATTGAGTTCATCGCCGGAGGACATTTCCTCACGATGAGTTTTCTCAATCTCGGACTACTCGCCGGCGCACTGGCGTTCGTGGTTCCACTGGCGATTCACCTGCTCTTTCGCAGTCGTTATCGATCGATGGACTGGGGAGCCATGTTCTTGTTGCAGGATGTCGTCGCGAAAAATCGGCGACGCATGCAGTGGCATCAATGGATCTTGCTCGCACTTCGATGCGCGATCCCCATTCTGCTCGCTCTCGCGATGGCACGGCCGTTGCTTTCTTCCGCTCGAGCGTT
Organism: Rhodopirellula europaea 6C; assembly: GCF_000338295.1. Taxonomy (GTDB): domain Bacteria; phylum Planctomycetota; class Planctomycetia; order Pirellulales; family Pirellulaceae; genus Rhodopirellula; species Rhodopirellula europaea. The sequence goes on from NZ_ANMO01000094.1 coordinate 30,913, forward strand.
GCCTGGTTCCGAGCCGTTGACTTTGATTTTATGCCTCGACGACAGTCGTTCGATGCAAGCCTCCGGTCGCTTGGATCGCGTCTTGCAAGCAACCAATGGACTGATTGAAAACCTGTCCCGCGGCGACGAAGTCATCGTCATTCGAACCAGCCGACTCGCCGCATCGTTCCAACGTTCTGCGCCGCGAGATGCATTGGCGGAACTCACTGAAGTACAATTCGCCGGCCCACCCGCTGACTACACCAATGCGTTGACCGCTTGCCTGGATGCCTGCAAAGAGGCATCTCATCCCAGCCGCCGGATCGTGATCTGCAGTGACTTTCAATCCAATGGCTTGGCCGCTGGAAACCGATGGATTGATGCCGTGGAGGACGCCCAGGTTCGCCTCGAACGAATGACGCCCACGCCGCGAGTGGATTTGCTCAACGTGTCACAGACGGACGATGTGCTGGACAACGTTGTCGTTGAGTCACTGTTGCCCAATGCACCTGCGGTGTTGAAAGATCGAGCGGTCAGCTTCACCGCGAAAATCCGCAATGATTCCGATCGGCCGATCTCGCGATTGACTGGACGCTGGATTTACAACGGGCAATCTGTCCAAACGACCAACGTCGACATCGAACCCCGAGGCATGGCCGCCGCCTCGTTTACTCTCACCCCCGAAACATCCGGTGATCACACGTTGGCCTTTGCCATCGAACACACCGACGCGATTGTTTCTGACAACCGCCGACGATTGGGGTTTCATGCCTCGCCTCAAATTCGCGTTTGGTTGGTGGATGGAAACCCTTCGGACGAACCACTGCAAAGTGAAACGGATTTCCTGCGATTGGCTCTCAGTCCCTTCGCATTCGCGAGTGTCAACCAAAACTCGCAAGCAAGCACCAATCCACGTTCCGATCTCGTCAGCAGTCGGGTGTTCACAGGATCGCGATGGAGCAACGAACTTTCGCGGGCGATCAACACCACTGATCGTCCCGATGTGATCGTCTTTGCCAACGTCAAACAAGTTGGCTCGCGCCGTGACACTGACAACGATTTGCTCGATCGCTATCTCGGCATGGATGGGAAGATCGTTTTCTTCGACGGTGATCAAGTGGATTCAAAGTCCTGGAATGATCAGTCATGGTTGCCAGCCAAAATCGATCGACTCATCACCGCGTCCGACGTCCAGGCAATCATCGAAAACGAAACCACGGTCTCGGCTGAAATACAAGAGAACCTTGGCTTCACGATCGAGCCGCCCCGAGGCCGACAAAGTGTTTGGGGATCGCTGCAAGATGCGGGCGACGGGATCTGGGAAGAGGTGCGAGTCGGTCGGTATCGCCGCTTGTTGATCGATGACTCCAATCCCGCGACCACCACGGTTCTGTTGCGAACGTCGGACCAAGCCGCTTTGGCAATTCGTCGATCCAACGTGATTCAATTTGCAATTGGATGCGACGCGGAGTGGTCAACGTTGCCGCTGCGGGCTGTGTATCTCCCGATGATGCAGCAATTGATTCTGGACTTGGTGGGAAACCAAGAATCCATGAATGTGGTCGCTGGACAACCGATGCTCGTCCCAGGAACGGCCTCAACGTGGACGGTCGTCTCGCCTGATGGTTCCACGTCGACGCTGCAAACCAACCCACCCTCCGATTCTGATGCGACGACCGACGACCAACGGTCCGGTGTCTTCAGCGAGACGCAGCTTGCCGGGATCTATCGCTTTCGACCGGACAGCGAATCGCAATCGGACAATTCGACTTCATCGCAAACGCTTCTTCGAGTCGCGGAGATTCCCGCGGAAGAATCTGACCTTCGATCACTGGAATCCAGCCAAATCGAAACCTTCGCGAACCGATTGAACGCCCGTTTGTTCGACTCGCCCGAAAGCTTGATCGAAGCGACAGCGACGGATCGTTTCGGCCAAGAGATCTGGCGTCCGATGATGTTTCTGGTGCTGCTGGTGCTGATCACAGAATTGCTTTGGCAACAGTTCGCCGGGCGCCCAAAATCAGCTGCGACCGCTTGGAAAGCTCCCTTCGCGTCCGCCGGGAGTCGTCAATGATCCCGGTATGTCCTCGACCGAACATCGCCAACCTGCGGTTCTCTTGGGACCTGCCAGTCTGGGCGATCCTTGCCATCGCGATTACCACTGGGTTGGTCGCTGCGTGGCTGTACTTGCGCGAGACACGGCAAATCCCCGGGACTTCGGCTTGGTTGCTGCCTGCCTTGCGATCCACCGCGATCATTCTGACGATCCTGCTGTTGGTCGGTCCGATATGGCATCACCGACAAGTCACCGGCCAACCGGCTCGACTCATCTTCGCGGTCGATCAATCACTCAGCATGAGCGTGCGTGACTCGTCCGATCCACAATCACCCGACCGACTTCAGCGTTCAATGGAACGGCTGTTCGGCAAAGATGAAAAGGATGGTTGGATTGAAACACTTCGGTCAACTCACTTGATCGACGTCATGAGCTTTGATGCGACCGCTCAATCACGTTGGAAGTCATACGATCTCGACGACGTCGCTGCGGAATCGCTTGCCGAAACGGTCCTCGTCGAAGCCAACGGGTCCACCACCAATTTGTCCGCGGCCCTTCGGCCGGTGCTGCCGTCGACCGGCACCGCCGAACCGAACGAATCCCAAAGTGTCGCGAACGACGATTCCCAAACGACCGGGTCTTCGTTGGCGGTGGTGTTGATGACTGACGGTCGTGATTCGGCAGGCGTGGATGACGCGTCTGACTTGGCTTGGCAACTTTCACAATCAGGATGGCAAGTCCACACGATCGGGGTCGGCAGCGTCGACGAACCAACCGACATTGGAATTACGAACGTACTGCATCCTGAAAGAACCGCTTCGGATGGACGTCTCACCGGAACCATCGTTGCCAAACACTTCGGCGTGACCAACGAATCACTTCAAGTCGAACTTCGATCCGGTGAAAACGTTGTCTGGTCGGACACCTTCGTCGCTACCCAAGACGGACAAACGGAAGTCGAGTTCGATCTTCCGATGAAGCCGCTGACCAACCAACTTGCTGACAACGAAGTGCGAGGTGTCGATCGCGACAGTGTCGTCCTTCCTTTTTCTGCCTCGATTCGTCTGACAGATCAACCGAACCAAGCGAGTCTGAGCCAACCCGAAAATGACCGCTGGGATTTCCGAGTCGCAGCGGCCAGTCGCGATCGTCGCCTGCTGATTTTGGACGGTTCATCACGATGGGAAACTCGCTACATCCGAAACCTGCTTTCTCGCGACCCCGCGTGGCAAGTCGACACGGTCCTGTTCGGTCCCGGCACAGATTCGCCGGTGATTAAGCGAGGCGGTGACGAAGGCGATGTTCCCGCAACCATGGACGATTGGAACCGATACGACGCGGTCGTCTTGGGGGAAGTCCCACCGGAACAATGGACAACAATGGATTCCGATGGGTTGCGAGAATTCGTTCGCCGTGGTGGAGGGCTGATTCTGCTCAATGGACGATACAACCGCCTGTCCAGAATCGAATCACTGAACGAACTCCTGCCAGTCGAATTCGTCGCCGCGGCTCCCACGTCCGAAAACGACGATCTGATTCGATACCAAAGACAACAACCCGCGGTTCAGTCGATTGGCCCGACCACGACCGGTCGATCTCAGCCAGTGATGCTGCTCAGTTCCGACGTTCAATCCAACGGTGAACTTTGGCGAAGCATGCCGGTGCCTTCCGTCATTCCGGTCACGACCGCCCGCGCGGATTCGGAGGTTTGGGCGGACGCATTGGTGGAACCGACCGACACATCAACACCGACCGAAAATCGAGTGCCCTGGTTGGTCACACGACTGTTTGGTGCGGGGCGAGTCTTCTTCTTAGCGACCGATCAAACATGGCGTTGGCGTTACAAGATCGAAAGCCAGCTGCACGGTCGATTCTGGAATCAAATTTTGACCGCCGCGATGCAGCCTCCTTATGCCGTGCGGGATGACTATGTTGCTATCGGGACGGACCGAATCGATTACGAGGCGGGACAATCCGCGTTGATCCGAACTCGACTTCTCAACGATGCACAAGGCGTCAATCTTGACGCCGGGTCAAACTCGTCCACCACAGTCGATGCGCTATTGATACGAGACGACCAGATCATCGCCACGATTCCCATGAATCTCGATGACGCTTTCAGACAAACTTACTTGGCCCAAACGGCGCCGCTTCCGCCCGGTGCCTACCACGTACGAATTCGAGCGAGTGGCTATGACGCATCGGCTTTGAAAGCCACAACGCCCATCTGGGTCAAAGCCACTCAAAACAGCGAACTGAATCGTGTCGCGGTTGACGAAGCGACTTTGAGAGAAATCGCGGGCGCCGGCGAGGGCAGCTATTACCACGAGTCGTCTGCGGAAGATGTTCTGAGCCAGTTGATACCGTTGTCCCGTGGACAAATCATCGAAACTGACACGTTGATTTGGGAGTCATGGTGGCTGTTTGGTGTCATCCTGGCACTCCTGGCAACCGAATGGTGGATGCGTAAAAAGGTGGGATTGGTATGAGCGAAGTACCGTATGGAATGACGGGGCAATTCCCCGCCTCGAATCACCAGACCCCCAGCGAGATGCTGCCAGCGACTCGCGAAGCGTTACGTGTGTTCGCCCGACGTCGTGCGACACTGCAGTTTTGCCGTGGCATCGCCATGGGTGCGACGGCGTTGATCGCTGGAGTGGTTCTTCTCGCATTGGTCGATCACTTTGCGAGGCCGACGACTCTTCCGCGAATCTTGCTCAGCCTGCTCGCCTATGCCGTTGCCGGATGGGTGGCCTATCGCAATGGGATCGCATCCGCCTTCCAAAGTTCACCTTCCGAAGTTGCCGGCAGTTTCGAGGTCGCTCAAACCAAACTTAGAGGCCAAGTCCTTTCTGCAGTCGAATTAAGCGAAATCGATCATCTGAATGGATCGCCCGACTTCAGGCGAAAGCTGCAAACGCATGTTGCCAATCAACTGAGCGGTATCGAAGTGCGGCACTTGCTGCCGTGGAAGCTGATTCAAAGTGCCACGTTGATGCTGTTCGGTTTGGTGGTCGTGATCGCATCCTTGGGATTAATTTCAACACTCGAACTGCCACGGCGGTTTGCCCGCGTGTTGCTCCCGATCGCACCGATCCAAAGAGCATCGCTGACGAAGATTCATTTGATTCAACCAAACCCGCCTTCCGCGATGGTTGCCGAAGGAGATCTGGTCGGCGTGGTGGCGGAGATCGGACGATTGGGACGTTCCGAAGTCTGGCTAGAAATTCGAGACGATGCCGGTGAAGAGCGCCTGCGAATGGTCCGACGTTCGACGGATGATCAATCACAGATCGATTCGAACGATACCGAACTCCCAACCTATTCTGCTAATCTGCCGGTCCAGCAGACTCCGGTCGACTACCGCATTTTGGCGGGTGATGCGGAGACGCTTTGGTACACGCTGACACCTCAACCACGGCCTCGCGCGACATCGTTCGAAAAAGAGTATCAGTACCCGACGCACCTCAAATTGCCGAACGAAACCGTTACAGAAGACCATGGTGATCTGACAGCTTTTGTCGGTACAAAGGTCACGATGAAGGTCAGCTTTGACCAACCCGTTCGCGATGCCGAAATGCGTTTTTCTTCGCGGGGCACCGGATTGGCGTTGTCCCCCAACCCTTCGAACGAACATCAGTTCGAAATCACGGTTCCGATCTCCACTCCGGGCAGCTACCGACTCGATGCGGTCGGATCTGACACAGGGCTGAACAATCCGTTCTCGCCTCGCTACACGATCGATCCGGTGATCGATCGCAATCCGATCGCGATGTGGGACGACTCAACGCCACGTCGACAAATCGTTTCTCCCGCTGCGGTTCTCTCATTGGTCGGGCATCTCGAAGACGACGTGCCGATGGACCACGTCATTCAGCAAATTCTGCTGGAAGGCGAAGGAGTCACGGAAATCAAGAAGTCATTGGACACCCCAAGCCGATCCGCTCGCGTGGAATTGGAATGGGACCTGGCACGCTTTGATGGACGCGAAAAACCTGATGTGACGCTTCCGTCTGGTAGTCGACTGAAAACTCGCCTGATCGCGGTGGATCGATCTGGGCATCGCGGTCAATCCAATTGGATCGACATCTTCATCGCACGTTCGGACTTTGATCCCGACCGACACCAAGACCTGATTGAACACCAAGATCTCTCTCGACAAATCACCTCCTGGTTCGAAGAACTGAACCTGATCGGTCAAGGCATGCAAACGAGCATGAAGGAAGCGATCGATTCACCTGACACGACTTCGTTTCTACTCGAGGCCGATCTCTCGGATCAAATCCAATCACTTAGGAATCAATGGGAATCGATCTCGGGATTCGACAATGAAGACAGCACCGTCGCTCCCACCAACAAATCCCCTATTTCAATCCGCAAACGACTGACCTTGTTGAGCGATCCAGTATTGATCGATCAATGGTCACAACTGGATTCCGCAGCGAATTTTGCTCTCCAACAACTATCGTTTCACTACCAAGCCTGGCAACAAGTTGGCAAACAGTTGCCAGGAAAGGAATTTGCCCCCGAACGCAAACGGCTGGCCGGATCACATGTTGGTGATGTGCGGTCGATCGTCAACTTGACCTCTCGCTCGATCGATTTCACCAAAGCGATTCTCGCGATTGATTTGGCGAAGGGGGTCTCGCGGGACATGCAAACGATCCAGAACAGCGCAAAGATGCTCGGTGACATCGCGGCCAACGTTCCGCTCACCAGACTGCCAGGACAAAGTGAACTCATCAACCAACAGTTGCTACAAGTCAGCCAATTGCTGAAATCGATGGAACCGGATCTGCCCGAGAACGTGAACGGTTCGCATGAGAATGTTCATCGATTCATCGACGACCGTACTCGGATGATTTCAGACGGTCGTGATCGACTCAAGACTTCGCAGGATGGCAGCGCCGAGGCTCCATTCCGCCACACGATGCGTCAGCTAGCGAATGATATTGAATCGCTACGAAACCAAAGTTTGTTCAATGGGAACATCAACAACCAAATCGCTGCAGCGACAACGGAGTTCACTGCAGAACCGCTGGGCTGGGCCGGTCAATTGCGTTCACTCAACCGCACCGGAAAGCAATGGCTCGATCAAACCAAGAAGAGTGCTTCGCTCGAGGAACGAGGCGATTCGAATGACCTGACCGAGTCAAGAAACATCGAACGGCTGCACTCCGAGCACTTTCAAAGATTGCATGATGCGATCCTTGAACGACTCGATCGATTGGAGCGAGTGGAAGAAGCTCGAAGTGACGCCCAAGTCATCGCGAGCGCCGACCTCGACCTCATCACTCGCACCATGAACGCAATCATGTCTGAGGGATTCGTCCCGCCGGAAAGTTCAAACCTTGATGCGGTGGCTTTCTTCGACAAAGTCTACAAGGCCGTCATGACTTTGGACGCTGGAAACAAACTGCATCGCCTTGAAAAGCAATTGCAGTTTGTGGCGAACCGAGAACGCTATTCAGTCGATTCGATCGACGCGGTGATTCAACAACCGATTCGTTTGAAACACGTTCAAGTCGCCAATGAAATCCCAATGGCCCAAATCCGCCATGTGGGGCTGGATCAAGAAACCGGGCAGCAGCTCCAAAACACCCGCTGGAATCAGGATGCAACCCAGGCACGCGAACGTTTGGACAACCGACGTTGGAAAAACCAACTTCCGGTATCGGCCGCCATTCCTATCGAATCCATTCTGACGACTTATCGATCGGCGTGGAACGATCTTGATCCGCTGATGGAAGAAGCTCGTGCATTCCTTCGCGGCCTGACTCCGAGCTTGTCGGATCAAGCACGCGAGGCAGCCGAGGAAGCCAAGCAACAAAGCGAGACGATCGAAGAAGACCAAACCAAACGCCCCGATTCACCCGAGCAAGTCGCAGCAGACGCGGAATCGAAATTCGATGAATTGAAGGAACAAATCGGCGCGGTCGCTGAACAGCTCGCCGACCGAGCCAACAACGCGGACTATTCAAAAGCAGATGAGGCCCAGGTCGCTCGCGATGCGGACCAAGCGATAGCCGCCATCGAAGAACGAACCGAAAAAGTTGCCAGCCAGCTTCGCGAGAATCAACCCGACGAAGCAGCCGAATCGTTGAGCGATCTATCCAAAACGCTCGACGCCATCGCGGATCACTTTGAGGCAGTCGACTCGGACGAAGACACCTCGGCGACTCGCGAAGCTCTCAACGAAATGTCTCCGGCCTCCGAGTCCGTCTCGCCCATGGACAACCAGTTCGACGCGGCGGAATCGGTTGCGAAGGCCAATCAAATGACTCCGGAGCAATTGCTCGAACAGCTCAAAAAGAAGCTCCTCACCGACCAACCGATGCAGGAATCTTTGCAAGACATCACCGAGAAAACGATTCGCGCCGCGGAACAAATGATTCGCGAAGCGGCGACCGAAGAAACCAGCTTGCGTCGCAACTTGGAACGGTCCGACGCCGAGTTCTCTGAACAGAAGCGGATCGCTCGCAACGAATTGCGTTCGCTGTCGGATCGCACAAACGCCGTCCGCGATCATCTTCTCGCAATGGCGGAGCAGGCCAGCGGTTGGTCGAACGAAAGTGCGACTCAACAAAAAATTCAACAACTTCGCCAGCAGCTGTCGTCAGCGACGCAGAGAGCCAACGATGTCCAGCGTGACGATGCGTTGTTGGAAGAACTGCAAGACGCGAACGAATCACTTCGCGATGCCGTGGAAGACGCGGCAAAACAGACATCCAAGATCAACGAAAAAGCACAGAAGTCGCAGAAGAATGCGTTGCACAACAACGAACAATCGCGAACCAAGGCCGCTCGGCAATTGGAGGCGATCCAGCGACGTGGCAAAAACCAATACCTGCAGTCACTGCAAAGGGCAAACCAGCAATGGAGCCGCAACGTGGAAGAGGCGGGACGCCGCATTCAGCAAGCACAGAAACAAGAACGCAACGCTCAGAACAGTTTGGATCGAGCCCAAGACAAACTGAAGAAACAACCCGACGACGAGTCAGCCAAACAGGAGGTGGCGGAGAAGCGAGCTCAGGTCGAAAACGCCCGAAAGGGCGCCGAGGCAGCCAAACAAACTCGCGACTTGGCACGCAAATCAGAAACCGAAGCCAAGCAACGATTCGAAAAGGCTCGCAATCGCATGGTCGCCAACTTGGACGCCGAAAACCCTGCGGCCGAAATGCTTTCGCGAGTCACTCAACAAGCAACCGAAGAGCTTCAAGACCTAGCCACCTCACTCGATTCCGTCCAAGAATCACTGTCGATGGAAGACTCTTTGAGTTCACCTGAATCAGCCAACAAGGCCTTGGCCGACCAGCAAAATCGTCTCCAGCAATCCGTCGCGATGGCAGCCGAAGAACTTCGACGAGCAGCACGGCACGAAGAGCGACTCGGCAACGCAACGTCGGCCGAGAAACTGAACGATGTCGCGAAAGACGTTGAGTCGGTCAATGAGCAACCGATGAGCGTCGCACAACAATCGCTGCAAGCAGGGAAGGCCGAACAAGCGAACCAACAACTTGCCGACGCTGCCGCTCAACTGCGAAAAACGGCTGACTCTCTTGCTCAGCAGAACACCGACGCATCGGCCGATGAAAACCAATCCGAAGAGGCCTCCGACGGCGAACCTTCGTCGCCTCAAAGCGAAAAGCTCGCCAAAACGCTTGACGAATTGGATCGTGCTCTCAATTCGCCACCGCCAGAGATGGGAGACAACCAATCGGAATCGAGCGAATCCCAATCGTCGCAATCGCAATCAGATTCCGAGAACCAGCCTTCCGATCAATCCTCAGAAGGTCAATCCTCTGAGGGTTCGCCCGGCCAGCCCCAATCGGACGCGTCTTCCAGCCAACAGCCGAATTCGCAATCAGGTTCCAACCAACCGGAGACTTCCGGGCAAGCTTCTTCCACGTTGGCCGAAGCTGCTCAACAAGCCATCCGCAATCTGGCTCAGCAAAGACAGCGACAACTGCAGCAGATTGCTCAGGCGGGCGATCCATCTCAACCGTCTGACCAGAAATCATCGCAACAAAGCAGCTCCCAAGCGAACAACCCAGCAAACGACTATTCACAGTCACAGGACAATTCGTTGATTGACGCGAGTGACTGGAACATCGCTGACGGGGACTGGGGCGAACTGCGTGAACGCCAGACCGATGAAGTCATTCAGGATCGAAAGGTTCGTATCCCGATGACGTATCGCAAAGCTGTCCAGGCCTACTTCGAAGCCGTCTCTGCCGAAGCTGCAAAGACCACCTCCTCCAAATCATCGGGCAGGTGATTGCTATGCACTCCACCAAACGCAACCATCTGGACCGCAGGGCTTGGCTGAACCACCTACTTGCAGGAACCGGTATCGCGTGTTCGAGCTTGCTGGACTCAAACACATCGTCATTCGGCAGAAAAACCTTCGCCGAAGAAGATCTGACAGACCTCTATGTTGACGATGCGATTGACCAATCCGTGGACCGAGGCGTCAAGTTCCTCCTGCGATTACAGAAAGACGATGGCTCTATCGCGGACCGCGGTACCGCGACCGCAATGACATCGCTCGTCATCATGGCGTTGGCTTCGGTGGGAACCATTCCCGAACCGGGCACTCCGGAAGGGCGAGCGATGAGCCGAGCGATTGAATTTGTGCTGCAGCCTCGCAACCAAACCAAAGGCTACTTTGGACATCACGATGGATCGCGGATGTACGGGCACGGCATCACCACACTGATGCTGACTGAGATTTTGGGAATGGGTGCGACCATCGACCAAAACGCACGCATCCACAACGCGCTCGTGCAGGCCATCCAAGTCATCTTGAAGTCACAAGCGGTTCGCAAACCGCAACGACTGCAGGGTGGATGGCGATACAAACCCGACTCCAGAGATTCCGACTTGTCGGTTTCGGTTTGGCAAGTCATGGCATTGCGATCGGCAAAGAACGACGGATTGGATGTTCCCGCAGAAGCCATCGATTTCGCAGTCGAATACTTGCAAGAATCCTACACCTCACCGCTCGATAAAAATGGCCAACCTCGTGAAAAGGTTGGTGGTTTTGCTTATACACCGGGCACCCATCACCCCGCTTTCACGATGACCGCGGCTGGGTTGTTAGCCATGCAGACCTGCGGCCGCTACGACTCGCCGCTGGTGGGAGGCTCCGCCGCGTGGTTGCTCGAACACCCGCCACGGACGAATGAACGATTCTTTTTCTACGGCATGTACTATTACGCCCAAGGCATGCACCAAGTCGGTGGAGAAGCCGCGGAAACAGCGGCCAAGTTGGTTCCCGAACTGCTGCTGAGACTGCAAGCGGACAACGGGTCGTGGGTCAGCCACCAGGGCGAAGAACGCAACGTGGGCGTTGCCTACGCGACTTCTTTGGCGATCCTCAGCCTCAGTGTTCGCTATCACTACCTACCGATTTATCAACGCTGATCGTTGGAGAGTCCCGTCATTTGGGGCCATCAAACTCGTCTGGCAACTGGCAAAGAGCCTTTTCACGCCGAATCGCGGCTTGGTTTTTAGGCGTCGAAATCCAAGCGACCGAATTGGATTGACAATCGGATGCGACGCAGGAATACTACCGGCAACGTTACGTGGTGCCGGTGTTCCAAAGCTTGGATCACTGGAAACAGGGAACTTCGGTGAGATTCCGAGACGGCCCGGCCGCTGTATCCGACGCGAAGCTGCTGACTTGGCATCTTCCAAGCAAACATTCCTCTTGTGCCATTGTCATTGATCGGAATTATCCGTGACGGACGAGAAGGCGAGCGTTTGCGAGTTTGCGTCGGGAGTCAGAAGACCTACCACGAAACGGACACTATGTGATCTTCTTGGGCGAGATCGGTGTCGAGGCGAAATCCTTTTTTCGCTTGGCTGTTTCGTTGAATCCCAGTTCGAATTCTGAAGGCAACTTCCGCGCGGGTCCATCTCGTTCGGTAAGCACAGAGTCGGACTGACACGATCGCTTCGCATGGTCCCGTCCGCTCAAAAGCATTGCCACCGCTATCGCTGCGTTTCCGCCCGTGGTTTCACCTTGGTCGAATTGCTGGTTGTGATCGCCATCATTGGCGTCTTGGTTGGCTTGTTGCTTCCCGCCGTCCAAGCGGCTCGCGAAGCCATGCGGCGTGCGTCCTGTCAAAACAATTTGCATCAAATCGGTTTGGCTCTGCACAACTACCATGCGGCCCACAACAAGTTTCCGCCCGGCGCAATCGAGGTGCGACCTCAATTCCCAAACGGAAAGCAATTGGCGTGGTCTGCGTTCGTTCTGCCGTTCATGGAACAGTCGGGCCTGCATGAACAGATCGATTTCAAGTTGGCGTTTGATGCGCCAGAAAACGAACCTGCCGCGGCGACCGTCTTGCCGGGATTTCTTTGCCCGAGCACACCTCGCTCCGACGGATTGATGCAGGGACGTGGAGCCTCCGACTACGGCGGAATCTACGGCCAACGCATCACCGGCCGCAACGATCCTCCCAATGGAATGATGCTTCACGACCGAGCTCTCGCGATGCGAGATGTTTTGGACGGAAGCTCTCATACCGTGATGATTTCAGAAGACGCGGCCTTTCCCGATGGGCAGTGGATCAACGGACGCAACTTGTTTGACCAAGCGTTCCCGATCAACAAAGCACCCAAATTCGAAAACGACATGCGTAGCTTTCACGTCGGTGGCGTGATGATCCTCCGCACGGACAGTTCGGTCACCTTTCTGACTGAACAACTCGATCTGCAAATCCTGGCCGCGCTCTGCACGCGAGCCGGACACGATGACGCCACCCTGTAAAACACCATTGAATCAATTCTTTCCGGATCTGCCGTGAACCCTTTCAAATCAACCCGCTTTGCTCGTCGGCACCAACTGCATCTGGCCATCGAGAACCTCGAATCACGTCAACTTCTTGCCGCCGGACCTTACGCTCCCGCCGCAAACGAAGTTGGCTCGACCGCAATTGATCGAGAATCACCTTCGATCGTTGGTTGGGCGACCGGAGTCGCGGAATACAACGCGGGTGCAGAAGTGGACGCTGTTTGGCAGGACACATCAAAAGCCCTCGGTCCGGCGGAAGGTCAATCGGGAAGCATCGTATCGCTGGGACGATCTGGTTCACTCACGTTGACGTTCGACGATCCCATTCGAGACGGCCTGGGGTTTGACTTTGCCGTGTTTGAGAACTCGTTCTCCGATACCTTCCTCGAACTGGGCTACGTGGAGGTCTCGTCAGACGGAGTCAACTTCGTTCGCTTCGAGAGCGACTCTCGCACCGACTCGGCTGTCTCCGCATTTGGTTCGCTTGATCCAACCAACCTGAATAATCTGGCGGGCAAGTATCGAGGCGGATTCGGCACACCGTTTGACCTGCAAGAACTTCGCGGCACCGCCGGTCTCGATGTCACCGCCATCACGCATGTGAAGTTGGTCGACATCTTTGGCGACGGATCATCGCTCGATGGACAAGGTGACCCAATCTACGACCCAACTCCGACCGTTGGCAGCGCGGGACTGGATGTCGATGGCGTCGCGGTATTGAACGCGAAAGAGACCGGCGCCGCGACAGTCGACTTCGAAACATTGGGGGCCTCGCTGGGTGCATCGGTCTTCTCCAACCAAGCACCTGATGGTTTCGAAGAAGAAGAATTGCTGCTCAACAACGACTTTGACGCCTTGTACGGAAGCTGGCAGGGATGGTCAATCTCCAAAGCAATCGACACCACCACTGCTGGATTCTCCAATCAATACAGTGCCATTACGGGCGTAGGACACGACGGCTCGGACAGCTATGCGGTTGGGTTCTACTCGGAATACGCCGAGGCCGAGAACCGTCCCACCATTCAATTGGATCCCGAAGTGGGATCGCAGTTTGATTCGCTGTGGATCACCAACACAACCTACGCGGCTCTTTCGATGAGAGACGGTGATCAATTCGCAAAAAAGTTTGGTGGTGCCAGCGGCACGGACCCTGATTTCTTCGAAGTTGACATTCATGGACTCAACGCAGCGGGCGATTCCATCGGCATCGTGACTGTTGCTCTCGCAGACTTCCGTTTCGCGAATTCTGCTGACGATTTCATCGTGGACGAATGGGTTCATGTCGACCTGTCCTCTCTACAAAACGCTCAAGCACTTCAATTTCAAGTTCGATCATCTGACGTCGGCGACTTCGGAATCAACACGCCAACCTATTTCGCTGTTGACGACGTGGTCTTGCGACGGCCTCAGGTTGCTTTGGATTTGGCGGGCACCGATCTCTTAGAGTCTGAATCGATGACCGGCCGCGTCTCGCGACCATCACTGGACAGCAGTTCGCCGATGACGGTTTCGATCGCCAACTCGGACAGCTCACTGGCCAGCCTTCCCGCCCAAATCACGATTCCGGCGGGAGCCGACTACGCCGAATTCACTGTCGCGACTATCGACGACGAGCTGGCCGGACCGGACCAGCAAATCAGCCTGACCGCCACCGCGGACTTGCAAGCCCCGCGGATTCGCGAGCTGAACATTCTCGACGACGATGCGACTGGACTGGCATTTTCGAGCGACTCCATTCAGCAAACTGAGGGTGAGTCCGCGACCACACTCACGCTTCGCCGAAACGATTTAGACCTATCTGCCCCGCTGGCCGTCTCGCTTTCCGTGACGCCCGAGTCTCGGCTGAACTACCCCGCATCGGTTAGCTTCCCGGCTGGCCAACGTGAGGTTTCAGTCACGGTCTCGATCACAGACGATGCCAAACATTCGCCGACTCAGACCATCGAACTGGTCGCCAGTGCGGATGGTCGCGCCGATTCAGTGGTCGCCGTGGAACTACTCGACGATGATTTGCGAGCGTTGACCACCACCGCACCTTCCGCTTCCTTGAACGAAGCCAATCCGGACCAAACCATCACCGCGATCATCCGTCGCAATGATGCATCGCTTGACGATCCGATGACGGTCTCACTGACCAACCCAAACCCAAGTTTGCTGACGATGCCATCGTCGGTCGTAATTCCATCGGGCTTTGATTCCGTCGAAGTATCGATCGGTGTCCTCGACAACGACATCGTGAACACCGGCAGCACCTTCACTGTTGTTGCCACTCACGCGAACGCTACAAACGCCGATTTCGATGTCACGGTGGTCGACGATGAAGAACCCACCTTCGAGCTGGTTCTTCTCGATTCAAACAGCGACACACTCGACCAAGTAACGGAAGGCCAATCCGTCCGACTGTCTGTTACTCGACCAGCTGCGAACGTCGACGAAACCATCACGGTGACGCTCAGCCAATCGCTGAATGATCGAGTCGATGGACCGCTCGAAGTCACCATTCCCGCCGGTGCATCTTCAGCTGAAGTGACATGGACCGTGGAAGCAGACCAGACTCTGACGGGCAATTTGGACTGGGTCATCGAAGCAAGCACACCGGGCTATGGAACCGCGAGACTGGAAACAGTCGTGATCGATGCCGATTCGCCGACACTGGCTTTGGTGGGTCCAACCGAGTCGCTCTCAGAGTCCAACGCAATATCGATCGGCGACTTCGAGTCATTTGGGCAATCTTTGGCAACCGGTGAATTCATCAACAACGCCGGTCCATCGGGCATGTTCGTCAATGGCGACCTCACCTTTGGAAACTCGTTCAGCAATGCCTTCGGCTTTGACAGTTGGTCCGGTTTCGCGATCAGTCGTGGATCGGACACGACAACGCCAGGCTTTTTCAATCAGTATTCCGCGATCACAGGCGAAGGTGATCGCGAATCGAACACCTACGCCATCGGTTTCAATGGAGCTGACACGGTTATCCGGCGTTCCGATGACTCACGTCCTTTTGAATCCATTGCGGTCACGAACACGACCTACGCAGCATTGTCGATGCTCAATGGCGATGCCTTTGCCAAGCGGTTCGGCGGCGAGTCAGGCGACGATCCAGACACGTTTGTTTTGACGATCATTGGTAAGAACGCTAGCGGAGAATCGATCGGAGAAATCGAATTCCATCTGGCCGACTATCGAGCCGAAGACAACTCGCTGGACTACATCGTCGATGAATGGACCACGATCGACCTGACGTCGATCGGAGCAGCAACCGAATTGCACTTTGAGATGGCGTCCACCGACGTCGGTCAATTCGGAATGAACACGCCGGGTTACTTTGCGATCGATGACGTGCAACTAGCAGCACCGAACGATGGCTTGCCCCAAATCACTGTCCAGCGTCAAACGCTCAACGATAGCGAGTCTCTTGAAGTCAGTCTGACCTCGGATCGAACCGATGTCTCGCTTCCAGAGACCGTCGTCATCCCGGCTGGCCAGAACAGCGTGACCGTTCCGATCCGATTGATTGACGATCTGCTAGCCGAAGGCGACCAAGACGTTCTGATCACCGCGTCAGCAGACGGCTTCGAACCGCAAACCATTGTTTTGACGGTTGAAGACGATGACGCTCCAACGTTGACAATCACTCACGCTTCGAACGATTCGCTGAATGAGTCAACAAGAGTCATCGTTGACATCGAAGATGCTGGCGCAAACCTAGATGCGGAATCATTCGACAACGGTTCAAACCTTTCTGGAAAAATTGAATCGGGACCACTCGAGTTCCCCAACTCATACAACGACGAATTCGATTACTGGAGCGGTTGGGCGGCATCCAACGTGACGGACGTGACAACGTCGGGCTATGGAAACCAGTACGCTGCCTACTCCAACTTGGACGCTGAGCAACCTGGTGGCGGTGAAGATTCCGACACATTCTTGATCGGAGCGGGCAGTGGTGGTACGGCTCCCAGCGTCACGCTTCCAGAAACCCTGGGCGACGCGAGGTTTGAATCCATCGCAATCACAAACAGCACCTACGCTGCCTTGTCGATGTTGGAAGGCGACAGTTTCGCGAAGCGTTTCGGCGGAGAAACCGGAGACGATCCCGACTACTTCTTGCTGACGATTGTCGGACTGAACTCATCGGGTGAGACCGTTGGCACGATCGACTTTTATCTCGCCGACTATCGATTCGCAGACAATTCGCTGGATTACATCGTTGACGAGTGGACCACCATCGACCTGACGTCGCTGGATGGAGCCTCGCAACTGCGATTCGATCTGTCTTCGTCAGACGCCGGCGACTTCGGAATGAATACTCCAGCCTACTTCGCCGCTGACAATGTCGTCCTCGATCAAGTGACAGAAACGCCGACCTCGGTCGTGATCCACCGAAACGACGCGGATCTATCGTCGGCTCTTTCAGTCACATTCGAATCTGACGATGCACGATTCGCGATTGATACTCCGATTGAAATTCCGGCCGGAGCCGACTCCGTCCGCGTTCCTGTGTCGATTTTGAACGACCGAATGGTCAATTCAGACGGTACCGCGACCTGGACTTTCTCGGCGGATGGTCATGACAGCGGCACGGCTGTGGTTTCCGTTCAGGATGACGAGATCCCTGGAATCGAAATCACTAGCCTGCAGTCCCCGTCGCAAATCGTTGAAGGGGCAACGGCAGATCTCTACGAAGTGCGTCTGACAGAAAAACCGGAATCCGATGTGACGATTTCGATCGACGCATTCATTGAATCGATTGATGCTGGCGAGCAGCTATCGATTAGTGCCTCCGCATTGACGTTCACCCCCGACAATTGGGATGAACCGCAAACGATCGCCGTTTCCGCTAACATGGATTTTGCGCAAGAGTCGGACCAAACCGTTCAACTGACCTTCGAAGTCGACGCTGACCTCAGCGATTTCGGTTACACAGGCGTTTCGGCCGAGCAAGAAACCTTCGCTCTCATCGACTACCAGCCGTCCGAGTTGAGCCTAGCGGTCGAGGAAGGCGAGCTCGTTCTACGAGACAATCGCGACAGTACCGTTTGGATGTCGAATGCTTTGAATGACGAGTTCGACCTCGTTCTCAATGATGAAGATCAAACTCTGGCAATTAATTCACTTGCGAGTGCGACCGGTTTGGTAACGATTGATCTAGGTGACGGAAACGACCAAGTCACGCTCGACACAACTTGGTTCACGTCGATTGACGGCGGAGACGGATTCGATCGTTTGGTGCTTCAGCCCAGCGATGGCGTCCCGAACGACAGCCAGCCGCAAGAAATTGACCTCGCTGCATGGTTGCAAAATCGCGTGGTTGGTTTTGAAGAGTTCGTGTTGGGTGCATCCGGTGCCGCTGAACCTCTGACATACCAACTGGACTCCGCACGCCTGAATTCGCTGCTGGGAGCAACCGCACCAACAATCACCAGCATTGGAAGTCAAAACTTAAGACTGACCGGCAGTTGGCAACTCGGAGTTCCTATCGTCGGGGACGGTTTGGTTCGCCAACGCTTGGTCTCTGACAACATCGAAGTTCACGTCATCACCAGCACTCCATGGCAAAACGCGATCCGCAGCGAAGATGTCAACGCCAATGGGGAAGTGACAGCGCTCGACGCATTGACGGTCATCAACCGCCTTAACTCAGGTGAATCCAATGAGTTGTCGACACCAAACGATCCGAACGAACTGATCGGTCGATTCTACGATGTCTCCGGTGACGGACGCGTGTCTGCACTGGATGCTCTGAAAGTGATCAACTATCTGAACGGTGACAACGCTTCTGGAGAACAACTCACCGCGTCGCCGATCAGCGAGTCACCGAACGTTTCGCCCGCTCCATCCGGTGACCAATCGGCCGCCCCGGCCGTATCAAGCGAAACTGGCACCAACGCTGACCAACGGAGCGAAGTTTTCGCTTCGATCGTTGATCGCACAGACCTGCTTGGGGCCACTTCCGATTTGCCGTTTGTTGGTTCCAATTCGACCAAGCTGTCCCTCGACCGGATTGACCAACTGTGGAGCGAAACAGGCCGCGATTCTGACGAAGAATCGGCCTCGTCTGAGAGCGTTGACTTCACCAATTACCTCGAGTTATTGGGTGACCAAGCGTGACCAAACAGACTGATACTCCGCGTTCGCCCTGCGTTGGGGTTTGCCAAGTGGACCAGCAACGGTTGTGCGTTGGTTGTTCCCGAACTTTGGGCGAGATTGGCCGATGGTCGATTGCATCTCCCGAAGAAAAACGTTCCATTCTTGAGTTGGTACGCCAGCGGCGGTCCGCTCAAGCTCCGTCAATCCAAACAGTGCCTAGCCAACCAAACAGTGCCTAGCCAAGCCAATTCGTGAAGCCGCGTCACACGTCGCGGCTCGGCCGATTGGCCGCCCCATTTCCGTACCTTTGATTTTCCCGATTGAGTGTTCCTGTGAATCCAAATAACAACCTGCAACGTTTTGCAATCGTCTTGAGCATGATCGGCATCGCCGTCGCGTCTCGTTTGCTCCCGCACCCACCCAATTTCACGCCTCTGGCAGCAATGTGCCTGTTTGCCGGTGCGGTGACAATCTCGCCAAGAATCATGGCTGCGGCTGTGATCGTCGCAATGTTGGTCAGCGACTCGATGCTCGGGTTCCACTCGCTGATGCCGGTGGTCTACGGTTGCCTTCTGGCGAACTTCGTCATCGGTCGCAAACTGCTGGGTGCGAATGCCAACGCGATGAAAGTGGTTGCTGGTTCGCTGATCGGCAGCGTTCTGTTTTTCCTGGTCACCAACTTCGCCGTCTGGGTCGCGTTCTACCCCTCGACGTTGACGGGATTGGCCGCCTGCTTCACCGCCGCGATCCCCTTCTTTCAGTACACCCTGGCGGGAGACCTGGTTTACAGCGGATTGTTCTTCGGCGTGTACGCATTGGCGACCAGCGGGTTGACCGTAACCCAGGGCAAGCTCCAGCGAGTTAGAGTTCCCGTACGAACTGGTGAATAGTCTCGTCTAGTTTGGAAATTCCACCGAACTGGAATCCGAGTGATTCCAGTTTGGCAGATGACATCTCGCGACCCGACGATTTGGGTTCGCCTAGAATCTTCGCTCGAGCTCCCGTGATTGCCATGACTCGTTCGGCAACTTCATGCTCGGAAAAGAAACGATCGCAGCAATTGTAGGTTTCTCCCGCAATCGCATGATCAGTCGCGAGCAAGGTCGATATCGCCGCGGCGACGTCCGCGACATGAACGACCTTGCCGCCTCCTTCGGCTCGAACGGATTCGCCTCGAGCCACTGACTGGATCAGCCCGTACCATTTTGAATCCTGGACGGGATCCTCCACCCCGTAGATGGAAACCGGCCGGAGCGTCGCTGCATTCAGACGACCAGAACTACCGTAGGCATGGACCATCGTTTCCATGGACGCCTTGCACGCACCGTACAGCGAACCTGGACGAAGCGGGTGTTGTTCGTCCAACGGAATGCCGTCGACGACGTTTTGGTGCACGGCCCCCGACGAAACGAAAATGAATCGCTCAAGCGCTTGGGCACAAGCCGTCTCGAGGAGCGAGATTGACCCCATCAGATTGGTTTGGATGTAGTCGAGTGGCTTGTTTGGAGCACTCATAAAACTGTCGCCCTCACGAGCCAGGGCGGTATGAACCACGGCGTTACAACCAGACACCAATTGCTCGATTGACTGCGGATTATCCAGCTCACCTTGGACCCAATCGACGCCCTCCAACCGCGGGGGATCGTTCTTGCGGGTCCATCCTCGAACAGAATGACCGTTCCGTAGCAGGTCAGAAACGACGTGTTGACCTAAAAAACCGGTTGCGCCGGTGACTGCGACAAGCATCAGAAAACCCGAAATGCGAAAATGAACCCACTTACAAGCCGCTAGCGTTCCCACAGGGCACGCAAAACGCTTTTTGACTAGTTGACTTTCGAAAGGATCGTTAGAACGTGGGCTTCCGCCTGAAACGTTTATCCATTGAAAGCTGTCCTTTGTCTTCCACCGCATCCCCTTCTCAAGACGCCGGCACCGATACCTCGAGCAATACCGCCGTTCGAGATGAGATCCGAAATGTCGTCATCATCGCTCACGTTGACCACGGGAAAACCACACTGGTGGATTGTTTGCTGCGGCAAAGTGGACAGTATCGCGATGCGGAACTGAAAGGGGAACGGATCCTCGATTCGAACGACATCGAAAAAGAACGCGGAATCACCATTCTGTCGAAGAACATCGCGGTTCACTACCGCGGTGTGAAAATCAATCTGATCGACACCCCAGGTCACGCGGACTTCGGCGGCGAAGTCGAACGTGTTGTCCAAATGGCCGATGGTGCACTGGTGCTGGTCGATGCCGCGGAAGGCCCCATGCCACAAACTCGGTTCGTGCTCGAAAAAGCACTGCAAGCCGGCGTCAAACCGATCGTTGTGGTGAACAAAGTGGACCGCCCCGACGGCCGTCCTCCCGAAGCTCTCGATGAAGCTCTCGAATTGCTGGCCGATCTGGGTGGAGAAGAACAACTCGACAGTGCGGCTTACGTTTTTGCCAGTGCGAAAGAAGGCTACGCGACTGACGATCCAGCCAAACCCACTGAAGACATGCGTCCGCTGCTGGACCTGCTGGTTGACCATTTGCCTGGTCCAACCGTCGATACCAAATCTGATTTTCAGATGATGGTCACGACGTTGGATTGGAGCGAGTACGTTGGCCGGATCGCCGTCGGCCGCGTCAACGCGGGAACGATCCAGACTGGCCAAGCGGTGGACGTCCACACGATTGATTCGTCGGGAAATCCAATCGTTCGAAAGATCAAAGCATCGGGTCTGTACGTCTTTGACAAACTAGGCCGAGTCCCCGCCGAATCCGCTGGTGCTGGCGACCTCATTGCACTCGAAGGGCTTGATGACGTCGAAATTGGTGACACGATCACCGCGCCGGAAACCGGCAAAGCTCTACCAAGACTGAAAGTCGATGAACCGACATTGGAAATGGTCTTCAGCGTTAACTCATCGCCCTTGGCTGGCCGAGAAGGCAAGTACGTTACCACCCGTCAAATCAAAGCTCGCTTGGAGAAAGAACTCGAACGCAATGTTGCTCTTCGAGTTTCGATGATCGAAGGTACCGAAGCCTACGCCGTCGCCGGACGTGGTGTGCTTCACCTCGCCGTATTGATCGAAACGATGCGTCGCGAAGGTTACGAACTGAGCGTCGGAAAACCTCGTGTGGTCTTCAAAGAGATCGACGGCAAAAAGCACGAACCATTCGAAACCCTTCGCGTGGAAGTCCCCACCGAGGTGATGGGTCCGGTCATGGAACTTGTTGGTCTGCGTCGTGGTCAGTTGGAAGAGATGAAGCAACGTGGTGAATACAGCCTTTTGCGATTCATCGTTCCATCGCGTGGTCTGATTGGTTTGCGAACCCGACTGCTCAATGCAACTCGCGGCACCGCCATCATCCACCACCGCTTTGAAAGCTATCGCGTGGTCGAGGGCGACGTCCCTCGTCGAGCCAACGGTGTTTTGATCTCGATGGTTGGCGGCAAAACCATGCCGTTCGCCCTGTTCGCCTTGCAAGATCGGGCTGAGCTGTTTGTTCCGCCGAGCACCGAGGTTTACGAGGGAATGATCGTCGGCGAAAACGCTCGTGAAAACGACATGACGGTGAACCCCTGTCGCGAAAAGAAACTGACAAACATGCGTGCCAGCGGTAGTGATGAAAACGTCATCCTGAAGCCACCACGTGATATGTCGTTGGAAGCTGCCCTTGAGTACATCGAAGACGACGAATTGGTCGAGGTGACTCCAGAATCGATTCGCTTGCGTAAGATTTTGCTGAAGGAATCCGATCGTCGTCGGCAAGGCCGCAACGGCTGATCCTGATCGATGCAGTTGCTTTTAGTTCGACACGCGGAAAGTGAGAACAACGCGAAACCGGTTCATAATCGCGTTTGCGATCCGAGCATCACCGCTCGAGGTCGCTTGCAAGCTGACTGCTTGGGTAAATGGATGTCTGGACTGGCGATTGATCAGTTGATCACCAGTCCCTTCCTTCGCACCCTCGAAACGACTCGGTCAATTCTTCAGCACGCTCACGCCCCGCCGCGCCGGTATCCAGTCTCGGTCTGGCATGACGTTTTTGAAAATGGTGGTTGCTACCATGGCCACCACGAAAAGAACTTCGCAGGCGCCCCTGGGCTCAACCAATCCGCAATCCAGTCGTTCTTTCAAGAGATCGCTGCTCAATTCCCCGACCGTGATCCGCCTCCGTTGACATTGGATCCGGAGATTGATGAATCGGGCTGGTGGGGCGGAAAAGATCGCGAGCTTCCCGAGGAGATGCAAGCACGCTCTCTCGCGGTGATCAAACGGTTTGAACAAACATTCGCTCAACAGCCTGACGAGGAAATACTCGGCGATCGAGAAAATCCGGTCGTGGTGCTGATCGCTCACGCCGATTTTTTGCGTGAGATGCTTTCACAAATGTTGGCGGGACGAGTGGCGATGGATGCCATTGGGCCAATCCCCAACACCTCGATCACTTCTCTACAATGGTCAACAATGGGCTGGAAGTTGACGTCCCTCAACAGTGTCACGCACTTGCCACCGAGACTCGTCACGGGTCATCAAGCGTTGCTTTCTTAAACCTTCGCTTTTCTTCGGTGGAAGCAGACCCGAGGTGATACCGGCGACGTAGACGTAGCAGTCCATCGCAATGGCATTGTTGTTCCGTTGCCAGTTTCTTTGAATCACACTGCCTTCATCATGCTTCTGATCGATTCGCTTACCAAACGATTCTCGATCGAAAGCGGGACCGTCCATGCCGTTGATGGGCTTTCGATGCGGGTAGCTCCCGGTGAGGTTTTTGGACTACTTGGTCCGAACGGGGCCGGAAAAACAACTACCTTGCGGATGGTGCTGGGACTGCTGGAACCGGACGAAGGCTTCGCAGAAGTTGCTGGCATCCGCACTTCCAAGGATCCTTTTGCTGCGAAGGCGAAACTTGGGTTTGTCTCAGCCAGCGACGGAGTCTATCCGTGGTTGTCGGTTCGCGAGATGCTGCTTTACTTTGCGGACTTGTATGGCGTCGCGCCAGACCAAGCGACCGCGAGACTGAAAGAGCTTGCTAGCGTGATGCAGATTGAGGCACTCCTCGACCGTCGCGCCGGTTCGCTCAGCACGGGTCAGCGCCAACGAGTGACCTTGGTGCGAGGCTTGATCCACGACCCTCCTGTGATGCTTCTAGATGAACCAACCCGTGGACTCGATGTCGTGGGGGTGCAGACAATCTTCGAGTACATCGAACATCTGCGTGCTGCGGGAAAGGCGGTTGTGGTCTGCACTCACCGACTGGACGAAGCAGAGCGTCTGTGCGACCAATTTGGGCTGCTGCATCGCGGCCGCATTCGTTATCGAGGCACATTGAATGACCTTCGAGAAGAAACCGGACGAGAACATCTTGTTGAGATGTTTGTCGATCTGATGAATTCCACTGACCCGGCGTTGACCGAGGACCACGCGTGAAACTTTCCTGGTCCCGGCTCGGCCGGCTCACTCAAAAAGAACTTCGGGAAACCTTGCGTGACCGACGGACGATGCTGACTTTGGTCATGATGCCATTGTTGGTTTATCCATTGCTCAGCATGGCGTTGAACCGCTTCTTGCTTTCGTCCGGCATGCCGGCGGAGCAAGCATTCATGGTCGGTGTCTCATCGCCTGATGAGCGAGATTTCTTGCAGACGCTGATCGAAGATCCTCGCAGCGCACCTCCGGAACCCATCCTGAAGGTCAACGGCGGTCAATTGGCTCGGTTTGAGGTGGTTGTGCCAGAAGAACTCACACCCGAAGAAGCGTTGTCTCAAAACCTGCTCGACATTGCGGTGCAGTTTCAACACGGCCCAAGCTCCATTCAGTCGATGGAGATCGTTTCGTACAACAACGATCAGGGCAGCAGCACAGCTCAGCGAATTCTGACCGAGCGTTTGCAGTGGTTGCAGCTGTCTGAAAGCCTTCAAATCGTTCAGCGAATTGATCCCAATTATCAACCGATCGATTTGAGAATTCGATCGATCGGAGAGAAAGCATCAGGATCCATTCTTGGCACGGTGATCCCCTTGGTTCTGGTTTTGATGACCATCACCGGCGCCGTTTATCCAGCGATCGACCTGACGGCTGGTGAAAGAGAGCGAGGCACGATGGAAGCACTGATGGCTTCTCCTGTTCCGCGTTGGTGGGTGTTGCTTGCCAAGTATCTTGCGGTTGTCTTCGTCGCCTTCCTCACCGCGATGGCAAACTTGCTTGCCATGTTCGTGACCATGAAGGTGACAGGACTGGTCAGCATGCTGGCGGGTGATTCAACAGTCGGGCTGCTGCAGATCACGCAGATTCTCGGTCTACTGCTGCTGTTCAGCTGCTTCTTCTCGGCGTTGTTACTTTCGCTTACCAGCTTCGCAAAGTCGTTCAAAGAAGCACAGGCATATCTGATTCCCGTGATGCTGCTTTCGCTTGGCCCGGCGATGCTTTCCCTGATGCCAGGCGTGACACTGGAGGGACCGCTGGCCGTCGCTCCGCTTCTGAATATTGTTTTGCTCGCTCGGGACATCCTATCCGGCACCGCCACCACCGCAGGCGCGGTCGTGGCCGTCACCAGCACACTGTTCTATGCGGCGGCGACTTTGGGCATTGCCGCGCGACTGTTTGGTAGTGACGCGGTTGAGCGAACTAGCCAGAAATCATTTGGTTCGCTTCTTCAACGGCCCGATACGGTTACCAATCATCCCAGCATGAGCCAGGCTGGGTTGGTTGTCGCCTTACTGCTGCCAGCCTCATTCCTGATCTCGAACGGTTTGATGCAGTGGCTGCGAATCGTGTCCGATTCCATCTCGGTTGGTTCACAGCTGTTGCTAAACGCATTGAGCCTGATCTTGGTTTTCGGTTTGATTCCACTTTTTGCAACTATCATTGGAAAGCATCGCATCCGATCGACGTATCGATTCGTGATGCCACCGCTTGCGTCAATTCTGGGTGCCATTGTCTTGGCGGGAGGAGCCTGGGCGTTTGCACATGAAGCCTTGGCGTTGGCCGACCAGTTTGGAATCGCCCTTCTTTCGGACGACCAAATTGAACGCACAAGGTCTTTGCTAGACAAATGGAAAACGGTGCCACCATGGCTACTCTTGTTGACGATGGCGGCAACCCCGGCTCTCGTCGAAGAGTTCTGCTTTCGAGGCTATTTATTCTCCGCATTCTCGGCTGTCCTTCGCCCTTGGCAAACGATCTGCACGACCGCATTGCTATTTGGACTCTTCCACGTCTTTGTCGGCAGCACGTTGTTGGTCGAACGCTTTCTACCCACCATGCTGCTTGGATTACTGCTGGGATGGGTCGCCTTCCGAACCGGCAGCGTCTGGCCAGGAGTGGTCTTGCACTTCTTCCATAATGGAATGCTGGAATTAGCCGCGCGTTATCATGACAAGCTCGATTTCCTCGGGCTCAGCGATGCAGATGGCTCCAAGCACTTGCCTTCCAGCTGGCTCGTTGCTGCGGCACTCATGGTCATGATTGGCATCGCGATTGTCGCATGGTCGACACGAAGACAAGCCAGCGAGAGCTCAATCCAGAACTAGCTGGTGTGCACAGCTTCAACTTCTTCGCTTCCCACAAGCGTGTCGCTCGTTGAAGCGGATGCCGCGTTCGTCTTCTTCTTGCGAGCGGCTGCGTTTTTCTTCCCAAGATTGTCAACCAAGTAGCTGACCTGGGCCTGCAACTCTTCCGCATGCTCTAAGAAATAACTGAGCTGAGCCAGCGATTCGTGTGACGAATTGGCAATGACCTCTACCTTGCCGATTGGCACCGACTCGTCTTCCCCTGGTCGAGTTGCGAAGAGCGGGATTCGGACAACGCTTTGCATTGACTTCTCCGGCAAACGGATACTTTGCCAAGTCGCATGATAGCCTTCGTGCAACCAAGCCATATTCGCGTCGATTTGCACTTTTGCGAGATCATGCCGTTTCGCGAATTCGACCAATGGTTCCCAGACTGGTTCCCAGCAACCATCGCCTTGAATCTGGACACTGCGCAAATGCTTGGCTGACTCACAATCCTTCGGACGCACCGCAAATGAATGGGCAAAGTGGTACAGACGCCCGAGAAGAAGGCGACACTCCGAATGACCGAACGTTCGAGTCAGAACCAAGAAGCCCAAAACGGCTCCTGCTCCCAGAAGAACCAGCCAGTCTTGATTGAACCGAACTGAGAGTACCGCGATTGTTGAGCTAAGCGTGCAAAGGCCAGCAACCACCAACAACATCCCATTTGGACCGAATTTTTCGTTCAACAGGTGATGCAAATGTCCTCGGTCCGTTGCATACATACTGCGTCCCGTCATCCATCGTCGAATGATTGCTGCAGAAGAGTCGAACAACGGCAGAACCAAAATCGCGACCGGTGCAGCAACGACAACCGCGGACTCCTTCAATGAGCACCACATTGCCAAGACGCCGACCATCAGCCCGATCATCATGCTCCCCGCGTCGCCCAAAAAGATTGTGGCGGGCGGGCGATTGAAGACCAAGAAGCCGAGCAGTGCGCCACATAAAGCAGTTGCCGCAATGACGGTAGATGCAGAGTGTCCACTCGATGCACTTAGCAATGCCAGCCCGCCGCAAACAAACGCGCCGACCGTGGTCGCCATGCCGTCGGCTCCGTCAAGCAGATTGAGCGCGTTGATCGCGAGCAACAACCACAAGACACTGACGGGAATCGCAAAAATCCCCAAAGGAATCTCGAAACCGAAGAGCGAGATCGATCGCATGACCGTTCCACTTCCCACAACGATCATCGCGATGACGCATTGAGCGAGTAGCTTCTGTCGGCCACGCAGTGCCCACTTATCGTCAATCAAACCAACGATCAAGATCGCCGACGAGGCACCCAGCAAAACAAACCAACGAGATGACAACTCCGTCATCTTGCCGAATTCCGCCCAACCACTTTCGTAAGCGATGCCAACCAGGAACGCGATACCGGTCGCGATGAAAACGGCTAACCCGCCCGCCAATGCGATTGGCCGATCATGCAGTTTCCTCTCCGCATCTGGGTTGTCCACCAATCCCACTCGAATTGCGAATGCACGCACCACCGGCACCAGTACCAGCATCGCGATGAAAGCAGCGGCAAGAGTAACGAGGATGAATGGTGTCATTGCTAGTTGATTCAATCAGAGAAGGGCATTTTGACACGGTGAAGGCAAAGAATGTCATGACAGGAACGATGTCAGCTGATGACAACCGGTAAACCCTGTGTGACAAGAATAGCTCTTTATTCTAGTACAACGTCTCCGTGATGCATCATCTTACGCGTCCGCTCGAAAGCTATCCCCCGCGCGTACGAAAAGTTAACGGAACTCCGCGAAAATCGTATTGGGCAATCGTTCCAAACCGTAAATCTCCCCGAATCAGGTGTCCCAAGAAGGGGCCACCGCCCCTCCCAAATACCGAAAACACAAGGAAACCAGCAGGCGGACACCTGTGGTTCCAGTGCCCCCCGGAACAGTCTCACTAACCAGGCGGACTGCTAGCACCCCCATTTCATGCACATTTGGCTAAACCGGCATCGCAGAAGGGGCGATAAAGAGTGCGGGGACTTCGCCTGCTAGCAGAATCGCTGCAAACGGTGCGACCCTGATTCCAAACGCCGTTGCAGCCAGTTCGAAGGGCAAGATGGCGGCTGGAAATGTTGCACGCACGAGTCGTGTGATCCAGATAGATCCGCCGCTAGGGGAGCCGGCATTATGACCCAGCTTAATCGACATGACGCGTCCGTCCGCCCGAAGCTATCGAGGCGAAACATCATTCGTCAAAGAGCTCAACGAGCCTTCTTGGCGAGTCTTGCGGCGGGTATTTTGACAACGGGGATGACCGGCTGCACCATCATGGGTGGCCTGCAATCCAAGCTGACTCGAAGTGAGTGCATCGACGACTTCATGGTCTCGCATCGCAACAAAGTCATGGCAGAAAAGGCCTGGTTGCGAAACGCTCACTGCCACAAAAAACACCGCCATTCGAAAGACCTCCGAAAGGGTTTTATTGATGGCTACATGGAAGTCGCGACCGGCGGATCTGGGTGCACTCCCGCGGTCGTGTCTCCTGACTACTGGGGTTGGAAACATCAATCTGGCGATGGGCAAAGTGCCGTCAATGCTTGGTTCGAAGGTTTCCCACTCGGAGTGAAAGCCGCTGAACAAGACGGAATTGGTTACTACAACCAGATCCGTATTCAAACCCCAATGCGACCAGCTTCGGCGGCTATGACCGGATCAATGGCCCCAACGCCAGTTGCTCCTGTACCGCCCATTCCAACGGCCAATGTCTTGCCGCCAGGCATTCAGTTGGGTGAAGGTGAAACTCTTGTGCCAGGCCGAGTCACGTTCGAAGAAGCAAACGAACTGACCGGTACAAACGTGGACATGAATCACGTGAAACAGCAAGCACCGCCTACACCGCCTGCAATCAAATCTGTATCACCGAAATCGAATATCACCAACGATCCATTCTCACAGGTTGCACCTTCGCAAAGTAACGAAACCTTGGTTGCGGAAGGTGCTGGAGCAATGCTGAGTGACATCCCACAAGAAGGTGGCGATCAATTTGGTGATCCGACCGACATCAAACAACTGTTCCCGGATGTTGACAGCGTTTCGTCTCCTCAAGACACCAGCGCATCAGACCTTGTCCCGCGGACAAAGCAAACCCCGGTTAGCACTGATGTGGCAGAACCAACCCAAGACGAAATTGATTCGGTAATCGAAGAGATTTTCGGACGGCCAGATCGCCAGGCCCAATCAAATGAAGCAGTCGAATCGCCTGCAAACAATCAATCGATGCAATTCTTGTTCGATTGATTTCTGACCGTTCCTCAACCACAGACCAGTCCGGGCGGCTTTGCACCCGATTGCACTTTCAGAGAGTTCAAGGATGAACATCAACCTCTTTCAAACTCGAGTGTGGAAACACATTCGCACCACGGTTGGACTTGGCGTGGCCGCCTCGCTGGTCGCTTCACTGACCGGCTGCTCGTCACTGACCCAGCCAATCGATGGTGTTCCAGCTCACCGATTGCCGCCCGAATTCTTTCCGGCACCCAAGAACAACTTGGTTCCGGTTGATATCGCGTTGCTGTCTCTTGAGCCACCACGAGACTACCAGCTCGGCCCCGATGACATCCTCGGTGTCTACATTGAAGGCGTTCTGCCTTTCAATCCGCCCAACACTCCACCTGAGCCACCTCCGGTCAATTTCCCGGAACAGGACAGCACCCTGCCACCGTCGATTGGTTACCCAATTGCGGTTCAGGATGATGGAACTCTGTCGCTGCCGCTGATCGAACCCCTTGAGGTCGAAGGCCTCACGCTCGATCAAGTCCGCGAAAAAATTCGTGAAGCCTACATCGACAATGACATTCTGCGAGAAGAAAAAGCTCGTCCGATTGTCACGCTTATCAAGGAACGAACCTACGATGTGATCGTGGTTCGGGAAGATGGATTGGGACAGGGAAACCAACGGAACCTCCAGACGCAGGCGAGTGAGTTCATTCGGGGCACGGACAATTCCGCCAGCGGCGGCTTGGTCAAACTTCCTGCGTACAAGAATGATATTTTGCACGCTCTGGTTGAAACCGGCGGTTTGCCAGGTCTGAACGCAAAGAACGAAGTTCGGGTTCTGCGAGCCAGCGAAGCTGACAAACGCAAACGAGCTCAGTTTGTTCGAGACTTCTACGCGTCTCAACGCAACGCCATGCTCGACCCATGTGTTTGCCCGCCGGAACTTCCGCCAGACCCATCGATCCTTCGCATTCCATTGCGACTTCCACCTGGAGTGATCCCAAACATCACACCGGAAGATGTGGAACTGCAAGACGGCGACATTGTGTACATCGAAAACCGCGAGACAGAAGTTTTCTACACTGGTGGTTTGTTGCCCGGCGGCGAGTTCCCACTCCCTCGTGACTATGATCTCGACGTCCTCGGTGCGATGGCTATCGCAGGCGGTGGCATCGGACAGACGACTGGCGGTGGAGGAGGATTCGGAGGTGCACGGTCGGTTGGTGGAGTTCCACCTGGAATGCTGTATGTGCTTCGTCAGACACCATGCAACGGACAAGTTGCAATCGAGGTTGACCTTGCCCGGGCCGTCAACGACCCGCGAAGTCGCCCACTGGTTCAACCTGGTGACACTCTGATTCTTCAATACAAATGTGAAGAAGAAGTGCTGAACTTCAGCCTCGGTACATTCTTCACCTACGGTATTCAAGAACTACTGCGAAACTAGTCCTCGACCGACGATCGAGTCAAACAAACGAAACGTCGCCTCTACCCAGGGGCGACGTTTTTTCGTTGACCAAGCGGCTCCCGACCGGCCTCACAGCTTCACAAGCAAACTTGATCCCAGTCGGCTCACCCAAACCTCTGGAACAGGAGCCTCAAAAGTCATCCGCTCTTTCTTCGTGGGATGCATGATGGAAAGCCGCCAACTATGAAGTGCGATCCCAGTCGGCCAAGACCGCTCGCTTCCATATTTGATGTCGCCCAAAATGGGGAACCCAGCCTCGGACCATTGCAAGCGAATTTGATGCTTGCGGCCTGTGAGTGGCTTGACCTTAAGAAGCGTTGACTCGCGGTCGTACCCTGAAACTTCGTACTCCAGACGAGCCTCCTTGGCATCAGCTCTGGAATGATGAGCCACACACATGCGGTGAGCTGCATCGTCTTTGTAGACATCGTCGACCAAAGAGCCCTGTTGCTGCTCGACTCGGCCTGCGACAACCGCGAGGTACGTCTTCTTCGCTCCATCGCCAGAATGATTGGCGAACTGAGGCGTGAGTCTGCTGGCCGCTTTACTGGTTCGGGCCATCACGATGACACCCGAAGTCATCGAATCGAGCCGACTCACAATTCCGAGATAGACCTTCCCCGGTTTGTTGCACGTCCGTCGGATGTAATCACAACCGAGCGAATGCAAAGTCGGCTGCCCAGCAGCTCCCATCGTCGCTAACTTGGTCGGTTTGTTTACCACGAGCAAATGGTTGTCTTCGTAGATGACGTCGACTTCGCTCATGTTTCTCGAATCCCAAAATAGAAAGTTTCGCCACCGATGGGTGAGTCAGCCAACGCGAATTTGAAGTCAGGCAAGCGTTCGCTGGACCAAGCCCAGAAGATCCTGCAGGACGTATTTGGGTATCGCTCATTTCGCCCCAGCCAATCTGCCGTCATTCAGCACGTTCTCGCTGGTGAGCACGCCATGGTGATCATGCCAACAGGACGTGGCAAGTCGATGTGCTTCCAAATTCCCGCGTTGCTGGGGAGCGGCACCGATCTGACGTTGGTACTTTCTCCGCTGATTGCTTTGATGCAGGACCAGGTCGATGGGCTGGTAGCAAAAGGCGTCGACGCGACGCTCATCAATTCCTCTTTGGATCGAAGTGAACGCGAAAAGAGGCAGAAGAACTTACGCGACAACCAATATCGTTTGCTATACGTGACGCCTGAACGATTTCGCAAACCTGAGTTCCTAGACGCAATTTCGGGCCGAAACATTCAGCTGCTCGCAATCGATGAGGCACACTGCGTCAGCCAGTGGGGCCACGACTTCCGACCAGATTACAGCAGAATCGCCGACATCCGGAAACAACTGGGCTCTCCCACCACGATTGCCCTGACCGCGACGGCAACCGCGGAATGCCGGGCGGACATCGTGGATCAAATTGGCCTGGCCGAATGCGAGATGAGACTGTTCCATGAAGGGATTGATCGTCCCAATTTGCGGATCGACGTCGAGTCCGTGATGGGCGAGAACGAAAAATACGAAACGATTCTCGAGGCACTTTCGGCCCCACCATTTTCTCCAACCGACGATACGCCCGTTGGCGGCGCTATCATCTACTTCTCGCTGATCAAAACGCTGGACCGCTTCAGCGACCTGTTGTTGGCACGGTCTATCGATCATGTCTGCTACCACGGCGATCAATCACGAAAGGATCGCCGTCGGATACAAAACGAATTCATGTCCGGCGAACGAGACCTCGTTTTGGCCACTCCCGCATTTGGAATGGGAGTCGATAAAGAAGATATTCGGCTGGTCATCCACGCTGAAACCCCTGGATCGATCGAATCCTATTATCAGGAGATTGGTCGAGCGGGCCGTGACGACAAACCAAGCCGCTGCCTTTGGCTATACGATCAAGACGACTTGATGACGCAGATGCAATTCATCGAGTGGGCCAACCCCGATGCGGATTTCTACGACCGTCTCTTGTTCGCTCTGGAACATCATGCGGATCGATGCACTGCCTACGGCTTGGACTGGCTTCGCAAGGAATTGCAACGGGTCAGTCCACATGACCACCGGGTCGACACAGCCATTGCGATGCTCGATCGACATGGTGTTGTCGCAGGCCCAAGAGAACCGGAATGCTTTCAGCTGATTGGCGTTTTGCCAGAGAAGTTCCGTGACAACGGTTGGCTGGCGGAGAAACGACAGCGAGATCAAAAACGTCTGTATGCGATGGTGCAGTTTGCAGCGACACCAGCAGAGGAACGCCAAGCGTTCCTCAATCGGTACTTTCTAGAAAGCACGATTATTGGTTGAGACAGCTAGGCCACCTGATGCTTCAAACAAATCCAACGCCTGCACGGTTTCTGCGACATCGTGCACACGGATGACATGAGCCCCCGCCGCTGCAACCGCCATTGAAACGGCCAACGTGCCAGCCATCGGGTTGTACTCGTCATTCAAATTACGTTCATTTCGATCCAAAACTTTGCGAATGAAACCCTTTCGGGAATGACCAATCAAAATGGGTGAGCCGATGGAAGCAAAACGATTGGTCGCTCGCAGCAAGGTCAAATTGTGGTCGTGTGTTTTCCCGAAACCGATGCCGGGATCGAGGCAGATTCGCTCGGGCTCGATTCCCTGGTCCAAACAAGCCTGCCGTCGAGCCAGCAAGTACCGCTCGATTTCATCAACAACGTCGCGGTAGCTGGGATCGTCCTGCATCGTCTGCGGAGTGCCCTTCATGTGCATCACACAGACGCCAACACGTGTCTTGACGACGACCGCCGGCATTTCCGGATCGCCTTCCAGACCACTCACATCGTTGACGATCTCCGCGCCCGCCCGAATGGCTGCATTGGCGACGGACGCTTTGCTGGTGTCGATACTGATTGGAATGGCCAAGCAATTCGCCAACCGCTCGATCACCGGCCCCACTCGTTCCGTCTCAATTTCCGCATCCACCGGATCGCTATACGGCCGCGTGCTTTCGCCGCCGATGTCGATCAAGTCGGCTCCATCAGCCTGCATCTTCAGAGCGGTTTCGACCGCTAGGTCCAATGTTTCCGAGGTGGTCAGCTGCTGACCAGGAGAAACAAATCGACCACCATCCGAGAAGCTATCTGGGGTGACATTCAGAATCCCCATCACCAGCGGACGCCGGCCGATTTCTAAATCGCGCCGAGAAGTCCGCCAAACAGCACGCTGCATCATGTGTAGCGAACGTTCTGGTGTTCAGGTTCGAAGAAGGCAGGGAGCATCGAATCCACTCGCAACAACCCTTCGCGAGTCAACTTCACTTCATCTGGATGGATCTCCGCCAACCCTTCTTCAACGTAGCCTTCCCAAACCGATTTCCAATTTTCGACGATATCAACGCCGAACTTTGACTGAAAATATTCGCGTTCGAGGAACCCACGCTTGAGCAACAAAATCATCTCGCGGATCAGTGCTTGATGCTCGGTCGGTACAAACCCACGTCCCAGAGGCAGCTCTCCACCTTCGATCGCACCGAGGTACTGCTCCATGTGCGGCAAGTTCTGGTAGTTAGCTCCTGCGGCGTGGCCGAAACTCGCGATTCCGGTCGCCAACAAATCGGCACCTCGCCACAGATTGTCGCGATACGAAAAGTTAACTTTGCCCGTATCTTTGACCAACGTGTAGGCACTGCTGACTTTGTAGCCCGCCGATGTCATTTCGTCGAAGGCATAGCTGACCCAGTCACGCTTGGTCTGCCAATCCGCAACAGGACTTTGAATTTTGTTGCCCAAGATGTCGGCGCTATAAACCGTGTTAAACGGCAATTCCATTTGGTAGATCGTCACACTCTCCGGTGACATGTCGATCGTTCGCCGGATGTTGTCTTTCCAGTTTTCCCAGGTTTCTCCGACCATTCCCGAGATCAGGTCGATGTTCACGTTGGGGAACTGAGCTGCTTCGATCCATTCCCAGGCCGAGAAAACTTGTTTGGAAAGGTGTGCTCGACCGTTCTCTTCAAGCAACTTGTCAGAGAAGTTTTCGATTCCCAAACTCAATCGGGTCACGCCCAATTGCTCTCGCAACGTTTTGACCTTGGTCTCACTCAGCGTGCCCGGTTCACACTCAAACGTGACTTCTTCGGCACCATCCCAAGTGATGTGCTCACGCAATCGATCGGCCAGTTTCGTCAATTGTTTCGGGGACAGAAAACTGGGTGTCCCTCCGCCGAAATAGACGAAGCGGAACGGTCGATCGCCCATCACTGGCAACTGACTGACCATCGAAATTTCATTGCACAACGCGTCGACATAGCGCTGGACTTCTTGTGCTTTGACGTCAGTGAAGACTTTGAAGTAACAAAACTTGCAGCGTTTCCGACAGAACGGGATGTGCAGGTACAACCCCAGCGGATTTTCGCTCGTCGGCGCAGAAGCCATCCGCTGCTTCACTTCATCGAGCGAATCCGCCTTCCACTGACTGTAGGGCGGATAATTACTGATGAAGTAACTACCGACTTCAGTCTTGCTGCCTTCGGGCTGTTTTTCGCGAGACTCGTCCTGGGTCGATGCAGTCGTCATAGGTTTCCCGTTTGCGTGCGAATGGTCTACTTCAGAATAGTCGATTGGCTGCAAACACCGAACCGGTGAGCTCCGAATCGAGTTCAGAAACGCATTTCTTAAGAATGTTTACTTCGGCCCAAAACTTCGAACCACGCCTTCGTCATCCGCGATGACCAAGCGTTCCCCTACGATGGCGGGTTCGCCGATGAAGGCCCCCCGAATCTCGAAATTCCATTTTTCATCCCCATTCTCAATCGACAAACGCAAGAGTCGTCCGTCGGTGGAAGCGACCCAGACATCGTCACCGGCGATAACGGGCGAGGCATCAGCACGTCGTTTCAGTGTCACCCTCCAGCGCAGTTTGCCCGTTGATCGCTCGATCGCATCCACCGTCTTGTTTCGGCTCGTGACGATCACCACATCATCATTCACCGCAACACTGCCGCGATATTCTTGGGCTCGATCCGGATCGCTGTACTCCCACGTCGGCATGCCGTCCTCTTCGGAATCGTTCTGCGGAGCGAAAGCGTACAAAACTCCATCCATGATCGGCACAAACAATTTGCCGTCACGGATCGCTGGCGTGCTCCCAGTTGGTCCGCCAAGTGGAATTGCATCCCGCGAAGCCTTCCCGGTGGTCAAATCCACCACGTGAAGGCCACCGTCGCACCCGCCCAAATAAGTCTTCCCATCGCCGACAGAAGCTCCACACCGAATTTGATCGCCAGTTTCGTATTTCCAAATCAGCTCTCCAGACTTCATCGCGAAGCAATACAAGCTGCCGTCCTGACTAGTCACCAAAGCTCTTGGTTGCAGCTCGATTTCACCGGATGCTCCAAGACGACGCAGCGTATAAAACGATGGCGAAGCACTGATCTCTCCATCCGTCAAACCTTTCCAAAGCTGCTCCCCCGAGGCTGGATCCCAGGCGACGACATTTCCTTCGACGTCGCCCGACACCAAAACGGTGGTTTGAGTCGCCGACCATGCATCGATCTGTTCCGTCGTCATCGGAGTGGTCCCTTCGGGCAGATCACCGGCATCCAAAACATTCACCGCACCAATCGCCTGGCTGATGTTTTGCGGAACGAACAACGAAGGCGAAGCGACGAAGCCTGTGTCCAGCTCGTGACGCCAGAGTGATT
This sequence comes from Rhodopirellula europaea 6C, assembly GCF_000338295.1. Lineage (GTDB taxonomy): Bacteria > Planctomycetota > Planctomycetia > Pirellulales > Pirellulaceae > Rhodopirellula > Rhodopirellula europaea. Next base: position 67,751 of record NZ_ANMO01000094.1, read on the forward strand.
CTCCCGTCGACAGTTCGAGAGCTTCCATTCCGCCCATCACATCGACGACAAAAACATGCTTGCCGTCGCTGACTGGAGCCGCCTCGATTGCCTCGGCGGTTTTCGTTTCCCATTGCAGAACCAACTCGTCTGCAACTCCCTTCGAGCGAGCACCTGTTGCGGCAAAATCGCCTCTGGAGGTGGGCCAAATCTGTGAGCTGAGATCCTCTGCCGTCACCGATGGCAAAACGAATCCACCCAGCAGCAAGGCAAAGCAGCAACCGAAGCGAAGCATGGCGGGAACCTTTCTGGCCGACGAGTTGTCTTGGAAGCGTTGAAACGTGTCTTGGCGGCAGTAAAACATGGTCAATTCAGCACAATTTGTGACATTGAGATCGGCCTCCCGTACTGCCCTTCGGAACGCTGCCGACTATTATAACCTCGTGGCGAAGTCTCGCCCCATCCATCCTCCATCCCGACCACCGAACATTTATGATTTGTGTCAGTCTCGGCCGCGCCCGCCACAAACGCATGATTGCCGAACACCAGTTCTTGGTCGAACAAGGTGCTCAGCTCGTTGAACTGCGTCTCGATTACATTTCCCGCGCCGTCGACCTGAAACGATTACTCAATGACCGTCCGGGCCCCGTGGTCGCCACGGTTCGCAGGAAAGAAGATGGCGGTCGGTGGGAACGATCCGAACAAGATCGCTTGATGCTTCTGCGGAGTGTCATCGCGGCGGGTGCCGAGTACGTCGACATCGAAGCCGACGTCGCGGCTCAGATTCCTCGCTACGGCAACACCAAACGAATCATCAGCTACCACGACTTCAGTGGCACGCCGGAGAACTTGGACGAATTGCACGAGGCCATGGCCGCCGAAGACGCGGACATCGTCAAAATCGCGTGCATGGCGAATTCATTCTCGGACAACATCCGAATGATCAACCTGTGCAAGAACGCGAAAATTCCGACGATCGGAATTTGCATGGGCGAAATCGGCATGCTGACGCGAATTCTTGCCAACCGCGTCGGATCTCCGTTCACCTACGCAACGTTCAGTTCCGACAAAAAGCTTGCCCCCGGCCAGCTCAACTGGAAGGAAATGAACAGCGTTTATCACTACGAAACGATCAAGGAAGACACTGCGTTGTTCGGCGTGATCGCGGATCCGGTCGCCCACAGCCACAGCCCATTGATCCACAACGCCGCGTTCGTCGATGCGGGACTGAACGCACGCTACCTTCCACTTCGCGTGCCGAAGGATGATCTACCATCTTTCATGAGGACCTGCAAAGAGCTGGGTATCCAAGGAATTAGCATCACAATTCCTCACAAGGAATCGGCGTTGCAATACTGCACGCAAGCCGAATCCAGCTGCACGGGTATCGGGGCGATTAACACGATGATCTTCAACGGCGACGATCGCCTCGGCTACAATACCGACTATCGCGCCGCAATGGATTGCATCGAAGAATCGTTCAAGATCGAACGAGGAACCGAGAACTCGCTGCAAGGCAAAACGGCTTTGGTCCTCGGCGCCGGCGGCGTCTCGCGAGCCATCGCGTGGGGCCTACGCCAACGCAAATGCGATGTCACGATCAGTTCGCGAACCCGCGAACGGGCCGAAATGTTGGCTGCTGACATCGGTTGTCGTGTGATCGACTGGGAAGAACGCCACGAGGCCAAGGTCCAGCTACTGATCAACGGGACGCCCATCGGTATGCACCCCGATGTCGACAACACCCCCTTCAATCAATCGGCACTCAATCAGTTCATGGTCGTGTTCGACACGGTCTACAACCCTGAAAACACCCTTCTGATCAAACAGGCGACGCAGAAACAATCTCGTGTGATCACGGGCGTCGATATGTTTGTTCGCCAAGCTGCGTATCAGTACAAGCTGTTCACCGGACAAGAAGCGTCGATCGAGTTGATGCGAAAGAAGATCAAAGAGGCAACCAACCCAGTTCGCCTGAACTAGGACGGAAACGGCGTCGCTTCAATGCTCGACAGATGAGCCTTTAATTCCTCAGATCGACAGCATTCGGTTGCGAGCCACGACGGGCCACTTCTCGATCGCTCGATGATCACGCACGCATTCCGCGTGCTGATGCAGTGCGACGGTCGGACAAACATGCACGGGAACTCCGTACAAAACGTCACCACAACGAAGTCGGCAAGGCAGCTTCGTTCTCAGAACCATGTGCTCTTCGTTGTGGCCAACAACCTCGTGATCGGCGTCGAAGTTCAGCCAACGCACGCGAGGCAGCGGCATTTCTGACGCGATCGACTTGTGTCCGAGATCCAAACAAACGTCGAACTTGGTCGGCCGACTGATCACGCGAGTCAAAACCACTGCGGCAGGTTCGAAGGGCATTGAGGGCGAAAAAGTAGGCTGGCCCGCATCCCACAATACGGTCGTTCCTGCACCGGTCTCAACTTTCACTTGTCGAGCACGTGCGTCCGCCTGCCAAAAAGCTGACGTGGGCGTTCCACCAGCGACCAAACTCATCCGATCGCCACTCGCTCGCTGGATCTCCTCAAACCAAGTCCAGAATGGCTTCACGACTTCGTCGAATTGACGCCTCAATTCTTCCGAGTCGGTGTCGTGCAGATGACCGTCGTAAACATGGATCCCGGCCAACCGAAGGTGATCGCTGGCTCGGATCGAGCGAACCAATTCAGTTGCAGCATCGGTAGGTGCGATGCCCGTCCGATGCATTCCGACATCAATGTCAATCCAAACGCTTCCCTGCGAACCGGCCGCTTGAAACGCTGATTCCAAGTTCGCCACAACCGATGGGTCATCCACGAGGCAGGAAAGCTGACAACTCGGATACTGTTCGACCAGCTTCACGAACCGTCCGATGTTTGGCCCGACCGGCTGAGCCGCCAAAAGGACATCCGCCGCCCCAGCTTTCGCGGTCATCTCGGCTTCCGCGATCGTTGCGGATTTGAAACGAGTGATTCCAGACGCGATGCTCAACTCCACGATGGCGGGCATCTTATGAGTTTTGACATGCGGCCTTAGCTTGTCCGCTCCGCCCGCCATCTCAATCATTCGGTCCAAGTTGGCTTGAACTCGGTCGGCGTAGAGCAACAATCCAGGCGAGAAAACCTGGTCAACATTGTTCACTTCGTACCAGGGGCTCGATTTGGTTGCCGTAGAAATGCGAATTCGATCAGTCCAATGTTTCAAGTTCAACGGGCAAGACCAACTCGGTTCCCTGACGAATCACGGTCAAGTCGACAACATCGCCGCTTTCATAGTTCTCAAAAATCAGCGTCAGGTCCGAGGTCGATGCGACAGCCATATCATCGACCGCGACAATGATATCGCCCAGGACAATGTCTCCGAAACGAGTCCGACGGGTCGGACGCAATCCCGCTCGCTCAGCGTTGCCGCGCTCAGGCATATCCAGGATCAAGACTCCGGGTGGAAGCTTGAACCGCTTGCTCATCGAATCGCTTGCAACCGTGATCGCGATTCCGGGACGAATGATACGCCCGTGTTCGATCAGTTCAGGCACGACCCAACGAACCGTATCAACAGGAATCGCGAATCCGATTCCTGCGTAGGCGCCGGACGGGCTGTAGATTGCGGTGTTCACACCAATCAATTGCCCCGATCGATCCAACAATGGTCCACCGCTGTTTCCGGGATTGATAGCGGCGTCGGTTTGAATCACATCTTTGATCGGCACCCCGGAGTCCGATTTGATTTCGCGACCGAGTGCGCTAATGACTCCCGTCGTAAGCGTTTGATCCAGCCCGAACGGATTGCCGATGGCGAGTGCCGTCCGACCAACTTCTAAATCAGCCGACACACCGCGCGGAATCGGACGCAAACGTTCCGGTGGAGCGTCGATCAGCAGAACCGCCAAGTCTTTGTCCGGAGCGACACCGACTAGCTTCGCAGGAAAGCTGGTTTGATCATCGAACGCGACCATCGCGACGTCTGCATTCTGAATAACGTGGTTATTGGTCACAATGTGTCCGGCTTTGTCCCAAACAAACCCGGTCCCACTGCCTTGCGGGATCTCCTGCACATTCATGCTGAAGTAGTCGCGTGCGACCTTCGACGTCGTGATGTGAACGACGGATGGAGACGTGACGCGAAACAATTCGATCGTTCGCGTTTCTGAATCGGCCAGGTTGCCGGCAGAAGGAACATGCACAGGAATATCCGGTGCAGCCTCAGGCTCTTCAACTACTTTCGAAGCCACCGCCGGTCGTTGAGTTTCGACCGCAGCTGGAACCATCCGCTCAGCGTTGGGACGCCAGAACAAAAGGCCAGCCACCATGAACATCAGGCCCAAATTCATGACAGCCAAGACAACGATGGCGGATCGTTTCGAGGCCGACATCACGACGCGGTGAGACTCCAATCGCGACGTTGACGACTGCTAGGAATCCCCATTTTCTTGCGGTATTTCGTGACCGTCCGGCGAGCGACAGTCATACCAGCCTTCTTCAACTCGTCGACGAGGTTCTCGTCACTGTAAGGTTTGCTCTTGTCTTCTTTATCGATCAGCTCTTGCAGTTTCAAGCGGATCGTGTCCCAAGCAACATCATCGCCGTCTTCGGTCTGAGTTCCACCGACGAAGAACCGACGCAACGGAAGAATCCCGCGAGGCGTCTGAATCCACTTGTCGTCCACCGCGCGACTGACCGTTGTCACGTGGACACCGACCTTGTCCGCAATTTGTTGCATCTTCAGTGGCTCAATCGCTTCCGGACCTTCATCCAAGAACCGTTTTTGATGCTCGACGATTGCCTCGGATACCCGAGTCAAAGTACTTCGCCGCTGCTCGATCGAATCAATCAACCACTGCGCACCGTTGATCTTTTGTTTGATGAATTCTCGTTCCGCATCCGTGCAATCCGAAGCTTGCAATCGACGGCGGTAATACTCGCTGATGAACAACGTTGGCACACGATCATCATCCAAGCGAACTCGGTACTCGCCCGATTCGTCTTGTTCCAAAATGATGTCTGGTGTCACGTTCGGAACATAGGTCTCCAAGAAAGCAGCACCAGGCTTCGGATTCAAGAGATGCAACTCTTCGCGAAGCTCTTGGATCAACTCGATTGAGAAACCAGTTTTCTTGCTGATCTGCGGAAGCCGGTTCTCTGCCAGATCATTGAGATGCGATCGAATCAAAGTCGACAGCTCATCGAAGTGCGCGACCGAAGGATCCAACTGCGATATCAAGCATTCACTCAGATCGCGAGCGGCGATACCACTTGGTTCCAATGACTGAACCACGGCCAACGCTTCTTCAGCCTTCTCGTAGTCTTCTTTCGAGTGTCCCGATGGCAACAGATCGGCCAACGGCATTCGCAGATAACCGCCATCGGAAGCGTTCAGCGTGCTGATGATGCGTTCGGCAATTTGCTCCACCTCATCATCAATGTCCATTTCCGCAAGCTGATGCAGCAGATAGTCATTCAACGACTCGGGTCGTGACTGAGCGTTAGCCATCATGTCGTGGCGACGGTCAGCGTCTTCGGACATGCGGTTTGCACTTTGACGAAACGAATCATCAAACGTGCTCGGCAAATCCGAGTCCATGTTCAGCAAACGCTCGAAGTCATCCTTGTTGTCGTGATCGTTGTCGACAACAAGTTCCTTTTCGTTCTCGCTGCGAGTGTCCTTGTCCGGGACCTCATCGTCGCCATCGTCCGGGTTCAATGGATCCCCGGTTTGTTGCTCCAGCAAAGGATTCTCGTTCATCTCCTGCTCGATGCGTTCCTGCAATGCCAACGTGGGCATCTGCAGGATTTCCATCGACTGGATCATCCGTGGAGCGAGTTTTTGTACTTGGCTTTGCCGGGCCTGAAGCCCCACTGACATCCGCATGAGAATCTTTTCTGAAATGCGTGACGTGAATCGAAGGGAAGGTCGCCACCTCAGCGAGAACCGAGTGAGCGAATTCGGTGCCAATTCATCACTGGCATGAGGATTATAACCGCTGTCTACCCGTCAACGCATCGGCAATTATCTCACGATTGGCATATTCCAGGACACTGCCCGATGTAATCCCACGAGCCAAACGAGTGATTTCCACCGGAAATTCCTGCATTAAGTTCGATAAATACAGCGAAGTGCCATCACCTTCGACCGTCGGATTGGTCGCCATGATGATCTCAGAAAAATTTCCGGTTCGCACCCGTTCCACGAGTGAATCGATGGTCAGTTGGTCGGGCGTGATCCCGTCGAGGGGTGCAATTCGACCGAGCAGTACGTGGTACAGACCGGAATAAACGCCCGAGGCATCGAGACTGAGCAGATCGCGGGGCTGTTCGACGACGCACAAGCGGGTCGCGTCCCGTTTTGGATCCGAGCAAATCCGGCACAACTCCGTCTCGGACAGGTTGTAGCAAACCGAACAATAGCGAACGTCGGTGCGAACCCGACGAATAGCCGACGCCAGTGCTAACGCCTCATCCTCATGGACTCGCAACAAGTGAAACGCCAAACGCTCAGCACTTTTGCGACCGATCCCCGGAAGCTTGCTGAGTTGGTCGACTAGATCAGAGACCGCACCGGCATGTCCGCTCATCCATTGCCGCCCGTCAAACTCGACAGCAGCCCATCAACACCGGGCATGTTCAAATCCATGTCCGACGCAAGTTGGCTGATCGCACTGGCGTACAGTTGCTTTGCAGCCGCGCCCGCCGCGTTGGTTGCGTCACGGATGGCATGCTGAAGGTCTTCGGGGGCAACCACTTCGCCGCCACCAACGCCCAAAATCTCCGGCGCAATTTCGACGGACTGAACTTCACCAATCCCATTCATGACAACTTCAACGTGATTGCACGATGAACTGGCCGAGACACGCTCGCTCCGCATTTGCTCGTTGAGTTCCTGCATCTTCTGCGGGATTTCTTGCAGCTTGCCAACCATCGATGCGATGTTGCCGAGATTGCCGAGGCCTTTGAACATGGGTCCAATCCAGTGGAACGAGAGTCAGGGATGACAAATGAAAGAGTATGAGTAGAAGGACAATCGAATCGACCAGCCTCACCCGCGAGGAGTGTCGACTCGAACGATTTCTGCCCCCAGCAATTCCACGCAAGACTGAACCAACGGATTGGCTTGTATCTCACGCATTCGTTGCATTCGATTTTTGTTCTTCGGTTTCGCCGCAGCGACCGGTTCGATTTTTTTGACAGCGGTCGCCTCAAACTGCAAGGTAGCACGCCGGCCAGTCACCCGTGAAAGCGTACGGAGGATTTCCTCCTTGTGCTCAGGCATCTGGCAACGACTGAACGCCAGCCCAGAGTTGCCGGGAAAGATCAACCGGAGCACACCGGGTTCGGGCGAATCAACGCGTTCAGCGGCCTTTGCCAAAGTCGCCGTCATCGGATCCATCTCTTGCAAAACCTGAGACCAACTCGATGTCGCTTCGTCGCCGGAAATCACGGGATAACCGTCGGTGGATGTCGTTGATTCGGTCGCGGTGGCCGACTTTTCCGCGCCCTCACTCTGCGGTGGTGTCGCGACAGCAGCGGCAACGCCACTGGATGAAACCGCCTGCGATTGCGTTGCGGGCTGCGAAGATGTCGCCGCGGCGGGAGCCGAATCGACGGTAGGAGAACCAGACGGAGCCGCCGCAGCGACCGAGGCGGTCGCACTCGTCGCGGCTCGATGATCCCCGGATGGTGCGGCTGGAGAGTCCACCCGAACCTTCGTGTCTGAACCGACGGCGGGCGAAGCTGAATTGGATGGGCCCGCAGATGGCGGCACTGCAGCCGCACTCGGTGTCGAGCTAGCTACCGCGGCTCGCTTTTTTTTTCGCCAGCTGATTTACCACCACCAGCTCCCGACGCTGCCGCGGTCAAATCGGAGATCGCTTGCAAATCGGGCAGATGGCAAACCTGAATGACGGTTGCTTCCAGCAAGACGCGGGCATGAACGCTATGTCGGATCCGCACCAGCGTTTCGTCGACCAAGCCGACAATGGCGAGCACCGTTTGCAACCCCCAGCGTCCGGCCAGCTCGCCGAGCGAACCGTGCATCGATACAGCCGCGTACCTCATCAACGATGCTTCGCACCCAACGGCGACCGCCATCAAATCGCGGAAGTAGCCGAGCATCTGTTCCGCCAGACGCCCCGCGTCGACACCCGCTGCGATGGCTTCGTCAATTTGCGAGAGCGCCGCCGAGGCATTTCGATCAGCCATCGCCTCTGCCAATCGATGCAGTCGTTGATCGTCGGCCGTCCCCAACATCGTGTGGACATGGTCCGCCGTCAGATGACCATCGCTAAAACTCAGCACTTGCTCGAGCAGCGACTGGCTATCTCGCATCGACCCAGCAGCGCGACGCGCCAACAACTCCAACGCTTCGTCTTCGACTGTGTTGTCTTCGGCTTCAACAATTTCACGCAAACGCTGCACGATCTTGTCGCTTTCGACCGGAGCGAAATCGAATCGTTGGCAACGGCTGAGCACGGTGATCGGAATCTTTTCCGGATCCGTCGTGCAAAAGATAAACTTGACGTGCTCGGGTGGTTCTTCGAGCGTCTTCAGGAGCGCGTTGAACGCGGCTCCCGTCAGCATGTGAACCTCGTCGATAATGTAGATCTTGTACCGCGATCGACTGGGGCGGACACCAACGTTGGCTCGCAGCGATCGAATCTCATCGATACCGCGATTGCTGGCACCGTCGATTTCGATCACATCGACGTCTTCTCCGGAATCGATCGCCTGAGCGACGTCGCTTTCATTGTCCGGATTCGCGGTCGGACCATCGGGGTGATTCAGAGCTTTGGCAAAGATCCGAGCCGTGCTGGTCTTGCCGACACCGCGAGCCCCCGTGAACAGGTAGGCGTGCCCCACTCGAGAAGTTTCGATCGCGCCCTGCAAAGCACGGGCGACGTGATCCTGGCCAACAAGTTGCGTGAAGTCCCGTGGCCGATATCGTCTCGCGACAACGACGTAAGAACCGTTGTCCGCAGATTGATCGTCGCTCACAGATTCACGTGAAGTCGTAGAAACGGGCAGGAAAACGGCTGGCAATTGCGTCTGCTCGGTGGCGGCAACCCTCACACAAAGTTACACCGCTTATGGCTGCTCCAGTTAAGGCCTGACCAGGTTCACGACTCACAGTCGCAAGGGTCGCCACCATCGAGCAGATCGCAGCATCCAGTGTAAGACAAGCATCGGATTTGCGAAACCCTTCCCGAACTCAGTTTGAGGAAGTTGCTGCGTGATTCGCTTCATCGCATCGATCGCAGTTTTCGGTTACTCTGAACAGCAGCGGTGGCCGCTATCGGCGATGCTCTGGCCCAGTCTATTCTGCAAACGATTCGTCTATGAATCTTGCGAAATGCTGTCGCTGGAGCGAAATAAGAGCCCACTCGGGTGAATCTTGTCGGGAATGAAACAGATGGAAAACGGGTTCGAATCCCAAACAGAAATCACCTCCGACCCCATCGACGAGATTGAGTTGGAACCAAGCTGGAACGCTTGGCAATCACTCCCGGAGAGATGGCAGCAGAACCACGGGTCGCTGCTAATGGCTTTCGCGACACTCGTTTTCCTGACCGGAATCGGAGTCCTCACCTACCGACAAAACCAATTCCGCCCACCAGCTTTTCCCGATGCGTCTAGCATCAACCCTCCCAGCAACGAACAGTTGACCGCCCTGGATCTTGCCAATGGCGAAGTGTCTCTCCAAGCAGCAAACAGCTCGGCCGACCAAATCATGATCCGCGTGATCGGTGCGATCCCAGGTGACGCATTGGTTTGGCTGGCGATCTACAACGCGGAGACTTCATTCAACGACCCGGAAAATGCCTTGGTTGCCGCTCAAGTTCCCGTTCAGCCAAACGGAGTGGCCGCTTGCACGATCCCCATCGAGCAACTGCCGACACGATTCGCCATCGCGGCGTTTCATGACACGAACAACGACGGTGCATTGTCACGGAACCAATTCGGCATCCCCGCCGAACGTTACGGATTCAGCAACGACGCACGTGGCAAGTTCGGACCGCCCGCATTTGAAGAGGCGGTCATCGATCGACCCGCGAATGGCGAAACGCCAATCGAGATTCAAATCTACTGAACGATGCCTTCGGCAAACGTATGTTGCCGAAACGAGCGTCGAATCAGCCGGCATCCTTCTTTAGGTGGCTTCTGCAACCAACGGTGGTCGCCTTCGTTTGAGCTGTGACGCTAGCAGGAAAATCAGCAACCCCGTCCATACGAACACAAAACCAATCTTGCGTGGCAAATCGAGTGTCTCACCAAACAAGACATAGCCAACCAAGAACTGCAACGTCGGACCGATGTATTGCAGGATCCCCATCAGCGACAAATCCACTCGCTGAACTGCCGCCGCGAAAAACGCCAGCGGTGCGATGGTGATCAGCCCAGCACCAAGTAGCATCCCAAATTCGGTCGTGGTGCCGGTTTGCATGGTGGACACACCGTCCGCCAAACGCATTCCCAAGTAAATCGCTGCCGGAACCACAAGCAGTGTGACCTCCACCATCAAACCGAGCAGCACTGGCAGCGAGGCTTTCTTCTTGACCAGCCCGTAGATCGCAAACGAGCTCGCCATCGCCATCGAAACCCACGGCAAACCTCCGTTGCCAACCGCCATCACGGATACACCGACTGCTGCGAACCCGACCGCCATCCACTGAGGCCATCGAAGGCGTTCGCCCAAGACAACGACTCCCAACACCACGTTGAGCAATGGGTTGATGTAGTATCCCAGCGATGCTTCGAGTACCCGATTGTTGTTGACCGCCCATATGAAAGCCAGCCAATTAATCGCGATCATCACAGCCGCGATGAAGTAAACCGCCCAAACGTTTCGACTGCGCAGTTGTTGGCAGACGGCCTGAAATCCGCCCCAGCGGCCACGCCACAGCATCACGGGCAGAACCAACCCCAACGTGACAAACGACCATACGATCCGATGGCAAACCAATTCCATCGAGTCGGCATTGCCAATTTGTCGCCAGTAGATCGGGAACAGCCCCCACATCGTGTGAGCCAACAAGGCGCACACCAATCCGATTTTTAGCTCACCGCTATGCGAATGCTTCGTTGGCTCAGCCACCGGCGTGGCTTACGTTGGAACTCGCTTCACTCGTGACACTGTTTGCATCCAACATTTCGCAAATTGACTGAGCCAATTGCTTGACGTGCGGATCCTGCACCATGCTGTGGTGATGACCAGGCGTCGAGATCACATCAACACCTTCGGACAGATGTGACCATCCTCGATCGGCACTGCCTTCGGTTTCAAACGGCACGTCAGTTGGCCGGAACAGAACGATCCGCGTCTCGATGGGTTGCATCTTGTACTGCGTGGTTAATTTCAGATGGTGGTGGAACAGCGTCTTCAAGTCGTCAATCGCCCGAGCAGCCACATCGGCGGGTGTGTTTTGGTCAAGCACGCCCAGCTTCTCCGCATGTTGCCACAAGAAAGGCAATTGCTCTTCGCTCGGTAGTTGCAGCAATTCATCCAACGACAAATCGATGCCGTATTCCAATCCCACGTTGGCTTGGTCTTCGGCGGGAACCAAATCGCTGGCCCCGCTTGGAATGGACGAATCCAGCAGGATCAGCCCCTCGACCTCGTTTCCATCGGCGATCAGTTGTTGCGCAACTTCCATCGCAATGACTCCGCCGACCGACCATCCGCCAATCACATACGGACCTTCAGGTCGAACCGAGCGAATCGCCTCGACATATTCAGCCGCCATGGCCTGCATCGTCGATGGCAATTCCTCTTTTCCATGCAATCCCCTCGCACGAATCGCGTACATCGGCTGGTCGTCCGGCAGATGCGCCGCCAGCTCTCGATAGCAAACAACGATACCGCCAGGTGGGTGGACCATGAACAACGGAGTCCGGTCGCCAGTCACCTTGAGCGGAGCCAGCAATTCGTTCAGTCCATTGTTTCGCAGATTGGATTCGTCCGCATAGAAGTCCACCGACGCCTGTCCAAATCGCCGCGACAATTCGTTTGGATAGAGCGACGCCAATCGCCCTGCCATGGCAGAAATATCGGCGAGATCAAACAACAATGAAGATGGAACATCAACGCCCAAGTCTTCGCTCAACCGGTTCGTCAGCATCGCGGCCTGAAGCGAGCTGCCTCCGAATTCAAAGAAGCTTTGATTGATCCCAATCGAGTGCACTCCCAAAACGTCGGTCCAACGATCCGCGAGGTGTTGTTCCAATTCGGTGCGTGGAGGCTGATGAACCGACAGATCAGATGCATCCGGTGCAAAGTCGGGCAGGGCATTTAAATCGACTTTGCCGCTCGCCGTCATCACGAACGAGTCGACTTGCTGCATGTGCGCTGGTCGCTTGTAAGGCGGCAAGTGCTCGGCCAGATGATGCTGCAGCGACAGCACCACATCATTCCAATTGGCCTGATGAACCACCGCGCCGTTGACATTTGAGTTCGCTATGACATCACCCGAATCTAACTCAACGAACGCAATTGATTTCGTCGCCGCGGAATCGCCAATTTGGCGGGGCACCACGGCTGCCTGTGCGACCGCAGGATGATCCCGCAAAACGGTTTCGATCTCGGTCGGCTCAATGCGATAACCACCGACTTTGATCTGCCGATCCATGCGTCCCAGCACTTCGACCAATCCGTCCACTCTTCGGCGTCCTTGATCGCCGGTCAAATAAGCTCGTCGTCCATCGGGAAGGTTCACGAACCGTTGTTTGGTCAAGGATTCATCGCCGAGATAACCATCAGCCAACCCGGCTCCAACTAAAGTAATTTCACCGGCAAAGGTGGGTGGAACTTCCAAATGATTTGCATCCACCACAACCACATCGGTGTGATCGGCTGGTAAACCAACCGGGATGCGACGATTCGAATGCACGTCGCTGATGCGATACGCAGTCGCTTCCACCGCAGCTTCGGTCGGGCCGTAGCAGTTCCAAATCTGGGCTTCGCTGCTTCGGCGAATCAATCGCGGCAAACTCTCGGGCATCGACTCGCCACCGATCCACACATGGCGTAGCGAATGGCAGTGAGCGAACTTGCGATGCGATGCAATCAGATCAATCCAAGAAGGCACGCCGACCAGAACCGTCACCTCATCGCGAATGATTTGCTCCACAATGGAATCAATGTCTGCCACGTGTTCCGCATTGGGCCAAATCACTTCGGCACCTTGCGAGTAGGCAAACAAGGTCATCCCCAGCCCCGCATCGAACTGATGCGACAACGGCATCAACATTTTGTCAGCGGAATTCAACGGCGTGATCCGACTTCGCCAACGCAGGGTATTTGCAATCGCACCGTGCGAAACGATCACGCCCTTTGGCACGCCAGTCGTGCCCGACGTGTAGATCACGTAGGCAGCATCCTCACTTGAGACCCTTGGTGACTTCGCATTTCCGTTGGCCGAGGACTTGCCATTCCCGTTGGACGCACCATTTTGCGATCCCGTGAGCTGATCCCAAGTCAAGCTCTCAACCCCCGGAATCGCTTTGCTGCCGGCTTCATCCACCAGGATTGTCTTGGCGTTTGTTTGCTCGAGCACCAAATCAAGCAACACAGACGGACGAGTCGAATCCAGTGGCACTGGAACCGCACCAATTTGCTGCAACGACAAGATCAAATCCATCGCCCGCTTGCCAGGTTTGGCAACCACAGGAACAAAATCGCCAAGCCCAACATGATGCGAACGCAAACGGCGAGCAATCAACTCTCGCGTCGCGATTGATCCTGGAACAACCGGTTCGGTGGAGCAAGAAAGCGAAGGGCTGGCCGGCTTCAACTTCGGTGAACGGAACAAACGATTGAAAGATCGGCGTCCATTGCTACCCGCCGGCGCTCTTTCGCAAGAACCTGATACCGTCGACTGCTCAGTCCGATTGGCGGCCTGGGCGATCAGTCCGTTCAGTGTCTTCGGCTCATCCGTCGCCGCACCATTTCGCGATGCCTTCGAATTGGCATCGGGTCTCGCGGAGGCTTTGACGGCCGTAATCGTCTCGATCGGTGCATCGGGTTTGGCAACCAATTTCCCGAGCAACGAGACGAATTGATCCGCCATCGCTCGCATCGTGTCGGCTTCGTACAGATCCTCGCAATAAACAATCATCCCACCGAGATGGTCGCCAGTCATCTCGAAGATGAATTCCAAATCGTAGTGACAAGTTTGGTGCGGTACCGGATAGCTTTCCTGCCTCAATCCTCCGATTTCTTTCACCTCGGTCGCGGATGGGAACAAGTAACCGGCTCGTCCCTCCTCTTCCCGGACGTGAGCTTTCTCAAACGTGCAAGAAACCTGGATCAGAGGACTGCGTCCCGTGTCGCGAGGTGGATCCACGTCCCGAACGATTTGTGCAAATGGATACTCCTCATGTTGCATCGAATCGACTAAACGATCGCCAGCGCGACGCACCAGATCAACAAACGTCGGGTTGTCGGAAACATCCGCGACCAACGGCAGCATGTTCACAAAGAACCCAACGGTGTCTTCCAAATCCGAATAGGTCCGGCCAGCGAACGGACTGCCGATAACGAACTTGTCTTGGCCGCTTGCTCGCTTCAGCATCACTTGAAGGGCCGCCATCACCACTGATGACGATGTCACCTGAGCCTGCTTGGCGACCCGATTGATTGCTGCACCAACCTCTTCGGCACATTCGATCCCAACCACTTTCGCGGATTGAGTGAACGTGGTTGGACGAATGCGGTCAGTGGGAATTTCCAATACTTTCGGGACGTCGGTCAGCGTGGTCGTCCAGTATTCCTTCAACGACTGACCTCGCGGCGAATTCAGCAAATGACGCTGTCGCAACACCAGTTCGAAGTAGTCCTTCTCTGGTGGAATGATGGCCGGCGAATCTCCCACCAAATACTGTGGGTAGAACTGTTTGATCTCACCAAGAATCAAGATCAGCGACCAGAAGTCGACAACGATGTGATGCGTGGTCGCAACCACCACCCAGTCGTCTTCTGCCAATTGAAACACACGGATTCGCATCATCGGTCCATTCTGCAAGTCGAATGGACGTTGAGTTTCCGCAATCACTGATTGAAGCAGTTCATCTTCCGTGTGCATGCGACCGTTCGATGTCGACCAGTCCTCGACGACAAACTCAGGTTTCAATTCGTCGTGAACGATCTGCTGCAGTTCACCTGACGAATCAGTGAAAGTCGTTCGCAACGCGGCATGCCGCTGAACCACGCCCTCGATCGATTTCCGCAACGCGTCGACGTCCAACGTGGATCGCAAACGAGTCGGCAGGAACACGTTGAACGCAGTTCCGTTTCGATTGCGACGAAACGCGTACCAAAGCCCGGTTTGTTGATCCGACATCGGATAGCGCTGACGATCTTTCATCGCCGGGTCATCAGCAATAGCCTCCTGAACTCCAGCTCCAACGTGCGTGGACGCACCGGATGCGTCACCGGTTTCCATCGCCAACGATTCGCTGAGCGTGGCAACCAAAGATCGCAGGCTGGACCCTCGCATCAATGCACCGATTTGGAGCTTCAGCTGCAACTGCCCTTCGATCCAGTTACGAAGCTCAACCGCCATCAAGGAATCCAACCCCATCTCCAACATCGGCCGGTCCGCATCCAACTCGGCGACGTTGCCACCCAGCAACGAAGCCAGCTTCACCGAAACAACTTCGTGCAGACATCGCTCGCGATCCGCTGCTGGGATCTGCCGCAGCGATTCGCCATTGATCGTTTGCTCGGCATCGTTGCCACCGCGAATCAAGTGCGCGAACCGTGGCGAGACATCTTTGGTCAGCCCTAATCCTCGCCAACGCGACCAATCCATCCGCAGCACACTGCACTGGGTCGCTCCGCGATGCAGCGCACGAGCCAAGCATTCCGTCGCTTCCGTCGACGAGAAATCCAACACACCCTGCCGTCGAAGACGTTCACTCAGTTCTTCGCGTTCCGCCAAGTAACCGACTTCGCCGAGGTGTCCCCAGTTGATGACGGTCGCGGGAAGACCGGAAACTCGACGGTGATGAGCCAATCCGTCCAACAACGCATTCGCGGCGGAATAGTTGGCTTGTCCAGCATGCCCAAACACACTCGACAGCGACGAAAACAAAATGAACTGATCCAATACACGATTGCGAGTCGCTTGGTGCAAATTCCATCCGCCCAACACCT
Source organism: Rhodopirellula europaea 6C (assembly GCF_000338295.1). GTDB lineage: Bacteria > Planctomycetota > Planctomycetia > Pirellulales > Pirellulaceae > Rhodopirellula > Rhodopirellula europaea. The sequence continues at coordinate 83,870 of NZ_ANMO01000094.1, forward strand.
TCGGCCACAACACTCGATCGAGAGTCTCACGATCGAGGTCGACAATCATTTTGTCTTCCAGCACCATTGCCGTGTGCAACACGCCACGCAAAGGCGGCAACTCTTCATCGATGTGATCGAGAGTCCGCTGAATGTCATCGGGATTGGTGATATCGCATGGCAACACGACAACCTTCGTTCCGCGAGAACGCATCCGTTCGATTGCTGGAACAGCTTCGTCGCGGATCGTTTTGCTTCGCCCGCTCAAAACCAATGTGCCGGCACCGGATTCGGACATCCAATCCGCCACCCGCAATCCGAATCCGCCCAATCCGCCAGCCAACCAGTACGTGCCATCGGCTCGGAACTGATACTCGCCCTCGTCTCGAGCTCGCACTTTTGTGGGTGGAGCGGTGTAGTCGACGATCACCTTGCCGATGTGTTTGGCCTGCTGCATAAACCGGAAAGCGGAAGCTGCCTCGCTCGCCTCAAACCGTTTGGGTTCGTGCCCGCGATATACCTTCGAATTGAACTTCTGAACCACCTCGCGCAAACGCTTGCCCATGCGTGCGGCTTGCTGCTGAAACAGCTGATCCAAATCGATCGCAAAGAACGCGAGGTTGTTGCGTAGCGGGTACATCCCCAAAGATTGATCGGCGTAGATATCCCGTTTGCCAATCTCCAAGAATCGACCACCAACGCGAAGCAAACTCATCCCGGCGGGAATCGCTTCACCCGGCAGCGAATTGAGAATCGCATCAATCCCCGGTTCCCCACGAGCCTCAGTCAGATTCGCGATTTCGGAAACGAAGTTCAACGATCGCGAGTCGTGAACGTGTTTGACGCCCATCGATCGAACATGATCGCGCTTGAGATCGCTTCCCGCGGTTGCGAACACTTCGACGCACAATTCTTGAGCCACCTCGATCGCCGCCAGGCCAACACCGCCGCTGGCCGCATGAATCAAAATCGATTCATCATCTCGCAACCGAGCACACGTGTTCATGGCGTGATCCGCGGTCAGCCACGCGACTGGGATAGCCGATGCATCAACCAGATCGATTGCCGTGGGAGCTTTCGCGACCAATGCGACGTTGACCACGACATGCGTCGCAAAACCGCCGGGTGCGACCGCGATGACTTCATCACCGATTGCGAATTCGTTGACGTTTTCGCCAACCGCTGTGACAATACCGCTGACTTCGGCACCCAACGCGACTGGCCCCGGTGGCAATCCGGGGTACAAGTCCAACACCTTCATCACATCGCTAAAGTTCAGCCCCGCGCCGGCAACTTGAATTTCAACTTCGCCGGTTCCCGGTTCGGCACGACCGAATGCCTGGTGCTTCAGTTCGTCAACTCCCGAAGCGGCTCCTTTCATCAGACGGCTTGCGGGACGCTCATCCGATGCAAGAAGAGCATGTTGCAGTTCTCGGTGCGTGTCGGGCACAAAACGATGCAAGTAACGCACGCCATCCCGCAACATCACCTCGTCTTCCGCATCGTTCCGCGACCATTCAGCAGCCAATCCCTGCAAAGGCAGATTCGCGTTCGGATCACAATCAACCAAACGTGTCTGCAGCGATCCAATCTCGCTAACAATGACTCGGCCAATTCCAACCAGAGGCATCTGAATCGCTGAAACAGGCTGATCCAGCTCGTCACCTGATTGAGCCCCCAGGGTAACCATGGTCAATCGCGTCTTCGGCCGATCGGTGATCGCCTCCCAGCTTTGGACCAAATTCAAAGGAGCCCGCGTGGTCAACAGCGTGCTGTCTCGCAACGCGTCACTGGCGTCCGTTGCAGACATCGCCTCCAACGACAGCGGATCCACCGCATCGATGGCCCACAAGTACACCAAGTGCCAGTTGTCGCTTGATCCACAAACCCCAAGCTCTTCCCACAACTGCGAATACGACTGCTGATCATCAGCATCGACCCAGTAACATTCTTCCTGGACCGATTTGTCACCGACAAATTGCGTCGGCTGTTGCGATGGATCTTGAATGGGGTGAACCCAAATGAAATCTTCGCGAGACTTGCCCCATCCGCGAACAAGTTCATCCGCTAAATCGGCCGGCGAGAATACGACGAACTTTTCGTTCGCTGCGGTGGAGGTTTCCTCCGATTCATCAGCCTGCCAACGATAGCGATACATCAGGTCTTTGGTCGACTGCTCGCTTTCGGCGCCCACTCGGCGGCTTTCAAATCGACTGATCGACCCAACATGCGTCCCGTTGTCCAGGAACAAATCCAGGTCCGCCAACAGGCGATGTTCTGTCTTCAGTCGAATTTTCGCGTGAACGATCAGATCGCGATCCAAACCAGCCGATTGAATTTGATCCAAATCAACTTGGACATCTTCCATCTCATGCGGCAAATACAAACCGCCGGGTGAACGGCCAAACAACGGATCGCAAACGACCATCGCGTGGAAGCAACTGTCCAGCACCGCGGGATGAACGAGGTATAGCGACGCTTCCGCATCAAACGCTGGCGTGCGGACGGATTCATCCAACCGCACCTTCGCGATTGATTCTCCGTCACGCCGGACACCTTCCCGGATTCCCTGAAATGCTGGTCCGTAGTTCAAACCAATCGACTGACAATACTCATAGCAATCTTCGTCATTGAACGATTGCAAACAACGCTCTCGCCCAGCTTCCAATTCCGCTCGCTTGGCGTCGGCATCGATCGGCGACGGAGTCCCGTGGGTTGCCGCCAGAAGTGACGTCCATTCCTCGCCCGGAATTTCGCGATATCGAATTTCAATCGAACGCCGATCTCCCGCCAACGATGTTTCCAAACGATGCGGTTGCGACTCATCCAAAATCAGAGCATTGAGCAATTGCAAACGCTGCAAACGAATGCGAGTCGGCGCCGGGTCACCTGCTAATTCGCTAGTTCGCGATAGCACCGCAAGCGATCCTGCCAGTGACATTTCAAGTCCTGCCGCGGCAGGGAACATCGCTGCGCTACGGACCCTGTGATCGAACAAGTAGGCTTGATTGTCGCCGTCAATTCGGCCACGAAAGACAGGATCGGCTGACGGCTCGGCGTCACCCAACAACGGATGAACGGCTGTCATCAATCGACTACGCCGCGATTGCTCCGATTCCGTCCACAAACTTTGACGCTGCATCGGATAGAGCGGAAGTTCAGCCCGCTTGCTTGGCCGCGAAATCAATCCCGACCAATCTAAATCAAACCCAAACGCGAACAAGTCACTGACGCCATCCAGCCACTGACTCTCGTCGTGGTCAAACAACTCCGAATCACCGGCAGTTTGATCTGGCTTTGGACGACGCGCCGTGGCAATCAATTGAATGTTCTGCGACGTGTGGCCATAACACTCCGTCGTCGCGAAAGCCAGCACCGGGTGCGGCCCGAGCTCAATTCCGATGCCATAGCCGGACTTTGCAGCTGTCATCACCGCGTCGGCAAATCGAACGCCTTTGCGAACGTTCGTCCACCAGTAGTCACCGGCCAAGGAATCCGTTTCGTCGATGGCTCGCCCCGTCACGGTTGAGATCATCGGAGTGTGCAGAGGTCGAGTCTGAATCCCATTGAGCGACCGCAACAACTCCTCGCGAACGGGGTCCATTTGCGGACTGTGGAACGCGTACTCGACCGCCAAACGTCGGCAAAAAATGCCGTCTTCTTCGATCGTAGTCGCCAATCGTTCAATCGCTTCGCTGTCGCCTGACAATGTGATCGACGCCGGTCCATTGACCGCGGCGATAGCGACTGAATCTGGCATTTTCGGATCGATCTTTGCAAGTTCCGCGATTCGCTTTTCGGCTTCTTGCTCGGTCAGTCCCACGGCGATCATTGCACCGCGACTGGTGGCCAGATCCATCGTTCGGCCGCGATGGATCGCCACTTGGCAGGCATCCGCAAAGTCCAATCCACCTGACAAATGTGCCGCAGCAATTTCGCCGACGCTGTGCCCGATGATCAAATTCGGGCGAACACCAACCGACGCCCACATCTCGGCTTGCGCAACCTGGATCGCAAACAAAGCCGGCTGCGCGATGGATGTGCGATTCATCCGGGTCGTTTCCGAATCGCGATGAAGCTCATCGATCAAGGACCATTCCGACGCATGCTTTCGAAACTCGGCATCAATGCGTTCGATGGTCTGGCGAAACACCATGTTGTCTCGATAGAGCCCACGTCCCATCGCCCACCATTGTGGTCCTTGGCCACAACACAAAAACACGACGCCCTTTTCGCGTTCGTCACTGCTCAATCGCGACGGAACAACAGAGGCCTCGTTTGCATTGTCGCTCGATCGCAATGACTCAGACAAATGCGACAGTTCATCACGCAGCGAATCGAAGTCTTCGCCAACAACCAATGCGCGGACATCGTGATGCGTTCGGTGATGAGCCGCCGTGCCTGCGACAGCAGCCATATCAAGTGAATCTTCACCGGCCGTGGTATGTTCAGCCAGCCACTCTTTCCAGTGACTTGCAACATGCGCGAGAGACTTCCGATCAGTCGCTGAAACGGGCAAGACAATCGAGTTGGTTTGCCGATTCGGGCTTTCCACTGTGCGGCCAGGGTCAACCACAACGGAACGGTTCGCTTTCGTTTCCCGCGGGGCTTCTTCAACAATCACGTGACCATTGGCGCCGCCGTAACCAAAACCATTGATGCCCGCGATTCTCGCAGGACCATCAGCGATCCAAGGTTCCAGTTCCGTCGGGATATGAAGGTTCCAACCGCGTAGATCGATCTCCGGATTTGGTGTCTGCAGATGCAGGTGAGGCGGAATGGCTTGGTGGTGCATCGACAGCGCGACCTTGATCAAACTCGCGATTCCTGCGCCGGCTTCCAGGTGCCCGATATTGGTTTTCACCGAACCGATGCGGCAAGGTGATTCGCGGTCCTGATCGCTCGAGGCGATAACCCGTCCAAGAGCCCCCGCTTCGATCGGATCCCCAACCGCGGTTCCGGTCCCGTGAGCTTCAAAGTACTGGACGTCTGACGGATCAACCTCGGCCAACTCACACGTCCGTTTGACCAAGCGTTCTTGTTGCTCACCGCTGGGGACAGTCAATCCGGGTGTCCGGCCGTCTTGGTTCAGCGCCGTCGCTCGAATCGTGCAATAGATTCGATCGCCATTCTTTTGCGCTTCACGAAGCGGCTTCAGCATCACCATTCCCGCACCTTCACTGCGGGCATAACCGTTGGCGCGTGAATCAAACGTCTTGCAGCGTCCGTCGGGTGACAACACGCCAAGCTGACTGAAGGCGACATAAAAGTCGGGCATGATCAGCGCATTGACGCCGCCGGCAAGTGCCGTCTCGGCTTCACCGTTCCAGATCGCTTGGCAAGCCATGTGGAGCGCAACCAAAGACGACGAGCATGCCGTGTCAACAGCGACGCTGGGACCACGCAAATCAAAGCAATACGAGATGCGATTGGCGGCAATGCTGCTGGATGATCCGGTGTTCGTGTACGGCCCCAACTCACCGCGATCTTCAAAACTCAGGCTGGCGACCGCGTAATCGATGCTGCTGATTCCGGTGAACACGGCGACCGGTCGACCGGCCATAGAACCAAGCGGAGCACCGCCGTCTTCCATTGCCCGATAAGCGACTTCCAACAGCATTCGTTGCTGAGGATCCATCGCCGCCGCTTCACGAGGCGAGATACCAAACAACGTCGGGTCAAACTGATCTATGCCGCGAACGTAGCCGCCCCATTGGCTCTGCGTTTTACCAAGCATTGGCTCATCGGGCCGGTAGAACTTCTGCAAGTTCCAACGGTCCTCGGGCGTTTGGGAAATGGCATCCGTTCCCGATGCCAGCAGATCCCAAAATGCGGACGGATCATTCGCATCCCCGGGGAAGCGACAACCGATGCCCACAACGGCAAGTGGTTCGTTCCTCACGCCAATCCCTACCTTCGAAAAGTTCGTTTGTGTCCTAGGTCGATCGCTCACCGGTCATCCCTGGTGGCGAAGAGCATCTGTTGGTCGCATTTGCGACGCACGCCAAATGGGCAACGATGCCCCCAAAATCCCAATCCCTAAACCAACCGCCATGCCTCGAACCCACACGCTGGTTGCGATGGTCGGTTGCAGCAATCCACCCGTAGCTTCGCTGTTGGCCAACACATTGAGCAACAAGCTGGCACCAATCCCACCAAGGACGGACGCCAACAAAGCGAGCATCACCGATTCACACAGAATCACGCCAGCGATTCGCTTTGCCGGCCAACCGATCGCTCGCAGGATTCCGATTTCACCGGTCCGCTCCAAAACGCTGGTCATCATTGTGTTGAGCGTTCCGATTGCACCAACCAGCAACGCGATCGTCGATGTCATCCAAGCCATCGCGCCGGCCAACTGCATTCGCGTGTCGGACCGCACAAATTCGTCCGTTGCCAAAGGCAGCAATTTAGCGTCCACCGCTGTGATCCGCTTCACGACGGACTCGACCTGCGCCGCTTCGATGGACTCATCCAGCACCACGTTGATGTAGGTGATTTGCCCGTCTCGTCCGGCCAACTCCTGAAGTTGTTTCAGCGGCACGATCATGGATCCATTTTCCCAAACGCTTCCGCTTTGAAAAACGCCCGCGACCAAGAACGGTTCGTCGAACAAGTTCAAGTTCGCTCCGGGCTCGCAATCCAAACGGCCCGCCAAATTCTCGCCCAAGTAAACCTGCCCGATTGTCTCGGCATTCTCCGCCAAGCCCGGATCAGCAGCACGCATTTCGTAATCGGTGAACAACCACGAATCCGTTTGCATGCCCATTGCAGGAATCCCATAAACCTGCTGGTCTTCCGCCGACAAGGTTTCCAACAAGACTCCCGCCGCATCGGAGACGCCTTCGACCTGGGCGACCTCCGCGACATAGGACTCTTCCAGCGAACTGCTTAAACGATCCGCAGATCCCTGCCGTGAAACAACCACGTCGACGCGATGCGATTCGTAAACGCCTCGAAAGGACTCCGTGAACCCTTCGGCCACGCCCGACAAAGCCATCACCGAACCGATCGCCGTGGCCAACGCCATCAGCGTCAGTCCCGTTCGCAGCGGTCGCCGCCACAGGCCTTTGAGCACGAAACCAAAGTAGGACAACGGATCACCTAGAAATCAAAAACGAAACATCTGGACAAAGAATTCGATGACAGAGCCAGAGCACTTCCGCTGGGAAACGGCACAGGAAAGCGGTGTGGGGCAAAACACACCGTGAATCAGGGCATTGTTCACGTTCCACCGCAGATCGATCGGACGACAAATCGGCTTAAATTCAATGGTTCAAAGGTACCACCCAGCGTTGGATCACGAAAACCCTCTGAATTTTGGCTATCGTAGTGACGACGCTCAAACGTCCCCTCCCCACATCCCCTCTCCCTCGCAAGTGACCCCCATGCCGAGTTTCACGCTCTCATTCCCTTCAATGCGAAATTCTCGCCTGAAAACCCATGGTCTGTCGGCCGCCTCCGCCGCACTGGCCGGATGGGCCCTTCTCTTCCCTTCCATCGTCACAGCCCAAACCCGTGGGCCAGCCGAAAACGCCGCCAAACAAGATCGTTTTCACATTACCGCACGGGCATCCGAGATCGATCCCCGAGTGAAGGCCTACCCGGAAATCAACTTTTTGATCGAAGACGCCAAGGGAAAACCCGCCGATCAACAGCAGGCGATGTTCAACCCCAACGTCAATTCGCGAGGCCAATTGGTGATTTGGTTGATGGGCCACAACTCTCAACTATTCGAGAAATTGGGCGACTATGGCCTGCACGCCATTCGAGTCCACTACGCCAACAAATGGTTCAGCATCTGCTGCCAACAGAATCCTGTCCCACCAACCTGTCGCGGCAACATGCGGCTGGAAGCAGCCACCGGCGAAGACTACACCGACGAAGTCGACTTGGCCAAACCGGATGGGATGTCCGAGCGAGCCTTCCAATTCGTCCGTTGGTTGGCCGAGAAAAACTCACCGGGAAACTGGGAGCAATTCCTCAACGACGACCGTACGGATCTGAACTGGGACAAAGTCATCGTCGCCGGCAGCTCCCACGGTTCGACGACCGCCTCGCGTTTTGCAAAGCACCAACGGGTCGCTCGCGTTGTCGCGCTGTGTGGGCCGCGAGATCAGCATCAGAATTGGCAAGCTCTTCCATCCGCGACGCCACCCAATCGCTATTTCGCGTTCTCGCATGTGCTGGATGGTGGCTGGGTCGATGACCACTATTGCCGCAGCTGGGAAATGCTCGGACTCAACGCGTTTGGCCCCATCGTTAACGTGGACGAACAATCTCCACCTTACGGCCACACACGTCGGTTGATCACCGATTTCGACGTCAACGGAGATGCCAAACGAGCCCACAGCAGCGTTCAACCAGGTCGCTCCGCCGCCAAGGATCCTCAAACAGGCGAATACAAACACGAGGCCGTCTGGCGATACCTATTCACTCATCCGGTTGATCAAGTCGGAACGCCGGTCGATCGAGATCCCGACTGCACTCACGACCAAAAACAGTGAGCGAAAAAGGTCGTCTCTTTAAATCAGGTCAGTGAGAACGTGACCATGCACATCGGTTAAGCGACGGTCAACACCGTCGTGTCGCACCGTCAGTTGTGTGTGATCGATCCCCAACTGATGCAAGATGGTCGCATGAATGTCGTAGACCTGAGTCGAATGGGCTCGGTCGAGCGGCTTATAACCCCAAGGATCCGATTCGCCCGACGTGATGCCGCCGCGAATTCCGCCGCCGCACATCCAATTCGTGAACACATATGGATTGTGGTCGCGTCCTTTCTGACCTTGCGTGCTCGGCATACGGCCAAATTCAGTCGTCCACAAAACGATCGTGTCGTCCAGCAAACCGGTTCGCTTCAAATCTTTGATCAATGCGGCGGTGCCAACCGCCATGCCTTGGGCCAACGGGCCATGGTCACGCTCAATGTCTTCATGCGAATCCCAATTGCGTCTCGGAAAACCGTTGTCGTTGCCAGACCAAATCTGAACGAACCGGACACCACGCTCAAGCAAACGGCGCGCGATCAGACACTTCCGCCCAAAGTACTCGGCCTCTTCGGCTGGATTGATCTTGTCCGGATAAGTCGCACCAATCCGATCCAGACCGTACATTTTCATCGTCTCCGCGGTCTCGCCTGAAATGTCCAAGGCTTCGGGTGCATGCAACTGCATCGCGGCGGCCAACTCATAAGATCGAATGCGTGCGTCCAGCCGTGAATCGCCCGGGCGTTCTTGCAGATAACGATGGTTCATTCGATTCAACATCGCCAAACCCTCTCGATCACCTAGTGCCGAAATGAAATCGGCTCGCGCGGAGAGGTCATCGATCGGATTGGCACGTTGGGGAAAAATGGTGGTTCCTTGCGCCGATGCGGGCAAGAAAGCTGCTCCCCAATTCTTTGGCCCGTTACTGGCGAAACCTCGGTGGTCCGGGAGCACCACAAAAGTGGGCAGGTTCTCATTGATCGCCCCGAGGCCGTAGCTGACCCACGAACCCATTCCCGGAAAACCTGGACGCTGAAAACCGGTGGCTTGCAAGTAAGTGGCCTGAGAGTGCACGCCAGTTTTTCCGACCATGTTGTGCACGAATGCAATGTCGTCGACACAATCACCCAGTGGTGCCACCACCTCACTGAGCATCTTGCCTGATTGACCATGGGGCGAAAAGCGAAATGGCGATTTCATCCATGGCCCCAGACCGTCTTGGAATGTTTCTACCGGTTCGCCGAAGTCGGATTGTTCGCCGTGCAGCTTTTCGAGCAATGGTTTGTGATCCCACAAATCAATGTGGCTGGCGGCTCCTGCCATGAACAGTTGCACCACACGTTTGGCTTTGGGTGGATGGTGCAGCA
>NZ_ANMO01000095.1 GCF_000338295.1 Rhodopirellula europaea 6C
GCTCGTGCTCGTGCTCGTGCTCGTGCTCGTGCTCGTGCTCGTGCTCGTGCTCGTGCTCGTGCTCGTGCTCGTGCTCGTGCTCGTGCTCGTGCTCGTGCTCGTGCTCGTGCTCGTGCTCGCCGTACGATGGGCTTCCAAGCCCGTCGAATTGAAAACCCGAGGCGTGCCACCGACGGCTCCATCCGGTGCTACATTTCATGAACCGCACCTAACCGTCGCTCCGTGACTGGTCACGCGTGTTCCCCAGGAATTCGGCTCTGGATCCATTCCGAACCGAGCACAAAGTCCTGAGACCAGCTCGAAGCGAGCCTGCCCCAAGGAAAGCCCCATGTCAAACCGCCCAGATCCGCTTCCTGATTTCCGAATTTTCCTCGCTGTCGCTGCGATTGGCTTCCAAACGCTCCTCGCAACGTTTCCCGCCCAAGCAGCCAAGCCGGAAACCAACGGCAAACCTTCGCATGAAACGTCGGCAGATGTGATCGTCTACGGCTCGACTCCCGGCGGATTCTGTGCCGCGATCGCTGCCGCTCGCGAGGGAGCCTCGGTCATCTTGCTCGAACCGACCGATCATGTTGGCGGTTTGAACACGGGTGGCTTGAGTCACTGCGACTCCAACCAAATGGTTCGCAGCACGCTGATAGGGTTGTTTGATGAGTGGCACACACGCATCGTGAAGGATTACACCGACCGTGGTTTGCCAGCACCGTACAACCCGGCCAAGAAAGACCAATCGCGGTGGACGTTCGAACCACATGTGGCCATGCGCGTGACCATGCAAATGCTGGACGAAGCCGGGGTCACGGTCCAGACAAAGCGTGCTCTGCAATCGGTCACGAAGGATGGGCCACGCATCACTTCATTGAGCACGGCGAATGAAATCTTCACTGCCAAGGTCTTCGTGGACGGCACCTACGAAGGCGATCTGATGGCCGCCGCGGGAGTCGATTGGACCATCGGCAGAGAAGGACGCGAGGAATACAGCGAGTCTTTAGCAGGCAAACAAACGCCAAAGCCGAGAATGAACATCAACGGCTTCGACGATCAAGGCAAACCGCTTCCGCTGATCACCGCGACTGATATCGGTGATGAAAACGTCGGTGACAAGAATGTCATGACCTACAGCTTTCGGCTGTGCCTGACCAAGGAAGCTGACAACCGGGTTCCGATGCCCAAACCAACCAACTACGACCCGGCCAGGTTCGAGATTGTCCGTCGGGCGATCCAAGCTGGTGAAACTCGTATCGGCTTCGACCTGTATCCGCTGCCCGGGAACAAACTCGACGGAAACAACTCAATCGGCGGTCAATTTTCCATCGGTTTGATTGGCGGTGGAAACGACTGGCACGCCGCCGATGAAGCTGGACGAAAAGAGATCTGGGAAGCACATAAACAGTACACGCTTGAGTTCTATCACTTTCTGACCACCGACCCTGCCGTACCAAAGTCGATGCGGGAACGATACGCGAAGCTCGGACTATGCAAAGACGAATTCGCCAGTCACGACCACTTCTCGCCTGCCCTCTACGTCCGCGAATCTCGCAGAATGAAGGGGCAGTATGTCATCAGCCAAAAGGACATCCTCGAAACTCCTGAGAAAGTGGATCCGATCGCGATCTCGTCGTTTCCAATCGACTCGCATGATTGCCAACGGATTGCACTTCCAGGCGGTGGCGTGATCAATGAAGGGACAATCTTTCCCGTCCGAAGAACGAATCCCAAACAAGGCTACGCCTATCATGTTCCCTACCGATCGATCCTGCCGCGTAAGGAACAGTGCGACAACCTGTTGGTGCCGGTCGCGCTATCTTGCACGCACGTCGGGATCTCATCATTGCGAATCGAAGGAGCTTGGATGGCAATCGGCCAAGGCGCCGGTGTCGCCGCGGCGCTAGCGGCGGATGCGGATTTGCCTGTCCAGGATCTGGCTTACGAAAAGCTTCGCAAGCGTCTCATCGAACAAGGTCAGGTTTTGCAACTTCCAGAAGTGCCAGAACCCGCGACTCAGAGCGAGTCAATCGACAAAAATTCGTTGCCGGGAATCGTGCTCGATGATTCGCAAGCGAAACGAACCGGCCACTGGTCACGCTCGACAAACTTCAAACCTCACATCGGAACGGGCTATCTCTACTGCGGCGAGAAAGACTCTCGAGCGAAGGGCGACGGGAACACGACCGCCACGTTTCACTTCAGAGTCCCCAAGTCAGGACGGTATCAAGTGTTGATGGCATACTCGGCTCACGAGAGCCGATCAAAGAACGTTCCTCTCACGATCTCCAGCGGTGACGAACAAGTGTCCTTCCACGTGGACCAGACCATCCCGATGCCATCCGGAAAACACTTCCGCTCCATCGGCACCGTTGCTCTATCGGCCGAGACCGAGACCATCATCCGTATCACGAATGCTGACACGTCCGGGTTCGTAATCCTGGACGCCGTGCAACTGCTGCCCGTCGAAGCTGGGGCAACAACCGAGTGATGACTCGCGGACGGTTCTTGGCAAGACGTTCGTTGAACGCATGAAAAAAGCCTGCGATCGAAACTTTCCGATCGCAGGCTTTTTGTTTTGCTTCGCAGCTGACGGGCCCGACATTTCTCGAGCTTGCGCTGCTACTGAGCCTGAGCGACTTGTTCTGCGGCGATGTTCGCCGTCACGATGGCTTTCGCGGTCACGGCGTTTTCGCCACGAGTGCGAATCACCATGGGAACTCGTTGATTGCCTCGAGCGGAGTCAGCGGTCAATGTCAGGTCGACCATGTGGATCATTCGCTCATCTTCGCTGGCCGAGAATTCCACTTTCCAACCTTCGCATTCGATCGACTCGATCGCGAATGGCTTGCGACCTCGGATAGCCAAACGTTGCGAGACACTGTCTCCCTGTTTGATTGTTCCGACGGCGATGGATTGCGGGGCGATCGACAGAGCCGATTCGACGGTGCCGATCACACGCAAAGGAACGTTCGGCATGCTGCGGTCGTTGGTTTGAACAATCAGCTCGTCTTGGAAGTAGCCTTCGGGAGCGTCTTCGCGAACTTGGACAGACAATTCGTAGTTGGCTTTGCCGGCACCGCGTTCGGTTTGTTTGAAGGATGGAACCAACCAAGGTGTGTTCGATCGGACGTCAACAACCTGCCAATCGCTTCGGCCGGCGTAGAACAACTTGGTCGATCCCGATTTCGGTTCGCCTTGGTTGATCGTTCCCAATTCAATTGCACCGGGGTGAAACACCATGTCGCTGCGGATGTAACCATCCACTCGCAATTGGATTTCGCTGTAGAAAGGTTTGTCGATCACGACCGTCAACGTCGCGCCTTTTTTGCCGCGAAACGTGGGGGTGTTGAACCGAGCCAAGATGGAACCCGATTGGCCGGGAGCAATCGTCGCGGTTTCGATGATCGCCGTGGTGCAACCACAGCTCTCACGGACAGACCGGATGTGAAGATCCGAAGTGAACGTGTTGACGACCGGGAATCGAAATTCCGTCTTCGACGCTACCGCGACGGTCCCGAAGTCGTGCTTTTTCACTGGAAACACAGTCTGAGTCCAATCCGCTTTCGCAGACGAACCAAGGGCTGCACCCAAAAAGACAAACGCTACCAACAACACTCGACTGTTCATTCGATCCCCTCCTGAGGGGAGCAGCAAGGAAACATGTTCACGTGAAATGCTCATCCATCATGCCCATCCGTCGGCATAGGCTCCGACGTTGACCATTTGCTAGCAACAACGCGAGGGTCGGGTGCGTCCACAATCGATCAACGATCTTCGCTGAATCCTACCGACATGCTTCAAATGGACAAGCTCGATTGGGGGGAGAATTCAGGGAATCGCTGGATTTTCAAGGAATCCTTGAAGAATTGCTCATTCAAATTGACGTTGTTCCCGACGGCATTCATTTCGTAGCGTCTGGCCGGTCGATTGTCCCCCGTCTCCGATGCCAGGTTCGTCATGTCCTCGCCACGTCTCCTCCTCCCGCACACGTTCACCGAATGGTCCTTGCGACCATCGTCGCTGACACGCTCGGGATTGGCTGTTGCCTTGTTGGCCGCCGGACTCACCAGCCTGGGATGCCATCGTTCGCGATTGTTCTCACCGCTGAACGGCAGGTCCAGTCTCGAAAGGCACGCCAATCAGGGACCATCGGACATTTTCATCTCGGGCGAAGACGCGACACCCGAGACGCTCCTGGAAGAAGTCCCGCAACGACTCGCAACCGCGAAGACTCCGATCACACGAAAAGATTCGGGATCGACATCCGCGCCCAATGCAAACACTGCGCAACCTGAGTCCAGGCAGGCGACCGCCCCGGCACCCGGTTCAGACGACATGTCGTCAAATCAACTCGGCGCTGCAACTCGGCAGGTCAGTTACGTCAGCGATTCACCGTCAATCGCAAACGCGAACCGAGCCGCTCAACCGAAGAACCACCCCGCCGCGAAAGAAGCCAGCTCACCGGACACTTATGCGGGCGTTGACGTCAGCATGATCCAAGACGCGCTGAAGAATCACCCTCCTGAAGTGCAGCGTGAAGCGATCCGCCGTCTGATGGCGATGTCTTACAAGAAGGCAAAACCAACCAACCAACCCGCCAGCATCGATGACATTTTGGAAGCGTCATTGGATTCGCTGCCAGCACTTCCCGACGAAGTGGTCGACCGAGGCCTGACACCACAACGGATCGCGGCGGAGTACCATCCCAAGACTTCCCTCGAGCCCGCGTCCGACACAATCGCAGCAAACGAACCCGGTGCACCCGCATCACCATTGGAATCTGCGACCAACAACGTGGCCCAAGCAGCTCAGCCAATCTCTGAGTTCAACTTCACCGATCAAGTTCTCGAAGACATCTTCGACGAAGAGTCGTTCAGCATGAACGACACCGAGGACTCATCGTCACAGTCCGAGGCACCCGCGTCATGGAACTTCTCTGACAAGACCGCTGCCACACCGGAAGCCACACACACTCTGTCGGACCACATTGAAACAACGACCGACAATGGCAACGTCGTCAAAGTCCAACAAGTCTCGGCAACCGAACTGCCCAAGACGCCAGCATCGTCCGCGGTTGCTCCAGCGGCAAACGTTGAATCGCTCAGCGACTCCGAACTTTATGACGCTCTGCTGAAGCGACTGGGACAAGCCGAACCAAACGAATCAGAGGCTCAGAAACAACGCCGCCAAATCATCAAGCGTCACTTGATGGTTCTGTCCGGTGACCCAGATCGTGCGGTCGACAAACTGGAAGGTTTGACCACGCAAGAACAAGAGTACCTGCGTCATCAATTGCTCGGCCTTTGGACCATCATCGATCCGAATGGGCACCCCGTTTCATCGCGACGCTTCAGCTCGGCACTTCCGCAAATTCGTCAAGCGACCGAGTTCCTCGCGGCGGCTACCGATTCACTTGATGTTCGCGCCTTGGAATTCTGCACCGAGATCGAAGCGTACGGCCAAGTCAAACCGTTTCCGAAACGGCAGTTTGATCCCGGTCAACAAGTCATCTTGTACTGCGAGATTGAGAACTTTGTGGCCAAGCGGAGCAGCGATGCCGGCAAAGAAGGCTTCGAAACCATGTTGCAGGGCAGCTACGATCTGCTTGACGATTCAGGACGCAGAGTCGCTAGCCAATCGTTGCCCGTCGACAAACAGCTTTCAAAGAACAAACTTCGTGACTACTTCATCGCCTACCAGATGTACTTGCCTGAGTCCTTGGAACCGGGAAGCTATCGGTTGCGTTTGACGATGGAGGACGTTCACGGCAAGAAGTATGGCCAGAACGAAATCGAGTTTTCCATCAAACGCTAGCTCGATTTCGACGCCAAGCGGTCCAGGCTCCCGCAGCGAGCATGCAGCTTTGAGCAAAGAACGCGGGCGCAATCACCAGAAACACGAGGGTCGTCGCCACCACTCTCCCCTCGTAGAGTCTCAGCGTGGTCCCGTCGCTGAACAAGTTGGTCGCCTGAACTATGGACCAAACCAACGAGATGGCGCTCATGAATGCCAACCATCGATAGTTTTTGGTCTTGCAAATCATCATGTATCCGGCGTGAGCACCCAGCAGGTGGAAAGGCATGACCACCAACACGACAAAGAAGATGAACTCCGGCAGCGACTCCGCCAGACCGGGGACATGCAAATGTCGCTGCCAAACGAAGATCGCGCCGATCGCGGCCCAAGCCCAAATAAAGAAGTTGATGCCGATGACGGCCCAACCAAAAACCTTCGCCAGGGATCCATGGTACAGCTCGTACCCAAAACGTTCCATCAGTCCGGGACTCTTCGCCTCAATGGGTTCACCATCGATCAAACGTTGTAAATCGGCGGCTAAAGCTGAGGCTGATTCATAACGCAGATCCGGATCACGTCTCAGACACTTCAAACAGATCGCCTGCATCGCATTGGACAAATTCGGTCGATGTTTTTGCGGACCTTCGATTGAAGTGTGATGCAGCATCAGGACCGCTTCGGCAAAACTTTCCGGTGCTAAAGGCGTGGTCCCCGTCAGCATCTGATACAGCATCACGCCGAGCGAATAGATATCGCTCTTCGGTGTGATTTGACGATTGCCAAACATGGCTTGTTCAGGCGCAATGTAGCGAGGCGTGCCCGCGATTCGAGTCGTCGTGGCGACGGTCGAATCCGTGTGTGCACACAACCCAAAATCTAACACCACTGGCTTTCGCAATTCGCCGCTGGAGGTTTGCTGCATCAGGATGTTCTGCGGCTTGAGATCTCGATGGATGATCCCCGACTCATGACCATACTGAACGGCGTTTGCAATCTGAATCATCAACTCGGCCGCTTGCGATTCAGACATCGGAGCAGATAGCCCAGCCAACCAATCGCCCAAGTGTTGCCCGGTCAGATAGGGCATCACGTAGTAGTGCAAATCGTCTTGTACACCACAGTCGTAGATCGAAATGATGCCGGGATGATCCAAGCGAGCGGCAGATTGAGCTTCCTCCTGAAATCGCCGAACCGCAACCTTGTCACGGACAACTTCGGGACGAGCAATTTTGATCGCCACATCACGTTTGAGTTTCTGATCATGCGCGAGGTAAACGATTCCAAACCCGCCGCGGCCAATCTCTCGCACCAATTCGTAGCCGCCAACATGCCCCTGAATCTGACGAGCGGACCAAATTTGGGGTGCGTCGATTGCACTGAGCAAAAACGATGACTCCCCGACCACAACGGTCGCTTCCGAATCCGCACCGGTGTCATCCCGGGTGCGTTGATCGTCGCTGGTCAGGTCGGTGTTCTTTTCCATACGAAGTGTTTGAGCAGAACGAAAATTTAGGAAGTCGCAGCAAGTCAGGGAATACCTGCAATTCGCTTCGCGGCCAATGATTAACACCGTGCGATTCTTAGGCCAATATCACAGGAGCGGATACCATCCCCCTGAATTCTCGTCGGGAATCTCGACAGCACAAGAACGCCGGCAAATTTCGCCCAAACAGGACGCACTTGAAACTGAAGGTCAGCGATATGGTGACCTGCCACATCCATGCGATCGAATCAAGAGCTCAGCCCCGCGTTTCAACTATCGCGTCGGGGCGACGAGCGGTATCGTTTCCGCCATGCACCTATTACTTCCTTTGCTGGCCAGCATCCTCTTCGTGTGCGGCCTGATCTTTGTCAAACGAGTCAGCCGATCCGACGTCCGCCCCGATGGCGTGGGCCAAGTCGCGTTGTTGTTCTGCGTGAACATGGGCAGCGCCGGTTTGATGTCCTTGCTGTGGTTGTTCGACGGACCGGAGACGTATTGGCTGAATTGGTGGCAACCCGCCATCGTGGCAGTGCTGTTCATGATGGGGTTGCTATTGACGTTCACCGCCGTGGAAGTCGGGGACGTGTCGATCGCAACGCCGGTGTTCGGCGTGAAGGTCGTCTTTGTCACCTGCCTGCTTGCATTGTCATCGGCCAACGGAGTCCCCAGTGCGATATGGGGTGCGGCGTTGCTGGCCGCGACCGGCATCGCTCTGATCCAGTGGACGGGACAACATCACCCAAGGCGAATCGGACTGACGATTCTGCTCGCTCTTTCGGCGGCGTGCTGCTACGCCACGTTTGACATCTTGGTCCAACGCTGGTCTCCCGATTGGGGATCAACACGGTTCCTGCCTGCCGTGTTCGTGATCGTCGCGGGTTTGTCGTTGCTGGCTTTGCCTTGGGTTCGTTGGAAACCGGTCGTTTCCAACGGCAACTGGAAGCTGATGGTTCCGGCCGTCATTTTGCTGGCCAGCCAAGCGTTCTGCATCACCATCGCGGTCTCGCTGTTCGGCGATGCGGCGCGACTCAACGTTGTCTATTCGCTTCGTGGCCTATGGGGTGTGCTGCTCGCTTATGCGGCCGCGAAAATTTGGGGCGGTGACGAAGCCAACCTCAGCGGCAAACTCCTGTTGACGCGTTTGTCCGGCGCGGCGTTGCTGACCCTGGCCGTTGCCTTGGCCGTCTTGGGCTGATCACAACCAACTCGGATAAGACAACTTTGCCGATTGGCAAACTAACGCTGCAGAAGGTGTTTGGTGAAGAAGTCTTTAATGTGTTGTTTCGTCTTCGGATGAAACAAGGTCATCATGTGCCCTTGGTTCTCAACCACAGTCAGCGAGACCGCGACACCAGCTTCCATCAACGCAGCCGCGAATTTTTCGCTGTTCTCAATCGGCACCAACAAATCCTTTTCGCCGTGAATCAACTGCGTCGGCGGATCGCCCGGTGACACGTGCGCGGTCGGCGAAGCTGCCACGTAGTTGTTCGGGACTTCCCGCGGTGTGCCACCCAAAAAGTAGCTCAACCCCGCGTTGTCATCGGGAACGATTCGGAAGTCACACGGAGGACCACCGGCACACACCGCGGCGATGGGTGGCAAGAGTTCCCAGCGTGGGTCGTCGCGTGGCCACTCGCTGGCCAGCATTTGCGTGGAGCGTTCTTCGTTTCCCAACACTCCAATCAACGCCGACAGGTGGCCTCCCGCGGAATAGCCAAACATGCCAACGCGGCTCAAATCGATTTTCCAATCGTCAGCATGCTCCACCAATTGCAGCAGGACCTGCCGAACATCGTCAACCTGCCGAGGGAATTGGTGCTGTGGTGCCAATCGATAATTCATGTTGACCACGATAAAGCCCAACTGGGCCAGCCGATCGCAATACGCTCGCAGAGTCCACTTGTCACCGATCGCCCAACCGCCACCGTGAATCATCAACACCGCCGGCCGAGGCTCACCTTCCACGATGACTTCACCGGCATCGCTGGTCGTGATCGTGTGCTGGTCAGATACCGGAATGTGCAAGTCAAACAATCCGGCGGTTCCGTCTGACTCGCTGTATCGAAGATCGAGAAATTGCCGCACTTCGACGGACTGGCCCGGGTCTTCCACTGCGTCGCTGGTTTGAACGGCGGGTACCGGGTCGGTCGTGTTCTTTTCGGTGGCGGCTTCAGCCACGGGATCCGCATTTCCACCATCCGCGGACCAAGCCGGAGTGGATGCCAGAACCAATCCCCAGGCAACCAAGCCACCCACTTGAGCCAGCAGAAGTTTCCGCATCGAGCACTTCCGTGGGACGGCCCCCCGTAAATGCACCAATGAGGTCGAGCGACGGATTGAAGAAGTCATCTGCGTCATATTTGGGTCCGTAGGCGAGGTTTGCACAACACGTATAATAGAGCTAGGTCCATTGCCGAGTCATTGCCATTTCGACGCAGTGGCTTCCACCTTCCCCCCATCGCCGACCTGATCTGCCCAATATGTCATCCTCGATTGAGTTGAACACGATTCCCGAAGCCGTCGAAGCCATTGCGCGAGGCGAAGTCATCATCGTGATCGACGCGGAAGACCGTGAAAACGAAGGTGACTTCATTTGTGCGGGCGAAAAAGCCACGCCGGAGTTAATCAATTTCATCCTCGGTGGGCGTGGACAGTTGTGTGTTTCGGTCCTGCCGGAAGTCTGCAAACGCTTGGAATTGACCCCAGTCGTGCCGCAAAACAACGCCCCGCTGCAGACGGCTTTCATGACGCCGATCGACATCGCAACGGCGAAAACGGGAATCACGGCGGCGGAACGCAGCGAGACCATCCGTCGTTTGACCGACTCAGAAGCCACCCAAGAAGACTTCGTGCGTCCCGGTCACGTGTACCCGTTGCTGGCCAAAGAAGGCGGCGTGCTGCGTCGCGCCGGACACACCGAAGCCGCGATCGACCTCTCTCGCATGGCCGGGCTGGCTCCCGTTGGTGTTCTGTGCGAGGTGCTGAACGAAACCGGCGACCGCGCCTCCCGCGACGACCTGGCTCGACTGGCCAAACAACACGATCTGAAGATCATCAGCATCGAACACTTGATCGCACATCGACGCGTCAGCGAGAAACTCGTCAGCCGCGCCGCCACGTCGGAATTGCCGACCCGATACGGCGACTTTGAAATCATCGTTTACGAAGTCAACTACGAAGCACAAGAACCAATCGCGATCGTGTTTGGTGACCTGACCGCTCCCGGCACACCACCACTGGTTCGAATGCACAGCAGTTGCTTCACCGGCGATTTGATCCAGTCGCTGCGTTGCGATTGCGGCGACCAACTTCACATGGCATTGGACATGATCAGCCGCGAAGGCCGTGGTGCGTTGATCTACTTGCCGCAGGAAGGTCGCGGAATTGGTTTGGCACAAAAGATTCGTGCCTACGCATTGCAAGACAAAGGCATGGACACCGTCGAAGCCAACCACGCACTCGGATTCAAAGCCGACATGCGTGACTACGGCGTCGGACTGCAAATCCTAAAAGACCTCGGTTTGTCGGAGGTCCGCTTGCTCACAAACAACCCGAAGAAAACGAAAGCGTTCAATCTTCGTGGCTTTGACCTGAAAGTTGTTGACCAAGTGCCGATCGTTCCACCAACCAACGAACACAACGTTCGCTACTTGGAAACGAAACGCGAAAAGATGGGTCACCAATTGCCTCCGTTGTCGTGAGCCCCTCCACGGAAAGCTCAACACGATCGGACACAGCAATCCCGTTGCGATGCGTCGTGTTGCATCACCGTGTTCCACAACCCGCGACCGAACATTCATTGACGAACGACACCGTCTCTCGTGGTGATCACCTTGATTGGATGTTCGAAGTTACAGACGGTGGCGAGCTATGGACGTTCGCGACTCCGGTCATCGACCTGAACTTTGCGAAACTGAGAACCGATCATCAGATTCCGATGACTTGGTTGCCGGACCATCGCCGTCGATACTTGGATTACGAAGGTCCCATTTCCAACAATCGAGGCAGCGTCACTCAGATCGCACGCGGAACGCATCGAGTGGTCACTGCCGCACTGGAGACCGCCGCGGAACGGGCTGTGTTCCGCACGAGTGTCGAATTGGAACGGGTCGTCGACTCAGTCTCGTCAAGCAAGATGCAAAAGTTCCAACTCACCTTCCAGCGTGATCACTGGAACTGCGACAGCGATTCGTCTGAACGAGTCCGCAAGATGGCGGGCGTTGTGTGGGATGGCTTTCTGACCATCCAACGTTGACCGGATGCCTTCGTTCCCGAGGCACCAGAATCAGCGTGACGCTGATCGAAGCCCCGGTCGCTTGTCATGAGCTCTTCGTCGGAGCTTTGTTCAAGCTCGACGTCTGCGGAAGCTGAACGACCATCCGTCGGTTTGCTTTGCGATTTGGTGGTTTCGTTTTCTGTTTCATTCGAAGGTTGTGTCTGTTTGCGAAACGACACAAACCGATGCAGTGGACCACGAGGTGAGTAGAAATCCTGCGCCAATTGGCCGGCTTGGCCAGACAATCGCAAGCGTCCGGCGGTCAAACTCACCAGCTCGATGACCAAGGGTGCAAAGGCGTAGTGCGGGTCTTCTGGTGGGATATGCACCAAAGCGATCGGTCCATCCTCGGTGAAGTCCCAACGAATATCCAAATCCCCCAGAGCGGCCTCACGACTGATACGACGAACAAACGGTTCGAGTGGCAGCGGAAGCGCGCCAGCTTTGAGATCTGACAAGTGAATGGCCAGCAGGTTGGGTTCTTCGGTCATCTCCACCGACAACCGGCAAGACACCACCGTGTCCCAACGTGATGACTGATAACGAACGGCAGCCAGAATTTGTCCGTCTTCGATCGCAATGGCTGGTTCGCGAACGCCACGTTTTGACAATCGATCAAAACGTTCCGGCAACTGATCGGACAACCAAGCGTTGATTTCGTCTTCGCTGAACGAAGCGTTCCAAGAACCACGTCGCGAAAGATCAGACTGCAATTGTTCGACATCGAACTGCAGCTGATTCCTGGCGACCTGCATCGCTTGATCAGATTGATTGAACGCCCGCTTGTAGAAATCAGGCACCTGTCGCGATTGCCACACGGCCCAATAACTCACCATCCCGCCAACGACCAAAGTCACGGCTAACACCACGGCGACGAGTCGCCCCCAAAAACGAAGGGATGACCGACTGCTCTTCTTAGCGTTCGCAGTTTCTGATCGATGCGATTGGGACATAAGCCAAACCTCGGAAGGGCGTTCGACTGATCAAGTAGGACTCAAAATCTTAACGACTGCGGTAACCAGTTGCGAATTCTGTCGGTTACACCATTGTTCTGCATGGGCGAATCCACCACAGGTGGCGAATTCGCCGGTTCAACGGGGGGGCGTTCACCATCCGGTTTTTGGGCCGGCATGTTATTGAACAATGGTGAAGTCGCTGACAAACCCGCTGTGTTGACCGCCGCCAAAGATGCTCCACGGTCGGCGGCTCCGAACGTGCGGGGGGTGGCCGAAACCGTTGTCGCGGTCGCTCCGCTGAACCCCGGCTCAACCAAAGGTCGGTTCACCTCAGCGCGTCGGGGATCCGTCGATCGACGCTTGGCAAATTGAAGCAACTGCTTGGCCCAAAACTGGTTCAACAGCTGGGCGGGTGCTTTGATGTCATCACGCTGCAATCCTTGGACAGCCAGATAAGCCAAGCTTTGAATCTCAGCTCGTTCGGAACGGCTGGCGAACCAGTCCGTCACAAAAACGTCATCCACCCAAATGATTCCGTCCGACAAATTGTCGATCGTCACTCGCAAGTCCCGCGTGTTCTCAACATCGATGTTCAACCACTCCAGGACCACGGTTGAGTCTTGCCACTTGCCATCGACCGGCACCTCGACCTCGCGAGAATGACGGCATGGTTGTCCGTCGAGCGAGCCTTCCAAAGCGACCCGCAACGTCAGCGTGTTGGATTGTTTCTCATTCGCATTTGTGCGAGCTAAATTGCCGGTTCCGGGCTGGTTTGCTTGAGCCCACGCGGAATTCCGCGAAACCGGATTGCCAATCGGCGAAGTGCTCTCGCTCGGCTTGGCAACTTCTTTGCTCGGTTCGCGAAAACCTCTTAGTGCCATCGAGATCGCGACGCGTCCGGCGTTTGGAGTGGCAATGTTTTTGCTGATCAACCAAGCCTGAGTTCCCGACGAATCACGCGCAGCCAATCGAACGCTTTGTTCGCCACGGAACGCGGATCGAGGATCGAGTTTGACCGCATCGGCGGGATGCTGAGCGTGCATCCAATTGGGAATGCCCAACCGCGTACTCGCATCCGTCAGACTTTTTTGTTCGAAACCACCGTTGGTGAGCAAGGACTCGGGGGTCTTGAGTTTGGGCTGCGGCGCCGATGGCTTTGGCGAACGCAACAAAGTGGTGCTGGCTTGAATCACACGACCGGGATTCCAACGATCAATGGAAGATCTCGCGGGCGCGCCCTGAGTATCGTTTGCTTCAGGGGTGACGTTCAATGATCGAGGCAACCGATCCAGCTCACTCAGCAAACCAACATGCTCGACCACCATCGTGACTTGTTCGGTGATTCGCGGAATCATCGTGGCGGGGTCGGATACGTAACCCGTCCACGCCAAATTGCGAGGCAGCGGCGACTCGCTCCGGCAAATCACCATCTGACCTGGTGGCAATTTCAATCTCGCTCCCAGCGGTGTTTGCTCGGGCACCGTCAGCGTCAGACGACCGGCATCGTCACCCGCATCTTTTGACCAATTCGTTGCTTCCGTTGTGGTGAGCGTGATGCTCATTGACCACGGTGCACGATTGACCAGTACCAACGATTGGCTGGCGGAATGCGTCGCTACTGTCACCAAACCATCGATCGATTTCTGTTTGCCTGCGGACGCTTCGGCGGAAACCAACGACAGCTCATCGCTCCAGTTTTTCCATGCATGACATGCGGCAACTCCGCTGGATGTGTCGAGCATTTCCAGATCCGCCAGCACGAATCGTGATGCTGACAAAACGCTGGATTGCTTGCCCGATGCTGAAACTCCGTCCCACCATCGGATCCATTGCTCGTCCATCTCTTCCGTCAACGCTGCATCGTGACTGAAAGAGGAGGACAGCTCTGTCGTTGCGGATTTTCGATGCCCCAACCAAACCGCGTCCGCTGGACCGAAGGCTCCACCATCAACGACTTGGAAGTGACTGCTCAAACGCGGTGGGGGCTGTCGTCGCTGATCTCGCAGAAGCCAAACTTGTCCGATCGCCCGCTCCGATTGGGAACTGCGAATCTCAGTGAGTGCTTGTTGCAGCGAAGGAACTTCCGCGGCGATTTGATTTGCATCCTCGGTCGAAGAAGAATCCGCGGTCGCGTTCTCGACCAAGATCAAATGCTGATCATTCAAGTCGGCGATGATCGGCAGCAAGGCATCGGTTCCATGATGATGCCCACATTGCCGGCAATGAATCGTGTCCGATTGCCATCGCACGACAAAACCTGTCGCTCGGCCATCACCCCAAAACTGATTCCAAATTCCCACCAGTTCGTCCACCGGCGCACCACATGGCAAACGCGGTGGTTCCAGCCAAACCTGGCCGTCCGCTTGGACCATTTCTTCGGCGGCTAAACGAACGAGCAACGCGTCGTCCGTCGGATGAAAATCGTTTGTCTCTGTTTCTGATGGATCGCTCGGCGATACGGTTGCGATCGGCAACACAATACCATCCACGCCCTGTTCACGGATAGCTTTGATTTCCCGTTTCACGCACTTCAAACGTGCTTGCCAGATCATTGCGTCTTGAGAAAGCGGTGCACCTTCACTTCGCCATTTCCAACTCAACAGCGAGCGTTCCTCTTCGGACGCTTCCGCTGTCGCGGTTGAGCACCATGATCGCAACGTGGGCACATCGACATGCGTCATCACTTGACGCGTCGGAATCTTCTTCGCGGCAAGCTTGCCAGCGTTGCTTTTGCCGACGTTGCTTTTGTTGGATGCTGCTTCTGTGGGCTTGTTCTCGGGCAAGGCAACGACTGTCCAACTGCGAACAACATCAGTCGCGTCGCTTTCGGTCAGCGAATCCAATCGCAGCCAACGTTGCCAACCGGAATGATCTCGTGGGACGCGCATTTGCACGTCATAGATTCCTGGTTGGGTGATCGTGATCGGTTCTGAAACCGTGTCTGGCGAAATGGCAACTTGCCCGATCAAGTCATTTGTGTCGGCGGATCGGATGTCCAGTCGTCCCGACAAAGTCAATTGACCAACGGGGCCGTCGACGGAGGTGGATTCGTCATCCGTCGAGTCCACTTCGCTTTCGATTCGGAATCGTATGACTGACTCATTCAATTCACACGAAGGAGTGCCAAAACGCGGCAAAACGACGATTTTTTCGCTGGTTTGCGCGAGGGCGTCTGTCACGCCAAAACTGCAAACCACGAAACCAACCAAACATCGCCAAACCGCGATTGCGAAAGGATCGCAGAAAGGTCGCCACACGTCGCGACCAAAGTCGTTCCGCCATGTCGTTCGAGCGTTCGTTTCGCCTTGCCCCATCACTTAAAAACCAGTTTTCGTGAAAACCACCACCAATCTGAGTGGTTGATTCGGCGGGTATCAACGGCATCCACCTTGGACCGTCCAACGCCAAAGTACTGGTTTCATCACCGTTGTCACAAGACGGTTTTCGGTGGCTGGGCGCACGCAAAAATCGCCCCCATAGAGGCATACTCACCACCCTTGACGCGTAAGAATCACCCCGAAATCAGCTGTAATCGATGTGACAAAATCACTAAGATAAAGGGAGTTCCGCAACCCAGTGGAGGAGCATATGAGTGCCCAATGGTATTACATGAGCCACGGATGGTTTCATACGACAAAACGGATCGGTCCAATTAGCGAACCCGAGTTATTGCTTCGCATCGACCGGGGGAAAATCTCTCCCGAAACGCTGGTGCAGAGCTCAAAGACTCGGCAGCGTTGGGTTCCAATGAGTACGATTGAACCTGCCATGCGGCGATGGAAACAATCGCATCCCAACGAAGCCGGTGACGCCGCGCACGGGCAGGCCAGCTAGCAAAACGGCATCTTCTTGAGCCGACTGCATCACACCGCCGCCGACTACGCCGCCATCGCGATCGCGCCGGTGCTGATCTTCGTGATGCTGTTCAGCCTGGCGAGCTTCTTGTGCATCGTCCTGTATTCGGGTGGATACTCGGGCGCGTTGGTGTGGACGATGCTGATGTACTCGATGGGAGCCACCGCGGTCGCTCGAATCACCATCGAAAATGACCGTCAGTACTCGTCTCTGTACGCGATCGCGCTCGGTCTCGCGACGGTCTACGTCTTGGTCGCGTACGTCGGTGACCCGATCTTTTCGATTGGGATCGTGTGGATCGTCGGATATTTGGCCGACAAAATCGTTCACGATTGCACAATCGTGGATGATTCCATCGACAGCAGTGGCCAAGGTTTGGTCGACAGTGGTTTGTCGTTTCTCAAGCTTCGGCGGCAGCAACACCAAACCGCGGCCTCACCATCCAAACCGAAATCGGACGACACAGATGCGTCGGCCAAATCCAAACGGACCAAAAAGAATCCTGCCGCCGGCCATCAACCTGGTCGAACGGTGTTGTGGTTGGCACTCGGTGCATTGCCGCTGTTTGGCCTGGGCCAGTTCTTTCTTGGCGGTGATTCCAAATCGTGGAACCTCGCCAGAATCCTGCTGACGCTGTATCTGTTCTCTGCGTTGTCGCTGTTGGTCGTGACATCGTTTCTGAACCTTCGTCGTTATCTGCGGCAACGCCAAACGGAAATGCCTCTGGATGCAACGATCGCTTGGCTCGCCGGCGGCATCGTCATCATCGGGCTGATTTTGATGATCGCCTACGTCGCTCCACTGCCCGGCAAAGCAATTGCGTCGCTAAAGGCACCTGAGTTCCTCACCAACCGATCGCCGTTGTCCGCCAGCGAATATGGCTGGGGTGATGAAGGAGCGGAGATCAGTGACGAAAACGACGCCAAATCATCTGAGACCGGTCCGGACGGATCGCCCAGCGGCGAAACTCAATCCGGGGCAAAAGCGGGCGGGCAAAAGGGCAATCGCGAAGACGGACCGGCAGGAAGTGACCCTGGCGGAAAGAAACAGGGAAAAGGACAAGACCCCGGCAGCGATCAACCTGCTGGCGGTGAAAAGAACAACTCTAAAAGTCAATCGACGTCCAGCGACTCCAAGAACTCAGGCAACCAACAACAAACAAAGACCGAGCAAAACAGCCAACCGTCGCAAAGCCAATCGCAGCAAAACCAGTCCCCTCAATCAGCAAACGAATCCTCTTCCGATTCGAGTCCAGGAAGCGAATCCAAATCGGACGCATCCAAATCGGACGCATCCAACTCCGCAGGCGATGATTCGAAAAGCGGCGAACAAGATTCCTCGAACGCTGAATCCGACTCGGCGAACGAATTTCAATCGTCCAAGAACGAATCCGCTGAACAATCCAAGCAAGAATCTGATCAATCGAAACAAAACAACGAGCAGTCCCGGCCGCCATCAGAGAACCAAAACCAGAACTCGAATCAGCAGAAGGAACCACTTTCGGCTCGGTCCAAGCCGCCACCGGACCGTTCGCCTCCACTGAGTGGCGTGTTCAGCACCATCGCGGGAATGCTGAAATGGTTGATCTTCCTTGGTTTGTTTGCATTCATCGCGATTTTCATCTTTCGCAACTTGGACGCCATCATGGCGTGGTGGGACAGCCTGTTTGCGGAGGAAGATCGAGAAACGACCGCGCAACAACCTTCCCCGAAGAAGCTCCAACCCGAGACGCCGCCGCGACCGTTCTCATCGTTCCGCAATCCGGTGGGCGATCCCGATCCGCGCAAGGTGGTGGTGGTGACTTTCCAAGCCTTGGAAGCTTGGTGCCGCGAACAGGGTGTCGAACGATCGCCGGATGAAACTCCGTCCGAATTTGTTCGACGAGTCGCGGTGCAATTCCCCACGCTGGGTCAATCTGCGATCCAGGTCGTCGATGCTTACAACCGAATCGTTTATGGTCGTGCAGCGGCCGCGAAAAATGATGTCGAGGCCGCCAGTTCCGTATGGCAAGTCTTCGCTGGTGGCATCCGCACTTCATGACCTCGCATTTGCACTCCCCCATTCACACCAAAATCGCACGCATCACGGCGCCGTGGATGTTTGCGATTTCCGTGTGGTTCTTGGTGTGCCAAGCGATCTTGATTGTGATGTGGGTCGACGTCCCCAATCTTCGCGAAACGACCACCCAAGCTCACGCGGAAGATTACGTCCTCCGGGTTGATTCCACCTACTTAGGGATGTGGTTCGAACGACTCGCCATTCTTTCGATGGCTGCCATTTGGCCGATCGTGATCATCGAATCCATCTATCACTGGATCATCCGGCCGAAGTCTCGCTCGATGCGATGGTTTCACTTCTTCACGTTGATGTTCTGCATTTGCCCGTCGCTGCGGATGTGTGCTCGCAGCTACGAAATGCACGGTCAGCTTTGGTTGCCGGTCATGTCATGGCAACGCACCAACAAACGACTGCGTCGCCGTTTAGCTCAACACTTCAGCGTTCCCATGATTGGCATCGCGTTGCTGATCTTGCCCGTGTTGGTCACGGAATTCTTTCTCAAAGAACAAGTCGCTCAGCATCAATGGCTGCGAATCGCATTGCACGTCGGCACCGGCGTGATCTGGTTCGCTTTCGCGGCTGAATTCATCCTGATGGTTTCCATCGCCGAGAAAAAGATCCACTACATCCGCCAGAACTGGGTCGATCTCGCGATCATCTTGCTGCCGTTTTTCTCTTTCTTGCGATCGATGCAAGCGGTTCGCGGAACCCGGTTGGCGAAGCTCGCGAAAATCCCGCAAATTGCAAAGCTCGCGCGGGCCTATCGCTTGCGAGGCACCGCTCTAAAAGGGTTTCGGGCCCTGGTGATCTTGGGCGTCGCAACGCGGCTGTTCAAAACCGACAAGAAACGCCAAATCGAACGGCTGCAAGCTGAATTGGCGGTCGCTCGTCGGGAAACGCGATTGATCCGGCTCGCGATCGCTCGATTGGAGCGGGAAATCCAGGAGGAAGCGGACGACGAAGCCGAGATCGCGGCGGGAGTCGACGATCCGGGCAGCCACGGCGACGCGAAATTATCCGAAAAGAATCTCGCCTAAATTGCCAACATTGCTGAAACTTCGGCGAATCCGCCTGGGTACCTTTCTTCGTAGGCGCCCTGTTCTTGAGATGACACGGCCTTACAGTTGAAGCTCTTGCCTTTCAATTTCCAATTTGATCCGACAAAGGACGCACCCGTGAGATTGTCGTACGCCCGTTTCCAACCCGCCCGCCCAGGCGTTTCCCGAGTTGCCACGTTCGCGTTGGCCGCTCTGGTCGCTATTGCGGGTATCGCATCACCGTTCACTTCGGTGACGGCTCAAGAAAAACTGATTCCCGGTGGCGGCAGTGCCGTTGCGGGACAATCCACTGAACCAGTCGTCGTGGTCACGCTGGGCAGCATTGATCAATTGACTCGCGACCTGAACTACTTCAGTGGTGCGATCGGCCAACCACAATTGGGCGGTATGTTCGCCATGATGGCCGGAACCTTCACACAAGGTCTCGACACATCCCAGCCCGTTGGCATTGTCGTGCCATTGATTGACGGTGCACCCGAACCCATCGCCTTGCTGCCAACATCGAATGTCAAAACCGTGCTCAAACGCATGGAAGCTCAAGTCGGTCCTGCCGACGAGCTGGACGACGGCACAATGGTGATCGCCATCGGTGCCAACACAGTGTTCATTCGCCAGGTTGGTAACTGGGCAGTCCTGGCTCGCAACCGCGCCGTTTTGGACCGTGCTCCCGCCGACCCATCGGCCCTGATCAGCGAAATGGGAGCTGAATACGACATCGCGGTTCGGTTGGACGTTCAACAAGTCCCACCGCCAATGCGCGACGCTTTGATTGGACAAATTCGCCAAGGATTTGACCAAGCGATGAAGCAGCAACAAAACGGCGACGAAGCCGCAATGGAATACGCTGCCCAATCGATCGAACAACTCGAACAAGTCATCGATCAAACCAAAGAACTGATGATTGGAATCGACATCGATTCCGCCAATCGTCGCGTGTTGTTGGAAACGGAATTCACCGCCGTCCCAGGTTCCAAGCTGGCTCGCATGTACGACGGACAAAAGCCCATTCCATCGGCTTACAGCAGCGTCGTTCGCGACGATGCGGCTGGCTATGTTCACTTCGCCAGCTCGATCGGCCCCGAAGCTCTTGAACAAGCACAAACCAGCGTCGACGGCGCGATGCAAATGTTGGGTTCGGCCTTGAGCCAAACCGACAAGCTGAGTGAATCCGAGCAAGCCGAAGCGACGGACATGATCCGCCGTGTGGTGGAACTGATGATGGATTCGGCCAAAGAAGGCAAATCGGACTTCGGTGCTCTGTTGCTGACCGACGCCAACAAACTTCAATTCGCTCTGGGTGCGTTTGTATCCGATGGCGGAGAAGCAGCTAGCATCGTCAAAGACGTCGCTGCAAAAGTCCAAGGCCGTGGCGACGCACCTCGTTTCGAGTTCGACGTCAACAACTACAAAGGCGTCAACATGCACTTGGTGGAAGCCGACGTGCCCGCTGACGAAGACGAAGTTCGCAAGATCTTTGGCGAACAAGTTCGCGTTCACATCGGAACGGGCCCCAAAGCAATCTACGTTGCACTGGGTGACGACAGCCTGCCTTTGATGAAACAATTGATCGATTCAGAAGCCACTCCAGTGGCTCCATCAGGCAACACGTTGATGCAAATTCAAGTCAACCTGATGCCGATCCTTCAGTTCGCTCAATCGGTCGAAAACAACGACGCGATCGCCGCCATGATCGACGCTCTTTCACGAGCCGATGACGCGGGCGAACTGCGAATCGTTTCCGAAGCCATTGCCAATGGTCAAATCAGCCGCTTCGTCATCGGTGATGGCATGCTGCAAGCCATCGGTGCGGCCGCTCGACAAGCTCAGCAAGCCAAGATGAACCAAGGCTTCTGAGTGATTTTCGTTTCGATCGCCTGCTCGCCAGATGATTGAAATCGACACTGCTTTCAAACCTCTCTGGGCCGGCCCGTTTGCCGGGTGGATCCAGGGAGGTTTTTTCTTGCCCTCCACAAATTCCTGATCTCATGGTCACTGAATCTTCTCCGAACTCTGCCGCGTCCAACTCTGCCGCATCAACCGAGTCCGATGCCAACGCTCCTTCCCGCGGCCCAGGCCGATCGCTTTTGGTTGGACTATCGTGTTTAGTAATCGGGATTGGTTTGGGGTGGATACTCAGAGGCAAGCAATCACCATCCTCCGTGGCAACTCCACCGACCGTCGTCGGATCCAAGCAAACGGCATCAGGTGAAACATCAGACGGCCAAACGAACATCGCTTCGTCGGATGTCCCCATGGAGGATGTCTTGAAACTGGCGGAGGAATCACTCCAGCACTTGATCGACAACGTCGACGGCTACACGACGCGAATGATCAAACACGAACAAGACCGCAACGGCGTTCTGCAAGAACCGTCGGAGATGTTCATGAAGATCCGAACGCGACACGTTGGTGGCGAGCCCGGCCAAGGCCTGCGTGCTTACTTGCGATTCGAAACACCCGAGTCCGCGAAAGGACGGGAGGTGATTTGGATCGAAGATCAAAACGATGGACAACTGCTGGTTCGCGAAGCAGGTTTCATCGGCAGCATGATGACCGCCAAACTGGATCCAACCAACTTTCTGGCGATGCGGGGTCAGCGCTACCCAATCACCGAACTGGGGCTGACCAACTTGGTTCGCAAGCTGATCGAACGTGGCTCACGCGACATCGATAACCCCGACGTCCGCGTGACTCGCACAGAAGGGCATGACTTCGACGGAAAATCGCTGACGCTGTTGCAAATCCAACGTTCGAAACCCACCGATCAACCCGATGACTTTTCGTTGGCCGAAGTCGTGATCGACGAAGAGCAGAAACTGATCGTCAGCTTCCGCAGCTTTGGTTGGCCAGAGTCCGAAGGCGAAACGCCGCCCCTGATCGAATCGTACGAGTACCACGATCTGGTCATCAATCCGGCGTTGACCGACCTCGATTTCGATCCAACCAACCCGGACTACACGTTTCCCGAGTGAGGCGATTGATCACGGATACGCTAGGCCCGATGAAGTGGATGAATTTGGCCTTTGGCCAAAGCGTGCGGGTGGCGTAACACAAGACCAGTGGCGTTGCCCGCTGGCTATGTTGAGCTTGGCCATTGGCCAAGGTGGACGACTGGCCAACGGCCAGTTTCATCGAAGCCAGTTGATTCGCCCCTGGGACTCTGCCCGGTTGCCCCTGACGAATCAAAAACCAGCTTTTGGCTGGCAAAGGTTGCGTTCGCCCAGCGAGCACAGGTTCCCAAACGCAAAAATTGCTTGACATCGGCGTGCTGCACCACCACGTTAGGTGAGGGCAGCGCAACCAGCGATAAGTCCCTCCCAACCAGCGATAAGTCCGAGACTGCGAACCTGAGACGGGACAACGCAACCGGTGAGAACACCCATCCATCCGACTTACCTCCGGACCAACCGGGGATAAGCATATCGTTGTACTGGCCTGTGGTATAAGTTCCTGAGCGTCGAGTTTTCTTATAGGTTGTGACCGTGCCTCTCGACCTGCAACAGTTGATGCGAAAGCACTTCCCGAGGCTTGCGAAGTCACGTGCCCTCAGTGGTGATATGCACCGGGCCGCGTGGTGCATCACCCATTGTCGCACTCGCGAGATGGGAGGCCACGTCAACAGTTGCCCGCATGGGCACTTCCACCAGGTCGCCTACAACTCGTGCTCGCACCGATGCTGCCCCAAGTGCGCGTGGCTCGCTCGCGAGAAGTGGCTCGATGGCTGGAAAGCACGCTTGCTGCCGGTCCCCCATCACCACCTCATCTTCACCATCCCGCATTCGCTCAACCCCATCTGGCGATTCAACAAGCGGGCCTTCGCCGACGTGTTCTTCCAAGCCGCGTCGCAGTCACTGATGCAGTTGCTCGGCTCTGTTGACTATATGGGTGCGAGACCGGGCATCCTTGCCGCACTGCACACCTGGAACCAGAAACTGGACGTGCACGTGCATCTGCATGTCCTGGTCACCGCCGGCGGACTGACGGAAAACGGAACCTGGATCGTAGCCAAAAAGAAGTGCCTGCTGCCCCGCAAGGTGCTGATGACCAAGTTCCGAGGGAAGTTCAAGGCACTGCTCAAAGAAGCCTTTCGAAACGGCAAGATCAAGCTCCCTCCAGGTTGGACGATCAACCAGCTGTATGCGTTGCTGTATCGATTGAGCGAAGCGTGGAACGTCAAAGTGTTTGACGCATACGAAGGCGGAGCCAGCGTGGTGACTTATCTCGCACGCTATTTGCGAGGCGGCCCCATCGGCAATTCCAGGTTGCTTCAAGAAGGTGATGGGCGGGTTGTCTTTCGGTACCGGCTCAGTGAACTCGAAGGTGGCGATGGCAAACGACAAGGTGTGACTTCTTTGCCAACTGACACCTTCTTGATGCGTTGGCTGGAGCATGTCCCGCCGCGTCGCTACCAGTGCGTGCGAGGCTTTGGCCTGTACAGCGGCAATCAGCATTCTGACCTGGTTCAGGCGCATCAAGCACTGGGCAGCGGATACGATGGCAGTGTGCAGGAAGCCAAGACTTGGCAGGAGCTTTGTGATGCGGCAGGGATGGACGAGGCTTGTCGCTGTCCGGCGTGCGGCTCTCTGCTGGTCAGCCATCATTCCTTTCAGCCGGGACGTTCCCCTCCCAGCTCCGCGTTTGTTACGAGAAACCTTGGACAGATCGCATGAAGCGTTCTTCGACACAACCGAACATCGCCACCGACGCTACCGAAGGTCCAATCGCGGCACGCGGTGGGCTCTCCAGAACGCTGCCTTGGTCCAGAGAAACAGGACGCGCCACCGATAAAACACGAAGGCGATGGCGGGTCCACGTAGCACAGGCCCCGGCGGCACAGTACAACCAAGTCGTTGCACCCGCTTAGCGTCACGCCGGCTAGCAAGGTAAAATTTTTTTCGTTGCTAAGCAGGTGAACTCAATCGTTCCCCGACTGAATTGAGCGCCTACGTCACTACAAGCTGATGCCCGACGCACTTACGCGACTACAGGACTGGTACGACAATCACTGCAACGGCGATTGGGAACATTCGTACGGAGTGCGCATCGAGACACTCGACAATCCAGGCTGGTCGCTGCGGATCGACCTATCCGGCACCGAATACTCTGGGCGTAAACTGGCAATGGTCGAGAATGGCACCTCCGGTGCAAAACGAACTTGGACGGCGTACTACATCGAGAACGATCAATTCTGTGCCGCCGGTGGTCCATCAACTTTGCCGCTTCTAATTGGTTGCTTCTTCGATTGGATTGACTCACAATGATCGAACGTGGTTGCCGTTAACGGAAACGCGGGGAACCAAACGATGCAACCGAGCGGCGAAGTCGGGCGTTTTGACAATGGAAGATCTTTCGTCGCCGCCGGCTGATCGTAGACGTTCGCCGACAGGCCAGCACTGAAACCCACTTCATGGGATCAAATCCGTTTCTGCACGTTCGATCGACAAAACTTCGGGTGCTGCCCGGTGAGGCCGATGAACTGATCAACGAGGGCATGTACGGAAAGGCGTGCGCTGAATATTTGAGAGATGAATTGGGTCAGCTTGGCTACCAAGCAACTCAGGTAGTGTGCGAAGACTGGGGGTGGTGGATGACGATCGCGGCGCTTCCATTTTCCTGCGGTGTTGGGATATACGGCTTGCGGATCGATGATACGGATGATCTTGATCTGTGCGTCACGGTGCAAACGCCTCGAGGCAAAAAATGGAGTTGGGCCCGATTCAGGTTTGTCGACACAACTGAGGAGGTTGATAGACTTCACCGTGCAATCCGTGGGATTTTTGCTGCCGACAACGATGTGACTATAGTTGCCGAGACGCCTGACTTCCCCCTCTGAGTTGTTCCATTAGAATGCGGCGAACCAGACGATGCACGTGAGCCGCCGAGTTGAATTTATTGAGGTGGTGAGTCTTTCGCGGCGGCCACGTGGTCGTTAACGTTCTGCCATGAAAATTTGCGTTTCACTTCTATCGTGCATGGTCGCTAGCTTTTCCTTCACGGCAATCGCGGAGGAACGATTCCCTGAACTAGGTGATCTTTTCTCGCGGTTTCAAGAGTTGCAATCAGAGCAGTGCAGCGATCGCGACCGAAACGACCCACCGCCCTTTCGTGACATCGATATGTCGAAATTGACGGCCGACGAGGAAGCTCGTGTCAGGCGTGTTGTAATGGAAGCGCTCTTGGACTGGGAGAAGATGGCGAAACGCCGTCATCCGGCTGTAACGGCAGAGCAAAGAAAAGCGGCAATCGGCAAGCTAGATAATCGAGAGTTCGACGTTGATTCTCGCATTGAGCCAACTGACGTAGCTGCAATCGTCAAGTATTTCAAGACTCACCAATCCCTCGATCCACGCGTTATGTCGATGAGATTCAAAGACAAGGACACAGTCAACATCACAACTGGCGTTGTGCGTGGGCCGTTGGACGGGGGCGGCTTTTTTTACGTAGCTAGACGCGAAAATGGCCGGTGGATTGTGCGATCAAACGGTGTCAGCTGGGTATCGTAGTCGGCAGAACCATGACATGGACCGAAGTACGCGATCGAGTCATCACATATGGAAAATCAACCGCGCGTACTCGTTCATGTCCACCGTTCGTCGATCTGTCTTCAATCGAATCGCAATTCCTGAGATGCTTCACACGCTCAACGTTTGGTTGCGCCAACATGAACCTCGCTAGTCAAATATTGCCTTCAACCACGTTTGCGTTCTGGATTCGATATGGGATTGTACTCCTCTTAGCCATCCTGGCCTGGAACAAGATGCGAACGCCCTTGGTCGCATGCACGGCCATGAGCGTCTGTATTGCGGGACTTGCGGCAAGCTATTGCCAGAGCGAGTACACGGCGATGTTGATATTGCTAGTCGGACTGACGCTCGGACCGGCTGCTGGCCTGTTCGCTGACACGTTTTCGACACACGACCGGAGAATGCAATGCGCAATCGAGCGGATGTACGCGAGTAAGTATGTCTGTCCACAATGCGATCACGGATTCACATCCACTCAGCTGACCGGCCAATGCCCGCGATGCGAATGTCGCTTTCCCAAGCCCGAGCAACCGAAATGCTCAAATTGGCAAACTAAACGGTCAGCAAAGTATCAACCTGGAAATGACGACGAACCATGAATTGCACGGGAGAACGGGTGGTCCGTTTTCTCGTATGCTTACAAGTCTTTTGTCCGTCCCCCGTGATGACCGCCGTTCGCCACCTGAAATCTCATGAGCTCGAACCCGCAACACTCCATTGAGAGACTTCTGTCAACGTTCATCTCGAAAGACGAGACCGCAATAGCTATTGCGAGGCTGGTGCTTCACTATTACCGCGACATCAGCTTGGTAAACAGAAAATATCCCAGCGCAGACGAAGACTCATTTTGGCCCGCGTTGTCGGAGAAAGAAACCATTTATCGACGCTATTGGCTGGGCACTGTCGGAGACCGTTGGAAACCAGCAACACACGGTGAAACCGATGACTATGACTTAGAGCGGTTAAAAGCTATTACGGTCATGTCAGATCTTAACGATCGCTACTTGGTTCGAATCAGTTTTAAAGATCCACCAACCGAGCTTAACAATCACGATGTGGTTTATCTGTTAGACAGAGATAAATCAAGTGAGAACGGTACGTTTCGGATTGCGTGGGAATACACTGATCTGAATGAATCCGCTGGATAACTATTGTCGCTTAATGCCCAGGATAATATCAACGCATTGACGTCGACTGGCATATCGACTTACGATTATGGCGAACAATGCGATGCACTGAAGTCGCGGTTAGGCCGCTTCCTGACGGTGAGTTTTTTGGCCGCGACATCGGTCATCGCGGTCGCTACCCAGTGAACAACAGGAAGCTTTCACGCATGCGATCTCTCCCAAAAACCATTTCGTCGCTCGCGTTTCTAGCGATAATGACTTGTGGTTGCGGAGAATCTTCGGGACCGGTTGAGACAAGCCAAATTCCGCAGAACCAGCGACTGTCAAAGGACCCGGAGCAATCCGGAGCACAGCTGACGGTTAGACGCAATCTGGACGCCGAGACTATCCTAGCGGACCTAGGATTGGACGCATGGGCTTTCGAAGTGACTGGCGTACCTTGGACGTGGGAAGTAACGATTTCCCATCGGCCAAAAGGAAAAAATCGGAGGAGTCGAATTGTCTTTCAACGAAACTACTTAGAATCCTCGCAGTCATTTTACACGAAGAACCGTTCAACGGACTCGAGCAAGGACGCGTTCGGCTCCCTTGTCCTCCTTTTGCCTGACCCCGTATCTCCGGAGGAGCAGTTTGAGGAGGATCTAATCATCACGACGAAACTGGGGTATGATCCGACAAGTGGCAGAGGGATAGGTCGTAGAGCCGTCAGGGAAACAATACGGAAGCCAATCAAGGAGATCTATCCTGCTAGCATTGGCTCCTACACATCAAGAAGCGAAAACCCGGGTGCATCCCGAAGCTTTGCAAAGATTTCCGAGGGCGAAACCGTAACACTCATCGACGAGACTCGCGATTTTGAACACTTGGACAACCGATTGCCATCCGACCAGCGCGAGACCATTCGCATTCAGTTAAGCGTCACCGCAATCGCGATGGAATGACTACCGCTGACGAAAAGGGAGTGTGGTGCGCGGTATCTCCCCCAGAGCTCAAGCTATAGTCTTCGTGGGTCGCTACGGAGCCTTCAGCAATCGATCGATGGGGCCCTCTGCTGACATCTCTTTGCACGGGCATACGTTGCCGCATTCCGCCCCACCTTTCGGGCAAGTCTGAGGTGGCCTGGGTTTTGGGGGCCACGCGTCCTCTTATTTTAGCAGGGGACGGTTGATTCGAATCTGGTCGGCGAAAGATAGCCGAGCGATGAATGAAGTCGCGATGTGTTGTAGTAGGCAATGAACTCTGTGAGTTCACTCAACGCCTCGCGATAGCTTTCATACTCGGTCATTTGCAACTCCGTCTTGATCGTTCCAAAGCAAGATTCCATAAACGCGTTGTCGTAGCAGTCACCAGCTCGGCTCATGCTTTGACGCATCGAACTGCGCCTGATGATCGCTCGGTATTTCTTGCTTGCGTACTGACCGCCGCGATCGGTGTGGTGGATGAGATCTCTTGAAGGCTGTCGACTTCGAATCGCCTTTTGGAGCGTCTTGATCACGAGGCTATCGGTCATATTCATTTCCAAAGACCAGCCGATGATCCGTCTGGAAAAGCGATCCATGAGGGTCGCCATGTAAGCGTATCCAGTTCGCACGATCGGAATGTAGGTGATGTCGCCTACCCACAAACGATTGACGCTCGTTGGCTCAGGCCGCTCAAGCAACAAGTTCTCATTGTAGCCCAGGGTGTGTCGACTTTCGGTCGTTCGCGGCTTGAACGATTTTGGCTGCAACGCCGATAGCCCCGCAATTCGCAGTAGTTTGGCGACCCTTTCACGTCCGATTGCAACTCCTTGTAGTTTCAAGTCTGCAGCGATCCGTCGGGCACCGTAGCGTCTGCGGTGTCGATGAAACGTGGTGATCACCATCGGCAGGACATCCATGTCGCTCTGTTCTCTTTGGCTTGGAGGTTCGCTTTGAAATCGCTGAAACGCGGATCGCAAGAAACCGAGGATCTCGCCGACTTCTCGCTGCGATGCAGTGCCATCGCGAATGATGCTCAGCGCGGCGGAGTAGAGCTGGCTCACTCGTTTCGGCCGAAAATGATCAAAGCTTTTTTTAAAACATCGCGTTCACGCTCGACCCGTCGCAGCTCTGCCTCGAGTTCGACGACGCGGCTATCGAGCACCTCGCCAACCGGCCCGGCCGACTCGACCTGTTGATTCTTCCAGCGGTAAAGAAGGTTCGTTCCGGAGATCCCCAGACGCTCAACAATCGATTTCGCTGAGTGACCATCGAGCAACATGGCAACTGCATCACGTTTGAATTCGTCGGTGTAAGTACGTCGTTCAGGATTCGCTGAAGGCTTGGTCTTTCTGGGCATCTGAGGTTCCTTGAGTTCTTTTCAGTTTAAGGACTCGCGTGGCCCCCAAAACCCAGGCCACCTCAGTCCTACTCACGGGTACGCATCGAGATTTCCCCAAATAAGGGACGTCCTTGATCGCTCAAGGACACGTGATCTGTCCCCGCCCAGGTGCTTGATCTACCTACGCTCAGCACTCCTTCAAGGCATCCGCCGGGCTTTCGGTTCGGCTTCTCGGTCAGCAGCCCACTGCGATCCAATGGATCGTTCCGCGACAGGGATGCATCTATTCCGCTGTCGCTTTGATTGCTTGGGTTGCCTGCTGTTCCTGCCCGGTTGCCCCTGACGAATCGAAAACCAGCTTTTGGCGGGCAAAAGTTGCGTTCACCCAGGGAACACTGGTTCGCAAACGCACAAAATGCTTGACATCAGCGTGCTGCACCACCACGTTAGGTGAGGGAAACGCAACCAGCGATAAGTTCCTTCCAACCGGCGATAAATCCGAGACTACGAACCCGAGACTGGACAACGCAACCGGCGAGAAACCCCTTCCATCCGACTTCTCTCCGGACAAACCGGGGACAATCATATCGTTCGTCGAGCAGACTCACGTGACGCCAACGATCCTCATCAACAACGTTGCTTTGAATCTAGATCCATATTTGCCGCCCAATGATCCTGCGAAACCGGTGGAGCCCCAGTGGCTTCGCCGTGGCTGGAATACTGTGCTGCTTGGTGTGTTTTCCTTTTTCTGCGTCTTGTCCTATCCAGCGTTACGCCTTTACGTCGGTGAACTCTCACCGCAATCAACCCAGAGTGATTGGTTGATAGCTTGTAGCGATGTCACTTACATCGGGCATGGCGTGATTTCGGTTGGGATGTTCTTGCTTACGCTGGGCACATATTTTTCATGCGACCGCGGCTACGCCTGGCGAATCGCATACGTTTGCGTTTCCCTGTTGTTCGTTTGTGATCCATACCTACTTCGTCCGACGCAGGAGGGAGTGATTTCGGCGACGATCTATGCGCTAATGGTTCTTCCCGTCCCAGTGTTTGGATTAGGGTGGCTTGCGATGGTAAGGGTTGGATACATTAGAATCAGGAGCGGAAGAAATGCCGGTGCCGCGTGAATTTGCTTCCATAATCAGACGGTGTTAATTCCGATGTACGCATTTCCGCACTATGACAACGCCGACGAACCTTCCGATGCACCCGAGTCGCCGAGCCGGGCGTTTTGACAATGGAAGATCTCTCGTGGCGACCGGGTGGTCGGTACCGTTATTTGATTTAAATCGCTGCGTCTCCGTACGTGATTGACCGCCCGCTACTTCGACCCAATTTGTAACGCGACATGGTGACTCCGCACCGCAAGAACGTTCCAGGCGACTTCTATGTTGAAGACGGTTGCTGCACATCCTGCGATGTCCCCATGGTCGAAGCGCCGGAACTGTTTACCTACGACATTGACGCTTCCGGTTCGCATCACTGCTACGTCTCTCGGCAACCTTCTGACGAAACCGAGATCGACTGCATGATCAAGACAATATCTTGCGCGGAGTTCGAGTGCATCCACTATCGCGGACGAGACGACGCAATACTGAAACGGATGGCAGACGTCGATGCATCGCATTTGTATGACGTCATCACGCCCGCGCCTCCAACTGTGCAGAGGCCATGGTGGCGGTTTTGGTGACCCAGCTGACAACAAATAACAATCCCGCGTACCCGGAGTCGCGTGTCAAGCGTTTTGACGATGGTACGCTTTTTCGACGCGACCCGGTGACGGGTGGCGTTTTCCGCCTAGAACCGAACGGCTGCAAACCCAGAGAGAGTCACTATGAATCCATTCAAAACTCGCCTGCAAGCAATCGCATTCGTCTGCGTGGGCGTTACCGTCGTTCTTGCATGTGTGGCCTCGATAGCTGTTGCTGACGCCTTCATGCCGGAAAATGTTGCAGGACAAAAGGGCGTTGTGACTTTTTATCGCACATTTACACCGATGATCGTCGTTTGGTCTGTGCTTGCCTCGTGGGCCTACTTCAACATGCCACCGCGTTCTTGCTGTGATAAGCTGCCCACCGACAACGATGGGGATATTGCCAGTCGTAGCACTCTACCAAAAGTTTGATCTGCCACATTTCCTGTTGCGCTGTCTCACCGCACATGCAATGGGATTACCAATCCGTGAACCGGCGCACTCAATCACGCGGCAACTGAAATCAAAGCCTTCCGTTCGTGCCCAGTTACGGCAGACGCTCCCCTCTGAAATATGCTGATGGTTGAAACCAACCCTTACGAAACGCCATTCCAGGTGGAATCAACGACTGGTCTTTGGCTCAATCGCGAGCGTCAAGACGCTAGCCCCGCTGCCCGACGTGATAGTACTCGTGTCATACCCGCAGTGGTTTGCTTGATTCTCGGCTACTCATTGGTTGGAATGTCGCTCCTTTGGATTTACACGACTTGGAACACGACGTTTGGCTCGGTTCAAGACTTTCCATCCCGATTGATTACGCCGGCAATAGCCGTTGGCATGGCGTCCGGTGGGGGCTTGCTTTTTCTTGCGTTTCGCCGATGGCTGCGTGGGTGGTGGCGTTCGGCTATCCTCACGTCCCTTCTTGGATGTTTTTTGGGCTATGGCGCATTCCGAATCGCGATCCATCTCCTGTCTTGAGCGTGGCAAACTGATAACCCAACAGTGAACTGGAGCGGCGAAATTTGGCGGTTTTGAAATGGACAATCTTTCTTCAACGCCCGGTTACGGCCGCCGCTCTGCTGACTGAAGGCACCACAACGCAGTATCTCTTCTTACAAGGACACCTAATGAGACTTTCACGACTGTTGATTCTGTCCGCTTTCGGTGGACTCGCCAGTTTCTCACTGTTGCAAATAGCAGCAAGTCACCTGCCATCATCTTTCATCGCTGACACCGTCGATAGCTTAGGGATGCTTTACGGAGCAATGATATTTGGGGCAGGCCTGTTCGCAATTCTTGCCGCGTTCATGAACGACTTATGGAACTCACCAGGAAGCCGAATCCTGAGGACACGGTGGATCGTCTTCTTGCCCGCACTGATCGGCCTGGTTGGTGTCCTACACGGCTACCTTAGCATGGCTTCCTATTATGCGGCACTTCCCGAGGATATCGCTGTTCCTCACAACACCGCATGGGCTACAGTGACGGTTGGGTCGCTCTTTACGATCGCGGCTACTGCAATCATGTTCACGGGCCGACACGCGAACCAGGACTCAAGCTCGCTCACTAAGGCCCTGCTTAGCGAAAAAGCAGAACAATGACATGCACGGGAGCACGGGTTGTGGCGTTTTTCGCAATGGATCGTCAGCTCGCCGTGCCCCGTGATGCCTAACGCTCTGGTGACTGGAGTTGAATACGTAATGCGACCGAAATTCTCCCTCCGCTTTCTACTCCTGGGAACAGCCTGTATTGCGTTCGCCATCAGCCTTGGGCAATTTTTGGCTTTGACCGGCACGCTCGCAATTCCTGTAGCCGCGTTCGCGAGCCTCCTGTGCCTCGGCCCGTTGTTGCTTAAACGCGATCACAAAGTTGCAAGATTGCTGTTGCCGTGTGTCGTATCGATTCAACTGGCTTTCGTGTTTCTCGTTCTGAGCCTTGGCCCCATCTGTTCTGCGATGGTCCATTTTCGCGTCGACGAGAAGACATCCCCTTCGACGACAAACGTCTTTCGATTCGTTTATCATCCAATCAGCAACGCCTACTGTTTCGCCCCGGAGCCTGTAAGGTCCATCGGCATGCGTTACCTCGCATTTTGGTTTCCAAAGGACACGACTCTCAAAGATGCCGGATTTCGCATCCAGTGGAAGACAGAAACAGGCTGGCAGTTTGTAAAGGCGAGCAGAACAAAGACATTCAC
Organism: Rhodopirellula europaea 6C; assembly: GCF_000338295.1. Taxonomy (GTDB): domain Bacteria; phylum Planctomycetota; class Planctomycetia; order Pirellulales; family Pirellulaceae; genus Rhodopirellula; species Rhodopirellula europaea. Next base: position 33,313 of record NZ_ANMO01000095.1, read on the forward strand.
GGACGAATGGCGCGAGGTGCTCGCTCGAACGGACAACTCACTCTCCGTCCCCCGTGGTGCTTGACGTTCCTCGAACAGAGACGTTTGCGAACACATCAAGATTCACCATTCGATATGCAGGTTGCTAAAAATGCCGAAACACACCATTTCCATGTTTTCCGGATTGCTTGTTCTTGCATCCGTTCTTTGTTCGCCCACCACTTACGCTGACGAACCAACGATTGAGACCAATCCTCATCCAAGTGAGGGAGTCATTCGCTTCGAGTTTTCGGGATCGTACAACGTGGTCATCGACGGTGCGGCCGTAGCGACGGGACAGGGCACAACCACGGTCGAGCTGAGTCAATCATTTGTGTACCGATTGTTTCATGATTTCCAGAAAACACTTCAGGACTCGAACATTGTCGGGGACGACGTAGCCAAAGGGATCTCGTCACTTCCGTCTACCCTTCGTTCGGCGAACGAGACACTCAAACTGTTGTCGGATCCCGAAACGCAAGAAGCGCTCAGGCAGGTCGAGTCCATGCTTCGTTTGCTTCCAAGAACGACTGCCCCAAAGGAAATGTCGACCGACTCTGATCATGACCAGAATTGAGCTACTTGAGATCGAAGGGGACGGGGCATTGCGATTTCGATTGGCTCACGATTGCCCCGCTCCCTTTTGAGTGCCCCACGTCATTTCCGATCGCCGATGAACATCCAAATGAATGATCGACGCAAACTCATTCTCATTGCCGCTGCCAGCTTCGCTTGCGGTTTTATGGCGTGTGGTTTGTTCTGGAAGGGTTTGCCTCTGGCCGACCGTCACACCTTTCACGAGGTGACCGTTCAGTACACGGTCGACGATGGTCTCGGTGGCGTGTCGACGTTCAGTGACCTGGAGGTTGAGTCGGCCGTTCTCGGCTCGGACTATCTCATCATCGCGCACGTTGACGGGCAAGTCGAAGTCATCCCCATCGAGCGAGTCGTCCGCTTCAGCTGCCAGCCCTGACAGGGCCGAGATAGAGAACCTCGCCCGACAATCGGCAACCATCTCATTGCCGGCACACATGGGTTCACCGTGATGCGGTGGGTCTTGAATCAATGCTTGCTCCCAGGACGCTGAATCGCTGCGTCCTGCCAGGGAAGGTGCTATCCTCTTCGCTTGAAGGGCGTTTTGTGTTTCAAGCCGTTGGGCAAAATCAAAAGGGGCGGCGTTGCCTGAGTGTTTCCATCTGTCCGTTTATGAAACCGTCCCCTTTCATAGCTCCGACACCATCCACCCGGCGGCGACGAAAGACCGCCCATTTTAAAACGCCCGACTTCGCCGGGTGCATGGATGGTTACACTGACGTTACCAACCAGTTAGTTGAGAAACGCGAGCATCAATTGTCAGGGAACGTTCTTCAATAAATGTCTGGTAGTCGTCTGCCAATGCGGCTTTGAATGCGGCGTCGGAAATCAAGTTGGACGCAAGCCATTGCTCAAGATTGGCCCCCGCCGCTGCTTGAACGTCTTTAAGATAATCGGACGGTGGACGATTAGTGATTTGTTTGTTGCTGACGGATGTCAGCATGACGATATTTGCCAAGCAGTTCGACAAGCTAGCCGATACACCAACCGATTTCAAATAGTCACGTGGGAAGAAGTGGTGGTATTCTTTTGAATTTGTCCATGCAAGTGATTTGGATACGTCGATTTGTTGTCCGATCAGTAGATCGACCGGTGCCTTATGGGCCAGAATAATGGCGAGCGTTTTCGCGTGGGCGTTATCAGCACGAAATACCTTCTGCTGCCAGATTTTGTAATTTGGTCTGTAGGCAACCACGGCCATTTCAGCCGTATTGCCCGCCACAAATTCAGCAACTGCTTCCTTGTCGCGAGACATGTTTCCGGTGTTCCATCCTGAGAAGTACCCGCTGACCGCCGAACGCCAGAACCAAGTCGCGATTGCCGCATATTGTGCAGCAGTGGGCTTGGGACATTTGCGAAACAGTTCAGCCAGTACGACAACTTGGTTTGCGTAGGGAACCACAGAATCGCCCGGTATGCAGATCTGCGTTACGAGAAAATCTACCGCCTTTTCAAACGCGGCCTGCGAGTCGTCCATTGCCGCTTTCAGCAAATCTGCGTCGTAGTTGCGAAGCGCGTCGATGCTTTCGACGGAGAATCCGCCGCCAGCAGCGGCGGACATTACGCGCAGAACTACTTTGCGATCGATGCCACCAAAATTCTTTGCAGTGAGAACGGCAAGAACGTCGTCGATAGAGTCAATCAGGTCAAACTCTTGGCTCCACGTTGCAGCTCGCATGAGGTCAACGATCGTCAATCTTGTACCGGTACTATTGATGCGTTCGAAGATGGGCGCCACGTCTTGGATAGACATATCACCCAACGTGACGGTGGCGACCTTGTAGTCCTTGAAGCGATTAAACAGCGAATCTGCGTTCTCCTTGAGAGCATCTTTGTCCGGTGCGCTTAGCGAGTCGAGAGTTGCGCAATACTTGTAGAACGCGGCACCATCGGCCAACTTGTTCATTCGGACAAAATGTTGCGGCGGATCATCCAGTGAATCGAGTTGAACGAGATCACGATGGCGAAGATCGTATGCGATGTTCCAAACGCTGTTTGGATCGTCCCCATGCCAGTGCAATGCACCGCAAATCGTTGACAAACGCTGTTGACCATCAAGCAGATAGTTGACTGGATAGTCCGGCTTCGGGAGTTGGATTTCCAAATCCGCAATACAGTTCTCACTGCGCAACTCTTGGCGACTCTGCCAAAGTAGCAAGCTTCCAATTGGATAGTTCAGTGCAACGGAGTCGAGGAGATCAAGAATCTGCTGACGCTTCCATACCAAATCGCGTTGGAACTTTGGCAATAGGATGTCACCTATGAGGACGCGGCGAGCCAAGTCGTCTATTCGGTCAACACTGGGCTGCGGATCCTTTGGCGGAGGCGCTTCGGGGCCGGACTGTATCTGAGGCTTCTTAGCCATGCAAATGTATCACTCCATTGGTGCGGTATAGCTATAGATCCAACCCTACTCAGCAGGGTGACATTCGGGAAATCGCGGAATGCCACGTAAGTGATTTGGGACGATTGACCAGCATCACTTGAGTTGCTGGAGAGCCATCGTACCGCTCCCACGCAGCGGGGGCAATGTTCCGCTGGAGGCGGTTGAATTAATCGAGGGAGGCACCTGCCCTTTCGAATTCATGCGGCGATTGATCGGGCTGTTCCTGCTCATGGCCCCGCGTTCGCCACGGTGGGGATCGTCGAACAAAAGTACCAAACGCATCCAAGGTCTCTTTGATGCACTATCTAGGGTTCTCTCAAAGGGTCACGGCATCAGGTAAAAAACCGGCTTGCTCGAGCGCGGCCGACACGTGTTCGGGCGGTGCCTTTTGGCGTTGGCCCTCTTTGACACCCTGGTCTCAGATCACCTTTTTGCGTGTGGTCTCACTGGCCAGTGATTCACGTGGCATACCGGCTCGGCGAACTCGTCGCCGACCGTCGGTCGGGATGCCGCCGTCACCCATCGACACAGCCAAACGACCGCAACGTGCGGTTGACGGACTCGAAGCCGCTCCCGCCAACCCGGAATACACGCTTCCTGAGTGGATGAATTTGGCCTTTGGCCAAAGCACGCTGGTGGCGCGGCACAAGACCAGGGGCGTTGCCCGCTGGCTATGTTGAGCTTGGCCTTTGGCCAAGGTGGAGGACTACTAGCCAACGGCCAGTTTCATCGAAGGCAGGGGGCACCGCCACCGATCTCTACCGCTCAAAAACAAAGGGCAACGCGAGTGATTCAAGTGCTTCTGTAGAAATCCGTCAAAAACGTTGGCAGCTCTAAGAGAGCCCTAAGAGACAGATTTGCCTGCAGTAAACGCAGAAGACAGTCAGAGCCTGCAAAGGGGGCAGGCTCCTATGAGTTCTCGTTGATGCTTGCAATCCGGTCTCAGCTCACCTGGGGACCGAGCCATCTCGAGCCGACGAAGCGGGCGGACTGCATCACGCTCTGAACCGTGAAAGCATGCGAGCGAAAATTTTGTGAGCAGCGTTGCGGTTGACGTGGACAGTGGTGGGCGATTTCGCGGTTGGCTGGAAGGTTGGATTGGCTTGCATGCTGCCGTGATAACCGGGCCTAACGGCCTGCGGCTGAAGTGAACGTGGTTTTGTGAGCCGGCCTCTTCGGCGCATTTAGAAACAGCATGCAAGATGCTAGCCACATTCTGAATCGTTCCGTCGCCCGGCGGCTGCCATTGCAACGATCGATGCCGTTCAGGTGTGCGGGAACGAGAGACCTACAGGTCGAATCAAAACAGCTCGATCGCTGCGATGGTTTCGGCGACTTCTTCGATCGTTCCTGATGCATCGATGACGTGCGTGTGACCACCGGCGTTGGGCAATTCGTCCAAGAAGGCTTGCCGAACTTTGGCCATGTAATCGACGCCTCGTGATTCCATGCGATCAGCTTCGCCACCGACTCGTTTCATCGAAATCTCAGCGGGTAGATCCAGCAACAGCGTCACGTCCGGCTGAACCCCGCCGCACGCGAGTCGTCCAAGTTGCCACAACGTCTGCGCGTCGACTTCCCCGCCGACGCTTTGATAGACCACGTTGGCCAAAAGGAAACGATCGCTGATCACCGTCACACCATCGGCGAGCGCCGATCGCAAGGTGGATTCGATCATCTCGCAGCGACTGGCCATGAACAGCATCGCCTCCGTTCGACGATGCATTTCCAAATCGCTGTCCAGCAACATCGCTCGTAGCTTCATGCCCAGATCGGTCGAACCGGGGTCTCGCACGCAGAGAACGTTGCGGCCTTCGGATCGTAGACGCTCAGCCAGAATTTCGATCTGGGATGATTTCCCAACACCGTCGATTCCATCCAGCGTGATCAATCGGCCGGGATACGGGTGAGCGATCGGCGAAGGTGCCGTTTGGGGCATGTCTGTTTTGCCAGGATCGGGCGACATCAAAAGGTCCCCGTCGAATAGGCGTCGGGTTTGCCGATGACCGGCATGTGAGCGTATTCCGACACCAGCCAACCACCATGGGCTGCATTGGGGTCACCGCTCTTTTCGAACGTCAGCATCAGCCGTCGCGGGATCGACACGTTCTTGATCGATCCGCGTTTTTCGCTGACGGTTACCTTCACCGTCATGTCCACATTCGCTTGTGGCGGAACGGATCCCTGGACCATTTTGATAGAACGAATGTTGCCCACCTTGGCGACTTCAAATTCGTAGCGTTGAAGTTCGTTTCCGGCTTGTGATTTGGTTTGGTCGGCACCAATCAGCTCCACCACATCGTCATACCGTTCCTCTTCGACGGCTTTGGCGACGTCGTAAATCAAAGTCTCGATCCGTTCCTCATCGGTCACCCAGTTTCCCGCGATGACCCAAGCGACGGGAATCAACGCGGCACAAATCAATCCGGCGATGACCAACGCCTTTTTGCCGGTCTGCAACCAACTGTAGATCAATGCCGCGGCCAAAACCCCCAGCATGATCGAAACCACGAGCGGTTGTTCAGCAAGGAGTTGAGTCATCGCAATTGCCAGAAAAGAGGAGGAGAGCGGTCTGGTTGCGTTTCGCTGGGGTCTCCCAAGGAACCGCGATTCGATACGATAACCGCATTCGATCTCAGCGCCGCGTGGGTCGCTTTCATCCAATCGGTCATCCCGTTCATTTTAGCCACTTGTTCCATGAAACGTGTTTCGTTGCCAGTCGTCTCAGCCCAGGATTACCGCGGCGCTGTCGAAGGCGAATTGTGGGAGTTGAGACCTGCCGCGGTGGCGGGGTCGTTCTCGGCTCGTTCACAACCTGTCAATGGTTCGCCCGAGGCGATCGCGAAACTGGCTGAGAGCATGCTGCAGACGCCGGTGGATTTCCCAACCGTCGTCGAAGCCATCGTCCCCGGTGACCATGTGGCTTTGGCGGTTGATCCCAACGTGCCGCGAGTCTCGGACGTCTTGCAAGGCGTGCTTTCGATGCTGGCCAAGGCCAACGCGGGGAAGGTCAGCGTGGTGCTGTGGCATGAAGCCGACGAATCTTTGGCATCGCAACTACAAGAAGAACTCGAGGCGGTGCAGAACGGCCAGGAAACGCTGAAGCCAATGAAGGTGGAAGTCGTTCGCCATGAACCGCATCGCCGCGAAAGCCTGCGTTACATCGTTGCCGACGAAAACGCCGAAGCGGTCTATTTAGCAAAGGACTTGGTCGACGCTGATTTCACGTTGCCGATCCTTTCGGCCCGAGCTCGCGATGCGATCAATAACGTTGATCCAACTGGAATCTTCCCGCTGTTCGCCGATGCCGCGACCCAGCACCGCTATCAAACAGGTGCGACAACCGAACCATCCGAAGCGTCTTGGTTGTTGGGTGTGCAAGTCATGATGCTGGTTTCTGCGGATGCCGCGGGCGAACTTGGTCGATTGATCGCGGGAACGCCCGATGCCTTGCGTCACGAGTTGACCAACTTGTACGCCAGTGGCGAAACGGCCGACCAAGAATCTTGGGACAGCGAAGAATCCGCGAGCACTTCATCCGCGATCAGCGAGACCGTACCGACCGCTGAAATGGTTGTCGCCGCTCTGGACGGAGATGAAACCTCGCAGACTTGGGCGAACCTGGCACGCGCCGCGATCGCTGCTGGACGTCACGTCACGCCGGGCGGAACGATCGTCATTTGGTCTCAGGTCAACACTTCCCCCAGCCCAGTTTGGTTACGAGAACTTGGGCAGCCACCGATCGGGATCGAGTCAAACGAGGAGGAAGTGGAATCCGATGATGCGGATCCGCGACCAAACGCGTCAGACGATTTGGACCAAGACACAGCGTTCAAGAACTGGGATGCAGCAACGCCCTTGGCACGTCAGTGGAATCAATTGATCGCCGATGGACACGTGCTGCTGCACTGCCAACTAGACGACGACGTGGTCGAGTCACTTGGGATGGGTGTAATTCACTCGATCGAAGAACTTCGGACTCTCGGAACGCGTCTCAGCGGTGCTGGGGTTTTGCGAGCGGCGCACTACCACACCGAATCCATCGTCGCCTTCTCCATGACCGATGAGGAGGTCGAACCATGAAGAAAAAACCCAGCGCAGCAACCGTCAAGAAATCTGCGAAGAAGTCCGCTTCGCGAAAATCGGCGAAGAAGTCTTCTCGCAAATCAACTCGCGCGTCTCATCCCGCGGCACACCCGACAAGCAAGATCAGCGTCGGAAAATTACACACCAAGAAACCGAAGAAATCAGCGGAGAAGAAGGCCAAGAAATCCGCTGTCAAAAGTGTTCGCAAGAAGAGCACCGCGTCGCCAAAGCGTTCTCAAGAACCGATTGAAAAGGCGTTTCGGTATTGTCCATCGTGCCAAACACCCAACGACAATCCCGGCGAGATCCCGTTTCGATGCGATGAATGCGGTTTCGCATTCTTCTTTGGCCCCGTTGCTGCCGTTGGTGGATTGATTGTCAACGAAGACCAAGAATTGCTGCTCGTCCGCCGGGCGCGCGATCCTGGCAAAGGCCAATGGGGATTGCCTGGTGGCTTCGTCGATCGAGGCGAGTCCATCGAAGAGGCGCTGCGTCGTGAAGTCACCGAAGAAACCCAGCTCAAAGTGACTGAACTGTCGCTGTTGACCACTGGACCGAACAATTACACCTACGCTGGCGTGACCGCTGACGTGATTGATTTGTTCTTTGTTTGCAAAGTGCCCACGAATTCAAAGATTGAATTGGAACCAAGCGAACTGAGTGAGTTCAAATGGTGCGTTCCAACCAAACGCGAACTGAATAACATGGCATTTCCATCCAATCGAATCGCGGTGGAACAATGGCTTCAACAACGAAAGAAGACCTCCAAATGAATTCTGCGATTCCCACCGAGCGTTCAGCGCACGCGTCCAACCGATCCACAACGTCTCGCTGGGGAATCGTGTTGATGGTCGGAGCAATGTTGATCTTCGCTTTTGCAGCAACCAAAGGATGCACCCATTCAGCCGGCAAAGCGAAGAGCGACAAGCTGCAAGTTCTCGCGACGACGGCGATGGTAGGCGATGTCGTGAAAGCGGTCGGCGGCGATAAGATCGAAGTCACCGTGCTGCTTGGTCCCGGTGTTGACCCACACCTCTACAAGACGACTCGCGATGACGTGGCTCAGATCATCGACGCGGACGTAGTGTTTTATTCGGGGCTGATGCTCGAAGGCAAAATGTCCGACGCGTTCGCGAAAGTTGGAAAGTCAAAACCAGTGATCGCGGTGACCGAAGACTTGGACGAGAACAAACTCCTTTCAGATTCTGAACAATCAGGCCACCCCGATCCGCATGTTTGGTTCGACGTTGAACTTTGGTCGCTCACGGCCGACAAAGTTGCGACTGTCTTGGGGCAGGAGCTGCCTGATTATCAAGCCACCTTCCAAGCCAATTCGAAGAAGTATCAAGCAGAATTGCAGTTGCTGGCTGAGGATGCCAAAGCCGCCCTCGCGACCATCCCGGAAGACCAACGAATCTTGATCACCTCGCACGATGCGTTCGGCTACCTTGGACGAGCGTACGGGATTGATGTGATGGGCGTGCAGGGCATTTCGACTGATTCAGAAGCTGGCTTGCAACGCATCAATCAACTGGTTGACTTGATCGTTGAAAAGAAGGTTCCTGCCGTCTTCGTCGAAACGAGCGTCAACGGCAAAAGCATCCAAGCATTGATCGACGGAGCCAATTCGCGTGGGCACTCGGTCAAGATTGGCGGCGAACTATTCTCGGATGCCGCCGGTGAAGAGGGAACGTACGAAGGCACCTACCTGGGAATGATCGATCACAATGTGACCTTGATCACTCGAGCTCTGGGAGGCGAAGCCCCAGAAAATGGATTGCGAGGCAAACTGAGCATGGACGCGGATACGACCAACGAATCTTCCAACGTCCCGAATTAGATTTCGTCCTAGCGCCTGTTGATTTAATGAGCCGCACCGCGTTAGGACCATTCGAAAAC
>NZ_ANMO01000096.1 GCF_000338295.1 Rhodopirellula europaea 6C
AGCGTTTCGGCATAGGGCTGCACATGGCTCAGGTCAATGCTGAGGGACTCCGCGTAAGCAGCGTGCAGCTTCAATTCGTCCAGGACGCCACCGATGAAACCATGAAACGCCTTCGCATGATCCGTGCTCTCGGTTTTCGCCAATGCCAACGAGTAGGCTTTCGCAAAAGAGTTGAGGAAGAAAGCGTCCTGGGCAATATAACGACGAAAGGAATCTTGGCTGAGGGTTCCATCACCCAGGCCACGCACAAAGGGGTGATGCAAGCAACGGTCGATCAAGTCCGAGTTCTCATCCCAGAGCATTTGGTGCAGACACGATGGCACGCCGGATTCATCCTTCATAGGTCATCGTCCAGAAATCACGTTCGTGGCAAAGCACCGTGTTGAATTCGTCCTGCTGACCTTTCAGAGGATGGTCCACGCAAGCTTGGTGAAGCTCGGCAACGTATTGCAAGAAAAGGTCATTGGACCAACGCCGAATGTATTCTTCGTACGGACCGGAAGCTTCCAGCCGACTCCATCCCGACAAATAGGCCGCTTCGACACCAAACAGGATTGCCAAGTGAATTGCCGGCGGCTTCGTGTAGGCGGACGCGATCAAGTAATCGACGTATCGCTGACAGGTCGGGTGGTGTGGCGTCTCGAGATCCAGCGAACGTTCGCTAGCCAGTTTTTCAAACCATTGCAACTCGGCTTCCATCGCGACCAGTCCATCAATCAACACCTTCTGCGCCGATCGCGGAGCCTTCCCCGCGGCGATGGCTTGGAACGTTGTCAAACCTTTCGCGAAGAGATAGTCCTGCACCAGCCAACGCTCAAACGCTTCCGTTGGCAAGGTTCCGTCGCGTATCGCGTCGAGGAACTTGGCACGGGTTCCTTCTTCCCACAAACGTCCGGCACTTCTGACGAAGGAGCCATTCTCGATCGTTTCCAGTGAGGCAGATTCGGTGTGGATTGCTTTGGTATTCAAGTTCGATGCTTTGACGAAAAAGGGCTGCTTTCGATGTGCCGCTTCGAGAATTTTCGAGGGCGAGCTACTTTGCCATCGTGACAAGCATGACAGATGCTTCGATCGCCGTCAGGGCGTGCAATTCGCCGGGTTCCAGGTGAAGCAGCTTGCCGGTCGTCATGTGGTGCGTCTCGCCTTTGGCGGTGAAGTCGACGGCACCACTGACGCACTGAACGGCGATCTCCTTCGGAGCTTTGTGTTCAGGGATCGTCTTACCGACCGGTAAGACCAAACGCATGATTTTGAAGGAATCGTTTTGAAGCAGCAGGCTAGGTTTGGGCTCCGCATCGGGGTCGATCTGTAGCAAGTCGATCATTTCGGTTGCGTTCGTGTTCATCAGTTGGTCCACGGGGTAAGGGTGTAAGTCATCCAAGCGGCCGACGCGATCGTTCCGACGACCAATGTCCAACCGACACGTTTGAGTTGTTGGGCGGGTGGCGGGTCGAACATCAGATACCAAGACATCGCCAACATCGGCAGTGTTGCAATTGGTAAGCGAAAGCTGACGGCTGTTAGCCCGGCGACCAGTCCTGACAGTCCCGCCATCATGGTCCAGTGCACCCATCGCGACTGTCGTTTCTGTGCCGCGATGACTCCGCGAACTGCCATCGTTGTCGCGGCAAATCCGATCAACCAAGTCGCCCAGGCCTCGTTGGTGGTCGATACTGCGAAACCACCCGCGAGCATGATCGGCACGCACGCAACGGATAGACCAACGACGCCAAAGAGCTGCCCGCCGAGTGTTTTGTGCTTGCCTGCGATGGCCAACGTAAAGCTGGCGACGGCAAGAATGCCACATCCAGCCAACGACCATCGAACGGCGTTAGACCCCATCGCGATGGCGATGATTCCGCAAGCGAGTGTGACGAACAATAGAATCGTGAGTCGCCGAGATGCCGCCGGCATCGTGCGTTGGGCTCGCGAACCACGATGACCGAGCGTGACCAGCAACGGTTCGTGAGCGAGGAAGCCAGTCACGGCGGCAACGGCCACGCATAGGCCAACGACGGTTGGACCGGCGATCAGCAACGCCGTCAGGATCGGGATGCCCAGGATCGCGTACGCTCCGTGTTCCTTCGGTTTCAGCTTGGCCGATGAGGCAGCTTGCGTTGTCGATCGGTGAATGGTGGCGGTGCTCATAGATTGTGTTTGAGAATTGGACGTAAAGTCGCGAGAGGCGGGGAGCCGCAGAGGAGAAGATATCAACGCAGGGAGATGAGTTCAGGGTTCTCTGCGTCCTCGCGTCTCTCCGCCTTCGCGTCAACTTCTTTCAGTCCCGCGAGAACTCTGGCCGCCGCCTTCTGTCCGCTGTCGATGCAGCCGGGCACACCCACGCCGGAAAGTGAACTGCCAGCGAGGGCCAGCGTGTGATGATGTTCAAGCTGTTCATTGATTTCGGCGATGCGTTGTTTATGACCGACGTGGTACTGCGGCATCGCGTGCGTTTGGCGTGTGATGTGACGCAGGATCGGTTCGCCTTCGATGTTCATTAATTTGGCAAGTTCCCAGTGGGCCAATTCGATCAACTGCTGGTCGGGCATTCGCAGCAAACCCGGTTGCATCGCGCCGCCGATAAACACTCGCATCAAGACCGTCCCCTCCGGTGCACGACCGTCGTACTTCTCGCTTGAGAAGCTGCAAGACAGGATCATGTGGTTCTCAATATGCGGGACGACAAACCCGAACGAGTCAATCGCGGTCTTGATCTGGTCACGTCGGAACGCCAACGAAACGACGGCACAACTGGCATATTGGATGTTGCTCAGACGCCGGGCCATTTTCGTGTCGACGCGTCGAAGCATCGCACCGGCGTGATTGGCCGGCGAAGCAACGATGACGGCATCGGCATGAGATGTCTGTCCGTCTTCGGTGCGAATCAGCCAGCCGTCGTCATCTTTAGACAAGTCGCTGACTCGCGAATTCAGACGCACATTGTCCGTCGGTAGGTTGTCGCCTAACGCGTCAATCAATCGTGACATTCCGCCTCGCAGCGTCATGAATTGACTGTATCTCGCACCGCCGCGATTTTCGGAGCTGTGCTTCTTTTTGCGACGCCCCGCCATCATGCCGCGAATCAAACTGCCATGATCGCGTTCCATGTCAAGAAATCTGGGCATCGTCGCCGCGACGCTCAACCGGGTTGGGTCGGCCGTGTAGATGCCGCCGACCAAGGGTTGCACCAACCGCTCGAACATTTCAGTGCCGAACCGGCGACAAATGAACGATCGCAGCGATTCATCATCGGTTTGCTTTTTCCGAGGCACGAAGACTTCCATCCCTGAACGCAGCTTCCCCATCGGCGACAGGATCTTCGTGGCAAGGATCGGCCACAACCGCGACGGAGCCATCACCATGAACCCCGGCGGGATCGGTTCCAGCTTGCCGCGACTGACCACCATCGCTCCGCCACCGCCCGAGTTGGTTTGAATCAGTTCGTTGCCAAGACCAAGATCCTTGCAAAGGTCGATCGCGGTCGGTGAGGTGGTGATGAAGTTATCGGCCGCACCCTCGATCAAGAACCCGTCTTTGCGAGTCGTCTTGATCACGCCGCCAAGCCGGTCGCCCGATTCGTGCAGCGTCACGTCGAGCGACGGATCAAGTTTGAGGAGCTGATGGGCCGCGGCGAGTCCGGAGATACCACCGCCGATGACGGCTACGCGGTGGGGACGAGCGAAGGAGGGCATGGTGGAGATCCATGGAAGGCGGGAGGGATGTAGTTGCAGTCGGGTTCTTCGGCCATCGGGTTGCCGGTCACGCCGAACGCTCGGGCGCGTGAACCGCCGCAGACGTTTCGGAATTCGCAGACACCACATTTGCCTTCCAGTTGATCGCTGTCGCGAAGCATCCGGAAAGTCGGCGATTTCTGATAAACATCCACGATGTTTTGCTGAGGAAAGTCGCCGCAATGAATTGGCAAGAACCCGGTGGGAAAGATTTCGCCGGTGTGGCTAACGAACATCACACCTTTGCCGTCGTTCACACCAGCGGGAATGAAGCCACGCGGAGCGGCATCAGTTTGTTTGGTCGTGTTTTGAATCACGTATCGGCGGTAGTGCGGCGCTTCGGTTGTTTTGACCATGAACGGCTGCAACTGGGCTTGAGCGTGCAGGCGAGCAAACGCGTCCTCGCATTCGTCCGCGTTCAAGCGTTCCATCTCGGTCGCACGCCCGACCGGGATCAGAAAGAACACCGACCACAAAGCAATGTCGAGTTCACCAAACCGCTCGCCCATCGTTTCAATTTGATCAACATTGGCCGGCGTCAGCGTTGTGTTGATCTGCGTTTGCACACCCAGCTCACGAGCGATCTGCAGCACGTTCATGCTGTGATCAAAGCTGCCCGCGACGCCTCGGTTGGCGTCGTGCGTGGCCGCGTCCGCGCCGTCGACGCTGATCGCCATCCGCGAAATGCCCGCGTCGCGAAGCCGCCGAATGGAGTCACGGTTCACCAGCGGCGTCGCGCTCGGTGTGATCGAAACGTCGATGCCCGAATCAACCGCGTACTCGATCAGCTCATAAATATCGTCGCGCTTGAGCGGATCGCCGCCGGTCAAAATCAACATCGGCGGATCGGGAAATTCACCGAGTTGATCAATCAATCGTTTTGACTGCGTGGTATCCAACTCATTCGGATCACGTCGTTTCTGAGCACATGCTCGGCAGTGCAAACACACCAAGTCGCACGCCCGCGTCAGCTCGTAGAACACCAGCATCGGGCTGTGGACAAACGATTTGCGAGACCTCACGTGAGGCGGCCGAGTCGCAGTGTTGTGTTGAGGTCGAGCGATCATGTCGCGATTCCAAGGATGAATGAAACTCGTTCAATCATCTTATCGCAATATGCACTACTGGGTATAGAATAGATCGCAGCAGGAATGCTGCGGCGAAATGTCACGCGACTCGCTTTGATCGTCTGTATGCTTGCGATGCACACAAGCGTCACAGGATGGTTCGATTTTTTGTCCGTTTTATCGCTGTAGGTTGACCACAGGCGACCATCGGTTCTGCGCGGCTTAAGCGTGTACCGCCACGAGACGAACACGCCAATTGTCACAGTGCTTGGCCGAACCAAAGCAAAAGATCCGGACGAGATGGCTGAGATCGCCAAAGCCTGGAACAAGCTCGCCGAAGCCATCCCGAGAAAGCTATTTCCAACCATTCTTCGCCGCGTTCTTTGGCATCACGCGGACCAAGAGATCACGAATCACTTGGTGGCCGATGCCGCGGAACGGCTATCGTAGCTGACCCACCATGACTCTTGATCCACTCGGCAAGACGGCTGGCGTTTCGGTTTTCAGGACCTTCGCGTTGGTCGTCTAGTTTCGCGAAGTTCAAAGTGGCGTAGATCCGTTCTGTCTCACTGGCGAACCATCTCGAGAGTTCAATTCCGTTTTCGATACTCTTGCGACGGACTGGTCCGTCTGATCGGCACCCATTTTCACCGCAGGCGGCACGAACAAGGTGATCAACCAACGCAAATCTCATCGCGTACCCTTCGAATTTCGCCCACGCAGCGGCAAGTGCTTCGCCATGCTGAATCGTTTCCGCCCCGTGTGAGTCAACGAATTCGGCGAATCGCTTTTTGGCTAAGCGGCTCATCTTCAGGACGATTGGCTGAGGTGCACTGTCAACGATTTGGTGTTCCAGTTCTTTCAGCTGGACAACGACCGGCAGCACGGAAGTCACTTGTCCGCACTGCGGCGAACTGCTGACGATGCAGGTCGATAATCCGATGGGCACCTACTCGTTGGTGTCTTGCGAGTGCGATGGGGAATTCGATGTCGACCTGGCGGAAAACACTGTGCGTTGGACGCCTTGATTGCAGTCTCGCCAGATCAGCTGGAGACCGCGATTTTGTGTCCGGTTCGTATGAGACTGCCGTTTTCGAGGTCTGCGTTCAGGCGACACTCGATTCGAGAGCGAATCTTCTGGCCGGTTCTTCTGAATCCGAGTTCTCGTGATGTTTGACGAACCAAATCGTCGACTGTCATCGCTCCGGCCTGAGTCAAGACGTAGGTCGCCGCCAAATGAATGGCGTCGTCGGGGACTTCGTCGATCGAGTCGAACGACAGCTTTGCACGCCGTTGTTGATCGTCTTCTTTCTGGATGAATGTCGGTTCTAAATCCTCCTCGACATCGTCTTGAGAATCTTGTTTGGCATTGATTGGGGAAAGAAGCGACTTTTCGTAAGCCTCCAAAATGCGTTCGATTTGGCGATCTGGATTCCGCACCCAATCCGTCGACCATACGCGGATGATGGTCCAACCAAGGCTTTCGAGAATTGTTTGCCGAATTCGATCGCGGTCGCGCGCTGTGTGAGACGAATGGTAAGTCGCACCATCACATTCAATTGCCAAGCAGAATTGCCCAGGTCGGTCGGGATGCTTCAGGGCAAGATCAATCCGGAACCCTAGCGGGGTAGCTTGACGATCAGTCATCGAAAGCCAACTGAAGACAGACCCTGTTATTTCCAGGGTTTTCTTCTGTTGGCTTTTTTTCGTGACGCCGTTAGTCCGCTGTTGTTCTGCACGAGCGGTGGTGGATCGTGTGGTGCGATCGTGTGAGAGTTTCGGCGTGTCTCTAGACGCGGTAGGCAACCTTGCCACTGGTCGCGATTTTGAAGTAGCCGGTCTTTTGCAATGCCTTGATCATTGCGTCCACCTCCGGCTGGGAAATTCCGCCTGAATGCTGAAACATCGCTTTGATGGATCTCACGACCGACTCGCGTTTCTTCGGTGAAAGTTTCATCAGGCGTGGTTTGACGTACTCAATTCTTTCCGCACGTGACATCGACTTGGCATCCATGACTTTTGCGGATGGCGTGACGGCAGGATCCGGAGACGGGCTCGGTTTGGTGAGCTGACGGAGGGCTTCATATTCTTGGGCGGTCATCTCGACCATGACGTTGCCAGTCGATGTCGTACCTACTTTGTTCATGGCCTGCTTTGCTAGTTGGTCGAGTTCAAGGAAGCGACAGACAATGGCAGAATCCTCGACGCAGCAAAGGTGATTTCTGCGTTGAGTCGAGCTTGCCTGTGTTGAGCCGGCGTCGCACGACGATCCATTTATCGCGATACTGACCCTGGCGAATGGTTGTGTCCCGTGAACGGGCTTGTTCCGCTAGCGGACCGCAATCGTTTGGGTAACAAAAAGTTACCGTCCGGATGCTGAGGACGAGCTTGCTTTCAGCGAACCGCAATCCACAGATTGGTGAAAGTCGAAGAGTCTGACGTTTGTGACGGTTACTCCACCCAGGGAGGCCCGCGGACATGGTTCTGTCAAGGTTCCTGGGGGGGCAAGATCGACTGCGGCAAAACGGGCACACGCGTTTGACGGCTCTGTCTGGATGGTTGGCACTGATACGTGAAATCATACGGCGGATGAAAAGCGAATCGGGCTGTGCCTAGGAGAATCAGTCTCAACGTCGGTGTGATTGAAATCGCCAAACGGAATGACCTCGTGTCGTTCGGTGCTCGACTGAGGCCGACGGCGACCAAGGGGCCGGGTAATTGACTTGCGGCGACGCGTTTCGTCAGTTCGCCCGGGAGGTGCGAGGACTCTCTGTCCGAACCGCTTGCTTTGTGCCAGGGGTGTCGCCTAGTTTGGCTTCATCCAATTTCTGTCGACCAAGCCAACGCCACGCCAATAGCAAGGTGATTGGCGACATTTCCAGCCATGCTATGACTGAAAGACGACTGGAACCCGAAATCGTTTTTCGTTCGCCTTCGCACCGCGACTGCATGGATGCTCGTTTGGTTCTGGAATCGGTGGGAATCTCAAGCGAGATGGTGCAACAATCCGGGGATTGGTGCTTGGTCGTGCCCGAAGCTCAAGTTGGAGCCGCTTTCGCTGAGTTGCAGTCGTATCGCAACGATCGTCTCGCCGAGATCAAGCAGTCGCTGCCATCGAAGGTCATCGTGTTCGGTGGTTCGATTGCGGGTGTGATTTACTACGCCATTTTCATTGTCTCGGTCGCCGTTCTGGCGGATACGTCTGCCTACGGGATCGACTGGAAAGCGGTCGGTCAGATGAACGCGGGCGATGTGATGAATGGTGAGTGGTGGCGAACAATCACTGCGCTGACGTTACACGCAGATGCCGGGCACTTGCTTTCAAATTTGGTCTTTGGTGGTGTCTTCGGCGTGTTGGCGGGTCGTCTTCTAGGTGGCGGATTGGCTTGGCTAGCAATTGTCTTGGCCGGTGCACTGGGGAACTTGATGAACGCCGTGATTCGGGACGCGGTGCACACTTCGATCGGCGCATCGACCGCGGTCTTCGCCGCGTTGGGGATCCTGGTCGCGCACGCGATGCACCCTCGATACAAAACATCGACGAAGGCATTGGTTCGCTGGAGTCCCTTGATCGGCGGCGTCCTGTTGTTGTCGTTCATGGGGCTGGAAGGCGAACGGACTGATGTCTTGGCACACGTCACCGGCTTCGTCGCTGGGACGCTGTTTGGCTGGATCGGATGCCGCTTGCCGGAGGCTTGGCTTGCCAGCAGTTCGTTCCAAATGGTCGCTGGCGTGATCACCGGCGCAATCGTGATTGGCGCTTGGGTGCTCGGAGCACCGTGATCTCCCTTTTTGAATTCATTCGCTGAGTTCAATCTCTTGGCTTTGGGAACACCTGCCGAGTTCACGCCCGGGCATCGTTCACGTGGAAGCGTTTACAGTGTATTCTATACAGATAGGTGCACTTAATTGGCGTGGCGAAAACCGGTGGTACTGGGTCGCGCGTCAATCAAACCGTGCCGAGGTTCTGCGAACCCTGAACGAGACATGACCCGAAATCAATCACATGACGTTGGCGAGTTCATGACGAATCATCCATCGATAAAATGCCTGGTGGCGATGGCTTTGACATTGAGATGGTCGCTGTCGATTGGCGTCCTTTCCGCAGTGTCAGCGCAAGGGTTAATGGACATCGAGGAGCCGCCGTTTTCCTACTCGGATACGGTCGAGGACAATCGCGTCAGCCGGTTGATTGCGAAGATCCAGTCCAAAGAAGTGCGTCTCGATTACAGCAAGCCACGCGGGCACTTGGAATCGCTCCTGCAGGCATTGGACATCCCGGTTTCATCGCAAACACTGGTGTTTTCCAAAACGAGCATGCAGGTACAGCATATTTCGCGTTCCAACCCGAGAGCCATCTACTTCAACGACGACACTTACGTTGGTTGGGTGCGAGGCAGCTCGTTGGTCGAAGTCTCAACCGCCGATTCGAAGTTGGGAGCGGCGTTCTATACCGTCGACATGAAACCCTGGCGAGCGAAGATGACGCGGTCAGACTATGACTGTTTGGGTTGCCATGCCACATCGATGACGGGCGGGTTGCCGGGGCATATGATGCGCAGTGTTTCGCCGTTTCACGACGGCGGGATCAATGCCCAGTTCCCCTCGCACGTGACCAGTGATTCCAGTCCCTTTAAGGAGCGTTGGGGCGGTTGGTACGTGACCGGCAACCATGGTTCCATGCAGCACATGGGCAACGCCTTCTTGCGAGGCAACGCGTTGGATCTGCGTCGCAGCGGCAATGTCATGGACTTGGAAGATCGCTTTGACACTTCTGGGTACTTGATGCCGACCAGTGACATTGCGGCGTTGATGGTGCTGGGGCATCAAACCAGTGTTCACAACGTTTTCGTCAAAGCGGACTTCACCGTCCGAAAGCTCGAGTACGATCGTGCACAGCGTCTGGCGAAGGGGCTGAGCGTCAGCGAAGCAGACGAGGCTGACCTGTCAATGCAAAACACCCACGCCGCACGCCAAGTGTTGAAGGCAATCTTGTTCTGCGACGAGGAACCGTTGCAGTCACCAATCGACAGTGCGGGAGAGTTTGTGCATGAGTTCGAGGCACGCGGGCCGATTGATTCGAAGGGGCGATCCCTTCGGCAGTTTGATCTGCAAACCAGGTTGTTCAAATACCCGTGCAGTTTTCTTGTCTACACCGAAGCCTTTGACGCCCTCCAGCCAATCCTGAAAACAGAAATCATGTCTCAACTGCGAGCGATCCTGACTGGCGAGACCGTGCCCGACGACTACTCGCATCTGAATGCAACAACGCGAGCCGAGTTGCATGAGATATTGAGCGAAACCCTAGCCGGCTATCGAGCCGGGCAGGACTAAATCGCTTCAGAATTCACTGCACGACGCAGCGATGCATGCATGCTCCTGCTGCATCCAGCTCTCGACAGTTGAGCCGTTTGCATGTTGGTCAGTGTTCTCTCCAAAAGAACCGCAGCAAACGCCAAAGGGATCACTTGATGTCGTTCGGCATGAGCATGCTCGCCATCGAAGCCACGCCCACGTCGGTTGAATTGCCGAGTGTTTCAAGCTCCGATTCAAATTCGGCTTGAAGCTAATATCCGCAACTTGGACAAGCAAGAGTGCCCATCCTACATGCATGAAAACGTCGTTGACGACTCAGTCGACAAGCCGCAGCGGGAGGGGGCGGAAAGCGAGCGTTCAGCGGCAATTCCGGCGAGGGTAGAACGCGCCGTTTCCCGTGCCCGGCCCCCTCCCTCGCGTACGCCTGAACGGCGTCGCTCGACCTCCCCCAAAACTTCGTTTCGGGAGAGGTTCTCAAATGCTGAAACCCGCTAAAACGCGGCCTCGATAGACTGCGCGACCTCTACGCCTGAACGGAGTCGGTGTACCAATCCCCAAAACTTCGTTTCGCGATAGGTACATCGAGTGTAAATCTGCAGAAAAGCGGAGTGAAAAAACTGCACAACCTCTCAACGCAGAAAGGGCGAATGCAATTGCTGCATCCGCCCTCTGACGCGTCGATTGAATGCCGCGCTCCTTAGCAACGCGTGAACAACAAGTCACGATGTTAGCGGTGTGGCGCAAGCCGCCCGGTGAGGAACCGGAGGGCTCGCGCCCTTCCGCTACATCACTTGTTGTTAACGTGGTTCTTAGCTGGAAGCAGCCAGGACGCCGTGCGGGTCGAGCACGAATTTTTTGGCGGCTCCTTGATCAAAGTCGGCGTAGCCTTGAGGGGCATCTTCCAGCGAGATCACCGTTGCGTTGACCGCTTTGGCAATTTGGCAACGATCATGCAGAATCGCCATCATCAGGCCTCGGTTGTACTTCATCACGGGGCACTGGCCGGTGGTGAAGTGCAGCGATTTGGCCCAGCCCAAACCGATGCGGAGCGATAGATTGCCGGTTCGGGCTGCTTCGTCGACTCCGCCCGGATCATCGGTCACGTACAAGCCGGGAATGCCGACGCCGCCTCCGACTCGGGTCACTTCCATGACTTGGTTAAGCACCGTCGCGGGTTTCTCGACACCTGATTCGCCGCCATGACCGCGGGCTTCGAAGCCAACACAGTCAACGGCACAGTCGACTTCGCGGGATCCCAAGATTTGTTCGATCATGTCTGGCAAAGAAGCCTCGGTTTTGAGGTCAACCGTCTCGCAACCGAACGAGCGGGCTTGCGCGAGCCGTTCCTCAACCATGTCGCCAACGATCACCACCGCTGCACCGAGCAACTGAGCAGCGTGAGCACATGCAAGTCCGACGGGGCCGGCTCCTGCGACATACACGGTGCTGCCGGTGGTCACGCCCGCGGTGTACGCGCCGTGGTACCCAGTTGGGAAAATGTCCGACAACATGGTCAAGTCGCGAATTTTCGCGAGAGCTTGGTCGCGATCAGGGAACGCGAGCAGGTTCCAATCGGCGTAGGGAACCATCACGTACCGAGATTGGCCGCCGATCCAGCCGCCCATGTCGACGTAACCATAAGCTGCGCCGGGGCGGTCGGGGTTCACGTTTTCGCAAACGCCAGTGTCGCCTTCTTTGCAGCAGCGGCATCGACCGCACGCGATGTTGAACGGCACGCTGCAGATGTCACCCTTCTTGATGAACTCCACGTCGCGGCCGGCTTCCACAACCTCGCCAGTGATCTCGTGCCCAAGCACCATGCCGGCCGGGGCTGTCGTGCGTCCGCGAACCATGTGTTGGTCGGAGCCGCAAATGTTGGTGGAGATGACCTTCAAGATCACTCCATGATGGCACTGCCGAGTTTTTCCTCGATAGCTGAGTTCCAATTTGGGATCGTCGATCGACTGAACGTCGACCTTTCCATCGCCAAGGTACACAACACCTTTGTTATCTGACATCGAAACACGCCTCGTGGGGAATGAAGGAGCGAGCGGGAGAGAAGACAACCTTGGTGACGCCGACGGGAAGATCAACGTCACTAAGCCGAGAGGCAGTCTATCAGATGGAATCGTGGCAATGGGCGGCAGCGACCGATGTCGTTGCAAGGTTGATCGATTGTCAAAGCACCCGAGCACCTCACCAAGTGGCTGCGCCGATGGTCTCTTCATTTGAGTCACGGATAGCGTGCGGCTTCGTGCGCTGTTGATTCGCGTGAATCGTAGCGGCAAAGTTGTCTCTAGATTAAGAACAGGTTCCTTCTTAGCTGCCGTCGCCACGCCGGTCCTCTCGTGCAGATATAATTGGCCAGTTCGCCCGTTCGACGATTCTTCCGTCTTGTGAAACTCGCCCGAGGTTGCTGGGTTCCAAGCGTCGTCGTTCCATCTAAACAGACCGTCGAATTCGGAGTTCCGATGCGATCTTTGATTCCCGCTTTTGTCGTCTCGCTCACGTTGACAAACTTCGTTTCAGCAGGCGAGGTGACGATTACCCCCGATGTGGTTTACGGCCACAAATTTGGATTGGCGAAGACCTTTGATGTTTTCCGACCAACCGAAAACAGCAATGGTGCGGCGGTATTGTTCATGGTCAGCGGCGGCTGGTACTCCGCTTGGACGCCGCCCGAGGAAACAAAGTCGATGTTCCGCCCGCTGACGGAGAAAGGGTTCACCGTTTTCGCGGTTCGCCACGGCAGCAGTCCCAAGTTTTCGATCGCCGAAGCGGTGGCTGATGTCCGCCAAAGCGTGCGGTTCATTCGCAATCATGCCGACCAGTTTTCGATCGATCCCGATCGCATTGGCGTCTTCGGGATGAGTGCCGGAGGACATTTGTCACTGATGCTTGGAACAGCTTCCGACGAAGGGGACCCGGAGGCCACTGATCCTGTCGCTCAAACCAGCAATCGTGTGCAGGCTGTTGTCGCTTACGTGGCGCCGACTGATTTGCAAGTCATGGCGAAAGACTCGCCCGATCGATTGCCAGTTTATGATCGTTTTCCCGCACTCGAAATTGACCAAGCCATTGCGGCAAAGGATTCGCCTCTGCGGTATGTCACACTCGATGATGCCCCGACACTATTGCTTGCTGGCGGGAAAGACGAACTTGTACCGATCTTTCACAGTCGCAATATTCAAGCCGCGTTCGAAAGAGAAGGTGTGACCAGTCGCCTGATCGAGTTTCCCGAAGCCGGTCACGGGTTTGACGGTGAGGACGCGGCAAAAGCAACCAAGGCGATGGTCGCTTGGTTCGAGGCACATCTCACGGAAGGTTCGTCAGAGGAATCCAAATGACAATCAATTTAAATCCGATTGCCCTCGTCGCCCTGGGGCTGATTGCAATCAGCGGTTTGTCAGCCGCTGATGCTTCCGATTCCGAGGTCCGCCAGGGGCCGGTCGCAATCAAAGCAGGTGAAGTCGGCATCGGCAGCATGATCCCGGATCTTTCGTTCACGGCGATCGACGGAACGCAGCTTCGTTTGAGTGAATTCGCCGAAGCTCCCGTCACCGTGGTCGCGATGACTGGAACGGGGTGCCCGTTGTGCTTGAAATACTCGCCGACACTGGCTGCGATCGAGCAAGAGTACAAGGACCGCGGCGTTCGTTTCCTATTCATCAACCCGAACAAGTCCGAAGACTTGGAACGGCTTCACAACGCCGTCCTGGTTCATGCTTTTCGTGGGCCCTATGTTCGCGATGATGATCGGGCGATTTCGCGAACGCTCGGTGTTAAAACAACGACGGAAGTGTTCGTTTTGGATCGCTCGCGAACGTTGGTTTATCGCGGAGCAGTCGATGATCAGTATGGGTTCGGCTATGCCCTGGAAACTCCACGACAAACGTTCCTGAGGGATGCCATCGAATCGGTTCTGGACGGTGCGATTCCCCGAATCAGCGCGACGACTTCCCCCGGATGTGAGTTGTTGATGCAGGAGGATCCGACGATCGCCGAGGCAACCGAGATCACCTACCACCGTCAAATCGCAAGAATCATCAATCGAAATTGTGTTGAGTGCCATCGCGACACCGGGATCGCGCCGATCCCTCTGGAAACGTACGAACAGGTCCAGGATTACGCGGGGATGATCCGTAGCGTCGTCGATCGAGGTGTTATGCCACCTTGGTTCGCGGCACCGGTGGAAGCCAACGCGCTGGCGGGTGACCCACCAGTCCAGCACTGGGCCAATGAGCGTCGATTGTCGGCAACCGAAAAGGCAAAATTGTTCGCCTGGATCGACGCGGACACACCCGAAGGTGATCCCGACGACGCTCCGATCGCCCAGCAATTCGCCGACGGTTGGTTGATTGGAAAACCGGATGCGGTGTTTGAATTTGCCAAACCCGTTCCAATTCAAGCGACCGGCGTGATGCCATACAAGAACATCACCGTGGAGACGAACTTCGAGGAGGGCAAGTGGGTGAGGGCAATCGAGGTTCGGCCCGGAAACCGAAGCGTCGTGCATCACGTGATTGTTTCGCTCCAATCTGACGAGGTTGACGAGCGATCGGGGTACTGGGGCGTTTACGTTCCTGGCAACAGCGTGCTTGACTATCCGGAGGGTTACGCAAAGTGGTTGCCGGCCGGGGCGAAGCTGCGATTCCAAATGCACTACACACCCAACGGAACCGCCACCGAAGATAGCACTCGTGTCGGAATCATCTTTTCAAAACAACCACCGAAGCATGAAGTGAAAGTGGCCGGTATCGTCAATCCACGCTTCACGATTCCTGCGGGCGCAAGCGATCACGCGGTCACGGCAAAACTCAATGTCCCCGACAACGTTGAAGTTCTCGGATTCCTGCCACACATGCACCTGCGAGGCAAGGCAGCACGGTACGAATTGATTCGTGATGGCAAGACCGAGACATTGCTTGACGTTCCTCATTACGACTTCAATTGGCAGTTGCTCTACCGATTGGCCCAGCCCCGCGCGATGCACCCTGGCGATACGATTCGCTACACGTCTTGGTATGACAACAGTGCGGGCAATCCGGCCAACCCTGATCCCACACGCGATGTTCGCTGGGGTGAGCAGACCTACGACGAAATGCATCTTGGATATGTTGAATACGTCGTCATGGAGCAAACGGTGAAGGCAAAGCCGGAATCGAGCAACGGCAACTCTCAGGCAAGGCTCTTTCGTCGGCTCGATGTGGACGGGGACGGGTTCATCACGCGGGCGGAAGTCCGCGAACGGATGCCAGGCGAGAAGTCAGCCGCCACCACGACTTTTGACCGACTCGACCGTAACCAAGACAACAAGGTTGATCGCGAAGAACTATCGCGACTTTAGAACGGTCGATACGTCTCCGTAATCAAATCACGCCTCGTTCATGAGGTCGTGCTTTTTGGGTTCACACTCCGTTTGGAATGCAACGCGTTGAAACCAATCGATTCGCCTCTGAGTAACGGCTTGAGAATGGATGCCATCACCAAGCGGGTTGGATTCATCGCCCGCCAGATTGGTTCGCGTCGGAAACCAGTCCAAGACGTGGATGGGTGTTGAATCGAACACGCCGGCTAAGACAACTTCCCGCAATCGCACGATGCAGGGAACACGGATACCGCCTTCGCAGAAGGAAACCTATCTCTTACGAAGCGGAGCGTTGCCTTCGGTTGTTTCCGGTGAATCGGTGGAAAGGTCATACTTGTGCATGACATCGCCGTTGTCATTCAAGAAGACCACCATCGTATTCTCGGCAGGTGACAGCTCGTCGAGCTTTCCAATCAGCCGGCCAGTCGACTTATCGCGATGCTTGATGGTGGCCAGATAGGTTGCGTTGTGCATTCCTTCCGGTGGAGCTCCTTGATCACGGAGCCCTGACTGGCTTTCTCAGTGATCGGTCGGCTGTGGTGACTCGATGGGAGTCGGGTTGTGCTAGAATGCTCTCGAAGCCGCCCCTTTGTTTTTCAAGAAAGCGAGTTAATGCATGCATTTTAGCTATCGGTCGTTGTTCACGGCTCTTTTTTGTTTCGCGGTCCTGGCGAGTGACGCGTTTTCTCAGGATCGTCCGAATGTCATCGTTGTTCTGGCGGATGACTTGGGCTATTCGGATCTCGGTTGCTACGGCGGTGAGATCAGCACGCCTCACATCGACGAGCTGGCCGCGGACGGCGTCAAGCTGACTCAAGTTTACAACTCCGCACGTTGCTGCCCCAGCCGCGCCTCCCTCATGACCGGTTTGTATCCGACTCAAGCCGGGATTGGCGATTTCACGACAAGTGAACCAAGTCAGACTCGAGGGCCAGGGTACCTGGGTCGGCTTCGCGATGACTGCGTGACAATGGCCGAAGTGCTGAAGCCGGAAGGGTATGGTTGCTACTACGTCGGGAAGTGGCACCTGCATCCGAAAACCGGACCTATCGAGCGTGGCTTTGACGAGTTTTATGGCTACACCAACGGTCATTCGCACGACCAATACGACGCCGATTACTACATCCGGTTGCCCGAGGGACGCTCGAAAGAAATCGAACCACCGGCGGATCAGTTTTATGCGACCGATGTGTTCAACGATTACGCCATTGAATTCATTCGCCAAGGGCAATCCACCGATCAGCCATGGTTTCTATTTCTAGGACATTCTTCGCCGCACTTTCCCGTGCAAGCACCTGCTGAACGAGCAGACAAGTATGAGTCGATTTATTCACGCGGATGGGACGTGCTGCGAGAGGAACGGTTCCAAAGAATGCGGCAGCTTGGTTTGGTAGACGGCAAGCAATGGACTTTGCCACCGAGAGAGATTGTTCCTGTTGATCGGGATGACATCGCGAATGGATTTGCTGGAGAACAGAATCCAGCGTGGGATTCGTTGGAATCCGATCGGCAAAAAGATCTTGCTCGTCGGATGTCCGTTTTCGCAGCGATGGTGGAATGCGTCGATCACGGTGTCGGCCGAATCGTTGATCACCTGAAGCAGACCGGAGACTTTGACAACACACTGATTCTCTTTCTCAGCGACAACGGTGCTTGTTACGAGTGGGGACCGTTCGGGTTCGACGGCGTCTCGAGACGTGGCGAAACGATTTTGCGAACTGGTGAGCAAGTGCGGGACATCGGCGGACGTGGGACTCATCAATCGTATGGGAGTGCTTGGGCCAATCTTGGTAACACACCGTTTCGAATGTACAAGCACTTCACGCATGAGGGCGGCATTAGCACGCCGTTCATCGCTCATTGGCCGAAGGGCATCGGCAAACGGGACGATTGGGTTCGCGAACCTGCACACATGATGGATGTTTTGCCCACGGTGTTGGAGGCGGCCGGAGGCGAATATCCATCCAGTTTCGCGGGCCATTCAATCCAACCGTTGGAAGGAAAAAGCTTGCTGCCCGTGATGCGTGGCGAATCATCGCCACCTCGCGAAATTGGGTTTGACCACCAAGCGGCTCATGCGTTTCGCGATGGAGATTGGAAGATCGTCTATTCGAAACGAATGCCCAAGAAACTGTCGTGGGAACTTTACAATCTCGCGGAAGATCGTTGTGAGCTCAACAATCTTGCTGACCAGCATTCGCAGCGATTGGCGTCGATGGTCTCCCGATGGGAAGCGTGGGCTAAACGAGTCGGTGTGACTTGGGAGCCCTACGCCGGTACCGAAAAAGCAACGTCCGCGACCAAGGAGGCTGAATCGCCGCTGATTGCGAATCGAAGGCTGACGGTGTTCGCTGACGTTGAAGCGGACAATCCGAGCGGCGTTGCGATGGCTCAAGGTGGCATCCAACATGGCTACGCTTTGCATTTCGTCGATGGCAAACCGGCGTTCGATGTTCGGGTGGATGGAAAAGTCAAACGATTGATGGGCTCGTCCATTGTTCACAGACGAGTTCGATTGACCGCAACCCTGTCAGCGGAACGTATGACGCTGACCATCAACGATGGCGAACCGATCTCGATGAGTTCACCCGGATTGATTCCCGCACAGCCGGTCGACGGTCTGAGCATTGGATTTGATGAACGGACTGCTGCCGGAGATTACTCCTCACCCAATCGTTTTTCGGGCAGGGTACTGCACTACGATGTCGAGGCAACACGACCGGAGGTCACAAAGTCTGCCAGGAAGAACAGCGGAACTTCCAGCGACACCAAGAACAAGCCCAATTTTGTGTTTGTGCTCACCGATGACATCAGCCCGGATGACTTGAGCGTCTATGGCAACACATTCGTTCCAACTCCAAATCTCGAACGCCTCGCTGCCAGAGGTCTCGTTTTCGACAACGCCTATCTGACGATCAGTTCGTGTTCGCCAAGTCGTTGTTCAATGATCACAGGTCGCTATCCGCACAACACGGGAGCGCCTGAGTTGCACACGACTTTGCCGGAGACGCAACGGACGTTTGTTCAATCGTTGCGGGAAGCGGGATACCACACGGTGATCTCCGGAAAAAACCACATGGCCAAACCCGATGCGTTGGGTTTTGATGTGAGCACAGATAGCAAACCGGCCGGCAGTGAGCGTTGGGTGGCGCATCTTCGTGACCGGCCAACGGACCAGCCGTTTTTCTGCTGGTTTGCATCGCACGACGCTCACTCTCCATTCACGCCAAACGAAGACGCTCCGAAGTTCGACGCCCAATCGACTGGCGTGCCACCGATGTTGTTTGACGGTGAAGGCACACGCGGCCAATTGGCTGGGTACTACCACGAGGTCGCACGCACCGACTACGCCGTCGGGCAAGTGGTGGAAGAACTGAAACGCCAGAAGATTCTGGACAACACGTACATCATCTATTGCAGCGACAACGGCCGGCCGTTTCCGCGCTGCAAGACGTACTTGTACGACAGCGGAATCAAAACTCCATTGATCATCTCGGGGCCAAACGTTGCGACTGGGCGGACGAATTCAATCGTCAGTTCAATCGACTTCGCACCCACAATCCTGGAACTTGCCGGCGTTGCGTGTCCGGAAACGGTGCAAGGAGTCAGTGCCGTGGACGTCCTTGGCGATCCGAATGCAGTCACTCGCGAGGTCGCGTTTGCAGAGCGAAATTGGCACGTGTTTCAAAACCACGAGCGGGCTGTTCGAGCCGGAGATTGGCTTTACATCTGGAATGCTTGGCCGGAACGGCACAACTTGTCGGGCGAAAGTGCGTCGTACAGCTTCGCTGCCGCACGTGAACTGTGGGAGGCCGCCGAAGTGGGCAAGCTCACCGAAGCTCAAGCATTACTGACACAAAAGCCTCAGCCGGTCGAGATGCTATTCCACGTGGAGAAAGATCCAAATCAGTTTGTCAATTTGGCTGCAATGCCGGAACACCAAACAACGCTACAACAACTGCGCACGTTGCTGGACCAGTGGAAGGAAGAAACTGGCGACAGTGTTCCCAGGCATCCGACCGTTGATCGCCAATCGTTGCATGCCTCCGGCGCGAGCGGAGGAATGAAGCGAGGTGAATACCCAGGAGCTGATAACAACTGCACGGCGATCAATGCGGCCGGTCCGATCATGCTGCAGGACGATGCGTCGACTTTGTCTGCGAACTTGTCGAAGCCAGAAACATCAGACATGAAAGCTTCCATGGCCGCCGACACTGAGACACAGGAAGCCGCGATAGATGAGAGCAAGGCGGACCAGTTCCCTGACTCGGCCTTTGTCGAGGTGCCAACGGATCGCATTCCAGAACCGGTCATGGATCCGGAGACCATTCGAGCGGGATTGCAGTCTCACGACCGCGCACTGTTCATCAAAGCTGGCTGGATTCGCGATCCGTACATCACATCAGGACCCGCCGGATATTTCTATCTCACCGGAACCCAACCGAACGAAGGTGAACCGCGAGAACAAACGAATCCCTACAACATCGGTCTGGGTGACCAGAGCATTGTGGGAAGTCAGGTGCGTGCCTATCGCAGCAAGGATCTCGTCGAGTGGGAATCGCTCGGCGCGATCTTCGATACCGGCGACACTTGGAAGGCAAAGCAGGGACGCAAGACTGCGAAAGACAGGATTTGGGCGCCCGAGGTTCATTGGATGCCGAAACTTGGAAATAGGGGACGTTGGGCGTTGGTGCATTGCCCGAAACAGCACTCCAGTTTTGTGCTTTCAAAGGACGAGAGACTCTCGGGACCTTGGACGCATCCGATGAAAGGCAAGATGGGACCTCGTCACGATCCATCGCTGTTCACCAACGACGATGGAACGGTTTGGATGTTGTGGCAGAACACATCTGTAGCTCCCCTAACGAAGGACCTTTCGGGTTACGCCGCCGAACCCACTCGCATTGATCCCTCGGGGACTCGCCCGGGGCCGGATGGAGAACCCATCCGTCGAATCGGTCACGAGGGTGCCACGATGATCAAAGTCGGTGGCAAATACGTTCATCTCGGAACAGCGTGGTCGACTGACCAGGGCCGCAAAGGTTCCTACAACCTGTACTACAGCGTGGCTGACGAAATCACCGGTCCTTACGGACCTCGGAAATTCGCAGGCCGTTTTCTGGGACACGGGACTCCCTTTCAAACCCAAGATGGCAAGTGGTGGTGCACCGCATTCTTCAACGCCAATGTGCCTCCTGTTCAGCGGGACGGCATCGAAGATCGCGACCTCGGCGACAACGCTCAAACCATCAACGAGCAAGGAGTCACGATCGTCCCGCTGGATGTGCGAATGACGGACGATGGCGAAGTTCTGATCCGAGCCAAAGATCCGGCGTATGCGAACCCGGGGCCAGACGAGTCTCAGAGGTTCTGATCGGCGATTGACCGGTGATCCTCTGAAATTCGAAAACGAAAGTCGTCAAGACTTTCGAAGATCGCTGATGATTGACTGGCTGATTTTAGATCCGGTCCAGCAAGTCAGATTTTTTGCGATCGAATTCTTCTTGTGTGATGTAGCCTTTGTCGAGCAAACCGCCGAGGCGATTGAGTGTGTCGAAAACGTCATTCGCGTTGGACGGTTGCGTTTGCGAAGGATTCGATGAGGAAACCGGTGCGGGCGGAAGCTCAGCAGGAGAAGCCTCTTGCATTGGTTGAGTCGGTCCCGATTGTGGTGGGGCCGGCGTTGGCGGAGTCGGCCCCGGTGGAGCTTGCGGCGTTTCGGTGACTCCGTTGCGGCTGACGACCGGCAGTGAAGAAAGCGGAACGATTCCGAATTGGCTGGTGAAGGTGATGGAGCCGTCGCCCGATTGCTGTTGACTGAATCCGCCAATGTTGTGATGCAACGTGTCGTACAACCAAACGTCATCACCCGTCGCGACCGCCAAACGTTGAGCGTTGGCAAAGTAAGCGTATCGCATGTGGTTTTGTGATCCGCTAGCCGAAGGCGATCCAAGTTCGCTGGGCCACCAATTTCTTCGCGGGTCCGGGGCAAACAGACTGTTCTCGGCCGATCCGCCGCCGGTCTGCTGGTCTTGATAGTTCGAGCCACCGCTTTGGCTTTGTGATTGGAAGACGCCGCTGCTGGTTCCAGTTTGGTTCTCGGCAATTGAACGAGCACAGTCATCGCACAACGCGGCAACGCGGTACTTCAAATTCTGATTGAACATATCGCCAATCATCATCATACCGCCGGACATCCACTGTCCCGACCCACCGAATTCTGGATGTGAGAACTGGGCCATGCTTCCATTGCCGTTGTAGACCGCCGCCAGCATGTGGCTGACGGCATCGACGGAAAACCCATGGCGATTTGAAAGTGTCTGGGCGATTTGCTGGCCCATGGACGAAAGTGGCAACACGGGAGACTCGCAGAAAACACTGGTGAAAACAAATTGACATCAGGCACTTTACTGACATCACTGATCATATTGTCAACCAATTCACCCAGACTTCCTAGGCCAGCGATTTGGGGAGTTGATCGCGCCGGCCTGGGGCATTGTCGGCTGTTCTCGCCCCATTGAATGCGGCGAAGATCATGAATGATCAACTGTCGGAATGGTGCCGGACGATTTTCAGGTGCAGGTTCAGCTCGATACGTTCAAATTGGACGATTGATTTGACCATCGACGCAGTGCCCAATCAATGAAATTTGGTTCAGCGTGACCTCCGATGGCGAGCGTTATCGAAACCAGTGCATGAATCTCGGGCGCTGGTGCTACTGGTCATCGCGATCGACGACTAGGCACAACAGCGCAACGATTCATGCCCGAGCTAGGCCGCGAAAATTCAGGCGGCGGGACGTGGGACGCGAGCCAATTCGCCGGCAAATGAACTGGACATGTTCTTCAACAAGCCACTGCGTTCGAGAAGATGGTGGGTTTGGAGTGGGTGTATCGGTGTTCCGCGAAATTTCTTTGTATTCGGAAATCCTCTCAAGTTGAGCAGTGATATGGGGCCACAGTTTTGATTCGCGTCGTATTGGCACATCGCGATGCCAATGGGAATGCAATGTGTGACAAATCCGCACAATTTTGATGTCAGACGAGTGGTTTCGGTTTGGGGTGGTAACACGTCTGCGATTAAGTGGGACTTGGCAAACTGTGTCGATCGCTGATGTTGGATCGCGGCGGTGTGATCGTGCCGACCGATTCGCCTCAGTAACGAAACAAGCACATTGTTCGATTGAGCCGGCATCGTCGATCGGCCCTCGGCAATGTCAACGGCAACAGGAGATGGATCGTGAATTGCGTTTGGAAGGCCTCGGCTTTGGCAGTCATCATGGGATGTTGTTTGACGTCGTTTGCTACGGCCGGGCAATCCAGTGGTTGTGATCCATTGGGGCTGGTCGGATGCGATGATGTGTGTTGCGATGAGCTTGGTTGCGACGACTGCGGATGTGATTCGTTCTGTGATTCGGTCGCGTGCCGTGGTTGCAAAGCCGCCGGATGTTTGGCCTCGCTAAAACGACATCTGCGTCCGAGCGATCACTGCTTTGATGACTTCATCAGCCCGATGATCGACTTTGTTCACTTCGAAGACCCTCGCAACTTGACGGAACTCCGTCCGATCTTTGTGACGCATCAGTTCCCCGCGACGCTTGGGCCAGGGAACATTCCCGCCGGCGGTTCGGTCCAACTGTTTGCATTGCAGTTCCGAGTGGCATTGACGGAACGACTCAGTCTTATCGCTGTGAAAGACGGTTACATCCTGGACAACAGCGAAGGCACCTTGGACACGTTGTTGCTGGATTCCGGGTGGGCCGATGTGTCAGCGGGTTTGAAATACAACCTCATTCGCGATACTCAATCGGGAACGTTGTTGTCCGGCGGATTCACATATGAAATTCCGATGGGCAGCAAGCAATCGTCACAAGCTGTTGGCGATGGCGAATTTCACTTTTTCGCAACGGGCGGTCAACGTTTGCTGGGTGGCAATGCCCACATCCTCAGTTCCTTTGGATGGCAATTGCCCGTCGATCAATCGGTTCAAAGCACAACTGTTCATTGGAACAACCACTTTGACGTGAAATTGACCGACCGGGTTTACCTGTTCACCGAAAACTCTTGGTGGCACTGGGTGGATGAAGCCGAAACCGGTTTGGCTTTGGGTGTCTCGGGCCAAGACTTGATCAACTTGGGTGCAACCGACGTGGAAGGCAACGACTTGGTCACGCACAACGTCGGGATGAAGTTCAAACCCAACGGCAACTTCGAAGCTGGCGTTGCGTACGAATTCCCTCTGACGGCATTCAAAGACGTTTTGGAAGACCGAGTGACCGTGGACATGATCTTCCGATATTGATCCACGTCACCGATCGATCAATCAACACGAATTGATCGATCTATACCGAGCTTGTGGAAGCGAAAAGGGCGGTGGTGAATGATTCACCATCGCCCTTCGTTGTTTGCATGATCGTTGTTGATCATTGTCTTTTGGCATTTGATCCTTTTCGGGAAGCGGTGTTGCTTCCACGTGCGACCGGAGCCAACGCCAAACGGCTCACATGATTCTGCCCGATCATTCCTGCCGACCTGCGGAAGGTTTGACCGTCCAAGATTCCTGATGGCTGAATTGGTCGAGCGTGCCTTCTCCGGTCAGCCACATCAAAGGGATTTGGAAGTATGGGGCTCGGTAGTCACCGTGAAGGTCCGTGTCGAATTCAACGCCAGGATCTACGTGATAGGTGATGAAATCACCGTCGGACTGTCCGAAGTATTGCAGTTTCGTTTGGGTGCGGTCGTGAATGATCGCCGAAGAGGTATCCAAAGGAATCCAGCCAACGTCTTGAGCGTAGAACTCCGCGATCACGTGGTACTGGTAGTACGGTTGGTCGTTGATCGTCTCGCCTGGATTGGCTGAGATCGCCCATCGGCCCGAAAGGATTCGTGCTGGCACGCCTTCGCTTCGCATGACGGTGGCGAAAAGAGTGGAGAGACCACCGCAGTCAGTTGCATCCGATTGGCACAACAGGGATGCGGTTCTGTCTTCGCTTGGGACATACGAATACTGGTATGTGTTGGCGAGCCTTTGGAACACTCGTTGAGCGAATCGGACTTCGCCCTCCGTCCGAATGCGTCGAAACCGATTCTTCGTTTTCCACTTTTGGAATGCTTCGGACTGAAAGTCGTACTCTGGCGTCGCCCGCAGAAAGATCGCTCGGTCTTTGTCTGAGAGCGAATCGACTGACGGGTTCGCTGAGATGGCTCGCTTGTCGAATTGCAACGATCGAGCAAACAATTGGATTTCGTCATCGCATCGGAACTGGGCGGAACTGGTTTGCGAATCATCCACCACCTCGATGCGACTCCGGCGAATGATCCGCTTCAACACAGACTTATCTGTGATGCGTTCGCTGGTGGGTGTGGTGCTGGCGTTCACCAATGTTTGACCGGGCAAGTTCGGGGGCACCGGCATGGCGAAAACCCAGGTGTCGGCTTTCACCGATGGGATGTCGACCGCGAAGGTGAGCGTCGCGGTGACTCGTTTGGCCGGAGTACGAACGATCGAGAATCCTCGATTGAGACCCCCGGGAATTTTCGGCACTTCAGTCGCCGTTGGGGCCTGTCTGTTCACGGCGTTGTCTTGCGCCTGTGCATCAGTCAGGCACAAGCCCGCGAACATAATCGCAGCGAGAAATAGCGTTTTGGCTGAATGCATTAGTGGGACACCGCTTGGAATTGTCGCTGGTGGGTGAATCAGCAGCCCACGATCAAATCGACGAATGCCAAGCATAGCAGTCAAAACCGCCGTCTGCATTTTGTCGGCGATCGACAGGAAGTCAGGTCGCTTCAGGAGCTGGACTATTGCAGCGACCGCGGCAAAACGGTCACTCGCCGGATATCACCGACATAGTTGTCGCCGATCAGTGCCATCAACCCATCCAAGAATTCGCGTGCTTTGGCGTTGCTGTCGAAGGTGTCGACGTATTGCCAGTCCATATCGGGTGTGTAGCTCTTGATGTAGTAGTCCATGTTTTTCGGATTGCGTTGCATTTCCAGCAACGCGAAAAGCTCTGCTTCCTCATGGGTGTCGAAGAATCGATCTTGGACATGCATCCCGCCGGCGGCTTCGCCCGGGCTGAACCATCCCCCATCCTGTCGCAGGAAGACTTGATATTGCTGCTTCTTCGACGTGTCTTCCGCGATCCAGACTTCGTAGTCCGTCATCGCGATCGCTTCCAACCATTCCGCTTCGAGAGTTCCTTGATCTGCTTTCCGGATAGGAGGCTGGGTTGGGGATGCGTGCTCGTACCTTGGCTTGTACTGCGCCTCAGCGTTGGCCAGGAAACAGACGCTAAAGATGACGGTGAGGCTGAGTTGACGCATGACTTCGATCCGTGCCGGTGAAGGGGGGAATTGGGGCAACACTCCACCCAGCGGACCGAACCATTGTTTGTTACTTCAAAAGGTTTGGTTGATGCGAATTTCTTCCCTGAAAAGGCTGTCCCACGATTGCCCCTGCCACACGGCGGCGGAAGGTACGAACGCCGCTGCTGTCACCCCCTCGCGGGTTGCTGCAAGCGATCTGTCGCGAAGGTTTGTTTTTTTGGAGTTCTGGGCGGAACGGTAGGCTGCATACCGAACGCTTGCGAATCTGCTAGATTGTGCATCGATGAACAATCCAGGCGAACTGCGAAGGGAACTCGAGTGAAATTGCGAATCGGATTGATCGGATTGGGCGATCAATGGCAGTCCATGCACCGGCCTGCGTTGCGGATGCTAGGAGATCGATTCGATGTTCGTGCGATCTATTGCAACGTGTCCAAATTGGCCGAATCTGCGGTCTCCGAGTTCCAAGCGGACCCCGTCGACGGATACCAAGCGTTGGTGACGCGGGATGACATCGACGCGGTGTTGGTGCTCGAGAACTCTTGGTTGCGGTTCCATCCCGCAACCGCGGCCTGTCGGGCCGGCAAAGCGGTTTACTGGGCTAGCGATTTGGACTTCGATCCGATTCGCGATCGCGAATTCAAGAATTGCGTGGAGGATTCCGGAGTCGCATTCATGGCTGGGCTTCCACGCCGGTTTGCTCCCGCGACGTTGCGGTTGAAGGAATTGATCGCGACTCACCTGGGGGCACCTCGACTGATTTTTTGTCACAAGCGATTGTGTTTGGAAGACGCTCCAATGAAGCGACGCGACCAGATCACGCGACGCGGTGTCGAAGGAAACTTAGGCGATGATTCGCGAGTTGATCCGGAAGAGATTCGTGCTCGGATGACACGAACCGAATTGATGCAGTTGATCGATTGGTGTTGTTACGTTGTCGGCGAACGACCTCTCAGTGTGATGTCGGCCAATCATTCGCCCGAAGAAGCGGCGGACTATCAAGCTCTCAGTTTGTTGTTCAAAGAAACGAGTTCCGGTCGAGCAACGCGCGAGCGATTCTCGACTGGAACTCCTGCGGCGTCATCGAACGGAAGTTCAACTGATAAAGCTCGGCGAACCAGCGAGAACAAAGGTGTCACTGCTCAGATCAGTTGTGGCAGCTACATTCCTGCCCAGTGGCAAGAGGCGATCGGGTTTCGACCACCCGCGGCGATGCAGGTTTGTTGCGAGAACGGAGTCGCGTTTGTCGATCTGCCCGGAACGCTGGTCTGGTTCGATGACGCGGGACGTCACCAAGAGTTCCTGGAAGGTGAATCCCCGGTTGGTGAAAAGATGCTCGGCCAATTCCATCGGGCAGTGACGAGTTTGGTTCGAAACCTGAGTGGATTGGAAGACGCGTTCAATGCAGCCGCGATTTTGAAGGCGGCTCGTACGAGTTTGCATGAAGGACGACGAGTTGATTTGGGAGATCTCGCGTGACCGATTTGCCGACGACCAGTAAGAAAGATCAGCCGGCGTTTGGGTGCGTGGTTTACGTCAGCCGAACGGAAAGTGGTCGCACGCGGGGGCGCGTCGCGAACTTGGAAGGTG
The DNA here is from genome assembly GCF_000338295.1 of Rhodopirellula europaea 6C. GTDB lineage: Bacteria > Planctomycetota > Planctomycetia > Pirellulales > Pirellulaceae > Rhodopirellula > Rhodopirellula europaea. The sequence goes on from NZ_ANMO01000096.1 coordinate 27,401, forward strand.
TCGAAACCGAAGGTGCGACCGAACGCGATGTGCTGTCAACAATCGTTCGCGACGTACGGGCTCGGATCAGCGAGCACATGCAACGGGAAGAGGAGGTTCCGTGGTTGGATCCTCCTGCGGAGAAACAGCCCGATGAAATGAAACGGTTCTTGCCGCTGCACTTGTAGGTTGTTGTGGGGGCCTTGCTTACGCTGCGGGTTGGGATGCTTGCTCGCTTTGCGAGCATAGGACGGTGGTGTGGTCCGGATTCTGGCGAATCCGGCTACCGGGAGGCGGGGATTGTTATTGGTGGCCTTGCTTACGCTGCGGGTTGGGATGCTCGCTCGCGTTGCGAGCATGGGTCGTTGTGTGGTCCGAATTCTGGCGAATCCGGCTACGGGGAGGCTCCTGTGGTTCTGTGGCCCTGAGCCCCTTTCCCACTCCGACTCCCACTCACCCCACAAACAATTGTGCGCGGGCGAAAATCAGTAGCCCGAGATCGCCGTGGCAGAAACTGAGGACCAGGTTCATCCATTCGGTGTCGTCGTGGAATGCCGCAGCCTCGTTGAGACGCGTCAATGAATCGCTGGGAGATTCCCCGCAGGATTGCACATAGCGGAACAGTCGCTCTCGCCAACGTTTGGTGTAGCACGTTGCAAAGTATTTTTGGCGGGAGTTTTCAGCACGCTCGGCAAGGTGCTTGGGATAGAACCACCAAAAATACAGGATGGGAAAGCTAAGGAGCCCAGCGATCATGATCAACACACTGATGGCACCGCTCGCCGAGGAGTAGGTCATTTGGTTGACGATCGTCATCGCGATGAACCAGATCACGGTGAAGAGGATTCCGAAGACCAAGTAGAGGCCCGCGAACGGAATCCATTTGTAGGTTGTGTCAATCAATGAAACGCGATGCACGACTTCTTGCAGCGTGTTCTTGAGATCACGCAAACACGAGACCGCTTGACGATTGTTCTTCTCTTCGTCTGGTGCGGGGGCGATCAAGCCAGTTGTTTCTGCCAGATCCGATGTGGCCATCATCATCAGTAGGAACAACGAGTGATCGTCTTGTTCTTGGTTGATCGGGAATGACTCCTGAACGCCGTGAGCATCGCGAGCGATCTCGTCGAGACACCGTGCCATTTCCGCCGTCGCCGTCGGTCCGTCGCCGGTGCAGTAGGTGCGTAGGAACGATTCCATCGTCGCACGCGCCGGAAACTCCGAAGCAGATGGCTTGGTAGACGAAAGATAACTGTGCAGCAGTTCAACGAATTCCAAATCGTTCTGCATCGAATCGTCCAAGTCTGCGGCTTGGCCAGACAACGTTTCGAGTTGCGATTGAGTCCACTCCGAGGGAGCGGTCCAGATGGCCGTCCTCAAGATGCGAAGGTAGAACGCCAGTCGGGCGCGGGGATCGCCCTGACGCAGATGGCCTTCGCATTCGCGGATCAACCGTTCGAAGGTTTCGAACGGTTGGTCGAGCAACAGGCGTTCCCAAAGCGGTTCGGTCAATCGATAGAACATCGAAGAACGAATCGATTTGGCGATCTTTGGCAGCAGCGTTTGGATCTGATCGTCTGGCACATCACCGCGAAGCGTGCCAGCGACGAGTGAGATCAGTCCGTGTTCTTGCGGATGTTCCTGCAAGCCATCGAGCAACCATTGCAAAAACTGGGGGCGATGTTTTTCGCTCTCGTTGGTTGGTTTGACGAGAAGGTCGCTGAGCACCGCGAGGATGTAGTAATCAAGCGGCGAGCGTGAATGCCTTTGGGAAAGACGCGTGTAAGACTCACGCGGATTCGCGATCGCTTCATCAACGGGCGAAATCGGTGGCTTCGGACGTTTGGACGGTTGGTTGGCATCCGAGGCCGAAGTGTCACTAGGACGCGATTCGGATTGCGGCTGAGAATTGGTGTTGGGCTTCCAAGCCTCCGCGGCAGATTGGCTCTCGGCTTGGTTTCGGCCGTATCGTTCCGCGTTCTCGAGTTGTTCGTAGGCCGCCCGAATCCGTTGAAATTCCTGCGGGTGCGTTTCCGGTTTGAACTGACGAATCAGCTTTCCATAGGCACGCTTCAGATCACGACGATCGAAGCCTTCCGCTAAGTCAAAGAACGATCTTGGATCGTGCGGAAGATGGTGCCACGCGGGGTCAGACATGAACGATGATGGGCGTGAGTGTCACTTGGATGCGATGGGCGGTACCGGCAGGGTGAGGATTCTGCCACCGCCGTGCGATGCTTCTGCAGAAGGCGGGCGCTGCAGCGGTCGGCTCAATCCATCAGGAAAAGTTTGGCGATTTGGTAGGCGATCAGGGTTCCAAAGAACAGGACCCTGAAGTTGAGCAAGGAGGCACCGCCGGACTTCATCGGTCCCGACGATTTGCTGTTCTGCAGCGTGGTGAGCCAATCGCGTTCTAAGGCGAACAGATTGGGATACGCCTTTTGAATTTTGAGTGAAGTCTCGCGAGCTCGTTTGCGACTGCTCTTGGTCGTCAAATTTTGAATGTACTTCTCGCGAACGTAGCCGGCGTCGGATTGCGGCAGCACCACGGACTTGCCCAATGCGATCACCAATTCGCGGTCAAACTTCTTGTCGTCCAACATTGTGACGAACGAGTTGCGTTCGCTTGCGGCGGTTTGCAAACGGCGAATCGTTGGTGCCAACTCGGGGACCTCTTCAGCGTTTAGACTGGCCAGGCCTGAGCGCAGTTCTTCGTCCGATAGATGGAAGAATTTCTGTTGAAGATGAGTCACCGTCTCGCGAGCCTTCGCTCGTTTCTGGTGCTTGGCGACCATGTCGTCAACGGAATCCGAATCGACGCTGGATTGGCGGCGATCATGATTCGGCATCCGCAACGTCTTTCGTCGCAACTGCAACGCGGATGCGGACTGCCACACCGGATTGATGTCCAGCATGGATCGCAAATAGCCGTTGGAGGGTGAGTCAGCCAAGTTCAAAGTTCTTCGTGATCGAGCCCAAGTGACGATAGAACCATTAGCAGCGTATCCTTTGCGCTCGCAAAGTGTTCGCGATCGGATCTTGCCATGGCGTCTTCGTAGATATCCAAGGCTTCGTCGAGTTGTTGGCGCTGGGATGGATGGAGTTCGCCGAGCATGCGTTCCGCAAATCGAGCGAGCTTTTGATTGTCTAGATCATCGCGAGGATAGAACTTCAATGCATCGATGCGACGCTTGGCTTCTTCAATTTGGGCGGGAGACAACTGATGCACATGATTGGTCAAAACGGTGCGGAACCGTTCGCCTCCCGGCGCATAGGCCTCGACCTCCAATACGCCTGACAAATCGTACGTGAAGCGAACATAGATGGGACTGCCGGCGGGACCGGGCGGCAATCCTTTGACTTCCAATTCCCCCAGAGCCGTGTTGTCGGCCACTTTGCGAGCGTCACCTTGGAAGACTCGCAGCGTCACGTTGGATTGGTTTGCGGCGACGGTGCTGAATACTTCTTCGCGTGAAACTGGGATCGTGCAATTGCGATGCAACACCGGTTTGAAATAGCCGTCCTGCATGTGGCCGCCGAATTCTTTGACGACTTCGACCCCCAGCGTGAACGGACAGACATCCGTCATCACCATGTCGTCGACCGCGGCGTCTTGACCGATCAAGGCGGCTTGGACGGCCGCGCCGAGAGCGACGACTTCGTCGGGGTCGTGATCGATGATCGGTGGTTTGCCAAAGTAGTCGATGACGAAGTCACGCAGCACGGGCATGCGAGTCGAGCCACCGACCAAGATCACGTCGTCGATGTCTTTGGGATCCAGTTCAGCGTCGCGAAGTGCTCGCGCGATCGGTCCCGCGATTCGCTGCATCAACGGATCGCACATTCGCGAAAAGTCGGCTCGGGTCAGCCGATATGTTTTCGGTTTCTCGGCGAAGTTGCCGTCTTGGTCGGGAAGCCGGATCTTGCAGCTTTCTTCTTTGGACAGCAAACGTTTGGCCTTTTCGCATTCGCCTCGCAATCGAGATACACGCAGAGGTTGCTGCAGTTCGGCGAGTTCGAGCTGGGTGTCTTCGCTGGATAAGACCGCGGAGACCATTCGGTCGGTGAAGTCTTCGCCGCCCAACATGCTTTCGCCGGCGGTTGCCCGGATTTCCAGGGTGCCTTCGAAGACTTCCATGACGGTCACGTCAAACGTGCCGCCGCCAAGGTCGATGACGCAGAGGTTCTTTTCTTCTTCGCGAGCGTGGAAGCCGTAGACGAGTGCCGCGGCGGTGGGTTCGTTGATCATTCGGCGAACGTTCAAGCCCGCCATCTCGCCCGCCAACCGTGTCGCGGTGCGTTGATGATCGTTGAAGTACGCCGGGACAGTGATCACAGCGTCGGTGATTTCAGTGTTCAACTGAGCAGCCGCGTCATCACGAAGCGACTGCAAAACCAAACTGCTCAACTCGTGAGGCGTGAATTCTTTGTCGCCAAGTTTGAGTTTGCGTTCTTGGCCCATGTAGCGTTTGAACACCCATGCACATCGTTCCGGAGCGGTGACGCGAAGTTCTCTGGCAGCGGAGCCGACCACGATTTGGCCGTCTTGCAAAACACCCACGATCGATGGCGTGAGCTTGTCGCCATGAGCGTTGGAGATCAATTCGGGTTTGCCATCGCGGAAAACGCTGACCAACGAGTGCGTGGTGCCGAGATCGATCCCAATGCACACCGGTTCTTCGGTTGGGAAAGACGAATCGGATCCGAATTCAGGCATGAATCGAGAACGGTGTTCGAGAGTGGGTGATCGCGGCGGGCAAAAGCATTTTCGAGCGGTGATAGTCTAGTGATTTTGCGTCTCGCCGTGCATCCGTTGAAACAGGAGGATTTAGCGGGAGTCAGCAGGCCGCGGAAGAGTAGAAAATCGGGCTCAGAAATCGCTTTGCGTCGAAGCGTGTTGATCGGGTATTTTGGGTGAGCTGATTTCGCCGATATGGCGAGCTTGTTTTTGTTTTTTCCGAAGAGTTGTTGATGGCAGTCCGGATTGATGCGATTGAAGAATCGAGTCGCGGGCCAATCCACGTCGTGGTGGCCGGCTATCGGGCTCGACCGAACGCCAATCTGATTCGTGCTGCCGAATTGAGAGGATCCACGTACAGCGTGCTGTGGGCCGCTGGATCCTGGACCGAAGTTGGGCCATCGGTGGGCGTGATCGCTCGCGGTGCTCGTGCGGCTTTGCCCGCCATTCACGGTGGCCGAGCGTTGCTCGGAGTCGGGACTTTGGCGGGCGGTATAGGAACCGCCGCCGTTATCGGCGCAGCCAGTTTCCGCCATCGGTACTACTGCGCTCGACGAGACGGAATCCGGTTGGCCGACAAAATCTTGGAACTTCCCGGAGTTGGCAAACGACCGTTGCACCTGGTGGGGCATTCGCTGGGAACGGTCGTGATTCGATCGGCTCTTGAGAAGCTCGCCGAAAGAGATTGCCGCGTCGATGACCTGTTGCTGATGGGCGGGATGACATCGCGACTGAATTGGAACGATCAAGCGGATGCGTTTCGCGGTCGCTTGATCAACCTTTATTCGCCGCGAGATCGAATCCTTAACATGGCACCCGTGATCGATCGCGTTGTCGGTACCGGTGCGATCGTTTGCGAAAAGCTGAGCGATCGATTGATGAATCACGATCTTTGTCGCGAGTTGCCCAACCAGTTCAATTTTTGGGGCCATCACAGCGGCTACTGGAATCGGTTCGGACAATACGCGATCAGCTAGATCCAACTGATTCACATTGGTGGATCGCCGAGTGATGCCACATCGACCGGGTAGTCTTCGCCATTGAATGTGACGACATCGCCGTCATGCAATTGTTTGCGACGACGCGTGTCGACTTCGCCGTTGACGATGACTTCGCCGCCCTGGATCAGCACCTTGGCTTCGCCTCCGGTTCCAACCAAACCCTCTCGTTTGAGAAAATCATCCAGTCGAACCATGGGGACTGGAACGTTGGGCTGCGTCGGTGAATCGCTCATTGGATTTGAAATCGTGCGAGGACGGGATTGTGGTCACTGATGTCACGCTGGTCATCAGCGATGCCCCAGTAGTTGTTCCAGTGTTCGTCTTGGGTGTCTTGACCGCCGCCAAAGTTCAAATCGGATCGAACCGACACATCGCGAAGGCACAAGTCAACGACTCCGGGAGTGTCGACGACCAAGTCTCGCGAAACGAGGATGCGATCGAATTGGCGACCTGGTAACAGGTGCGTGGTTCGTTCTGCGGCGGGAATGTGATCGTGCAAGTCAACCAAATCATCAGAAGGATCGTTGGTGCCTCGCGACATCAGAACGGCTAGGTCCGAGTCCGATGAAATTCTGCCTGCCAACTCTTCCGTGTTGAAATCGCCGGTGACAAGGACATGAACCGGTTGCTCAGGGTTCTCCTGCGATGCTTTGACGCCCGCGACCAAACGTTCCAACCACAGGCTAAGCGTTCGTGCTTGTTTCGCACGCAATTCACCTTTTTCGGCCATCGCACGAAGGTGACAGTTTGCCATCACCAAAAGTTCGATCTTTCCGTTGACCGGTATTTCGACCACCGCGAAAAGATGTTTGGAGACGGAGGCGTGGCCGCGTGATTTCATCGACGGTGTCACGACCCCGCGAGAAATGGATTGCACGCCGGTTGTGGTGGTCGCGAGAAAAGCGACATCCTGTTCGGTGTAGAAATCTTCGCCTTTGATCACATAGTCGTCGTACTTTAGCCCATGGTTGCGATCGATCGCTCGAGTCAGAAAGTACATGACGTTCTGGCTCTCAATTTCTTGCAACGCGACAACGGTCGGTTGGGCTTTCGCGATCGCCGCCGCCACTCGGTCGCGACGCCAATCCCATTGCCCGCGACTGGGAGCACTCTTTTCGCGGCCCAATTCGCTGGGGTTATCAGCTGTTTGATTGTCGAAGAACCATTCCAAATTCCAAGTCATGACGCTGAACTCGGTCGGCTGCTGCGCGAACGCGGCAGATCCAAACCCGCTGATGAATTGCCCGGTGAAGGCGAGCAAGAAAAGAAAACGCATGGTGTCATTCGTCACTGATGAGTGAATCTTGCGGGATTGTTCCTCGCGCGGAGTTTGCCGCGGGGAAGTTGATCTGGTGGTTCCGCCGGTCAAGCTTTTTCTGCCGCGATGGCGGCGACGGCGAGGAGGTCAGATCGTTCGAAGCAGAACTTTTCTAGAGCATCGAGGCCCGAAGTGTCGCCCGCCTGTTTGGCTCGTCGAGCCATCGCCAACAGTTCGGGCAAGACTCGTTGAACGGGAACGTCATCGGGGAACAGCTCGATCGCGGCGCGGAGTGCTTCCGCGGGGCGGCCGACTCGATCGAGCAAATCGATGTACGTTTCGATGGCACCGGCGCCGGCAACGTTGACGTCGACCGTGCGAGCCTTCTGTTCAAACATTCGCAGTGCGGTGTCAACGCTCTGTCCCAACAACGCGGAAAAGAACGCTGAATGAGCGGGATAGAAGTCGACGAAAGGTTCTTCGCCGGGATATTGAAAATCAGATGGCAATCGACGTCCGTACTGGCAAAGCTGTAAAGCTTGATCGATCATTTCGCGATCGTCGATCACAGTCGCGAAGCGGACAGTCGACGACAGGTGAGTCGTGTCGAGGTGATAGCCGCCGCCACCGAGGATCCATTTGTACTTGGCAATCAGTTCGCCAAGATTGAGCTTCGTGGCGTCTTCTTCGATGGCTTCGGCAGTGACACCGTTTTCCGGTCCGCGATTTCGGAAGTCGTCGCGAACGAGCGAAAGCAGTTCGTTGTAGAACGAGGTGAGCAAACATTCGGCAGCGATCTGACGATCCGTCCGCGAGCGTGCCGCGATGGCTTGGTCGTAAAGCGTAATGCTATTGCACGTGCCTTGGTGTTGAAGCACGGCGTTGTACCCGCGACGGAGATCGACGTTCTCGTGCAGTAGCACCTGGGTCATCTCGTCGTAGTTGTCGTCGTTGATTTCGATGTCTTCGAGCAATCGCTTTGCCAACTCATTGTCACCGGTCGGACGCAGGTACATCCAACCTTCCGCAATGCGTCCGTCTTGGATAAGCATCGCACCGGCTTGGCGACATGCGTCGAGGAGATCTTCCTCGAGATCTCGCTCACGCTGTTTGTCCGCATCCGATTTGGCGGGTGCAAGCGGTTCGTCAGGTTCCGCGATCATCGGCAGACCATGAGCCAGCCGACTTTTCATCTTCAGGGCTTCGAACAATTCGACCGGCTGACGTTCACGCCGGTAATGGGCGATGACTTCGTCGATGCGTTTGGCAGGATCGGTGCTGAGGCGGGCGAGCAGTTGGGGATCGAGCGACACGGAGAATGGGCTTTGAGGCGGGGATTTTCGGTGATTTCGTGTCCCCGAACGTGACGCAGCAGGGGCCAAATGTCAACAACGCGTCTGGTGGAGTGCGGCTGGCAAGGACAATCTCTGGCCTGATGGTGGGTAACTTCCCGAATAACCGCCATCGCTCGCTATAGAGGGGCGACGACAAGTTGCCATCGCACCGGAACAGTTGAGGACAACCGTTCTACTCTTTCAGATCGAAGCGAAATCAAACGATTTCCCAGCGTCCGACCAAGCCATCGTCGAGGTCGACGTAGTACAGGGCTCCGTCGGGGCCTTGGCTGATCGCGACCACGGCGCCGGCACCGGTTGTGAAGGTTTGCACGTTGGTGATTGCTCCGGTCGCGTCGACGTCGCCGTGGCGGACAATGCCTTGGCCCAGGTCGTTGAAGAACACGTCGCCGGTGTAATCGTCGCCGTATAGGTTTCCACGATAGACGTCGCCCATCACGATCGCGTTGATCCCATCGGCTTGATGATTCAGCCCATATTGCGAGGAATTCACAACGACGTTTTCCGCGAAGAAAGCGATCCCCTCTGGGGTGTTTGCGTATCCGGAGTTGACCAAACTGGTTCCACTGCCTCCTTCGTAGAACGGCCATCCAAAGTTTGCACCGGCACCGGCTGAATTGATCTCTTCCCATTTGGTCCAGCCGACATCACCCACGAACAATCGACCGGTGACGGGATCGACCGACATACGGAACGGATTCCGTAGACCCAGCTGATAGACCTTGGATCGGTTGGCGTCTGGATCGCCGTTGAAGAACGGATTGTCCGACAAACCTTCGCCAGTGAGCGGATCGATTCGCAGCACCTTACCGGACAAGCTGTCGATATCCTGGACGCGGTCGGCTCGGACATCGACACGGTTGTAGCTGGCACCGTCGCCGATCGAGACGAACAGCTCGCCGTTGATTCCGAAGGCGAGTGATCCGATCGTGTGCGATTCACTGTCGCTGTTGATGAAATCGTTGATGTAGGTTCCGTCTGGGTTCTCGCCAGCCGGGGCTTCGTTGAAGTTGAATGTGCTGTTGGCAAACCCGTTGAAGTTTTCCCACGTGCTATTGCTGCCCAGCAGAACCACTTCGCTGCCCGCAACCGCGGTTTGGTAGTTGTTGGCGACATCGGCGGTCACACGGATCAGACGGCCGGCGCGGTTGCCTTTGCCATCGGGACCGGCCAACGATCCGTTGCTGTATTGATTGACCTCCGGCGGGTCGTAGGTGAAGAGCAGATAGACGTACGGATTGTTTGCGAAGTCTGGATGCACGGCGATATCGAGCAGTCCGCGATCGCGCGTACCGTTGACGATTCCCGAGATGTCGATGAAAGGATCGTTTGCGACCGCGCCGCCACGAACCGTTTTGACGACTCCGCCTTGTTCAGATACCAACATCGTTCCGTCAGGGAGCCAATCGATGGCGGTTGGCAAATGAAGTTGTGACGCGATCGTCGTGCTGAGGACTTCGTCACCGCCAACAACGGGTGGATCGAACGGTGGATCGGTTTGGTCGACGGTCCAGTTCAAGATGCGGTGTGAATTGTCCAGTCCGCCCGTCCCAGCGGTGAAGCCGACGAATCCTGAATCACCGACCTGCGTTTGCAAGTCAATCGTGGCCTTCATCAAAGCTTCAGTCGGCTTCGTTGCGTTGTCGGACAGGTAGACCGCCAACACATTGCTCGTCCCGTTGTATTCGACCCACGCATATCGCGGACTTCCGTTGTTGAGATCGATCTCCGGAACCGCAGTTCGCACGTTCGAATACACCGAACCGGTCAAGATCGAGACGTGGTTGTCGTTCAGGTCCAGACTGTTTCGATAAGTATCGAATTCAATGGCGACCGAGTTGGAGATGTCCTGGTAACCGAGTTCTTCACCGGAACCGCCAATGGCGGTCGCTCCGCGGGGATCGTTTTGGATGGTGAAGGTCAGGCCGTCGGCACCGTTCGTGCCCGCACCGTTCATCGCACGAAATGTGAAGGCGGTGCGGAAGGATCCATCGTTGGTGAGATTGACCGCGGTGGAGTAGAACGCACTGCCGGCTTGGTTGTTGAGGGCTTGCGTGAGTTCGAGCGTGTTACCGGTTTGACGTGCTGTGCCGTTGAGAGTTAAACCGGATATGTCGGCGAAGTTCGAGTAGTCGGGCAGGCTGACTTCGTTGTCAACGATCGACACCGTCGCAGTTCTAGGAACCAGCAAGTTGGCTCCGCCTTGCACGTTGTCGATCGTGATGTTGAAGGTTTCGTTGTTTTCCAGCAAAGCGTCATCGAGAATAGGAATCACGATCGTTTGCTCGGTGACACCGTCGGCAAACGTCAGCGTTCCGGTTTGACGCGTGTAGTCGACACCATCGGTCGCCGTGCCAGCGAACGTGTCATAGTCAACCGTGGCGATGCCGTCACTGCCGCCCGACCGAATGACTTGAATGAGTGCTGTTCCCGCGTCTTCGTCGACCGTCACGTTGCTGGTCGCGAGCGAGATCGTTCCAGGATTGGTCGGTGTGATTCCATATAGGAAGTAGCCGTTTGCGTGCAGCCATTCGGATTGTTTGAATCCTGGCGTCAGGCCATCTTCCTGCCATGTGCCGGTGGAATAAACCGTTTCAGCTTCGGTTTGATAAGACGTTCCGTCCAGTTCAATTCGGTCGATGCGAACGTTGCGATCGATACCGTCGTCGGCTTGATAAAGGTCATTCGTGAAGCGAATTTGAATCTGTGAAATATCGACCGTGGTGTCGGCGTCGAAGTCCAATTGGACGAAATCGCCTGTGTCGATGTCTCCACCGATGTTCTGCCACGTTTGGGCTCGCTGGCCATCGATCCAAAGTTCAATCGTTTCCGTGTTCTCGGCACCGGCCGCGTAAACGGAGATCGAGCTGGATGCTGATGGCGCCGCGTATTGGAAGTAGCCGTTGCTGTGGATCCATTCACTGCGTCGGAATCCAGGAGCGACACCGTCTTCTTCTTGCCAAGTTCCCGTTCCGAAGGTATTCGCGTTTTCTGACTCGACCGTGACACCGTTGACGGTGATCGAGTCGACGACCAAGTTGCGATCGATGCCTTGGCTGGGCTGATACAAATCGTTGGTGAAAACGACTCGCACATCATCCGCCGTCGCGTCCGCGGCACCGTTGTAGGTGAACGTTTGGAACTGGCGAGCGTCGACGTCACCGCCAATGTTGTTCCACGTTTGGACGACTTCGCCGTTGACTTGCAACTGCATCTGTTCGGAGCCCGTCGTGCCGGCTGCACGAATCGAGATCGGTAGAACCATTTCAATGTGTTGCAATTGCTCCACGCTCGCGAGCAACGAAGTCTCGATGTCGCCAACGTGCGACTCCAAGTCCCAATCACCGCCTTGGGATGCATGCCCAGTCGCATCGTCAGACGCAGCGACGTCGGCCGATGTCAAATGTGCGAGCGTCGTGATCAGGTTGTGTCCGGTGACATCCGATGCGGCGTTGCAGCCATAAAGCATGATGTCCGCGTCACGATGAAGCGAATGCTTCCATCGCGCGAGTTGATCGGAATGTCGTTGAAACACTTCCGCATCGACTCTTTGCCCAGCCAGCTGCAATGCGCCCGCTTCACCATGCGAGACGATGTGCACGGCTCGCACGTTGGTGCGGCCACTTAGGACCGCGGTCATCTGATCGATCGCGGGTTTCGTTCCATCGAGCAGCACGATCTCGACACCGCTTCGCATCAATCCGGTGAGTTGCTCGGACTGCTCGACGTCGCCATCAATGAAGGCAATCTCGGTCACCGATGGGGTCGAAGCCGATGAGTCCGCGATCGTGTCAGACGAGCTCGAGTTGGCTGAGCTCGAGTTGGCTGAGCTGGTTCCGGCGGCCGCAGCGACTTCTGCACCCGCGTCACCCGCCAGCATGAGCCGTGGCTCCAGCGGCTCAACGGACCATTGAGGATGGGCGAAAGAAGGTTTGCGTTTGGATTGGAATCGAGTCATCAGATGCAGTTCCGGTACGGCTTGGATACCAGCAACCTTCCGACACGACCAACGACAATGCGGCCCTGTAGAGGGGTGCTTCCCCAAGCATACCTACCGGCACATTCGATACAACTCGCACAATGTGAATTTTGGTAGTTCGTTGGCGTAGAAGATTTGGCAGGAATCGTTGGCCGTTCAGGGTTTGGCCCCGTTCGCACGCCTAACAGTCTGTTGATTTAGTCATATACCAAATGACAACAATTAGCCGATGGGCGTTAGCCCAGGTTGGCGTCTGACTAACCGCCGCTAACGCGGTACGGCTCATTAAATCAACAGCCCGCTAACGCAAATCCAATTAGCCGCAGGCCGTTAGGCCCGGTTCTCAGCACAACTCACACGCAGTCGCTCATGGATTACGAACGCATCGGCAGAGCAAGCAGAACGACGTTGCATTCAACAACCGCTGCTACCGCCGGTCGGCTGATTCATCAACGGCTATCGCGACGACTACTCGTTCGATTCGTCGGACAACAATTTGAGTGCCGAGTCGTGGTTGTCGCCGCCCAGGTCGCTCACGCGTGAAAGCACATCGACGAGCTGGTCCGTTGTGACGCCAAACGGATCTTGCGTGCTGCTATCAATCAACTTGGTCAAGTCAGTCAGCACAGAATCGCGAGCTTGGCTGCGAAGCGATGATTGAGCGAAACCTCGGGGAGCGTTCGGGCCAATTGTGCTATCGCCACCCGGCGCCAACGGTTGCCCCGAATCATCGTCGCTCTCTTGGGCGAGTTCGTCATCGACGTCGGGTTCACCTTCGCCTTCTCCGTCCGGCTCTTCTTCACCGTTGTTGACCGTGCCAGCGGGCGTCGAAATGTGATTCAGATGATTGATCACCAACAACGCATCCAACGCGGTGACAAATCCATCACCGTTGACGTCGTAACCGAAACCGGGATCACCAAAGCCAACCGGTCCAGGACCGTACGTGTTGAGGTAGTTGATGATCGTGAGTGCGTCCAACGAGCTGACGTCACCGTCGCCGTTCACATCGTGAGGCTCGGTGTCGTTGTGGTACGGCGTGTCATTCTCGATCACTTGAATCAAGAATGTTTCCGTGACCGGGTCGACTCCGGGCGATTGCGAGCTCGCGGTGATGTCGACTTCGATTTCTTGTTGGTCGGCAACCAAAACCGCGACGCCTTCTGCCAACTTCAGCGTCGAGCCATCAAACACAAATCGAGAATCGTTGACTGTCAGAGTGTGATTGTTCGCGGCAGGGTTACCGGCGATGCGAAGTTCACCAACCGTCGCACCGGCAAGCTGTTCTTCCACCGTGGCGGGCGTGAGAGCAAATCCGGTGGGGGCTTCCGGCAAGTCAATCACTTGCAAGGTGATTGCTTTTTCAAACGAGTCGTCCAGGTGAGAAACGGTGACGTTGATCACGATGCTCTCTTCGGCTTCGTAATCGACGGCGATGCCCGGTTTCAAACGCAGGCTTCCGCTGATGATGACAAAGCGATCGTCATCGACTTCGAAGTCGTAGAACTGGTCGTCGTCTTCATCGACCACGGTGATCTCGGTGACCACGTCGCCTTCGAAGTTTTCACGCACCGTTGCGTTGCCCGGCAACACGTCCTCGATCGGATCGTCTTCGTCGGTGATCTGCAGCGTCGCGGTGTGAACCAAAGGTTCTTCGAAGTCAGGATCGTGAACTGTGATGATCAACGGGATCGCCCATTCATCTTCCCAGTTCAGTTTGTCGGGGCCAACAAAGATCAAATTGCCGTTCGCGTCGACGATGAATCGGTCGTCATCGATTTCGATGATGTGGTTGCCTTGGCCGTCACCATCGATGACTTCGATTTCGCCGATGATTCCGTTCACCAGAATGTTTTCTGGGACCGGTTCGACGTGAGGCACAACTTGGACAGGAGCGTCCGGCACATTCACAACCGTGATGTCCAACGCGTGCTCGGTGAAGTCGCGTCCGTCGTGCAGCCAAACGGTGAATTGATCGACGCCCGCGAAGTCTTCGATCGGAACGTACGAAAGCGAACCGGCGAGCGTTACCGTCGACACTCCGGCACTGGTTGGTTGCATCGGCAGCAGGATGAAATCGTCGTCATCTGCGTCGGACGCGTCGCCATATACGGCGGGAGCCGCGCTGGTCAGGACGGTGTCCTCGTCCATCGTCCAGCTTGGCGGAGTGTTGTAATCCGGTGCCGTGTTGGCACCGATCAAACGCATCCCAAACTCGATCGGGGCTGCGTCTTCGTTGTTTGTGATTTGAACTCGGTGAGGAGCCGGCGTGCGAAGGCTCATTTCCGCCAACCCGGCCGCACCAACGATAGCAACGCGTCGCAGTTCGGGATCGAGCGAGATGCCTTGTGCGCCGGACGTGGATGGCAGATTCAACGATGACAAATCAATCGCGAGATCGACGACCAAGTCGCCAGTTTCAGCATCGATCAATCGCAACCCGGCCTCGACCGGATCAACTGAGTCAGGAGTCAACGTAACGATCAATCCACGGGCCGCATCGATCGCGACGGGGGCGTCGGTCGGAAGGCTGTAGAGAGTCGCCAGGTCAGTGGTTTCGAGATCGTGAACCGTCAATCCATCTGATTGCCGCACGACCAACAAGCCTGCTTCATCGCTGAACGCGACCACTTCGACACCGCCATCGACGATGATCGGGTCGTTGGTCAACAACGAGTGGCTGGCATTGCTCCAAACCTGGATCTCCAATCCATCGGCAAAACCACCTTGCCCGTCATCAATTTGCGTCGCTCGAGCCAGGATCGAACGGGTGGGGCCGTCTGTTGAACGAGGTGCCGAGTCGCCAACCAACTGGGTGTCTGTTGGAATCAATGTGCCTGTCGCTTCGGCGCTGAGGCTGGCCGTGTCGACAGTCCACAACTGAGATGATCCGTTTTCGTCGGCTTGCAACAGCAAACCGCGGCCGACGTCGTCAATCGCGTGATCGACGAATTGCGGTGCGAGGTCACTGTCCTCGAACGGAGTGAATCCTGTGAGTGCCGCATCGATGATGAATGCTTTGTGTCCGACGGCATTGTCACCCAGTGCGATCAATTCGCCGGAAGGTGCACGCCAGATCGCTTGAATGCCGACGCCCAAATCCAACGTCGATGCAATCGAGCCGCTGCTGGTCACGGAGTTGAGCGATGTGCCTTTCGCGAAGACGGCGGGCAGCACGTCTTCTTCCGAAGTTCCCGCATCGAGAACAAAGGCGGGCGTGACAGCCGTGATTCCTGCTTCGCTGAGGAACGGGTTGGCCGTGATCACGGTCGGCGTGGTTTGAACTTGCGACTCGGTGCCGTTGAAGACACGAATCACGTGGGTGCCGTCACCAAGACCATTGAATGCGAACTGACCGGCTTCGTCCGTCAGCCCGTATTGTTCGCCCTGATCCAGCGTGCTGTTGTCGTTTTGGTCGACGAACACCAACCGATTCGCGAGCGTCGACTCTTCGGCTTCTTTTTTTAGAGAGTCGTTGGCGTCGTGAAAGACCGAGCCAACAATCGCGGCCAAAACGCGGCGATCATCCAGCGTTTGCATCGAAAGGCGACGACGAGTCCCACGCGACAGATTTCTCTGGGAGCGGCGTCGTAGGCTCGTCAGGGAAACACGCGGCATCGTGACGAATTCTCACATGTCGAGGCGGAACGGATGGGCAGACGTTTTATGGTGGACGTCACGGGTGGGAGGAAAGTTCCCTGGATGCGGCATCTTTCGCGTCAAAATCCGATGATTTGTCACGCGATTGTTTGGATGGTTTTCCAGAATCCGTTCCCCGACGCTCGTCGTCGTCGCTTATTATAGACAACGACCGTTTGGCTCCGAGTAGCCTTTTGCTCGGATTTTTGCCGGAATCACCGCGATCGGGATGACCCGCACGCTCGTGATTGCCAGCAAAACGCTTGATTGAACGTCCGCAACGCCTCTCCACCATTCAATTCATCCCATGCCGACAAAGCCCGCTGATCTGTCGCTGCGTTTTTCTGCCAAATCTGCTGCTTGGGCGATCTGTTTGACGACGCTCGGCCCGCTCTTTTTCGCGACCGCGTTTTCGTCGGTCGCGGTTGCCCAAGGCCAGCAGGCCACGATGCAAGCGGCGGAGCGTGCCGCAATGGAAGCCCAAGGTGGCCCTTCCGGCTATGAAGAAATGGAGGCGGGCTACGATGACATGGACATGTACGACGCCGATATGGAAGACCAAGGGATGGGGGATCCATACGGCGAATCGGGATACGGTTCCGGTTACGGCGGTCAGCCAAACTCTCGCGGCGGAGGCGACCTGAAGCCGTCGCCCACGGTGATGCTGGAAGTGTTCCAGCTTGATTGGTCACCGCTGGCCGAGCGTGTTCAACAAGTCCTAACGTCCGCGTCAACTTCGCAACAACCGGTGGCTTTGGGGCCAGTTCTTCGCAACGAAGCCCATGTGGCGTACCGATACGGCAACCTGCCTTTGGCGCTGCAGCTTTTCCATGGCTTCATCGCTCGAGGCAGCGACGCGGCTGAACAGCAGATGGATCAAATCAAATTCAGCAAGCATTTCCGCAAACCGCTTTGGCACCTCCGGGTTGGCGTGAGCCTCGGGGTCCACGGCGATTCCTCAACGACGGATCCGTCGCCCATCACCGACTCGGGAACTTCTCGAGGCATGGGGAACGGCGAGATGGGAATGGGGATGGACTCCGGCATGATGGACATGGAAATGGAGATGGCAAATTCCATGCAAGGAATGAATGAGGGCATGCGAGAAGGCATGTCCGGCATGGAAGAAGAGATGGGAATGGGCGGCATGGATATGTACGAGGAAGACATGGGCATGGCCGGAATGGGAATGTCGGGCATGGGCATGTCCGGGATGGGAATGTCTGGACGCGGTCAGCGCAATCAAGCCGCGGCGCCGTCGGTTCCGAAAGCAGAAATGACCGACTCGGAAGTCAATTCTCGCATGGAGAAGTTCCTGGGGCTGGTCGCTGACACAGTCAAGAACGGCCTGTCAAAACGGATCTCGGACGGCAAATTCGGACATGCTTTGGTTGACGTCGAGGCTAAATCCACGACCCAGGGCCACACCGTCAATGGTGAGACGGTCGACGAAGCACCCCAATCCATGTGGATTCCCAGCGTTCTGTTCGTCGGAGAAGGCAACTCGCGCGACACAATCAAAACAGCTCACTACCTGGAGTTAGATTTGCTGTTCCATTTCGACGTAGGGCTGAAAGAAAATCGCATGGGTGCCGTCAGCAACATCAGCCGTGTGAAGGTGATGGACGCTCGCACCGGCAAGACGTTGGTCAGCTCCGCCGCGATGGACAACACCGAAGTCGAACGCATGACCCGTGTTGGCCGAGGTTCACCATCGGCGTATGTCGACGAACAATTGAAGTCTCTGTGGGCGGTGGTGGACGAGCGTTTGACGCTGTCAGATTTGCCAACACTCAGTCCTGAAGTCGCTCGCAAACGTGTGGCTCAAGTGTTGGGCGACCGATCAATGACGCCGCTTCGGAAACTGGCCGAGATCCGCTACTACGGCTATCGCGGCTGGCTGACGCCCGATGAAGTCGAACAAGCGTTTGAGATCACCGGCGGCCCCGATGCCATGAAAGTCCTGCACGGCAGTGAGTCCCAGGCCATCGAGGCGATCCACAAACTGGTCGTCGAAACCGAAGCCAGCGACTCCTGAAACGGGGCCAATTCGCGGCTTGATGTCACAACCCGCCGCGTAAGCAAGGCTATTCTGTGTTGAGGATCAGTCGACTCAGAGCCTGAGTCGACTACGTGCACTGCCGTAGCCGTA
This sequence comes from Rhodopirellula europaea 6C, assembly GCF_000338295.1. Lineage (GTDB taxonomy): Bacteria > Planctomycetota > Planctomycetia > Pirellulales > Pirellulaceae > Rhodopirellula > Rhodopirellula europaea. The sequence continues at coordinate 45,502 of NZ_ANMO01000096.1, forward strand.
TTCGCCAAGAATTCGGACTGTAAGTCACGCAGTTCACCCTGCCCCAAGTCACAACCCGCCGCGTCAGCAAGGCTCTTCCGTTTTGAGGACCAGTCGACTCAGAGCCTGAGTCGACTACGTGCACTGCCGTAGCCGTATTCGCCAAGAATTCGGACTGTAAGTCACGCAGTTCAGGCTACTCGTAGTCATAACCCGCCGCGTCAGCAAGGCTCTTCCGTGTTGAAGGCCAGTCGACTCAGAGCCTGAGTCGACTACACGTGCATTAAAGCGGCGGATTTACCGGCGTAGCCGACTCAGGCCCTGAGTCGGCCCAGGTGAACAGCATTCGAGTTCTGGCAACCCTAACGCTTGCCGCGACTTTATCGATCACGCAAGCCGGGGCCCCTCTGGTCCAGCGATTGAACGTCGAGGGCACAACGTGACGAATGAGATAAAGCATCAAGGCTTCCGTTCGCAATTTGCGATGAGGAGCCAGTACCTTGCGACTCAAACTCATTCGGCCCTGCAAAAGGACTTGCCCGCCATGGCGACCACGTTCCCAACACAACGCACGTTGCTCTTCGCCGCAATCCTCGCAGCGACAGCATTCGGTGGCATTCGCACCCAAACAGCATCGGCGGACTGGGGTTCCTTGGTTCACCAAATGCACGTCGGCTACCACCGCAATGTCGCTTGGCCAGACCCATTCAACGAAGTGGACGCCCTGCAAGTCGTGATGCCATTCGAAGCGATGAAACGCAACGGATGGCGCATGCACAACACCATCGGACACGAGCTGTTTCGTGGCGGTGACGGAGCCCTCTTGGCCGCCGGCCAAAATCGCGTCCGCTGGATCGCCACCCAGGCACCTGAAACTCGCCGAGAGATCTACGTCCTTCGCGGTGCCAACCAAGCTGAAACCCAGTCGCGTCTGAAATCGGTGCGAGACGCGGTCGACAACTATGTGTTGGACGGTCAGCCTCAACCGCAGGTTTTGGTGACCACGATCGAGCCAGCCACATCGCCAGGTGTGATGGCCACCAAGATCAACCGAGAACGCCTCGAGCAAATGGCCGCACCAAAGTTGCCAACGACCAGCGCAGCCGGACAAGCCGGTATCACTCAATAAACCAGTCTGAGCCAGCAATACTTCAGATTGACTCGAATACCAACGAAAAAAGGCGACTGCGAGCCAAGCTCACAGCCGCCTTTTTGCATGTCGTAACAGCGTTGCCCGTCGCTCTACCACCCAACCCGCAGCGTGAGCAAGGCTTTTCGTGATATGACGAACCGACTCAAAGCCTGAGTCGGCAACACGTGTACTGAACCGCAGCGTCGTGCAACCGTCTTCCGCAGCCGGATAAGCGAGGATCGAACTCTCCAATCTGTAGCAGATTCAGGCCCTGAATCGGCCTTCTGCGCAATCAAACGCAATCCCGCCGTGGCCGTCCATCCCGTAGCCGAGTTCGCCAGAATTCGGCCCACAAGTGCTCCGGTTCAAGCTGCTCCAAGTCATAACCCGCAGCGTAAGCAAGGCTCTTCGTGATGCGGAGAACCGACTCAAAGCCTGAGTCGGCAACGGAGTCATCCCGCAATGGAAGCAATGTCGAGCCATGGAGCCGGCGACCAGCACAGCGTCCTTGCTAACGTGGCGGGTTGTGACGAGCGAGCGTTAAAAGCATCCTGGATCGTTGAGCATTCGATTCAAATCCCCGGCAAACCCAAACACCTCAATCGGACGTCTCGGCTTCTTCCGTCATCGCCGCTCGGTGTTCCTCCGCCAAATCCTGTTGCCCCAACGCCTCAAAGCAAACGGCAAGCGACTCATGAGCCGCATTGGCCAGCGACTCTTCCGCCAAAGCCCGTTCGAGGTCAGGGATGGCTTCCAGGTGTTTACCTAGCTTGGTCAGGATCTGCCCGCGGGTTTCGAAGAAGTAAGCATTCGGTGTCGAGACACTTTCGATCGCTTGCTCGCTGATCTGAAGGGCTTGTTCCAGATCGCCATCTTCCTTCTCCGCTATCGCGACTGCCAAGTTATTCAGGATGGCCGGGCTATGCGGCAAATGTTCCACCGCGAGCTTCAGGTGGAGCGTTGCTTTCTCAGCATCGCCTTTCAACAGGGCCGCCGTCCCGCGAATGAAGTTCGCGATTCCCGGCGAAGACCCTTTGACCAATGCCGCTCGAATCTTGCCCAGTTCTTTGTCATCCGATTCCAACGTTTTGAGCACCTGATCCGCAACCAGACTCAGCACACGCGGATTGTTGGGAGCATACTGCAACGCAACTTGCAGCATCTTCAGCACCCGCAAACGTTCTTCCACGGTCTCGTTGGGTTCCGATTCAATCTTGTTGATCCAGACGACGATTGTGTCGCCCATTGCCTGTTGCAACCCAGCCTGATGCTCTTTGGTTTTCATTCGTCCAATCGATTCGCTCAACAGCCGAACCGCGTCCGCGTGCTTCTCAAGGAAGATCAACGCCTGCACGTTCGCCATTGCCAACTGCGGGCTGGCCGGCTCTTCCTCAAACAGCTGCTGAATCTTTTCGAGCGTGGTCTCCGCGTAGCGAGTGGCAGCGTCATCCTCGCCAGCTTGACGGGAAATCATCGCCGCCTGCAATCCAAACATCGGCTGAACGGACGCGAGTTGAACCAAGTACGGGACCGCTTGATTCTGGCGGTTGGTGCGAATCAGATAGTCCGCGTACGCCTTCTTGATGCCCAAATCATCAGGCACTTCCTCGCTCAGAAGACGAAGCAACTGTCCGAACTCTCGCTGCTCCTCATTCTCCAGGTCCGCCCACTTCTTTTGTTCATAGAGCTCCTGCAACAACCACCGAGCCGCACGAGCATCACGCTGCTGCGCCACCAACCCACGCATCAGCGACCGAGCCTCCTCCGTCTCATCCTGCTGATTCCGAGCCACCGCCAACCGGTACAGCGTCTCAGCTGACTCGTCGCCTTCCTCAATCTGCCGGCGAATCAGCAGATCTGCGGTCTTGTAGTCATCCCGTTCGAAAGCGGACGCCAACTGTTCGCGGATCAACTGGTTCCGCCAAGAAACGTTCTCGCCCGTCGAAACGAACAGTAAAATCGCCAAAGCAATCGTCAATCCCAACGCGGGAATCGCTGTTGATGCGCGTTTCCACGGAATCGTCCGAAACCAAGCAATGAACCACTGTCCAAACCATTTGAACCACTGCAACGGGTTGAGGTACCGAATCATGACGACACCTCCAAGTTGGCTTCTGCCTGATCGTCCGGTCCAATCGCTGAGCCGCCATTGGCCGCTTTGACCGCGGTCGCAATCTTCTGCCGCAGTCCGTCAAACATCTCATCAATCCGATCAATCGTCGACGCATCCAGTTTTTGAGGTGCGACCACCCAAAGCTGCAGCATCATCATCGGTTCGATCACTTCATCCAGGCCATCTGCGGCTTCAGCGAGCCGGTTCCCGATTTGTCCGGGCCTTTCGGGTGGGTAAACAAAATTTCCTGATGGAGTGATTGCGGAATACCAGAGATGGCCGCGAGCGTCGGTGTCACCACCAAACAGAGCGTAAGCGAAAGGTTGAAATTCAGAATCTGCTGCTTCAGGCTCGGATGCATCGGTTGACTCCAGCACTCGATTGAGCAGCCTCCAGTCCTGGTTCTCGTAGCAAAGACAAAGCTCATGCCACTCTGCGTAAGTTTGACTCAAGACGAACTGTCCGCGAACCGGAACGCCGTTGACCATTGATTCGAAAGTCCAAACATCCGCATTTTGTCCCAGAATGGGATTGTCACCGTCACGCGACTGTTGATGTTCATTCAGTCGAAAGCCGCTGTTGCCTGAAGATATGAATTTAACTGGTGGTTCGAAAATAAGTCCATCAACAAACATGCCCTGCGCACCTTCCTCCACGCCGATGGCACTGACCTTCATGGCAGAAGTCGAACTTACTGAAATCAAGACAACTCCCAGAACCGCCATTGCTGCTGCGATAGGCTTGGCCTGCAAACGGCCCAATAGACGAGCTAGCTGCAGCTGAAATCCGAGGTCTTTTGGATCTGAAACCGGCTGATTGCTGCGGTAGTATTCGCCCACGGCGTCAACGTTTTGGCCGTCGTCAACGAACCAGTTCCAAAGATGCAAGACTGGATTGTCCGGATGTTCGTCCGCCGTCGTTCCAGTCACGTGCATCAGCGTCATGATCATCCCATCGAATGACCAAAGAAAGAATGCAGAAATCGCCAAAGTGGTGTATCCCAAAATGTCGTGAGCCCACCCCGATGCCAGGTCAAGCGACATCCATTGATCAGCGACAGCAACCATGGTCACTCGCAGGACATTCCCGCCGGCGGCGAGAATGAGAGCGATGATTAAATAGAACGGAGCCAGCCACAGTTTCCGGCGATTGATCGCGACGATCAGCGTGCTCAGAAAAGCCATGGTGAAGACTGACTGAATTCCACTGCACGCTTCAGCCACGAACAATTCTCGGCTTGGCAGTTCGATCACATTTCGTGTCACCGCGTGCGGAATCGAGAGAACATCCAGGAGCAAACTCGACATCATGGTGGTCAAATGTTGCAGCTGAATCACTAGCAACTGGTCGTAGCCAAGCGGCAAACGAATCAGCAGCAACAACGGCAGAGCGAGGATCAACAGGCTCTTGTCGTGCGGGCCGCGCATCACACTCAAACAAGCCGCCGCGTAGCAGACAAAGGCGATGGACATCATCCAAGGTGACCGGAGGCTCCAACTACCGATCATGGCGAGGACGCCTACTGCGATCAGCAGCAGAGAACTGATCCGAGACGGAGCGTAGAAGTAGCGGTCGCTACGGGACCATGCCAGCCAAGCGACCGCTCCGATCGCAAACGGAAAGTACTGGTAATGATCTAGACGCCACATCCGCGAGAAGTAGATGACCAGCATGGGAATGCACGCGGCAAGCAGAGCCACCCAAAACCAAGTCCAAACGGATTGGATGACCGGAGTGCGAACGGGAGCCAACGGCACCTTCGCCTTCGTCTTCATGGGAGCGATCGCGGGAGAATCTTCAGTCATACTGCGGTCTGTTGTGCGGGGGGAAAGGTCGATCCCCATGATAAGGCGAGGAGTGTCCGAACGCCACAAATTGCTAGCCGATTGTCACCGCAATCGCGAAAAGAATTGCAGGCAATCCCGCTCAATCGGACGCTGGAATTGCAGAGATCAGATGTGTCCGGCATTTGAGTCTGCAATCACAACCCGAACGCGTCAGCGAGGGACCGTACGTAGGAATACTAAACAAATCTGGCGATGCAGACGAGCATCGCTTGTCGCGTCACAACCCGCCGCGTCAGCAAGGCCACGATCAGCATCTCCACGAATCGTAGCTGGAATCGCCAGATCTCAGATTGTTTGCAGGACTGCGAACCGTTGCGTGCGTT
>NZ_ANMO01000097.1 GCF_000338295.1 Rhodopirellula europaea 6C
AGGTGCACGATGTTGGATGGCCGAATCTGGCTACGGGGTGGGACCTTGCTTACGCGGCGGGTTGTGATGAGGGTGGTTGCCAGGGAACCGGAGCTAACGCTCGGCGGCTGATAGGCTCGGTTGTGGGTGGTCGAATCTGCCGAATCTGGCTACGGGGTGGGCCTTGCTTACGCGGCGGGTTCTGATGAGGGTGGCTGCCAGGGAACCGGAGCTAACGCTCGGCGGCTGATAGGTTCAGTGGGGTGTTGGGGGCGACGAAGAGGCCTTCGTCGCCTACAGGTGATAAGGAACAGGTGATATGGGGAATGACAAGCTGGAAGCCTATCCCACATTTGGTGCTATGAGAGTGACTTTTGGGCCAACTCGGTTTTGGCGAGTTTGAGGTCGTGTTCGACCATCAGCTCGGCCAGTTGTTTGCAGCTGGTTTCTGGTTCCCAGCCGAGTTTGGCTTTGGCTTTGGAGTAGTCGCCTAACAGTAAATCGACTTCGGTGGGACGGAAGTAGCGAGGGTCGATCTCGACGTGCTTGTTCCAGTCCAGGTCCAAGGCCTCGAAGGTGTAGTCAAGGAATTGGCGAATGGTTTGGGTTTCGCCGGTGGCCAGGACGAAATCATCAGGCTCATCGTGCTGAAGAATTCGCCACATGCCTTCGACATAGTCTTTGGCATATCCCCAGTCGCGTTTGGCGTCGAGGTTCCCGAGATACAGCTTGTCTTGCAGTCCCAGTTTGATCCGTGTTGCTGCACGCGTGATTTTGCGAGTCACAAACGTTTCGCCTCGACGTGGTGATTCGTGGTTGAAGAGAATGCCGTTGCTGGCGAACAAGTCATAAGCGTGCCGATAGTTCACCGTTTGGTGAAAGGCGTAAACCTTGGCACAGGCATAAGGGCTTTGCGGTTGAAACGGTGTCGTTTCAGTCTGCGGTGTTTCGATCACGTCGCCGAACATTTCACTGCTGCTGGCTTGGTAGACGCGAGTCGGTTTTTGCTTGTTGAGTTGGCGAGCGGCTTCGAGCACGTTCAGCGAGCCGAGGCCGACGGTTTGGACCGTGTAAACTGGCGAGTCGAATGAAACCCGCACGTGTGACTGGGCGCCGAGGTTGTAGATCTCGTCCGGTTGGATGTCCAAGACGAGGTTGGTCATGTTTTGACCGTCCGTCAGGTCGCCATAGTGCAAATGCAGGTTGGAAGACTCGTGCGGGTCTTTGTAAACGTGATCAATCCGGTCGGTATTGAAGGTGCTGCTTCGACGAACGATCCCGTGGACCTGATAGCCCTTTTCCAGCAGCAAGTCGGTGAGGTAGGAACCGTCTTGGCCCGTGATGCCGGTGATGAGTGCGGTTTTGGTCATGGTAGGAAAAGAGTGGGAAAGGGACGCAGGGGCTCAGGGCCACAGGTTCAGGGTTTTCCGAATTCTGGCGAATGCGGGTACGGAGTGTTGGGGAATGCCTTGCTTACGCGGGCTGTTGATTGACTGAGCCGTACCGCGTAAGCGGCGGTTAATCAGACGCCAACCGGGGCTAACGCCCATCGGCTAAATCTACAGTGGGCTATGAAGGATGGACGCCTTGCTGGCCGGCTTGTCGATTGAGTTGCCTATGGCGTTTTAATGCATGTAGGATGGGCGGTCTTACCCGTCGAAGTTGTGGATGTCGGCCGAGAGTGGCCAACCTAGAGCAAATTCGACAAGTCTTGCTTACGCGGCGGGTTATGACAGCGGGTGGTGATTGGTGACGTAGAGGCTAGACCGAACGGACTTCGCCGGATTGGACTCGTTGTCGATAGTCGGCGACGGTTTGGGTGAGGCCATCGTCCAGGCTGATGGTCGGTTGCCAACCGGTGGACCGGATTCGGCTGATGTCGGTGCATTTGACGGGGGTCCCGTCTGGTTTGCTTGCGTCTTGGGCGATTTGTCCTTCGAAGCCCGTCGCGTCGGCAATCTTCTTCGCAAGGTCGGCGATTGTGAGGTCGACTCCCGTTCCGACGTTGACCCAGTTCGGAGGGTTATCGAGTTGGAGCAGGTGTTCCACGGCGGCGGCCAAGTCATCGACGTGCAGGAATTCACGTCTTGGTTTTCCACTGCCCCAAACGGTGACTGAGTTGGCGTTCTCTTTCGCAGCCGCGTCGAAGCGGCGAATGAGGCCTGGAATCACGTGTGAGTTGTCGGGGTGGTAGTTGTCGCCTGGGCCATAAAGGTTTGTCGGCATCGCACTATGGAAGATTGCGCCATGCTGTTGTCGGTAGTACTGGCAAAGCTTTAGCCCCATGATTTTTGCCAGGGCATATCCCTCGTTGGTTTCTTCCAACGGGCTGGTCAGCAAAGCGTCTTCTTGGATCGGCTGAGGTGCCATCCGCGGGTAGATACAGGTGCTACCTAAAAACAGAAACCGTGAGACACCTGTTTGAAACGCTGCGTGGATGGCGTTGGCCGCCATCATGGTGTTGTCGTAGGCAAAATCTGCGGGGTAGGTCGCGTTGGCGTGGATCCCGCCGACCTTGGCTGCCGCAAAGACAACAGTGTCGGGGCGTTCCGATTCGAAGAACTCGTTGACAGCGGCTTGGTTGCAAAGATCCAGTTCGGTCCGAGTCCGAGTGACGATTTGGAGATCATCGCGGTCGGCAAATCGGCGAAGGATGGCCGATCCGACCATGCCTCGGTGTCCAGCAACGAAGATCTTCTGGGGCATTGTTGGGAAGTGGGAAAGGGCCGCACGGGCTCAGTGCCAGTGGCGGATGCTTTGGGGGACGGCTCGCTTCCTGGTGGAAGCATCGGTTGGGGTGCCAGGTGAGACCTGGCCTACGGGAGGGTTGGCTGGCCTTGCTGACGCGGCGGGTTATGACTGGTGCCGGTCGTTTCGGCCAGGAAATTGCTTGGTCAGCGCGGACTTCGTCCACTTGGGTGACACTTGTTTCATTGTCACCGCCGGCGGGCCGGAAAGTTCAGCCAGAGTGAATTCGTCGCCTAATCGGACTTTCCACATCTGGATGGTTGTTAAGTTCTCAAAGTTGCGGCATCGGGTGCGACCTGGTGGGGCTGCACGCATTGCACGACTTCAAGGTATCTGGTTCACGTCCATTTTAGCTTCCTGAACCAAATTCGCTTCCCCCTCCGCAACTTTTGATCGCCCCCGTTGGGGCACCCGAGCCGCGGTGTGAAAAGCTACTCAATCCATAGCACGCTGAGCGGGCGGAGGAGCAACTTCCCGGGGATGCTGGGAAGATTAGTTGGTGTCCAGGATTGTGGATCGGCGAACTCGCCAGTGCTGGCGTAATCGGATTCATTTTCTGTTAAGCTCTCGCTACAACCCACACCTCGCTCGTTTTCGGCCGTCACAATGTGCACCGCCGTCTGATATTTTCGTCCCGATTCGACCGGTTCGCCGCCCCCCATGCCGATTCAAGTCACTTGTCCAAATTGTCTGAAACGGTTCCAAGTCAGCGACAAGTTTGCTGGGAAGCAGGGGCCCTGTCCGGCCTGCAAAAAGACGATTCGGGTCCCCGACGCTTCCGAAGCCGTCACGATCCACGCGCCCGAAGACGATGGGCCGAAGGATTCAAAGGGGCAAAGCGTCCTCAAGCCGATCACCCGAACGGACCGCGATTTCACGCGGCGGCACCTCTACATCGCAGCAGGCGTTGTCATTGGGATGCTCTTTCTAGCTCTTGGGTTCCGCTTTGCGATGGGTGGGGCTCCGCTCTGGGCTCAGATTATCGGGATTCTGTTGCTTGCGCCGCCCGTGGTTCGAACAGGGTACAGCTTCGTTCACGACGCTGAATTGGAACCCTATGCGGGGGTTGAGCTTCGCAACCGAGTCCTGATCTGCTCGGCGATTTACGCCGCGATTTGGCTGGTGTACGCGTTCGTTCCTGCGTACGTGTTGGAATTGGACCATGCCAACGAGATGTCTTGGACGACGGCCGGGATTGTGTTTTCCGTCATGATCTTGATCGGGGCGGCGGTTTCGGTGGGGGCTTTTGAGTTGGAGTTCATCAACGGGCTGGCTCAATCCGGTTTGTATTTCGTCACCGTGATTTTGCTGGCTCTGGTCGCAGGCGTTTCGCTCGCGGGTCAACCGGGAGCACGCCGTGAACTGGATCCGGATTGGGAAGACGAGGAGTTCGTTGACGATCTCGTGCAATTGCCTTCCCCGGTGGAGATCACCAGGGCGGCCGAAACAACCTTCGTCGATCGAGCCAGGCAAATGAATGGCACGGTTCAGGACTTGTCCGTTTGAGCGACCGCGAATCTGTGTGTGTTCCTGAAGTGCATTTGATGGATCGCGGGCCGTCGCGGTTGCGGATTCCGCCGGCGATCGATGTGCCCGTCTCGGCTCGTGTTCAGCGATTGATCGACACCGCACCGATGAGAAGGCTGGCGTCGATCAGCCAGCTTGGATTGGTGTCGATGGTTTATCCGGGAGCGATGCACAGCCGGTTGGAGCATTCGCTCGGCGTCTACACCTGGGCATTGCGAGTCCTGAATCAGGTCGGCGAGCCGAGCCTAGCGAATCAAAGCCCAGCAACCCAAAACGCTGATGACGTTCGTGCATCAGAAGCCTTCATTGTCGCGTCTCTGGTGCATGACGCTGGTCATTGGCCGTTTTGCCATCCCATCGAAGACATGGGCCAGTCCGGTATGCCGCGACACGAAGAGCGTGTCGAAGCGATGTTGCGGTCCGGGCCTCTCGCCGATGGACTGCTGGCGGACTGGTCGTGCACCGCCGACGACGTCATGGCGATCCTGTGTCCGAAAAAGATCGATCAGTATCCAGCCGCAACTCCGTCGGAGCACATCGCGTTTTATGCGAGCTGCCTGAGTGGGCCAATCGACGTCGACAAATTGGATTACTTGCAACGCGACAGTCTGCATGCGGGGGTCCCGTACGGTCGAAACTTTGATCCGATGCGGATCATCGCTTCGTTGGTCCGGCATCCGGATCGACCGAAGCTGGCCATTCACGAAAAGGGACGCACGGCGGCGGAGATGATGGTGTTCGGTCGCTATGTGATGTTCAGCGAAGTTTACTGGCATCACACGGTTCGGTCCGCCACCGCGATGTTGCAGCGAGCTATTCACGAGTTGCAGCAAACTGTCCACGGCCAGAATGTTGACGTTGCCGAGTGGATGGATCTGAGTGAGTCAGCTTGGGTCAGTCGGTTTGTTGAAGCCGCGGATCAGCGTGGTGGACCGGTGAAAAGTTTGGCCGATGGGTTGTTCGGGCCGACTCGGAAGTTGCTCAAGCGAGCGGCGGAGTTCAACGTTGAGTCCGGCGAAGATATGCACCAGATTCTGGCGAGGCGTCCGTATTGGTGGCTCGCGTCTTGTTCGCGGCCGTTGGCCGATTCCATCAGCGATGCGATTGGAAAGCCCGTTGAACCGGAGTTGGTGCTGATCGATGCGCCTCCGGTCAAGCTGGAGGTCGACATCAACATCGACATCGTGCTTCGGTCGGGCGAGGTCGCGACGCTGGGTGATGTCTCGCCTGTTGCGTCGGTGTTGGCCAACCGGCAATTCGACAATCATGTCAAACGCGTTCGCGTCTTTGTGCCGGAGTGGGTTCGAGATTGCCTGGCTGATTTGCCTGGTGATTCAATGCGAAGATGGCTGACCGCGGCGGTTGCTGAAACAGAAAAACAGTGGGCGTAACTCCGGATTCCTTTTTGAACGGGTGGGCGGAATCAACGTGATTGAGTTAGAGATTGTTGCCGACCACGAATCGGCTTCCGCACGAGTGGCGGGGTGCATCGTCGAGCAGGTTCGTCGCGAACCGGCCAGTGTTCTTGGCCTGGCCACGGGTGGAACTCCCGAACGAACGTATGAGCTTTTGGTTGAGAAGGTGCGAGCCGGTCACCTGTCGTTTTCGCAGGCCACCACGTTCAACTTGGACGAATACGTTGGGTTGCCGCCCGCTCACCCACAAAGCTATCACGCGTACATGCGGTCTCGTTTGTTCGGTGAGGCTGACTTTGATTCAGAGCGAACCCATTTGCCCGATGGAACGGCGGATGATCTGGCGAAAGCGGGAGAGCAATACGAGGCATTGATCACCGAAGCGAGCGGCATCGATTTGCAATTGCTTGGTTTGGGTGCGAACGGGCACATCGGGTTCAACGAACCTGGTGCGACGGAAGACAGTCGCACGCGGGTGGTGGATTTGACCGAAGAAACCATCGCCGCGAATGCACGTTTTTTTGAAGCACGCGATGACGTTCCGCGGCGGGCACTCACGATGGGAATCGCGACCATTTTGGAAGCTCGTGAGATTGTTTTGATCGCGACGGGCGAGTCGAAAGCGGAAGCGGTCGAGCGAGCCGTTCGCGGCCCGGTTACTTCGCAGATGCCGGCCTCGTTTCTTCAGCAGCATCCAAGAGTCACGTTTGTTTTGGACGAGGCCGCGGCAAGCTTGTTGGGATCGCGGGCATGAGCGTCACGTTGCTGGTCGGTTCGCAGAAGCAGTTGGCCGATGGGCTGCCCTGGCTTCGTCAATTCGCGGAATCGATGAAGTTGCGTGCGGACATTTTGGTGCTGGGGTTGGATCACCGAACGCTGGAGCTTCGCAGTCAAAAGGAGCTGGAGAACATCGGGGCAGGTTCCGCGAAGCAAACAACCACGAAGTCACCCAATCGCGTCGAGCGAGTGGAAGCCGATGTCGAGGCGATTTCGCTGCAGCTGGCCAAGTGGGATTCGCGTTTGCTGCTGATGGTCGACGATGTGGATGACGACCGGTTCCAAGCGACCTTGTTCGATCGGTGTGCGATCAAATCGGTTTGGCTGAGTTCGAAGGGAACGCCGCCGGAGTCGTCTCATCATGTTTTCTCGATCGACGATTCGTCTGACAAAGTAACGCGGTGGATCTCGCGGCGTTTGTTGGGGATGGATCCCGGATTGCATTTAGATCACGAATGGTTGACCGAACTGGCGAAGCGAAGTGAGTCGTCGTCTGACTCCGAGTCAGAGCATCCTGCCCCAATTGATGCGGCGATCGAGAAAGCACTGAGTTTGGAACGCCAGCGTTGTGACCCTGGCGATTTGATTTGGGTGCCGTTTGGATCGAAGCCTTCGTCTGAGCCGCACTACAAAGTTGCTCGAGCGTTGCTTGGTCAATCGACGCAAGCCTCGGTGGCGTTGGTCAGTCAGAAAGAGAGTTGGAATCAGTCGTTGTCGGCGAGCGTTCGCTATTGGGCCAGTCACGTGGCCGAGCCGATGGATCGTGAGGCACGGTTGGAGTTGGCTCGTTCTCTCGAGGAAGGATCCGAGCCGAGTTTGGAGTTTCTCGGATTGATCTCGGCGGCGGCGATGTTGGCCGCATTTGGTTTGCTGCAGAATTCGGCGGCGGTGATCATTGGTGCGATGTTGATTGCTCCTTTGATGACGCCGATCATGGGTGCGGGGTTATCGCTGGCTCATGGGAACCGGCCGTTATTCCGGCGTTCGCTTCTGTCGATTGGGATTGGTCTCGCGGGCGCGTTTGGATCAAGCTTCCTGTTTGGATTGCTGGTTCGGTTGGTGCATCATCCGGTCGTGACGGATGAGATGTGGGGCCGCTGCAATCCTTCGCCGTTGGATTTTTGTGTCGGTCTGGTTGGTGGCATGGCTGCTTCATACGCTCGCACGCGAAGTCACTTGTCGTCGGCTTTGGCGGGAGCGGCGATCGCGGCGGCGTTGGTGCCTCCCATTTCGACCGCGGGTTTGCAGGCATCGTTCAATGTCTGGGAATCGACCGAGCGTGGATGGCCGGTCTTTGGGCCGCTGATCTTGGTCTGCGTCAACGTGCTGACAATCATGATCGGGACATCGTTTGTGCTTTACGCTCGCGGGTTGCGAGTCGAGTCAGGTCACAAGTGGGCGACGCGAATGACGGTTTCGTTGGTTACGTTGCTGATGCTGGTGCTGGTTTGGATGATGCACCTGGAGAAGTGGCTGTTCTGAGGGAGAGGTTCTGCAACTGTAGTTCGGTGGTCCTCCACCGAGAAAGAACTGTTCTAAAACACCGCCCTCACATAGCGGTGCGGCGCAAGCCGCCCGGTGCCGCAACGCCGTAGGGCTCGCGCCCTGGCGCTACAAACGCTATTTGTTTCGAGGCCAGCTACGTCGCAGTTCTTTGCTGAACCGATTCACGGAGCACGACGTCCCCGCCGAGTGTTGGCAAGTCTGGTTGGCCGCCGTTGATCATCGCGATGATGGCGGTGGCTGCGGCCTGGCCCATCTCTTTACCGGGCTGGCGGATGGTGGTCAGTGGCGGGATCATCCACTCCGATTCCGGTTGATCATCCACGCCAATCAACGAAACCTGATCGGGAACGGATACCTGCCGGCGATGGAGAGCCAGTCGTGCACCGAATGCCATCAGGTCATTCGCGGCAAAGATCGCGGTGTAGTGCACGCCGCGCTGAACCAGTGTCTCGATCGCGTCCGCGGCGGATTCCGCGTGGAAGTCACCGTGGACGATGTGATCGTTGGTCACCTCGATTCCGGCTTGCTGCATCGCGTGTTGGAATCCAGCGAGCCTGCCAATCGCATCGATGTGATCGGCGGGCCCCGAGATGTGAACGATTTTTCGGTGTCCGTGATCGATCAGCGTTTGCGTCGCGTTGGCACCGATTTGGAAGTTGTTCGTTGCGATGTTGACGCCATTCCAATTCGGCATTTCTCTCGCGACGACCAGTGTTGGTTTTTGCTCGCCGAGTTCTTCGATTTTTTCAGACGGTATGTCGCCCGCGATCAAAATCAATCCGTCGACATTTCGTCCCATCAGAGTTCGGGCGGCGTCGAGAAACAGGTTTTGTTTCAGCATCGCATCGCCGACGATGGGTGAGAAGCCCGTTCCGTTGAGCCCTTGCATCACGCCTTGCACGACCGAGTCGTAAAACGGCGTGCCGATGTTTTGGGTCACGATCCCGATCGTCATCGAGCGGCCACCGGCCAACGATCGAGCGACTTGGTTAGGTTCGTAGCCCAGTTCCGCCATTGTCGCCATCACGCGTTCGCGTTTGTCGGCTTGGACAATCAGCGGGCTGTTGAGAACTCGCGAAACGGTGCTCTTGGAGACTTCTGCTCGATTGGCAATGTCCTGGATCGTGATCCGGCCTTTTGACATCGGGCGTGGTCTCATAGGGAAGCGAAGAAAAGGATCGTTCGGCAGGGAAGTGAACGTTCAATTCTGATTCTAACCCGATTTGGCCAAAAAGGCGCCACCACGTGAGTCGACGTGGAGCGCTCGCTTTGTGGCCCTATTGAGCGTGCCGGTCAGGCTCTGCGTCCCGACGATTTGGCTTCGCCGGCCTTGGTGAGGCCAGCGTGCGTTTTTCGGCAGCGGAGTTGGTCTCTCGGGCGAGATCACTTCGCCGGCGGATTCAATTCCTGCAGCGACTTGCCCAAGCGTTTTCGCGGGGCGGCTTTTCGGCCGGTCGAGCGGGTGCCCTTCTTGGCCGGCAGGGCTTGTTTGCCCGTCGTCGGTTCTTGCAGCAACGCCGCGACTTGCGGGTTGATTTCGGACGACTCGTCAGGAGTGCCGATTTGCTCGACCGCGTCGCTCACGCCCAGAATGACGGATTGGCGAACGCCGTCTCGTAGCCAGTCGAAAAAATTCAGGTTCATATCTCAATTGGGTGGTTGGTGTCGGTGAAGGATCGCCGCCGATGGACCGAGCATTTCGGTGTTCAGGTGGCTGCGATCCGTCCACGGGGCTCAGATCACGTGTCATGCCTCACGTTCGTCGCCTGTAAAACAATCGCCGGCGGGGTGTCCAGACCAACAAACGCATTGTGACGAATTTCCGACTTTGGTAGGCTTCTCGGCTAGGCGCCGCGGCGAGTCCGCGGGGACGCCCCCCTCCGGCTGTAGTTTTACAATCCACACCACCAACCCAGGTGACGGATCGACGGGTCATTTGCCGGAGCCCGATCGATACGATTTCACCATCGGTAACGTTTTTATGGTTAACCGCAACCTCATCCGCTCCCTCGAAGACGACGACATCCTCGGCGATTTGGCGCTGCTTGCCCCGGAGGACGAAGCCGAAGAATGGCTTCTCGACGCGATTGCTGCTGAGCAGCAAGATTACAACTCCGGCAAAATTGTCGACGGACGAATTGTTGAACTGAACGACGAGTGGGCTCTCGTCGACGTCGGCTTCAAAAGTGAAGGCACGGTCGGACTGGATGAGTGGGGTCCCGAGGAGGACCAGCCGAAGATCGGCGACACGGTCAAAGTTCTGATCGAAGAGATGGAGGATGAGCTCGGTGCAGCCGACGATCCTTATGGCATGATTTCGCTGTCCAAGCGAAAAGCCGAGAAGATCATCGAATGGGAAGCGATGATGGAAACGGTTGCCGAGGGCCAAGTGGTCACCGGTACCGTCATTCGCAAAATCAAAGGTGGCTTGCTCGTCGACATCGGCGTCAATGTCTTCCTGCCTGGTTCGCAAGTCGACATTCGTCGTCCCGGCGACATCGGCGACTTCATCGGTCGTGTTGTCCAAGCCGAAGTGCTCAAGATCGACGACACCCGTCGCAACATCGTCATCAGCCGCCGCAGCTTGATCGAACGTCAGCGTGAAGAAGATCGCGCTTACTTGATGCAAGAGCTGGAAGTCGGCCAGATCCGCAAAGGTATCGTCAAGAACATCGCCGACTTCGGTGCGTTCGTCGACCTCGGCGGCATCGACGGTTTGTTGCACATCACTGACATGGCTTGGGAACGAATCGGTCACCCAACCGAAATGCTTTCGATCGACCAAGAGATCGAAGTCAAGGTTCTGCACATCGACCGCGAAAAGCAAAAAATTGCTTTGGGTCTGAAGCAAAAAGACCGCAACCCTTGGGAAAACATCGAGACCAAGTACCCGGTCGAATCGGTTCATCCTGGCGAAGTCGTCAACGTGATGAGCTACGGTGCGTTCGTGAAGCTGGAACCAGGCATCGAAGGTCTGGTTCACATCAGCGAAATGAGCTGGACCAAACGGGTCAATCACCCAAGCGAACTGGTCAACATCGGCGACAAGATCGATGTCATGATCTTGGGTGTCGATCCCGAAGGTCAGCAATTGTCGCTGGGTATGAAGCAAACGCTGAAAAACCCATGGGACGAAGTCCTCGAACGTTACCCCGAAGGCAAAGACGTCAAGGGCAAGGTTCGCAACCTCACCAACTACGGTGCCTTCATCGAGTTGGAAGAAGGGATTGACGGTCTGTTGCACGTCAGCGACATGTCCTGGACCCGCAAGATCGCTCACCCGAGCGAAGTGCTGGAGAAGGGCCAAGAGATCGAATGCCGTATCCTCAGCGTCGACGAACAACGTCGCCGGATCGCTTTGGGTCTGAAGCAACTCGACAACGACCCGTGGGATGGCGACATTCCAGACAAGTACCAGCCCGGCCAATTGGTCAAGGGTGAGGTCACGAAGATCACCAACTTCGGTGTCTTCATCGGACTCGAAGACGGTTTGGAAGGTTTGCTGCACATCAGCGAATTGGCCGAGCACAAAGTCGAAGATCCGGAAGAAGTGGTCAAGGTTGGCGATCCGATCGAAGTCAAAGTGCTTCGCGTGGACACCGACGAACGCAAAATCGGTCTGTCGCTCAAACGAGTCGGCTGGAGCGAAGAGCAAGAGAAGACCGCCGCCGCAGCCGAAGCCGCCGAGTCGGGCATGCCGACTCCGATGGACGAGGGCGATTTGAAGGGCGGTCTGGGATCGGCTGGACCGTTGATCCCAACTTCGGACTCCGAATAGTCGAAAGATTTTTCAACTTGGGTAAATCGGGTGCTTCGGCATCCGGTTGCTCGGTTGGAATCGATTGTTTTTGTTGTGAACGCTTGTCGGCCCTTCACGGGCACGACGGGGGTTCAAAGACGTCGCGAAAGGCTGCTCATATCGAGCGGCATTCGCATTGAACATTGACATGTGGGACGGGCGTTTGATCTGCTTCAGACGCCCGTTTTTTTTTGCGCCGTATATTTGATTTCTGTTCAAACGGCCCGGCGGAGAGCGGAGTTTTGTTTCCGTTCAATGCAACCACTTTCATCAATGTTCGCCATGAGAATCAATCGCCGCGAAATGATTGGCGCTAGTTTGGCTTCCGCAGCCGCCGTTGCCAGTTCGGACGTGTTTGCGGCGCCGGCCATTCACAACTCGGAAAAACCGGTTGTGCGTGTCCTGGGGACCCATGTGACCTTGCAGGAAGATCTGCGAGTTCGCGCGGAGGCAGATTTGGGAATTCGGCTGGAGTTTTCGCCGGGCGGAAGTGCGGAGGTTCTGCACCGAGCTTCGACACGTCCAGAGACGTTCGATCTTTATGAGCAATGGTCCAATAGCATCCGCGTGCTCTGGCAGGCAAACGCTATTCAGCCGATTGATCGAAAGCGAATTCGTTACTGGGATGAGATCAACCCGCTGACCCGCGAAGGGCGTTTGACTCCCCAGGCCAAGCTTGGCGCCGGTGATGCACCAAACAAGTTACTTTTCATTCAGCCAGACGGAACTTTGGGCGGTATGCCGACGGACAACGTGACGTTCTTGCCCTACGTGCACAACGTGGACTCGTTTGGCTATGACGCATCGATCGTTCCGCGTGGGGTCCCGTTCGAGACCGAATCGTGGGCTTGGTTGCTCGATGAGCGTTGGGCTGGGCGAGTCGC
Organism: Rhodopirellula europaea 6C; assembly: GCF_000338295.1. Taxonomy (GTDB): domain Bacteria; phylum Planctomycetota; class Planctomycetia; order Pirellulales; family Pirellulaceae; genus Rhodopirellula; species Rhodopirellula europaea. The sequence continues at coordinate 12,636 of NZ_ANMO01000097.1, forward strand.
GATCGTCAATGAACCGACCATCGGCCTGTTCGATTTGGCTTTGGCCGTTCAGGCGAAGGGGCTGGCCGAATTTGAAGACATCGGCAATCTGAGCGAAGCCGACTTGGAAACGCTGTTCAAGATCTTAGAACACTACCGTCACGAAGGTCATTTTCGCGGTGTCTGGAGCAGCGTTCCTGCATCGGTTGATTTGATGAGCAGCGGCGAGGCTGTCATTGAAAGCATGTTTTCACCAGCGGTGTTCGATTTGAAAGGCCGCGGGATCGATTGCGTTTACGCATCTCCCAAGGAAGGCTATCGAGCTTGGCACGGCGTGATGTGCTTGTCATCCAAAACGGTTGGTACGGTCAAGGACGCGGCGTATGAATACATGAATTGGTGGTTGTCGGGATGGCCCGGAGCATTCATTGCTCGCCAGGGCTACTACATCTCCAACCCGCAACGCTCGCGGGAGGAGCTCAGCGAAGCCGAATGGGACTACTGGTATCAGGGCAAACCCGCAGCGACAGACTTGCTGGGCACGACTGGTCAGGTGGTCGTTAAACAGGGGCAGCGTCGAGACGGCGGTTCCTATGTGAAACGATTTAGCAACGTTGCGGTTTGGAACACCGTGATGAAGTCGTACGAAGCCAGCCTTCAACATTGGAACGAGTTCTTGGCAGGATGAGCACCTTGATCTCTCGTCTGGTAGGGCGGACGCTTCGGCAACGCATTTATCTCGCCAGCGCGTGCTTCGTGTTACTGTGCGTCTTGGTTGCATGGTTTGGTATCACCGGGCAATTGGCTTTGCTCAAGAGCTTTGCCGAGTACCAGCGTGCGGAGAACACATCGGTCGCCATTGAATCGATCGAGCGAAAGGTTCAGGAACTGAAGTCTCGCAGCGAGCGATATCTTTTGACTGGAGCCTCGGCTCAGTATCGAGCCGCACTCAGTTTGCAGGATCAGTTGGCGGAGGAGATCGAACGTGCCAAAGGTGAAACGCCAGCGATCCAGGAAACGTTGGATCAGATGGAAGGCCACCTGAAAGTATTGAGCGACCAAATGAAATTGGCCGCTGAGGAACGTGACCTTCGATCTCGGTTAGTACAAATCGAGTTGCCAGAGAAGGCGGAGCGTGTTCGCGAAGCGTTCAACGCCTTGCGAGGGCAATGGATGATGTCTCCCGTCGAAAAGGAGACGCAGATTCATCAACACGGGAATGCCCGCGGTGCGTATGTTTCGGCGCATCGATCTTTGCTGGAGTACTTCAATCACCCGAAGTCGGCGAGTTTCGATCTCGCCAGTCAGCGTCTTGAGAAAGCGATATCGATTTGCGAGGAACTCAAAGAAAATCCTGATAATCAGCAGGCCGACATCCAGCTGATGATGGAAGAGTTGCTCGCGAGTTTGAATGAGTTTCGACGAGTCGGGACGCGGGCGTTTCAAGCAACCCGTGGGTACATGGTGTATTCCAATGTTGTGATGGCCGGTGAGATATCTGAGTTCAGCTATCGTTCGTCTCAGCTGAAGGAGTACGTCCAAGAACAGAAGACCTTGAACCAGCGAAACCGTGAAACATCATTTCGACAATCGCAGTACGCGGCGGTGGGAGCGGCCATCGGAGCGGTTCTATTGGCAATCTTTCTCGCGACGAGTCTCTCGATGGCAGTCGTCGGACCGATCGGTCGTTTGACGGAGATGTTCCGGCGTTTGGCGGCTGGTGAGACGATGGCAATCAGCGGCGAAATCGGACGCACGGACGAAATTGCGGAAATGGTCAACGCAGCCCGAGTCTTTAGCGATAAGAATCAGGAAACGACTCAGTTGCTGATTCGTTCCGAAACGCTGAGCCAGGAGTTGGCGAAGAAGGCCGATGCTCTCGTTGAATCCAATAGAGAGCTTGATAACTTCGCTTACATCGCGTCTCACGATTTGAAATCACCACTGCGAGGCATCCAGCACCTGGCGAGTTGGGTCCAGGAGGATTGTGAAGATATTCTGCCCGAGACCTCGCAGACGCATTTGGCTCACATGCAATCTCGCGTCCGCAACATGGAATGTCTACTCGATGACCTGCTCAACTATTCGAGAGTCGGCCGCGTGGATGCTCGTCCTGAAATGGTGGACTGCCGTGAACTGGTTTCAGGGATCGTCGAAATGGCGGACAATTCGGAAAACTGCCAGATTTCCTGGGAATTCCTTCCGACGTGTTCCACGGTCCGGACGCCACTGAAGCAGGTTCTGTTGAATTTGATCACCAACGCGATCAAGTATAACGACAAGGGGGCGGAAGGCCGCGTTAGCGTGCAATGCGTCCAAGATGACAGCTGGTACAGATGGGAGGTCAGCGATAACGGTATCGGGATCGAACCTCGGTTTCACGAAAAAGTGTTCCAAATGTATCAGCGGGTCGCTCCAGAAGTTTCCGAAGGAAGCGGCATGGGACTTGCGATCGCCAAGAAACATGTGGAACATTACGGCGGAGAAATAGGAATCCATTCGTCACCGGGAGAGGGCACCACGTTTTGGTTCACCTGGCCGGTACAGATCGAAACGGCGGAGTCGCCATCTAGCGGCGACCTCGCTGAAGACCCCATTGCAAACGTGCCACAATGAAATCGGCCCCTGTCGACAGTTCGAATCAAGATGACGTGAAACGTCCGACATTTCTTCTGATCGAGGACGACGCCGTCGACGCCGAGGCGTTTCGCCGTGCAGTGAAACGCAACCAAGTCGATTGCGAGTTGGTGCACGCCAGTGATGGCGGCGAAGCTTTGGAAAAGCTGCGTAACATGGTCGACGAAAACGACGATATCGGAGTCCTGGCATTTCTCGATTTGAATATGCCAGGGCTGAACGGGCACGAATTCCTGGCGGAAGTCCGCCGGGACGAATCATTGAAAAGACTGGCTGTTTTTGTCGTGACGACATCTCGCCACAAACGCGACATTGCATTGGCCTACGACAAAAACGTCGCTGGCTATTTTGAAAAGGACGACTTAGCATCGGTGCTGGAAATCGCACGCCAATTCGCGGGACGCTTGGTCTTCCCGACTCTGGGCCGCAAAAGCGATTGAACGACCTGTCGGGTGCTTTGCACGACAATGGCCTGGCACTCATTTCAGGTTGTTAGCCGTCTGCGTTTGGGCTCCTGTTCTTCGCGCGGCTCGGCCGACCAGCTTTTCCGATGTAGTCACACGGTTGTCGATGCCGGCGGAAAAAGCGACAACAGCGACGCGAGATTGTTCATCGCCTGAGTGACCCCGTTCCGAGTTGAAGCCTTTTAGTTGCATCATGTCATCATCCAATCTTCGCGTCGCTCTCGTCGGATCGACCGGTTACACCGCACTCGAAGTCGCCCGATTGTTGCTCACCCATCCCAGTGCGGAGTTGGTGGTCGCGACCAGTCGCCAAGACGAGGGCAAACCACTGTCGGAAATTCATCCGATGCTGGCCGGACGCTGCGACGTGGCGCTGCAACCGCTCGATGCAGACGTGATCGCGAAATCTGCTGACGTTGCGATGTGCTGCTTGCCCCACGGAGCCTCCGCGGAGAGCGTCAAGCAATTGGCCGACGCTGGAATGCGAGTGATCGATTTCAGTGCCGATTTCCGTTTGTCGAGCCTTGAGACGTACGAGCACTGGTACGGCGTTAAGCATCCATGGCCGGAACGGATTGGTAATGTCGTCTACGGCATGCCCGAGTTTTTCGCGGACGAGATTCGCACTGCCGACATCGTTGCCAACCCAGGCTGCTATCCCACGTCCGCGATTATGCCGCTGGCCCCACTGGTGAAAGCGGGATTGATCGAAACCGACGACATCATCGTCGACAGCAAATCGGGCGTGTCAGGTGCGGGCCGTTCACCTAAGCTGGCAACGCTTTACTGCGAGACCAACGAATCGATCTCCGCCTACGCGGTCGGAACGCACCGCCACGCACCCGAGATCGCGGACCTGGTCGAACGGATCGCGGGGGCTCCGATCGAAGTGATGTTCACGCCTCACCTGACACCGATGGATCGTGGCATTCTGTCGACGATCTATGTGAAGCCGGCGGGCAAAGCTGGTTCGGTGGAGGAAGCCGTTCGTTCGATGATGAGTTTGTTGCGAGATACTTACTCAGACCAACCTTGCGTCCACGTGGTCGATCACTTGCCCGCGACGAAGTATGTCGCCGGGACCAACCACGTTCAAATTTCGGTTCGTCCATCGGGCAAACGTGCTGTCATCGTTTGTGCGATCGATAACCTGACCAAGGGTGCCAGCGGCGCGGCCGTGCAAAACATGAACGTGATGTTCGGTCTGCCAGAAACGGCTGGTTTGTTGATGTGATCTCACGGTCGTTGGGGTAAAGATCATGCCACGGATGTTTGCAAATCGACTTGGACTTGAAACGTTGCCCTGCATCGGAGCTTGTTATGCCAGAGGTCACACCGTTTGCCGCGTTGCGTTACAACCTGGATCACATTCGGTCGTTGTCCGAAGTTGTCGCACCGCCGTATGACGTCATCGGCGATGACTATCAAGACGTGCTTTACAAACGACACCCATCCAATGTGATTCGCGTGATCTTGAATCGCGAGGAACCTGGCGATGAGGTTGACGAGACCTACTCGCGGGCAGCCGGTTTCGTCAAACAGTGGATCAGCGAAGGTGTGCTGAAGCAGGACGACGAACCGGCGTTCTATCTTTATCACCAAACCTTTGAGATTTCGGGTGACGGTGGCAAACCCGAGACGGTGACCCGGCGCGGGTTCATGGGGCGAGTTCGTTTGGAGCCCTTTGGGAAAGGCAGCATCCATCCGCACGAGGAAACGCATCCCAAGGCGAAGGTGGATCGTATGAAATTGCTGAAGGCGACGGAGCAGAACAACAGCCCAATCTTTGGATTGTACCCCGACGATGACAACGTGGTCATTGAATGCTTGGAAGTTGCCAAGGCCGATGTCACACCGATCGAAGCCACTGACGATGCGGACGTGGTTCATACCGTTTGGCCGATCACGGATTCTGAAGCCATCACGAAGGCCAGTCAATTTTTGTCGGACAAACCGATGTACGTTGCCGACGGACACCATCGATACGAAACGGCATGTGACTACCGAGACTTCGTCGCGGAGCAGGCCGGCGGTATCGCCCCGGATCATCCGGTGAACTTTGTGATGACGATGTTGGTGGGCATGAACGATTCAGGATTGGTCGTGCTGCCAACGCACCGATTGATTCGCGGCATTCGTCCGCTGCGCTCAGATGAGTTGATCGAACGACTTGGCGATCGTTTCGATTGCGAAACGCTCAGCGGTGGCATGTCTGCGGCACCTGATGCTTGGACACGAATCCAGTTGGCGAATCGTCAAAGTTTGATGGCGTTGTATGCCGCGGAGGATGAGACGTGGGTGATGATCAATGCGAATGAGACGGCGCTGATTCGCATGTCGGAGCTCGCCGGCAACCAAAGTGCGACCTGGCGATCTCTGGGCGTCAGCTTGCTGCACAAGTTGGTGTTGGAGGATTGCTTGGGAGAAACAAATCATCCCAAGCCAACCTATGTCCACGAGGTGAACGATGTGTTGGCCGGTTTGAAAGGCGAGACCGACGCCGCGGAATCAGAAGGCGACGGCGACTACACTTTCGCGGCGCTCGTGATGCCCGCGACGGTGTCGGATGTTGAGCAGATCAGCCTGAACCACGAACGCATGCCCGCCAAAAGCACCTACTTCTACCCCAAGTTGCTCAGCGGTTTAGCATTTCATCGATTGATGCCGTGAGCCGTGCATGGGGGCGATCACCGAGTTTTGGTGAATGATACGCTTGGGAGCGATGAGGGCGGATGAATTTGGCCGTTGGCCAAAGCGTCCGGGTGGTGCGTTGCAAGACCAGGGGCGTTGCCCGCTGGCTATGTTGAGTTTGGCCTTTGGCCAATGCGGTTGACTGGCCAACGGCCAGTTTCATCGAAGCCAGGGGCAACGCCCCTGGTACTCGGACCGACATCGAACGGTTTGGCCAACGGCCAAGATCAACCGGGCCGCCTCGCATGCGATGTCAGACGCCACAATTGCCTCTCGGAACACCCCGGCGTCTTGATCGTCTAAGCTGAATGTCGGTTGTCGGCCACTCTGGCCAACGGCCAGTTTCAACGAAGCCAGGGGCATCGCCCCTGGGACTCGAACCAACGTCGAAGGGTTTGGCCAACGGCCAAATTCAACCGAACGGGGAGACGACATCCAATGCCACAGTCATTGTCTCAACTCTATGTTCACTTGATCTTCAGCACCAAAGACCGGTTCCCGTTCTTAAAAGACGACATCCGAGACCGCGTTCACGCCTACCTGGCATCTGTTCTACGCGAAATGGGGGCGCCGTTCGTGGTCGTGGGCGGCGTCGACGATCATGTTCACGTTCTATTTGATATGGGCCGGATTCATCCAGCAAAAGATTTCGTTGAAAAAGTCAAACGTGAGACGTCCAAGTTTGTGAAGACGCTACGTCCCAATCTGGACAAATTTTATTGGCAGCGCGGATACGGGATCTTCTCCGTTTCTCCGACGCATCGTGAGAGCGTCGTTGAATACATCGAGAACCAGCAATCGCATCACCGAGCAACAACGTTCCAAGAGGAGTACCGCGACTTCCTCAAACGATATGGGATCGCGTTTGATGAGCGATATGTTTGGGAGTGATGAGGATGAATTTGGCCGTTGGCCAAAGCGTCCGGGTGGTGCGTTGCAAGACCAGGGGCGTTGCCCGCTGGCTATGTTGAGTTTGGCCTTTGGCCAAGGATGACAGGCCGACATGAAAGACTGGCCAACGGCCAGATTCATCGAAGCCAAGGGCATCGCCCCTGGAGCTCGAATCAATGTCGAACGGTTTGGCCAACGGCCAAAATCAACCGGACAACGGAGACGCACAATGCCCCGGTCATTGCCGAGAAGGACGCTCAGTTTCGACGGCCCCGTCCGGGGCGGATGGACATGTTGTTTGGGGAACAATTCTCGGGGCTGACACCCCGAGCTAAGAACGCGGACTCCTCCGGAGTCATGCATGCACAACCGCCCCGGACGGGGCCGCCGTTGGTAGCTCGGGGCGGAAGCCCCGAGACCGGTGGTGCACATCACGATGTCGCCCCGGATGGGGGCCGTCGTCGTCTTCGCCAGAATTCAGATGCTCGAGCGAGTGGACCTCCGAATTCTGGTGAATCCGGCTACTTGATCCGTGGCAAGACGGTGTCGAGTGTTTTGCGGAGGGCGGCGCCGCTGGCTCGGAGGCCTTGGACTTCCTTGGGCCAGAGGTCGATCTCGAGTTGATCTACGACTCCGGTGCGGCCAACCACGGTGGGGACGCTGAGTGCCACATCGTGGATGCCGTAGCAACCCGATTGCACGCTGCTGACGGGCAGCAAGCACTTGCGGTCGAGGATCACGGCGTCGATCACATCGCGAATCGCGATGCCGACGGCGAAGCCCGCTCCGCCCTTGCGTTTGATGACTTCTGCACCACTGCCACGAGTCCGGGTGAACAACTGATTCGCGAGAGCTGGGGTCCAGCCTGGGAATTTTTCGAGTGGCAAGCTGCCGATCGCTGCACTGCTCCAGATGGGAACCATCGTGTCGCCGTGTTCGCCCAAGATCAACGCTTTCGTTTGCGTTGGTGGTGCCTTGAGTTCTTCTGCAATCAATGAACAGAATCGGATGGTGTCGAGCTGCGTTCCCAATCCGATGACTTGCTTGGTTGGCAATCCAAGCATGCCTGCGGCGACGTACGTCAGGATGTCGACGGGGTTGCTGACGACCAGCACGATCGCGGATTGCTTCGGCCCGGCGGCCTTCACGTCGCGAAGGATTTGGACGAACAGGTCGGTGTTGCGGTTGATCAAGTCCAAACGTGACTCGTCCGGTTTGCGACGCAGACCCGCGGTGATGCAGATGATGTCGCTGTCAGGAATGTGCTCGTAACCACCACCCACAATCGTTTGATCCGCGGTGCTTGGCGAACCGTGTTGCAAATCCAACGCGTGACCCACGGCGGTTTCAACGTTGACGTCGAGCAACGCGATTTCGCGAGCCAAGCCGCCGCACTGCAACGCGTAAGCGGCACAAGATCCGACGAGGCCGCCGGCACCAATGATGGAAACTTTCATGGGATCAGTTGAGTTGGATGTGGGGGGATGGTTTGTGTGGTGTTAGCGGAGCGGCGCGAGCCGCCCGGTGCGGTACCGGAGGGCTCGCGCCCTACCGCTAGGAATCCAAATTCTGGCGAATCCGGCTACCTCGTGAGCTAGCTCGACGCTTTCATCTGACGCATGACTTCGTTGGTGATCAGCTTGACGAGCTGCTCTTCGTCCACACCAGCAGGTGCAGCCGATGCCGAACCGGATGTCTTGATCGGTGGTGGTGGAGCGAATGCACGACGCTCGACGCCCGAGTCCTTCCATGATTCGCGGAAGATGTCGTTGGCGCAGATGTCGCAATCCTCGTACTCAGAAGTATTCCGTGGGTCTTTGAATCCCCATTTGTCCTTCAGTTCCAGCAATTCACGCGACTTGGTTTCGTCCAAGTACGACACGTTGCCCAATTGTTTGGCGAGCAACAACATTCGGCAGTAAGAGTCGAGGATCTCGGTCCACCAGTAAGCTCGTTCCACCGATTCACCGTACGAAACGGTGCCGTGGTTGGCCAAAATCATGACGTTCGTTTTTTCAACGAAAGGAATGATCGTGTCAGCGAAGGCTTGTCCGCCAGGTGTTTCGTACTTGGTGATTGGCACGTCGCCGAGGAAGACTTCGACCTCGGGCAAGATGCACTGTGGAATGGGCTCGCGAGCGATCGCGAACGCGGTCGCGTGCGGTGGGTGGCAGTGAACGACGGACTTGATGTCAGCACGTTGCTTGTAGATTTCCAAGTGCAACAACGCTTCGCTGCTGCGTTTCTTGCGACCAGCAATTTGCTTGCCGGTCATGTCGATCATCGAGATGTCGTCCGGCGTCAGATAGCCTTTGCAGTGCATCGTCGGTGTGCAGAGGACTTCGTTTTCGCTGACGCGGACGGTGATGTTGCCGTCGTTGGCCGCCGCGAATTGACGGTTGTAGATGCGGCGACCGATGTCGCACATGTCTTGTTTGATCTTATGGATGTTTTGCATGACAAGTGGTCCAAGTCAGGAAAGGGAGGTCGAGAGATGGGAGATGAATCGGAACGGGGTGGGCGTTCCGAATTGAGTTTTGTTGATCACGAGGTTTGCACCTCGCAGTGGTCCAGGATGGCGACGATGGAAGCGTCGGTTGGTTTGACATCGGGGCGAAAGGGAGCGGCGGATTCAGGCCCTTCGGCCAACGCGACCCAGTCCCCCTGTCCACTGCCAACCAAATCCCACGCGATGATGGTGTCACCACCAATCGGTTTCGCGTCGTCTTGGTTGACCTGGATTTGGTCCGCGGACTCCACGACTTCGACGCAGCGAAGTTTGTAGCCCTGCATGGACGGATGCATTCGCGAAAGCGTCACGGTTCCTATCACACGAGCGATCTTCATCGAGATGTCTCCTGTGACGTGGAAGCGGTTGGCTTTGGCAATTGAGCGATGGTGTTCGCCGCGTTGACGAGAGCGACCAGGTTGAATCGCTGCATGTCGAGCACGAACGTGTCGGCGTCCATTTCCGCTGCGAAGCGTGGAATGTCTTCGAGCCGAGTGATCAACACCGCTCGTGAACCCGATTGAATGCGACCGAACAAGGTCGCGGCAGGACGGTCGGTCACGATCACGGAGCGGTGAGCCCGTGGGCAATGATCAACGCCGCGAAGCGAAAGCTGACGAGTCAGCGCGTCGCGAATGGATTTGGAGGATGTGTCGGTGTGCAGTTGGATGAAGCGTTTGCCGGAGTTGCTCGCCGGTTTGGTTGCAGCGGCGTGCGTGGCCTTCGATCCAGCCAGGGCGATTCCGCGTGATCGCATTTCGTCGCGAGCGGCGGGCGTCACGATGCCTCCGGACACCTGAACCTGGGTGACTCCCGCGGGGATGCCCTGAATGACGTCGACGCTGATGACTTTGTCGTTCAGGACGTGAACGGTTTGATCGTTCGGCACTGGTTTGGACGGCGAAACGCTGGTGTCGGTTTGGTCTCGCAACCGGCGCAATACTTGTTCAACGATCGACGCGATGTCGACGTTGTTGGGCGTTGCGGATTGGGTTGCGGGGGAGGTCATTGGTTTGGATTGGTAGCCGGATTCGCCAGAATTCGGTTGTTGGGTTGGTCGTAGGAATTACAGGCTGGAAGCCTATGCCACTTCACTTCTTCTTGGATTTCTTCTTCTTTGTCGGTTCGTCAATCAGTCCTTGGACGCTCCAGCGAGCGGGGCAGGTTTCGAAACCGGTCATCTCGCGGACGGGGCCGGTTTCGCTGGTTAGCATCACGCGGTCACCGACTCGGCACCCGAGTTCATCCAACACGAGCAAGGGGGCTCCGTCCGGTTTCTCGTTCACGCCGGTGGGTTGAACGAGAACGAGACGTTGGCCTTGCAATGATTCGTGTTTGACGGTCGCGCGGGTGTGACCGATGACGCGTGCGGGTTGCATGCTCAGACCACTCGCAATTCGTCGATCATGCTGCAGCGTCGTTCGCGGGTGAACGTGTCTGGTGTCGTGACGCCTTCGCCGGTTGGGCCTGCGATGGAGAACGACAGGTAGCCTTCGCCGCCCAGTCCCAACGATGCCATGCAAGGACCGTTTTTGACGTACAGGGTTGTGTCCAACTCCTTGCCCATCTTGGTCATGTTGTGAACGTTGCGCGAGTGAATGATCGCGGTGTGACGGAAGCCGTGTTCGTAGTGCTTGGCCATCGCGATGGCGTGGTCCACGTCACGTGCTCGGACGAACGGGATGAACGGCATCATTTGTTCAACGCTGACGAACGGGTGATGTTCGTCGGTTTCGCCAAAGACCAACTCGCACGATTCGGGAACCTTCACACCAGCGGCGGCGGCCAGAACCGCGGCGTCTTTGCCGATGTAGTCTTTTGCTGCGGCGTCGTGGTTGTCATCACCGACTTGAGTGATCGCGACCGAAGTCAGCTTTGCGATTTGGGCTTGGTCAAGTTGGACGGCTCCCGCACGTCGCATGGCGGCCATCATGTCATCGAAGACCGAGTCGACGACGAAGACTTCTTTTTCCGCGATGCACAACAGGTTGTTGTCGTATGCACCGCCTTGGATGATGCAGCGAGCCGCGTTGTCGAGGTCGGCGGTTTCGTCGACGACAACGGGCGGGTTGCCTGGGCCAGCAACAATGGCTCGTTTGCCACTGTTGAGTGCTGCACGTCCCACGGCGGGACCGCCGGTGACACAGATCAATGCGACGTCGCGGTGACCAAACAGTTCCGCAGCACTTTCGAGCGTTGGTTCAGCGATCACGCAGATCAAGTTGTCGATGCCGACTTCGCGAGCGATTTCTTCGTTGAAGCGACGGACACCTTCGACGGCAACCAAACGACCCGATGGGTGAGGGTTGACGACGACGGCGTTTCCGCCGGCGATCATGCTGACGGCGTTCCCGGTGATGGTTGGCAAGCTGTGCGTGACGGGGGTGATCGCCGCGATGACGCCAAACGGGGCTCGTTCGATGATCGCGAGACCGTGGTCGCCGGAGAAGGCTTTGGTTTGCAGGAACTCGGTGCCGGGCGACAGTTCGCCGAGGGCTCGCAGTTTTTCGATTTTGTGTTCGGGCCGACCGATACCGGTTTCCCGCATTTCCATCAGGCCGAGTTCTTCGCAGTTCTCAATGCTGATCTTGCGAATGATATCGATCACGCGTTTGCGATCTTCCATAGGACGTTCGCGAAGTTGTTCGAACGCACGACGAGCTGCGGTGACCGCATCGGAAGCGTTGCCGAAGATGCCGTGGCTGCCTTCGAAGGCGTTCGCCGAATCCGGCATGCTGGGCATCGGTCCGACTTCCGCGAGCACTTGTGCGACCACGCTGCGAATGGTGTTTTCGTCGAGTTGCATGATGAGGGATGAATGAGGGGGGATGGAGTGGAACAGGAAAGCGAAGGCACGTTGGTTAGGTGCTGGCTTTCACCTCTTTGGCATCCACGTGAACGGAATCGACCAAGCCGATGACGACCGCGTCGATGGGAAGTGTTTTGGTTTCGGGGGTCAGTCGAGCGCTGCTGCCTTGGCACACCAGCACCAACTCACCTTCACCAGCGCCCAACGTGTCGACCGCGATGAAAGTGCGTCCCGTTGAAGAAAGCTTTGCACGCGTTTTCTCATCGAGCCGGTAAGGCTCGACAATCAACAGCTTGTGACCGGTCATGGATGCAACCTTTTGGGTGCAAACGACCGATCCGGTGACGCGGGCTAGAAACATGGGAGTGGTGGGTTGAGGTGATGTGTTTGGGGAGATCGACGCCAGGTGGAACCTGGCCTACTGGGCGGCGAGAGCACGAAGGCTTCGCTTGGCCACGATCCATTCTTCGTTGGTGGGCAAAACCAGAATCTGAGTTTTGCTGGACTCGGTGTGCAGGCTTCCTTCACCACGCATGCCGTCATTCTTGGAGGCATCCAGTTCGATGCCAAAACCTTCCAGGCCTGAACAAACGGCGGCCCGGACCACGTCGCTGTTTTCACCAATTCCTCCGGTGAACACGATCGCATCCAAGCGACCCAGAGCGACCATCATTCCGCCGAGGTGTCGGCGAATCTCTTCGGTGTAAACACCGAGCGCCAATTTCGCGTCGGCATTGCCTTCGGAGGCGGCCGACTCGATGTCTCGCAAATCAGCCATGCCGCCGGAGAGACCTTTCAGTCCACCTTGGCTGGCCAGTGTTTGCAGGACTTCTTCCAGCGATTGGCTGGTTCGTTGCATGATCAACGGGATCGCGAAAGCGTCGAAATCGCCCACGCGGTTGTTTTGCGGGACGCCGGTTTGAGGTGTCATGCCCATCGTGGTCATGATGCTCTTGCCAGAATCAATCGCGGTCAGCGAACTGCTTCCGCCCAAGTGACACGAGATGATCTTGGCGTCGTCGCGACCCAAGACTTCCGCGGCACGTTCGGCAATGAAGCGGTGGCTGGAACCATGGAATCCCCACTTTTGAATTTGCATCTCACGCGTCCATTCCGCAGGAATCGCGTAGGTGCGACGCTCCGGCGAAATCGTGTCGTGAAATTCGGTTTCAAACGCGGCGACCAACGGTAGCTCCGGAAAACGTTGACGTAACAGTTTCATCGCAGCGATGTACGGTGGGTTGTGCGCCGGGGCGGCGGCACTCATTTCGTCCATCGCTTCAAGCACTTCGTCATCGACGACGAAGGTGCCACTTTTGCGTCCACCGTGAACGGCTTTGAAACCGATCGCGGCAACTTCATTGGCCTCTTTCAAACATCCGTTTTCAGGATGGGTCAGTTGGTCCAAGCAGGCTTGAACAGCAACGCCATGATCCGGCACGGGCATCTGCGTTTCTTCGCGAAACGTTTCGCCTTGATGCGATCGCGTCACAATCACTTCGCATTGACTGATGGGTTCGCCAATGCGATCGACGGCCCCGCGAGCGAGCACGCGAGAGTCGGGGGAGGCATTCGCAGATTCAAAGTCACCGGACATGTCCAGCAGCTTGTACTTGAAACTGGTCGAGCCCAGATTGGCAACGAGGATCAACATCGAATCACGGTCCTTGTGAAAGAGGTTTCACGCAGCGTGTGTGAACCAGGTTGTGAACGTCGCAACCGGATCACACGGCGGCGATCAATTGAAGTAAGCGTTCATCAAGCCTTCGGCTGGACGAGCGATCACGTGGCTGCTTACCAATTCGCCAACTTGAGCGGCTGCGGCGGCACCGGCTTCGACGGCTGCGCGGACGCTTCCGACGTCACCGCTGACGACGGTCGTGACCATGCCACCACCGAGGTCGACGCGTTTGACAACAGCGACGTTGGCGGCTTTGGCCATGGCGTCGGTGGCTTCGACCAACGGCAAGAGGCCCTTCGTTTCAATCAAACCAATGGCATCGTTCATTTGAGATTCTCTAAAAGTTGTTTTGGTGAGGTGGGAGACAATCGGGGTGACAGACGCTGCTGTCGCTCGATCACTTTTTGCTGGACGAAGGCAGCTTCAGGATCTTTTCCAAGTCGCCGTGTGGGCGTGGGATCACTTGAACGCTGACGACTTCGCCGACGCGACCAGCGGCTGCGGCACCCGCATCGGTGGCTGCTTTGACAGCGGCGACATCGCCGGTGACGAACACGGTTGCCAAGCCAGCACCAATCTTGTCCCAACCAAGGAACTGAACGTTGGCGGCTTTCATCATTGCGTCGGTTGCCTCCACTGCTGAAACGAAACCTTTGGTTTCGATCATGCCGAGGGCTTCACTGATTTTGGCCATCTTTTGAGATACCTAAAAAGGAAAGGGGAAAACGTGAGAGAGTGAGAGTTGGCAGTTTGCCAACGGTTTCAATCACCGGACCGAATTGGCACCGGCGAACGGTTTGAGTGAGTCGATCAGTGCTGGCAAGCACAGCCGGACTTTTTCAGTTCAACGCTGGTAGCTGCATCCAGGTTGCAAGCGTTGCCTTCGTCCGTGTCGATATGAACTTCCAACTTGGCGGCTTTGTCGGCACGAACCAAAACGTCTTCAAACGAAACGCTGCAGTCAGGACTGCGAACGGAAAGTTGCATCATGTCGCCATCGGAAACACCGTAGTACGCCGCGTCGGCGAAGTTCATGTGCACGTGGCGAGCGGCGCGGATAACGCCTTGTTCGAGTTGAACGCTGCCGGCGGGGCCGACCAACACGCACCCGGGCGTGCCGTCGATTTTGCCGCTGTGGCGAACCGGTGCGTTGATGCCCAGTGAGATCGAATCGGTCAGTGCCAGTTCGACTTGGCTGGCTCCACGCGTTGGTCCGAGCACGCGAACGCTGGGGAGCATTCGTTTGCGAGGTCCGACGACCATCACGGTTTGCTTGGCCGCGTAAAAGCCATCTTGGTAGAGGTCTTTGTCAGGTTCCAAAACGCTGCCGCGACCGAACAAGATTTCAACATGCTCGTCAGTCAGGTGGCAGTGGCGAGCGGAAATGCTGACACGCAAGTTCGGTTTGCCATCGACCCAACCCAGAGGTTGTTGTCCGGCGGAAGCGACCGACGGGGCTGGCGGTGCCATACCCGATTGACGGATCGCGTTGCGAACGAGGGATTCAATGCGTGAACGATCGACAGCCAAGCTCATGAGAGATTCGCGTTGTTCAAGGAATGGGTGGGGGAGGAGTTCGATGGGGACGCGGCCGGAGCCGGCGTCGATGATTCGTGCGGCGACTGGGCCTGCGGCGACTGGGCCTGCGGTGACTGGGCCTGCGATGACTGAGTCAACGGGGACTGGGCCAAGCGTAGTTGGACACCGGCGGATTCCAGCCACGCTTTCGCGTCAGAATCCAGCCCGTCGTCCGTGACAACCGTGTCAATCTGATTCAACTCGCAAATTCGGCTCAAACTGGTTTTTCCGAACTTGCTGTGGTCGGCCAACACGATGCCTCGTTCGGCCGAAGCGAGCATCGCCTTTTCGCTTTCCACCAGCATCATGTCGCTGTTGAAAAATCCGCGAGGCGAGACGCCGGCGACCGACAAGAACGCGGTGGTGACGTGGATGTTTGCCAATTGCGAATCGGCCAGAGGGCCGATCGTGACCGAGGTGCGACCGCGAACGCAGCCGCCGATCATGACCAAGTCGATCGAATCGCTGGTGGAAAGCAAATGCGCGACCGGCAGCGAATTCGTCACGACTTGCAACGGCCGATGGATGATCAGGCGAGCCAATTCGTAAACCGTGCTGCCGCCATCCAGCAAAATGGTGTCGTGGTCGGCGATCAATTCCGATGCGGCTCGGCCGATGGATTGTTTCGCGGCCCAGAAATCGTCGTTTCGGGATTCGAACACGCTGATCGTGTCGGAATCGCCCGTCCAGTAGACGCCGCCGTGGGTGCGACGCGCCAAACCGGCTTCTTCCAGCATTTCCAAATCGCGACGGATCGTCGATTCGCTGACCGACAATTGCGACGCCAGTTCGCCCAAAGCCGCGAATCCGCGGTCTTTGACCAAATCACGCAATCGATCTCGACGTTCGTCGGTGGTCACTGAGTGGGGCGCTGTGGGGATTGGGGCGCTGTAGCGAAGAATCTACCAGGCAGGTCCGTTGCTCATTTGCAAGATTTCTTGCAAGGCGAAAGGTTTCTGCCATCGGCTGGTATTATTCTTTCAAGCCTACACCATTGCAAGCGTCCAATTGTGTGGATTTGGAAAAGATGGGAGGAATGAATGTCGCTACGCGTTGGGCTGGGCGGCGATTTCGGGATTGTCAGTGATAGATTCCAACCACCCACTGGTCCGATCGAGCATCTCGAACGCGTCGATCCCCACTGATTCCCAGATATAGATGGAAGTCTGGGTGGATAGGGTAGAGTTTGAGCCGTCTGGAGCTGTCGCCGCGATCGTGACGTTTGGAAGATCTCTTTCACGAAAGAGCTCCAAGGCGGTGAGCAATTGTTGCCGCGTTTCAGCCCATTGCTCCAAAACGTTTCGCTGGATCGCCGAGTCAATCGGCTGCCACACAAATTTGACTTTCTGCGTTCGATCACCGGCGGATCCATCTGGGTTGGTCGGCTCCGGACGCCGGAGCTCGCACAGCCTTCCACCCTCCGCTGCCAATTTTGAGCCATCCAGGTAGACTCGTCGCAGTTGATTGTCTGCGTTGAATTGGTAGACCCGGTCGGGGCCATCGTAGAAAGCCGGTCCACCGCCGGTGCGCCAGCCGACCACCCATTCTCGGCCGCTCGCCCGGTGCAGCAGCCGAGCTCGCTCGGGCAAATTGACGCCCTCCAACAGTAAATCTTCGCGGTCGTGAGTTTCGCGTGCCATCGTTTTCGGTTTGTTTGTTGGACTGAATACGTGAATTGAACTGCCGCTGTCTTTCTCTTTCTATCTTCCTCGTTCGGATGCCCCATGAGTTCTGATTCTTCGATCGATCAGAACGACTTTGCCGTCAAGGATGTGGACACGGCGGCGGTTGCGTGGTGGGAACGACTCGGCAGCGGAATGATCTCGCCAGGAATTGGTTTTGGGATCGTGGCGGGAATTGCCTCGGCGGTGTTGTACACGCTGGCGAACATCTCGCTCCGCAATGCGATCTCGGTGGACCCTTTCATCGTTTCGACCTTCAAAGCGGCTCCGACCGTGTTGGTGCTAACGCCCTATTTGGCGGCGGTCAAAGCCAGCGGACGACCGATTGCGACCAGTCGCCAATGGATTCCGATCTTCATTCCAATTTGCCTGATCGGGCAAGTCATTGGCAACGGCGCTTTCCAGGTGGCTCTTGGCAGCATCGGTTTGGCTGCGTCGGTGCCGATCACGCTGGGATCGTTGTTGATCGGCAGTGCGATTTTGGGCCGGATTCTGCTGAGGGAACCGGTTCGTGCTCGGACGCTTGTTTCGATTGCCACGCTGATCATCGCCGTGATCGTGTTGTCTCAGTCTCGCGGAGTCGAACCAGTCGAGTGGAGTTCATCGTCGGCGGAAGTCTCGGAGGAACCGGTGGACTGGCTGCACTCGCCGATCGTTGGCGCTTTGTGCGCGGTGTCGTCCGGATTGGCCTACGCCGTTTTCAGCACGACGATGCGTTTCACGATGAAACGCGGGATGTTGGCGTCGATGGCGATGTGGATCAGCGGTGTTTCAGGCACGTTGGCGCTAGCCGGTATCGTCGCCGTGAGAACGGGATGGTCGCCGACCGCGGATATCCCACCTGCGATGTGGCAGTCCATGATTCTGGCCGGGATCTTCAATTTTACCGCATTCGTCGCGATTTCGACGGCATTGAAAGTCCTACCGGTCGTGGCCGTGCACCTGATCAATGCGTCTCAAGTCGCGATGGCGAGCGTTGCCGGTGTGCTCGTCTTTGACGAACCCGTGACCAAACTGTTGGTGCTCGGTATCTCGCTGACCCTGGCCGGACTGACGATCCTTGCCACCCGGCGGAGGCCGGCTCCGGATCCATCGACCACATTCCAGTCAACCTTTCGTTCGGAATAACCGATACACACGTTAAGACCCGTCGTGCCGTTGCAGAATGCTTGATTGCTGCGACTGCACCTCGGGAAGAACCCAACGTGATGTCACCGACCGCGGAAGAAAATTGACTGTGTCAGAAAAACGCCAACGTTTGGCCGCTTTGTTGATTGCAACAAGCTTGTCGACGTCTTCGTGTCTCGCCACCGTGGCCGTTCAAGCGGACGAACCCAAGATGGCTGCGCCGACGTTGGCCGCACCAGCGATGAGTCTGCCTGAAACGATGCAGTTGCCGAAACAATTGAGTTT
The DNA here is from genome assembly GCF_000338295.1 of Rhodopirellula europaea 6C. GTDB lineage: Bacteria > Planctomycetota > Planctomycetia > Pirellulales > Pirellulaceae > Rhodopirellula > Rhodopirellula europaea. Next base: position 30,970 of record NZ_ANMO01000097.1, read on the forward strand.
CCCGGCATCGAGCGGCGATTCAGCACCCGCCAAGGCTCAACCCGCGAAGGGATCAGTCGGCATGGTGCCATCGAAGTCGTTCGATGGAATCGACGGACCCGGACCTTCCAATGCGATTGAACCGCGAGTGGCTGGGCCCGCCGTTGTGGTTCGCGAAAACAACGATCCAACTCGATCGCATTTGCAGTTCCGTGAGCAGAACGGCAAGTGGAACACGCAAGGCGGGCCGATCGGATCGGCCATCCAATTGTTGCCACCTCAGATCGCTGAGCCTTCCAAGATGGATGAGCCGGTGTTCTTGGGCAACGCGGATGTCGTCAGCACCAACGAAACGGTGCAAACGCCACGCATGGTGACCCGCCAAGATGCACGCCTCAACGGCGTCCGCAAGACTTGGGAAGCCGACGGACCTCTGTTCACACAGACCGAGCCATCAATGGTTCTGCGTGGTCCTGAGTCGGCCGAAGCTGAGTTGGAAATTCCGACGAAGGGACAAGTTGCGGACACGCCGCCAGATTTGTTCGATCCAACCAAGATGCCCGCGGAGTTTGATTCGCGTCCGACCAAATCGGTTTCCGATCGACAGAACGCATCGGGATGGAATGGTGAAGACAAACCAAACACGACCCAGTGGAATGCTCGGCGGAATGTCGACCGGGTCACACCGCTTCGCGATCCAGTGCCATCGACCACCATGGCGCCGATTGGCAGTGGTGCCCTGCCCGCTCGCAAGGCCCCGTCTTTGCAATCACCCGCTCTGCAGTCGCCAACCCGGTCGCCGGTTCAAGCGGAATCGCTGCCGAGTCTGCCGGCTTTGAACGCGCCGTCGTTCCAAGCACCGCAGGTGAACGAACCGATCGACGATTTGCCGCAAAAGGTTGACGAGCTGACCAGCAAGATCGAAGAGCTGACTGAACAACTGAACGCTCTGAAGTCCAGCAAACCGCAGCCAATCGAAAAAGCTGCACCCGAAAAGGTCAAAGCAACACCGGCCGCTCCGAAGATCCAGGCTCCGGCCAACGTCATCCCGCCGAGCATTCCGAAGACGCGATCGGCAATCGAAACGTTGCCGGAAATGAAGCCGGCTGATGTGTTGGAGGAATTGCCGTCGTTGAAGGATGCTCGGTCGTCGGTCTCGCAAGAAACCGTCGGAAGTGGATTGCAAGGCGGTCAGTTGTCGCTGGAGGCACCGAAGTCGCTGACGCAGCCGAAGTCGGCGATGAAGTCAAAATCGTTGGAGGTCGAGCTCGATTCGGCGGACAACAGCGAAGTCGATGCAGCTCGCAAATTGAACGAGAGCATCGCGGAACAGCTTCGTCGCGAAGAGGCTCGCGATCGGATGCAAATTCAAAACCGTGACGAAGAAGTCTCCCTGCAACCTGCTTCGCCACGACGCTCGACCAACGAGTCATCACGATTGAATTCGGCGAAGCGTGGTCAAGGGATCTTTGATCAGGAAGAGTCCGACAAGCTCTCGCGTGTGCCGCTGCAACCGGTCGAACGCGATCGACTGATGCCGCTCGAGGATGCACCCGCCGGATCGGTTAGCTTGCGAGACATTCGCGGCAACGATCTGGACGAAGCTGATTTGGAAGATCTGTATGATGCCGAATCCAAAGCCGGCGAATCCGACGCTGTCGCTGAAAAGGATGATTCAACTGAGCGACGACGTTTGCGTTTGGCTCAACTTGATGCGACCGGTCGAGCGAAAACTCACGGCGGAAAAGGTGCTGCACCGAACTTGAGCACCGGTGTGATGCGGATGCAGAAACCGATCGTTCAGTGTCTGCAGCATTACTATGGTCAACGTGAGAAGGCTGACGGACGCAGCAATTGGGGCATGATGCATGCCGTGATGGTGTTCGGCCCCGACACTCGTTTGATCGCTCGCGGTCGCGACTACAGCACGATCGCTTGGATGGCTGGCAACAACGTTTGTCGCGGTCAGCGATTGATGGAAGTCGAAGGCGGAAAGATCAAGGCTCGCGAAGGCGTCGGACTGCAAGGACACCAAGCCCAGTGGTTGGCTGTTCTCGCGATGGCTGGCGTTCCAAGCGACTATCCGTTGTACGTGGATGGCGAAAAGTTCAGTGTGGCTGATCTGGTCAAAGTCGAAGCGTCCAAGTGCAAGGAAGGCGAAGAGCTCACGTTCAGCCTGATCGGGTTGTCGCACTACTTGGATACGGAAACGACGTGGGTCGGTGCCGATGGCGAGCGTTGGGATTTCTCCCGCTTGATCGCTGCGGAACTGGATCAACCCGTGGTTGGTTCGGCTTGTGGCGGCACGCACCGCTTGATGGGATTCGCTCACGCGTTGCGGAAGCGGCGTTTGGAAGGCCAACCGATCGATGGGCAGTGGGCTCGCGCGGAGCAGTTCCTCGATGACTTCGTCGATTATACGCTGCGACTGCAGAACCGTGACGGTTCGATGAGCACGGATTGGTTTGAGTCACGTCAGGACAACGGTGACTTGGATCGCAAGGTGCAAACGACCGGGCATATGGTCGAGTTCTTGCTCACGCATTTGCCGGACGAAAAGTTGTTGGAACCCGAAGTGTTGCGTTCGGTCACGTTCTTGTTGAACGCGATGTTGAAAGGACGCAACAACGATTGGTCGATCGGGCCCAAGGGGCACGCTTTGCGATCGTTGGCATTGTTCCACCAACGGGTTTACGGCGAACCAGCACCGCTCGCGAATTCTCGCAGCGTCGCAAGACAACGCCAACCAACCCGCCGATCCCGCTAAAGGTCGCGTAGCCAATATCAAACCCACGTAGGCCATGTTTCACATGGCGTTGGGTGAAATGCCGTGACCACCAACTCTCGCGAAAAAGCGTCGGTTGGTTTGGACGCCTCGCTTCTTGCGAAGCATCGGTTCGATCGCCAGGTACAACCTGGCCTACAGTGGTTGTTGCACAATGTCCCGTAGCCGGATTCGCCGGAATTCGGACTTCGCTCACGTAGGCCATGTTTCACATGGCGATCGGTGAAACGCCGGGGCCAATGACGCTCGCGAAAGAGCGTCGGTTGGTTTGCACGGCTCGCTTCTTGCGAAGCATCGGTTCGATCGCCAGGTACAACCTGGCCTACGGTGGTTGTTGCACGAATTCGCGTAACCGGATTCGCCGGAATTCGGACGCTACGCGAACACGTTCTACTTTTGATTGCTGAGAATGTAGTTCAGCAGCTCGAAGACCTCGTCCTCCGTGTACTGATCGAGCAAAGCCTTTGGCATCATCGAGGTCGATGTCTTGACCATCTGCTCAATCTCATCCTGCTCAATCACGGTGGGCTCTTTCGCTTCCGCATTGGCCATCAACTTCACGACGTCGTCGGTTTCTTCGACCAACAAACCCGAGAACGTTTGCCCGTCGGCGGTCAGAACCAAGTGCATTGCGTACTTGTCGTCGATGCGGTCAGACGGATGCAGGATCTCCTTCAACACCTCACGCGAATCGCCTTTCCATTTGCTGACGACTTCGTCGAGTGCCGGACCGATCTGGCCGCCTTTGCCGGCGACTTGGTGGCAGCTCGCACAGGTGGCCTGTTCGAAGATCTTCTGCCCGATTTCCGCGGTTCGACCACGCAAACCCTCAGTCAGCTTGTCGCCTGCGAAATCGTCGATTGTCCAGGCTTGCACAAACGAACGATTGTTTCCGATCGGATCAGCGGGCTCGAATGGATCGGCGTTGTAGGCATCGAGGTCTTCGACGACGACCATCACGCCGTACATGCGGTACCAGTGTTGAGGGAATGTGCAAACGTAGGGATACTCACCGGGTTCGGTGGGAGCCGTGAACGTCAACGCTTCCTTCTCGTTGGAGGCAACCAAGTCGGTGCTATGCAACACCAGTTCGGAGTCAGGGACGTATTGCTTGCCCTGGAATCCACCGCGAGGTCCGGCTTGCAAACCAAGTTCGGCCACCTTTTTCAGTTCACCAGGGACGGTGATGACCAAGTTGTGCGGCATGCCGTCGTGGTTTTCCAAGACAACTTGCACGGGGCGTCCCGCTTCGACAGCGAAATAGGGCACGTCGTAACGCATTTCTTCATCGACCGTTTTGATACGGACCAAACGCACCGTGATCTCACGCAGACGATCGCGAAATTGTTTGGCGGTCTTGGTCGGCAATTTGGCGATGGCTCGGTCGGCGACTTGCATCGCGTCGATGAACGAGTCGCTGGTGCGGTTTCTCGCCTTGGTTCGCTCGGCAAAATTGACGAGATAACGAGCCAATTTCAGCGACGTTTCAGGCTGGTAGGCTTTCTTCGGAATCGCGAGCAGCGTGGCAATCCCGTCTTCGCGAAAACCTTCGCAGGCAAGGTTGCCGACTCGTTCAAACGTGTCGTTCCAGTCGCCCGGGACAACAGCCAGCGTTCGAATGGCGGCGGCAACAACTTCTTTTTTGTCGCTGTTGGACATCAGGTCGACGACTCGTTCACGTTGCGATTCACGATCCAGTCGATCGGGAAGCATCGCGACGCCAGTCAACCAATTGACCTTCGCCGCATCGGATCGCTTTGCTAGTTCGAACGATGCGACGTCATCACCGGCAACAATCAATCCAGCCAACGCAATCGGAGCGATGGCGGCATCGCCTTTTCGAGCGGCTGCGGTGAATCGGTCCTGCAACGATTCCAAGTTGCCAGCGGGAAGCTTCAGCAACATATTCGACAACCCGCGAGCGGCTCGCAAGTTGACGTCTCGTTTGGATTTGTCCTTCCAGTCCAAGTTCTCGATGACGCCGAGCAAGACATCGCCGGGGTCGGAGTCTTGCAGGGCCACCAAGGCGTCCAGGGCGGCGCGTCGGTCTTGGTCGCCAACTTCGCCTCGAGCCAAAATCGCGGCATGCAGCGGTTCGTATTTTGGATCTTTGGAATCTCGCGGGACAGCCAACAACGCTGGCGTCGACAGACGTTCGATTTGGTACGAAACGATCTCTGGTGAAAGGTCAAAGAAGACCGGCAACGCGGCGTTGTACGGAGCAATCTTGCTGCCGTGGCCGTTGAACGTCGCACCGGGATCGGTCAACAGGTGAACTTGGTCAACCGCATATCCGACCTGAGGTTGAATGTGACCGGCGTGAGCGTGGGCCGTCTGACTTTTCGCGTTTTTATCCTCCGGCAGATACGGAGCACGACTGGCGATGACCTGTTCGAAACGCTGCATCGTTTCTTCGAGAGCGTAGTCGAGGTAGTGATCCATCGGCATCTCTTTGATACGCAATGCCGCTCGGATCAAACGATCTTGATCGTCCAACGCCCAGGGTTCGCCGAACGCGTGCGAAATGCCACGCAGAGCTTCCATGCGAACTCGCGGATGTTCATCGGTCACAAGTTCTTCGTAGCGCTGAGTCGTGTATTCAATTCCGGCCCAATAGGACAGCACGCGGGTGGCGGCACTGCGGGCTCGATGATCGTCGCTGGCCAGTAAGTCCGTCAGTAATTCTTCATGTACCATGTTGTGAGCTTGATGAAGCCAAAGCAGTTCCAGCAAATCATGGTCGTCGCCCTTGCTTTCTCTAAGTCGTTGCAATTTGGCTTGTGCACTCCATAGAACATCGTCAGTTGGTCGAGCATGCAGTTCTCGACGGACACGGTAAGCGTGTCGTTGGTTCTTGCGACCAACATCCGAGCACAGTTGATCGATCAGGTCAGGCGTGCTGGTCTCGGCGATCACGGGCAACTTCACCAGCGGACGTTCTTTGTGAGTCAAACGCCAGATGCGGCCGTGGCTATGGTCGCGGCTTGGATCACGCAAGTTGTGTTGCAGGTGACCGATCAACGCGTTGTGCCAATCGATGATGTAGAGCGAGCCGTCGGGAGCGATTTCGATGTCGACGGGACGGAAGTTTCCATCGCCACCACCGACCAACATCGGTTCCTCGGTGCCTTCGTAGCCAGAGTCCTTTTCCACGACTTCGTGTCGAAGCACGGCACGGTCACCGATCACGTTCGTCACCAGGAAATCGCCTTGGACATCATCGGGGAAGTGCTCGCTGCTCAGGAAGCGACACCCAGCCAGCGGTCGAATTCGTTTTGGATAGAACGTTTGGTAGTCGACCAATCCATCGTCGTATCCTTGCTCTCCGGCAACGCGGCGATGTTGGGAACCGCCCGGGTGCTTGATCGGGTAATCCAGTCTCGTGCTGATCCCGGTTGCCCAGTAACTCTTGCCAGGCGAAGCGTCACCGATGAAGTCTTGTCCCCATTCGTTGAAACCAAATCCCCAAGGGTTTGCGAACGCGAAGTTCACGTGAACGCCGAATTTCTTCGTGCGAGGATCGTAACGGAAAACACCACCCTCCAAGTTCCGAGTCAGCCCGTAGGGACTTTCAATTTGCGTGAACTTGAACGTGCCTTCTTGGGCGTACAGGTGACCGCCGGGACCAAAGTCAAACGCGGCCAGCCCGTGGTGCGAATCGGCGGTGTCGAAGCCAACGATTGCCCGAGTTCGCTTGTCCGCGACATCGTCGCCATCGGTGTCTTCTAAAAACAAAATGTCGTGTTGCCCGCCAACGAAGACGCCACCACGTCCGATTTCGAAACCAGTCGGTTGGTGTAATCCGCCGGCGAACGTCTTGCACTCGTCCGCGTCGCCGTCACCGTCGGTGTCTTCCAGGATCAACAGTTTGTCGTCCATCGGCGACTTCGGTTGCCAGTGCGGGTAGCTTGGCATGGTCGAGACCCACAGACGGCCTTTGGAATCAAAATCCAGAGCGACCGGGTTGGCAAGTTCAGGAAACTGTTGCTCGGAAGCAACCAGTTGAATCTCGTAGCCGTCGAGCAACGTGAACGTCTTGAGTTGCTCGTCGGTCGTCAGGTATTCCAGCGATCCAAGCTTCCCGCGTTTCGCATTCGGATCATCGGGTCCACCCACGTTGGTTTTGGGGATGATGAACGGCAGCGTGTTGGAATCATCGATCGGTTCGCTGATGTTCTCGCCACCGGCGATCGCCCAAACTCGAGCGTCTCGGTTGGCGGTCATTTGATCGAGAATCTCGAGTTCGCGGTTCATGACCGAACGGTTGTTGTAAGTTCCGTCGCTGCCCGCGCTGCCTCGTTTGCCATAGATCGAATAACCGTTGACCGCGCGGTAGCGATTGAACCAATGAAAGTTCTTGTCCGCGACAGCGGCCAGCAGCGTCGGGTTGGTTTGTTCGGGCACGTCGACTTCACCCAGCAGTCCACGAACCATGATCGGGGCGAGAGCGGTGTAACCATCCGAGTTCAGGTGCCCGCCGTCCAGCGTCAGTTGCTGATCACTCTTTTCGAAAAGCTCCTTTGTCGGAGTGAACAGATTGACGAACGAAACACCGTGCTTTTCGGCAACAGCTCGCATCGTCCTCGCGATTTTGCTCAACGCCGCGTTTCGAGGTGCGGCTTCGGGAAGGTTCGGATCCTCGGTCGCTTCAAACGCAATGGGTGAGATCAACGCGATGCGTGGGTTGCTCTCTCCGTTGTAGACCTGCGACTGAGTGTGCGAGATCAGCTCATCCAGTTCGTTGGTGAAGTCACGAAGGACCTTTTTGTGATCCAATCCTTCGCGGAGTCGAAACGATTCGTTGTAGCCGAAGAACATGAGCACAACGTCCGCGCCGCTGTGCGTGAGGTGTTCGTCGGGCGATCCAAAGTCGAGGCTTCGCAGGCGGATCTTAGGTTCATCACCCGGGGCACACAGGTTTCGGATGGTCAGATCCAAATCAGGTCGCACGGCATGCAAGAGAGTTTCAAACTGATTCTCATGCTGCATCCGTTCGCCTAGCGCGTTGCCGATCAGACAAACGTGGTCGCCTGGTCGAAGTTCCAACGCGGGCAGTTGGGCCTGGACGATTGCGGGAGAGAAAACAAACACCAGCGCCGCGGAGGCGAAGAGATGGCGAAGTACTGTCATCGGTTGGGGATTCACAAGACAGGAGGTGGGATGATGGCAAGGCATGCGCGGTCGCCAGATGGCGAGCCAGCACGCAATTTACAACAGCCGCCTGAGCGACGTGTTTATCAATCAAGATTGTTACACGACTTCGATGAATTCGTGTTGCGTGTCCCGAAGGATTGCTGGGCGATTTTGAGGATTTGACGCCGCGTTTTCAACGATCACCTCCGGATATCCGAAGGTGGCGGAATTCGTTCGCGAAGAGGAGTGAATTGCGTCGTGGTGAGGTGGTCAACGACGCGGTCGCGAGCTCACGGTCGATCTAGGCGATCAAGGTGTTGTTGGATCAAACCTTTCGGATCCGGATTGAACGGCAGTCGAAACAGTTTGGATCCCATTGGATATGGATTGCCCGCCAACGCATTGACGTGCCGCACCATGTTGAAAATCTGCAAGGCTTCTGTCGGTGACTGACTGAGTTCCAATGTTCTCTGAAAAGTCGGTCGAGGATCTGCAACTTGCAGGATCGCGGCGAGCTGGGCGGCTCGTGCCGCAACCAGTGGCTCTGTATCAAGCGTTCGGCGATGCAGCAATTTGATGAACGTTTCGTCCGCTGCCATGTCGTGATTGGCCGATCGATTCCATGCCGCGATCGAACTCGCCGCAACCAAGGCCCAGTATCGCTCCAGCTTGTCTCCGCTGTTGATTGCCGACAGCAGAGCCTTGTTGGCTTGATCCCATGGCATGACCGCGATGTTGGCGGTGTCGATGTAGTTTGCGATCTCGTTCGACAGACGCTTGCCATTTTCGACCGGGGCGTCAATGACTTTTAGCATGCCGGCTTCGGTCAAGAAGCCGAGGTCATTGGTTTGCTTCAGATGCGCGTTCAACTTCGCACGCAATTCCGTCAGTCGATCGCCGTGGGCAGGATCACTCGCCAAGTTATTCACTTCATGCGGGTCGTCCGCCAAGTTGAACAGCAACTCGGGTGGACGCGGTTTGAAGAACTGACTTTGGACGTTGTTGAGTTTGCCGGTGTGATACCGATCTCGCCATTGTTGGTAGGCCAGCATCTTGTAGCGGTAGTCGGCCCACATCGCGTCTGGATGAAACGATTCAAAGGAGCGAATCAGCTTCCAATCGCCAACCCGAATCGAGCGAACGAGATCGTACTTTTCGTCCATCCGGTCGGCGTAACCAAACGTGGTGTCTCGCGTGTCGACTTTGGCGGAATCGATTCTCGGTCCGAGAAAAGCTTTGCCATCGATTGGGTCGGCTTTGTCCAATCGAACACCCGCCAAATTCAGCACGGTGGGGGCAAAGTCGATGAACGACACGAAGCCTTTGGTCCGAGATCCCAACTCTCGATCGACCAGGTTGCGGTAGTTGTTTGGAACACGAACGACCAGCGGAACATGCAGCCCTGATTCATAGATGTAGCCTTTCCCGCGAGGCAGCACGCCACCGTGGTCACCGAAGTAAAACACAAACGTGTTTTCTAGTTCGCCGGCCTCTTCCAGCTGAGCGATCACGCTGGCGACTTTCTCGTCGATGATGCTCATCCGATCGCGATAGAATGCGGCCGTGTGCCGGAAGACTTGTGTGTCGGGAAAGTAGGGTGGCAGCGATACGGTTTTCTGATCGAAGTCAGTTGGCTTTTGCAATGCGTCGACGCCGAAGTGCAATCGGCCTTCGTGTGAATCAGCAAACGTGACGACGTGGAAGAAAGGTGTGTCTTCGGACGGTCGGTTTTTCCAAGACGCTTTTCGCGAGGAGTCATCCCACGGCTCCATCCGCTTTTTCGCGTTGTAGTCTTCTTTGGAGTTGTTGGTCGTGTAGTAACCAGACTGTCGAAGCCAGGCCGGGAACATTTCGACTCCTTCGGGCAACGTGGCCAATTCGGTGCGTCGATGAAATTGAGTTCCAATCCGAGGACCGTAGCACCCGGTGATCAAAGTGGTTCGCGCGGTGGAGCAAACCGGCGCGTTGCTGAACGCTCGATCGAACGTTATCCCGTGAGCGGCCATGGCTTCGATAGCGGGAGTCTCGACGCCGGTTTCGTCGAAGTGTTTCAAGTAGTGCTTGGAATTGTCTTCCGACATGATCCAAACGATGTTTGGACGAGAGGCCGAATGAATGTTCGTTGACTCTGGTTGTGCGAGAGCGACCGCGGGAGCAACGAATAGAATCGCCATCGAACAAGTGACGGCGTGGAACGTCGACTGAAACATCTTGGGCAAGACCTTTGGGTTCGAAGGCGGGGCCGGTCAGGATGGTGGGCGTCGATATGATGCAATCGCGAACGAGTGAGACGTTCATCGATGCGACCGGATGCCCCCCAATGTATCAGCTCGCGTTCACCAATCCGTGGAATCGCGTTCGTTCAATCCCGAAATGCTTTGCCCGGCATCGAACAACTCGTCGCACCGGAATGATCTGGCGTATGAGCCGAATCGGTGCGACTGATGCAGTTTCTCATTGGCGGATTCGAATCTTCCGGGTGTTGTTTGCAATCGCGGGTGCTACCCAGTTTCGCGAAATGAAACAGAATGGGCCGCCCAGTGACCGGCACATCAGTTTCCGCTTTCGATCCATCCGAGCTCCGAATGAATCCTCTTTTTGACACCCACGCTCATTTGAACTCCAAGGACTTCAACGACAACGTTGCCGAAGTGGTTGAGCGAGCTCGCCAGGCAGGCGTGGTCGGCATCGGTGTCATCGGGATTGATCTGGCGACCAGTCGCCGAGCGGTTGAGCTGGCAGCGGAGTTCCCGGACATGATCCATGCCGTCGTTGGGATTCAGCCCAATTCAGTCGCTGAATCTTCCGAAGGTGATTTCACGGAAATTGAAAAGTTGGCTTCGGCCCCAGGAGTTCGCGGGATAGGTGAGACCGGCCTGGATTGCTACTGGGATGACACACCGATCGAGCAGCAACAGGCTGCGTTTGATCAGCACATTGAGTTGGCATGTCGATCGAACCTGCCAATGGTCATTCACATGCGAGAAAGCGGCGAGCTGATCGCGGAACAACTCGGCCGGCAATCGCAACTTCCGGCGGCGGTAATGCATTCGTTCACCGGTGATTGGGAATTGGCCGAGCGTTGCTTGGACATGGGGCTGATGATCAGTTTCGCTGGGATGGTCACTTTCAAGAAGAGCGACGATCTCCGGGAGGTGGCTAAGCGGGTTCCCGAGGACCAATTGCTGATCGAAACCGATTCGCCGTATTTGTCGCCCGAACCGCTGCGGGGAAAACGGCCGAACGAGCCCGCCCGGGTGCAACACATCCTGCGATGTTTGGCTGACGTGCGGAATGTGCCAACCTCGAGGCTGGCTGAAGCGACGACTGCCAACGCGAGGCGATTTTTTCAGCTTTCGTGAATCCAGCGGGCAGGGTTCGATAAGATTAGGGTTCGGTACGATGCCAGGAAGCGGCCGCTAGGATCTGATTGGGTGTGCCGAATCGATTGATTCTGGATTCCCGAATGAGATCTTCATCAAACCTTCAACGAAACGGCGGTTTGTGGGTGGTGCCAAACTTCACATCTTCCACGAAACTACACGCGAATCGGAAGATATGAATCTCCTCTCAAAACGCAGCATGCGGACGAATGTCAAAAACCAAAGTTCTCATCGTTGAAGATTACCGGCCGTTGGTAGAAACGCTGGAGTACCAGCTGAAACGAGCTGGCTACGAGGTCTATCGAGCTGCCGATGGACGGGAGGCTCTCAACCAAGCGAAGCTGTATTTGCCCGACGTGGTGGTTTTGGACGTCGACCTGCCAGTCCTGAGCGGTGTGGAGGTCTGCAAGCAACTGCGATCTGATGCGACGACGAAAGACACGTTGATTCTGATGCTCAGTGCGTTGGGCGAAGAGTCCGACCAGGTCGTCGGATTTGCCGTCGGAGCCGACGATTACGTCGTCAAACCGGTCGAGAGCTACAAAGTGCTGCTCCAGCGAATCAAAGCGTTGCTGCGTCGTCGCGAACCCAGCATGGACGACGCCGACGCAATTTCGCGATGCGGCGTGACGGTCGATCGCCGGCGTTTCGTCGCGACGATCGAGGGTGAGGCGGTCAAGCTGACCAAGAGCGAGTTCCGATTGCTCGACACTTTAATTCGCCAGCCCGGACGAGCCTTCGACCGCAGCGAACTGGTCGATGCCGCCCTGGGCGAAGACACCATGGTGCTGGAGCGAACCATCGACGTCCACGTGCGAGCCCTCCGTAAAAAAATGAACGAACACGCCGATCTGGTGGAAACGGTTCGCGGGATTGGCTACCGGTTTCGGGAGGAGTAGGGCTTTCGACCTTTCGGGGCGGTGGAGGATCTTCGCGAAGCTGGTGAAGGTTTGCGGCGCGCGACCCTCGGTGGGGGGGCACCAAGCTACGGTTGAGGCGTCTGGGCTTCTAACAAATAGCCACCTGCGATCCGCAGTTTGTTGGCGGCGCTTTCTTCGATTGTTGTGGATCCGTCGAGTGAGAGACGGTGGATGTGGTTGATTTGCCAGCCGCTGCTTTTTAGATCCGCGATGATTTCTCGGCGTGAGTAGCGGTGCAGGAACATGTCGGGGAGGCCTCGGTAGGCGTAGGTTGCGTCGCCGAATTCGTGCTCGCGGCTGACGATCGATTTCAACAAGCTTTTGGCGAGCAGCCGTTTTCCGCCGGATTGGGCCAGCGATGCGTATCGGTTGTGCACGTGCAGGAGTAGTTTGCCTCCTGGTCGGACAATTCGTGAAGTATGCCGCAGGACGGCCCGGCGATTCTTTCTGCCTTGAATCATGCCCAAGGTGCTGAACAAGCAAACCGCACCCGCCGCTGAGTTGTCGGCCAAGCAATCGAGCTGGACCAAGTTGGCTCGCAAAGGAACGATCGATCCTGTTCCCAGAGAGGTCGATTCCACCTGGGATCGTTTCGAGCGCTCGACTACGTGATTGAGCATGGATTGCGACAAGTCGATCGCGAGCACGTTGCGGCCCAGTCGTGATAACTCGGTGGCGGTTCGGCCGGTTCCGCAGCCCAAATCGAGCACCCAATTGTCTCGATCAGAAAAAACTTTTTGGCCGGTCCGCCTAGCTTTCCCCTCGGTAGATTCCGCTGAATTCTGACCGAAATCGATAGATTCAAACACTTGGCGCAGGATCGTCTGGTCCAATGCACAGAGCGGCGTCTCCGCCACAAAAGCATCGTAGTGGTTGGCGATGGACCCTTGTTGGACGTATCGCCATGTTCCCGGTGCGACCCCCGCTGGGCGACGCCATTGGGATTGTTCGATTCGGGCGGATGATTCCCGTCGATCGTGATGTGAGGACTCGGCAGGTGAAGCAATTTTTTCGGGCCGAGGATCGGTCATCGTGGGTGGTTCGAGGTCAGTGGAATGGTTCGGGGGCTGTTTCAAAATGGACTCGCGATCTTATAATCCGCGCCCACAGCGGACTGGGTGACTGTTTCGCCCGCCGCTTCTCTCCATCTTTGTTCCACGAGACAGGAATACGAAATCAGTGGCTATTAAAGTAGCAATCAACGGCTTTGGCCGAATCGGACGTTTGACTTTTCGCAACCTGATGGAGCGAAGCGACGAGTTCGAAGTGGTCGCGATCAACGATTTGACCGACAACCGCACTTTGGCCATGTTGCTGAAGTACGACAGCATTCACGGACGTTTTGACGGCACCGTCGAATACGACGACACCTCGTTGACGGTCAACGGCAAGAAGATCGTCGCCTTGGCTGAGCGTGACCCACGCAACTTGCCTTGGAAAGACCACAACGTCGATATCGCCATCGAGTCGACCGGCTTCTTCACCGCACGCTCCACCGCCGACAAGCCTGGCTACGACAGCCACTTGGCCGCTGGTGCCAAGAAAGTTGTGTTGTCCGCACCAGCCAAAGACGGTGCCGACCTGACATGCGTGTTGGGCGTCAACGACGACAAGCTTTCAGCCGATTTGAACTGCGTCAGCAACGCTTCTTGCACGACCAACTGCCTGGCTCCCGTCGCCAAGGTCCTGAACGATTCGTTCGGAATCGAATCGGGCTTGATGACCACCGTTCACGCTTACACCAACGACCAAAACGTTCAAGATCAGCCTCACGCTGACTTGTATCGTGCACGTGGTGCTGCTCAGAACATCATCCCAACCAGCACCGGTGCTGCGAAAGCCGTTGGTTTGGTGATTCCTGAATTGCAAGGCAAGTTGACCGGTATCGCCATGCGAGTTCCAGTGCCAACGGGCAGCGTGGTCGACTTGACCGTCAACCTGAGCAAGGAAGTCACCAAGGAAGACATCAACTTGGCGATCCAAACCGCAGCAGAAGGCCCAATGAAAGGCATTCTGTTCTACGCTGTCGACCCAATCGTCAGCAGCGACATTGTTCACGACCCACACAGCAGCATCTTCGCAGCTGACTTCACCCAAGTCCTCGGCGACAAGGGCAAGATGGCCAAAGTCGTGTCGTGGTACGACAACGAATGGGGCTACTCGAGCCGTACCGCTGACTTGTGCAGCAAGCTCGGAAAAATGCTCTAAGATCGCCTTGGGCGATTGCCACTAGCTTCTAGCGATTAGCCAGAAGCTTTTTGAGCGAATTCCTCGGACGTGGTGATACAATCACCGCGTCCGTTTTTCATTTTACGGCTGCTAGCTAATCGCTAGGAGCTAATAGCTAGAAGCTTTTCAAATGTTCTTTGATCGCGTTGAAATTGAGTTCCAAGCCGGCAAGGGCGGCGATGGCTGCATGAGCTTTCGCAAGGAGAAGTACGTTCCCAAGGGCGGTCCCGACGGTGGCGATGGCGGCCGGGGTGCGAGCATCGTTTTGGAAGCTCGCCTGGGCGTGAACTCGTTGGCACAATTCGCGACCCGAAAGTTCTTTCGAGCTGAAAAGGGTGGCTTCGGCATGGGCGCCCTTCGCCATGGCAGAAAGGGCCGCGAAATGCGTCTGTTTGTTCCTTGCGGGACGAGCATCATCGATGCGAAAGACGGTTTCGTCATCAAAGATCTGACGCAGGTCGGCGAAGAATTTGTGATCTGCCGCGGTGGCAAAGGAGGTCATGGGAACGCTCGTTTCAAAACGCCGCAGAACCAAGCACCACGAGAACGCGAACTGGGCCAGCCCGGCGAAACGCGACACGTGATCATGGAACTGAAATCGATCGCCGATGTGGGGCTGATCGGAAAACCAAACGCTGGCAAAAGCACCCTGCTTTCGCGAATCAGCAGTGCTCGACCTGAGATCGCAGATTATCCGTTCACGACGAAGTATCCCAACCTTGGAATCGTCGACGTCGATATCGAACGCTCGTTCATCCTGGCTGACATTCCCGGTTTGATCGAAGGGGCGAGCGAGGGCGTTGGGCTGGGGCACGAGTTCCTTCGTCATGTCGAACGCGCCGGGTTACTGGTTCACTTGATCGAGCCCACTCCGGTTGACGGAAGCGATCCGATTCAAAACTACGTCGCGATTCGCGAAGAGTTGCAGCACTACGACGAGACGCTCGCCGATCGTGATGAATTGGTTGTGATGACCAAGTGCGAATTGGACCCGGATGGCGAAGTTCGTGAGAGATTGCAGGCTTACTTTGATGAGCACCCCGCCAACCATGCTCGCGACCTGCGTTCCATCAGTGCCGCAACCGATGTGGGACTGAAAGAACTGGTTGGCGAAATCATGGATCGAGTCGCTAAACGTCGTGAAGAAATGATCGAAGCGGGCATCACGCCCACTTTGATTCGCCAAGACGACGCTCCCGCGACACCCAAGAAAGAACGTCGCCTGCCACCTCACAAAGCCGCCGCGACGGAAGGTTTGTCGGACGAAGTGCAGGCACAGGATATCCAAGGTGCCGCCACGCTATCTGACACCGGCAAAGTCGTGCCCGGCGAACGCCGCGATCGTTCGTCTTGAAGCAGTCGGCAGGAATAT
Organism: Rhodopirellula europaea 6C; assembly: GCF_000338295.1. GTDB lineage: Bacteria > Planctomycetota > Planctomycetia > Pirellulales > Pirellulaceae > Rhodopirellula > Rhodopirellula europaea. Next base: position 46,771 of record NZ_ANMO01000097.1, read on the forward strand.
GGCAGACGAGCAGTCCCCCGCGAATGAGCAACAGCTCCATGATGAATCGCATTGCGATGTCGTGATGGTGCGAGTTGGCATCGATGTTGGCAACACCGCGATCAAGGTTGTCACCGAGTTCTCAGCAACCGACGAAACGGTGCAGCGGAACAAGACGCGAGGTCCTCAGCTTCGATCGATTTCGCTGCGAGATCCAGAGTGGATTACCAAGTGCGTCGAGCATCTGCAAACGCTGGCGGAGCAGGTTGCGGCTTGTGAATCTCGCGACTGCGAATCCGTTTGCTATGACGTTCGAGTCGCGAGCGTGAATCGAGGCTCGGCGGAACCCTTGGTGGTTGCTCTCGATGAAGCATTTTTCCAGTGCATTCGCGTGCGTTTTGTGACGCACGAAGACGTTTCGATGCCAATCGATGTGAACTTCCCCGAACGTGTTGGGATCGATCGATTGCTCGGAGCGGAAGCCGCATTCCGACGTCACACGGCACCGTTGATTGTGGTCGACGCCGGAACCACGGTGACGGTCGATTTTGTTTCCGCCGAAGGAGTGTTTCGCGGTGGAGCCATTCTGCCTGGCTTGGAAATGCAGACCGCGGCCCTCGCGGCCGGCACGGATGCGTTGCCCAAACTCGATTGGGCGTCCCACCGATGTCGAGAGATGCCTGAGGGGCCGGGCCGAGACACGGTTGCCGCGATGCGATTGGGCGTGCTCGCGTCGGTCGCAGGTGCCGTCGAACGATTGCTTCGAATCTATGGCGGTGCTGCGACCTTGGTCGTGACCGGTGGCGACGCGGGATGTTTGGTGGATGCCTTGCCAGCGGAATGCGACGCGGTGGAAGAGCCTCATCTGGTCGCGCAAGCGCTGCTGGATCTGATGCTGCACGATTAAGCGACGAAGCTATTGCCGTTGAGAGCCCCCTAATGAGGGCTTTCGGGCGCGTCACATGCTGATCGCATTTCAAGCTCCATTCTTTGATGGACATGACCGTTCGCGTTTCGCTAACAGGCGATTGGTTCCTTTGTTTGGGACCATGTGATCGAGCCCCACTGAGCCAAACCCTGCCGGTTATTCAGGCTCCAACGGTTGCACGATCGCCTGGTAATTCGCGCAAACCTTTTTGAGCAGGAAAGCTTTTCCGGCATGGTCGACGAGGACGAAAGCAATCCTTGTCGACAGGCGGTCGCAACGAAGTTTTGGCAAGCTGAAATCGCAGCAACAAACGATAGCCAACACGTGCACCGCCGAAGACTGGCACCGATGGATCGCGTCTCATTGCTTTCCCCTCCCTAGCAATCGATGCGTGTACTGCGATGCGGCGGCCCTCTCGTCCAAGGATCCGGGCGAGACCCGAGGGGCCGCCGCCAGATTGATCGCAATCACGTATTGAAAGCAAGTCGAACACACTGGCGAACCCTACCATGATGGATCCTTTGCAATCCCTCGAAGAATTCGCGTCGATGACGTCCGAATTCGGAGACCCCGATTTCAACCCCGCACCCGCGAAGCCTCGTGCTTCGTTCTTGTTGGTCGTGTCCGCTCACAGCACGTCGCTGACCGATGGTCGTTGGCAATTTGTGATCGAGACTTCGGACGGCAAACCCGTGATGGAAGCAGACGACCAAGAGTTCGGCGACTTGAACCGATTGTCGTTGCTGGCGGCGGTGCGAGGGCTCGAGGCAATCGACGGGCCCTCGGGCATCACCTTGCTCAGCCACAACCGATACCTGATTCGATCACTGACTGATTCATTGCCGAGATGGCGACGCAGCGATTTCGTGTGGGATCACTTTGGCCGTCGCGTTGAAGTCCAGCACGCTGATTTGTGGCGACGCGTCGACCACGCCTTGGGGATCCACGAGGTTCAAGCGTGCTTGGTGACGTCTCGATTGGTCAGTCGCAAACCCGATCATGTCGCGCCGGACGGCGCGATTCCCGCGGCCGAAGTCGACGCTTCGGTTGCCCGCGGATCCACCAAATTGAATGACGACTGGTCAAGAATCGACCAACCTCACTCAGGCCCACCTGCACCGAAATCCAATCGTGCGGTTCCAACCGCCAACGATCGACTGCGTGACTGGTTGCTGAGTACCGCAATCTCAGCCAACGGCATTCAACGATCCAACCCAATCAAAACGTCCTGATTCCAGGCCTGTTTTCGCATTTTTGAACTCATTTCTATCAATTCACTCGTAGTCCAGCCATGAATTCGCAGCTTTCATTATCGACCATTCAGTCACTCGTTGATGGCAGTGTGGCGAACCCGGGTAGTTTGTTGGGCCGTCACCCTGTCAACTATCGGGGGCGAGAAGCCACATCCGTTCGCGTTTTGGAACCCAACGCCGAATCCGTGTGGCTGATCGATTCGGCAAGCGGTTTGCGACGTCCCATGCGACGGTTGCATCCCGGCGGATTCTTCGAAGCGATCTGCGATGAGCCCATCACCAAGCCCTCCATGTCCAGACTGCAAATGATCGACAAGACCGGTAAAGAAATGAAGACGACGTCTCCTTACACCGTCCCCAGCATCTTCAGCGACCTCGATCGCTACCTGATCGGTGAAGGTCGCCACCACCAGTTGTACGAGCGACTGGGGGCACAGCTCCGCGAAGTCGACGGCGTTAAAGGCGTCAACTTCGCCGTGTGGGCACCCAATGCTCGATCGGTTCAAGTTGTCGGCGATTTCAACGGTTGGGACGGACGCAGTCATGTCGCTCAGCCCGTCGAGTCGACCGGAATTTGGGAGTTGTTCCTTCCTGGCGCGACGGTTGGTCAGAAGTACAAGTTCCGAATTCAGACCCAGCACGGTCATTGGATGGATAAGTGCGACCCGTTGGCGTTCGCCGCCGAGTTGCCACCGCTGACCGCGAATATTATCACGGACATCAACACGTACTCGTGGAATGATTCGGATTGGTTGCAGCAACGGGCAGAGATGGACCCGATGCACACTCCAATGAACGTTTATGAAGTTCATTTGGGCAGCTGGCAAAAAGGCCCCGGCCGCACCCACGGTTGGTTGGACTATCGCGACTTGGCCAAACGATTGGTTGACTACTGTCACCGCATGAATTTCACACACGTGGAATTGATGCCAATCAGCGAGCATCCATTCACGGGGTCATGGGGCTACCAAAGCGTCGGCTACTACGCGCCGACTAGTCGTCACGGATCGCCCGAAGACTTCATGTTCTTTGTCGATCACATGCACCAAAACGGCATCGGCGTGTTGATCGATTGGGTTCCCGCTCACTTCCCCAAAGACGATCACGGCCTGCGTCAGTTCGATGGTTCGGCGTTGTACGAGCATGCGGATCCTCGTCAGGGCGAGCACCCGGATTGGGGCACGATGATCTTCAACTTCGGTCGCAACGAAGTGAAGAACTTCTTGATCGCCAACGCGTTGTTCTGGTTGGACAAGTATCACATCGATGGTCTGCGAGTCGACGCGGTCGCATCCATGTTGTACTTGGATTACAGCCGAGAAGACGGCGAGTGGATTCCCAACCGTTACGGCGGACGTGAGAACCTCGAGTCGATCGACTTCCTGCGTGATTTCAACATCGCGGTTCATGAGAATCACCCCGGTGTGATCACGGCGGCGGAAGAGTCGACCGCGTGGCCCGGCGTTTCTCGGCCAACGTACGACGGCGGTCTCGGTTTCACCTACAAGTGGAACATGGGATGGATGAATGACACGTTGAGCTACATGCGGAATGAGCCGATCCACCGCAAGTTCCATCAAAACGAGCTGACGTTCAGTCTGATCTATGCCTTCACCGAAAACTTCACGTTGCCGTTGTCGCACGATGAGGTCGTTCACGGCAAAGGATCGTTGATCAGCCAAATGCCGGGTGACATGTGGCAGAAATTCGCCAACCTGCGATTGCTGTACAGCTACATGTGGACTCACCCCGGCAAGAAGTTGCTCTTCATGGGTGGTGAAATCGCACAGTGGACCGAATGGAACGCGGACGACGGCCCTCAGTGGGAATTGCTCGACTTCGACACGCACCGCGGTGTTCAGCAACTGGTCGCGGATTTGAACGAGGTCGTGATTGAAAATCCAGCCCTGCACTGGCATGATTTCACGGGCGATGGCTTCGAGTGGATTGACGCTCAAAACGCGGAAGACAGCGTCTTGGTCTACCTGCGAAAGGGAGCCGAAGGCGATCCACCGATCCTGGTTTGCAACAACTTCACGCCCGTCCCTCGAGACAACTATCGCGTTGGAGTGCCGGCACAAGGTTTCTGGAAAGAGATCTTCAACAGCGATGGTGAAGCGTACGGCGGATCGAACCTGGGCAACTATCCCGGATGCCAAACGACCGGCATTGAGCACCACGCTCGTCCGGACAGCATCGAAGTGACCTTGCCGCCACTGGGCACCACGATCCTGCGTTTGGAATCCTGATCAGACGCCAAACAGCGTTCCCAACGTAGGTCGGCCACTCTTGACCGACACTGGAGCAAGGCGGTTCGTTGTGTGGACGGGCAAGAGTGCCCGTCCTACGTGAAGTGGGAGATTGCTCTTGGACGACGAAGGCTCCGTCGCCGGCTTGGGCTCAGGCCTGTTGAGCTTTGGCGGCTTCCAAATCTTCGAACGTTCGCAGGTGATAGTCGATGCCGACTTTGTCGAGCACGCGGCACAACCCGCGAGCGGCGATGCCGAATCCATCGGGACCACTGAAACCGCCGAATTGGCCGCCGCCGCGAACGTGGGGTTCGAGGTCCAGGTAAATGCCTTCGACGCCGCGACGTGACATGCGGTCCGCGAGCGTCGGCAGGAATGTCTTGAGGTCCTCGAAGATTCGTTCGTGGGAACTGTCGCCTTGGTCGGCAGGCACAAAGTGGCTGGCGGATTCTTCATCGACGTGATCGACGCGGCCATTCAGCGATGGGTCTTTGTAGTCCTTGATGTGCAACCAACCGAGCGATGGTTTCAACGCTTCGTACTGGGCGTACACCTGATCCGATGTCAGTCCCTGCATCACCATGTTGGCTCCGTCAAAGATAGTGACCAGGGCCGGGTTGTTCACCTTTTCAGCGATCGCGGCGAGCAGGTCGCCGGTCTGCCCGACCAAGTTGGCTTCGACTTCCAGACCAAACGTCAAACCACGTTTGTCGCATGCTTCAGCGATTTGTCCGAGTTGGTCCGAAACCTGATCAATGTGGTCTTCGGGTGATGTGCCCTTGGGGTGATAGAACGAGAAACCGCGAAGCAATTTGCAGTCGAACGCTTCCGCTCGATTGCAGGCGATCTGCACGTCTTCGGCGAGGTACTTTTCGAATGGGATGAACTTATTCGCGGTTCCGTCTTCGACGTCCAACAACTTCACCTTGCCAATCGGCGAGCCAATGCTGCTGACCGACATGCCGTATTCTTTGTGCAGTTTCTGAAGCGTCTCGATTTCAGAAGGTTCCAACACCATCACGTTTTTGATGCCATTTCCGACATCAACAAAACGGATCGAGTAGTGCTGAAGGCCGATGGCGGCCAGAGCAGCGAATTGCTCGTTGGCTTTTTTCGAGAAGGCGGATTCGTCGGCGAAACCAGACAGAATGACGGAGGACATGGCGCAGGCGGGTTTGGTGGGGAGGGACGGGAAATTCGTGCCGTGATCAGATCACGCTTCGTCGGGGTAAGTCACGATGATGTTGCTGTTCAGGCCGCCGCGTGGCGTCCATTTGCTCTCGACGGTGACTTTGCGAGGCTGGACGACGGCGACAAAGTCGTCCAGAATTCGGTTGGTGACTTGCTCGTAGAAAATTCCTTCGTTGCGGAACTTCTGCAAGTACATTTTCAAGCTCTTCAGCTCCACGCAGACACGGTCTGGAACGTACGTGAAAACGATCGTTCCATAGTCGGGTTGTCCCGTTTTCGGGCAAACCGACGTGAATTCCGGGCAATGATGCTCGATCGTGAAATTTCGTGTCGGGGCGGGGTTTTCAAAAACTTCGAGAGTGTCTCGAAAAGAGGCTGTGTCGCTCACGTGGTTTGGTTCACTTCTAGAAACGCGGTGTCGTTTGAAATCGGTCGATCATCCAGTCGATGTTTTACCCGCTGAGGACTCGGCGGAAACCCCCGGGGACTCATGCGCCCCGGCATCGTCGCTGCTGATTTCAGAAACCTTCGTCAGTCGTCAAGGCGAAGGCGAATTGACCGGCACCGAAAGCGTTTTCATCCGGACCAGTGGCTGCAATCTGCGGTGCTGGTTCTGCGACACGCCTTACGCGTCTTGGAAGCCCGAGGGCGCGAGGCTAACCGTCGACGACTTGTTGCAATTGGTCGCGGATTCAGGCGTCAAGCACGTGGTGTTGACCGGTGGTGAACCGTTGATCGCTAAGGGCATCGTCAGCTTGATCGATCAATTGCGAGTCGCGGGGAATCACGTGACGATCGAAACCGCTGGCACCGTCGACCCTGGCGTGCGATGCGACCTGCTGTCGCTCAGCCCCAAGCTACGGGCCAGCACCCCGGATGAAAAAGATCATCCGCGTTGGGCAAAACTGCACGCTGAGAGGCGGTTGCCGATCAACACGATGAAGCAATTGATTCAATCCGCAGAAGCGACCCAGGTCAAATTTGTGGTCGATTCGGCCGATGAATTGCCTGAGATCGATGAGGTTGTGCGGCAATTGGAGATCTCAGCGGATTCCGTGTATTTGATGCCGCAAGGGATCTCGGTCGAACAGCTGGACACCGCACGTCCATGGTTGGAACCGATGGCAACCTTGCGAGGCTATCAATATTGCGACCGCATGCAAATTCGTTGGTACGGAAACCGCCGAGGAACCTGATCGGGGAGACCTCGATTCGCGAATTTTCTTGTGCGAGTGAATCGGTGCGAGAGAAGACCCTGTTGGCGGGAAAGGGTTCGAGGGAAATGTCTGTGCGCAAAAAATCGGCGTCGTTTCGAAAACGACGCCGATCGAATGTTTGATTTGGCGGTGTGGTCTTACAGCGACAAAGCGTCTGCTGGGACCAAGACGTCGCCCAGATCGTTCATGCCGGGTTTGATGTCCAGCTCGAAGCGACTGCGACGCCATGATTCCTTCGAACCATCGATCTTGACTTCATCGATTTTGCCGGCTTCGTGCGAAACGCGAAACATGACTTCGCCGGTTGGGATGCCTTCGATGGTCAACGTTCCATCTTCACCGCTGACGGCAGCGTAGGGGTGTTCCAGAACCACGACGTAAGCACGCATCCAAGGGTGGATGTTGCATTCGACTGGAATGGCAGCCGGTTCTGGCTTTTCCAAAGCGACTTCTTTGTCAGCACCAGCTGGGATCATCAAGTTCTCGGCCTTGTTCGCGAAGAAATTCAAATTCGCGTTGTGACCGACAGTATCAGGGTTGGTGATTTTCAGCGTGTCACCCGTTTGTGCGATCACGTAGTGGGGCTCAAAGCGGCATTTGTCGTTGGCCAACTCGTGAGTCTCATTCTTTGCGGCGACGTCATCCAATTTGGTTCCGCCACGACCGGTGTAGACATAGACCAACACGTTCTTGATGCCTTTGGTCTCGGAGTCGACCAATAGCTTTTCGTTGGGGATCTCGTGCTTGCCGCAGAAAGCGATGTCTTTGTTGGGTTCGATCAACTCCACTTTGGGAGCGTTATCGGAGTCGTAGACGAAACGCATTTTCAACGTTCCGGTTTCGGCCATGGCCATCGATGCGGTCAGTGCACAAGCGGCAGCGGTGCCAGCAATCAGCGGACGGATATTCAAAGGGGTTTCTCCTAGAAGAACGATTGTTCGGTGTAGGTGGGTGACGACGAGACTGTGCGTTTCGCAAAGCCTATCTGCGGGGGGCGTCGCCAGAAAGGTGGGCAATCCATTGTATCAATCCGACAACGAAAGTCCAGGAATGGGCGGGCGAAACGCTGTTATCTGAAACGAAATAAACTTGAAAGGAGTTCGTAGATTCTTTGCCAAACCGAAGCCGAATCGACCACTATTTTTACTCGGCCAGAGGCTCCCGCGACGCAAGTGGAGGGTGCCGTGGCGGAATCGTCGATTGCAATCTCAACGACGTAGCTGGTGCCCGGCGTTCGGGTCGTTCGATCAGCCCGATGGTGATCACGGCGGGGAGCGTCGATTCGAGGATCGTAGGTTTCTTCTGAGATCTGAACGACGCGACCGCGAAAAATTTGTTTGGGCGAGGAGTCGCGAATCATCACGGCTTCATCGCCGAGCGAGATTCGATGTCTTTGGACGGATGGAACGATTGCCTCAGCCCGCCAGCGAACGGAATTGTTTCGCGATGGGTCGGTAGACGATGAATCGGCTGCTTCCTCCAGCGAAGCGATGCTCAGCAATTCAGTCCCCGCTTCCAACAAGCACCCATTGTTCTCTATGGCGGTGGGATAGCCTGACCATGATGCCAAACGGACGGCGGTGCGATCCATCGCCGGATTCAATGCAGGCCCGATCTCCAGCGGATTGGCATCGGCGTCGAGGGCAGTGTCCGATGCGGATTGCGGATTGCTTTGAGCGACCATCACGATGCCATCGCACGGAGCGGTGATTGTTAGCGACTCGCGTCGCCGCTCAGCCGCTGCCAGGCGGTCTCGCATTTCATCCAGTAACGCTTCCGCGGTGGGTAGTTGCGAGCTGGCTTCTGGGACCAACGTTTGCGACGCGCGCAATCCTTCCAAACGCAACGTTTGTTCCCGAACTTCGCTTTTGGCATCGAGAACCTGCAGCTCAATTTCTGGGTTGGAGAGCTCTGCCAAAACATCGCCGGGGCGGACGCTTTGGCCAGGTTCAACATGGATTTGCCTCAGAACGCCTGGCGATGTCAGATGCACGCGAGTTTCTTGTGCCGGCAAAAGACGGACGGCAGTGTAGACGTGGCGAGGCAACGGAACCGTTCCGGCGAAGCCAATCGCGGCAAGCAAGACGCACCAAACCAATGCACGTCGTGGACGAATGTTTCTGCGGTTCACGGGATTGTTCCAAAAACGACGCAGTGGTACCAAGCCGGCCCAAACCATGGAGGTTGCCACGACCAATGCGAGCATTTGACCGATGATTTCGAGTCCATAGGGTCTTAATGATATCCATATGAATCCAATGATGGTCGCCATCAGAATCCATCGATAGGCAAGCGAAGCGACCGCATAGACTAGCAACCACGCCGAGCCATCCTCGGGTTCGTTGGGAGCCCCCGTTTCGACTCCCAAGAAGACTCTCGAAAGAAAACGCCCCCAGCGCCGCTGGCCTCGTTGAGCCAAATTGGGCATGTCGGTCATATCGGACAACAAATAATAGCCGTCGTATCGCAGTAGCGGATTGACATTGAAAACAATGGTGCTGATTCCACAAACGACCATCACGTGCGATGCGACGGTATGTGTCAGTCCCTCAGGTGTTTGCAGCCAAACCCAAGCCGCGATGGATGCGATCAGGACTTCTGTGGCGATGCCCGCCAAAGCAACCGCCGCTCGACGCGAGCGACTGGGGATCATCCACGAACCGCTGGTGTCGCAGTACAACGCGGGAGTGAATACGAGCAGCATCGGGCCGATCGATCGACACTTTGCACCAAATCGCTCTGACACAACCGCGTGCCCCAATTCATGAGCGACTTTTGTGAGCGCGACGACGGCGGCCAAAATCATTGCGTTTTGGAACGTTAGCCATTCGTGAGATGCGGGCAACTCCGCGAGATAACGCTGGCGATGCACTAGCATCATCACGGCCGCCGAAACGACCAAAGCCAAACAAGCGATCAAGCCAGGTGGAGTCAGCAACGGACGAACGACCGGCATCAGGATTCGCATGACCGGTGCCGGATCGATTCCAGGAAACCGCATGAACAACCACTGCGACGCCATCGCCAAACGCTTTTGTCGCCGATCCGAATCCGCTCGTTGAAGCAACGGTTCGCCCTGCATCGCGGATTGACTGGTCGTCAAGCCACTTTCGTGAAAGCGGAACAGCAACGCGTTGATTTGGTTGGACCGAACGCGACGGTTCGGATAGCGCGCCTGATACAGATCTCGCAGATCATCCAGGCTGCATTGCCCGTCCAGCGATGTCAGCAAGAAGTATTCGTCTTCGCGAAGTCGGTGATGCTGGCCCGCGATCGCATCATGGACGACCACCCATCCCGAATGACGATGCGAAACTCGGACGGCTTTTAGGCCGACCTTGTGGTGCACTCCCAACGGACGCTGAGTTGATGAACTGACACCCGCGTTCATGTCCGAAACCGAAACAATACGTTGCGGTGGAACCAAGCGACCACGTCGTCCATCGCACTGGCCAAATACCGGCGACGTCCGCAAACGATCTTTGCGGTGACTTCCGCATCACCGCGAAAACCGCCTTCTGGAATGTCATCGATCTCGGCGATGATGTCCACGACGTTCCGACCGTCAGCACGTTTGCGAGCGACTCCGCCGATTGCGGAGATCTTCGCGTGAAAGGTTTCGGTTGGTCTTGTTTCGATGGCGAAGTGAACTGGTAGCCCGTGATCGTCCGCATGTCGTCGGATGACCTCCCCAGCACGAGTTTCCTCTAGCCTCAGTTCCAACTCCCACGGGCCTTCACGCTGAACGACCGCGAGCAATCGGTCTCCACGAGACACCGGTCGGTCTTTCAAACGTTCGTTCAATCGCCAGGCGACGACCTGCCCGTCAAATGGAGCTTTGACGGAAAGCATGTCTTTCATCTCACGATTGATTTGCAATCGTTTACTAAGCGATTCAATTTGGTTCTCGAGCGTTTGTTGTTCGAGAATGCTCTGGGCTAAATCACGTGAGTCGTTCGACGCGGCCAGCAACATCGCTCGGACGGAACTCAGCTTTTGAGTGGCTGTGGTGAGCTGCCCCGACAACGCCTCGGCTTCGCGAGTGAGTTCCGCATTACTAAGCTGGACCAGCACATCACCTTGCCGAACGACATCGCCGTCTTTCACCTTCAACTCGTCAACGACGCCGTCGATCCCGGCAAAGATTGCTTGGCGAACCGCGGGGCGAGCCAGCCCGGTTGCGACGACGTGATGATCGACCCGAATGAACCAACCGGCCAACAATCCGGCGGCCAACAACATGCAGCCGGCCAATATCCAGTGACGTGTCGCTCTGCGAGTGGCGGCCGCAGCCGGGCGTCGAATTGGTAACGCAAATACGCTGTCGTATCGAATTGCATTGCTGATGGCGGACGAAGACTCTTCGGCAACCTCAACCATTGCGGGTGAGATCGAACTTGCTGGCTCACCCGAAAACGTTTCCAGCATCAGCATGGCAATCAGCATCGATTGGCGACGTTGTTTTTCGCGAGCCTCCTCATCCAATTCATTGGATGAGTTCACACCCGCGGCAGCCAGCGTGTCATCGACTGATTCGAAGAGCGGGATTATCGTCACCGACAACACACCGGATTCGTCCAAGTATGTTTCGAGCGGTGGAACCAGTTGCGGTGACAACGATGCAGGATCGATTGCATCCGTGTCGGTCGACGGTGGCAAAATCAAAGGTCGCTTCAAAACCGAAACGGCGTCGGCCAATTGATTCATCGAGCGAACCAATGGTGAGCGACGGTCAATCACCGATGAACCACTGATTGCGGCAACTCGGTATCGAGGCCGATGAGCTGTCGGATTTTTGGCGAGCAAAACGACGGAACGTTCGCAGGGCAACAAGCGAGGCAGTTCCGACGCGATGCGATACGCGGTCGCCGTGGGATCCAAGTCGGTATGAAATGCTCGGAGAGCCGTTCGGATTCCGCGGGAAGTATCAAAGGAGTTCGTGATCGATGTGGAGCCAGCATCTGGAACCGACAAAGCTTGGGAACCCGGTTGCTGATCGTCCGATTGTGCATCCGCCGCATTCATCGTTTGACGCGTCGCGGTGGCGATGTCTCCCAGCGATTTCATGGCAGAGAGCATTTGTGCAGCTGGCAATTGTGAGTCATGGATGATCAAGACCTTCGCGAACAGCGGGTTCGGCAAAAGCTCGACACCCAACGCCGTGACTTTGGACGCAGACGGCTGAGGCGACCGTTCGCCATCGTTCCATGCGATTTCGCATGCGGCCACTGATGGCGTGACCACACCCAATTGTTCTCTCAGCCGATCGCGGTCCAGTCTTGCAGCGATGGATTCGTCGCGAACGAGCATGCGGGGTTGCGGGAACGTCGAGTCTTGAACGGCCACGATTGACGCGTTGAATGCCTTCGCCAAGTGCATCGCCATGCGATGAAGAAAGTCCGCTCGATCACGTGACTCCTTCGCGATTCGCTCAACCGTTTCTTGCGTTGAAACGGCCTTCGCATCGGTTTCACCCGACGGGACAGAAGCGGTCGTGGAAGCATCAAGACGGTTCATGCCCCCCAGCATAATCAAGCCCCCGAAATTGTGGGGATTGTCACCTGTGTCAGTCCGCGGGTTCGCCGGAATCGCTTATTGAAGTCGGCCGAAGCGACCGTCTGAGCCGCAGGCAAAAATCTGGGTTTTTCCGACCGATAGACAGTGAAATCCGGTGTCCGAGAGCGGCTGCCATGTATCTCCATCGGCGGAAAAGTCAGTTCCCGCGGGACCAACGGCGATCATGCCTTTTGCTTGTGAACTGTCCGCGGGGATGGAGACGACAGCACTACGAAAGCTGGCTGGTTGCTCCGCGATGGTCCGCCAAGAGTTACCGTCGTCATGACTGATGCAGGCGGTGATTTCGGAAGTCTCGGTCGCTCGGTAGTCGCCGCCCACGCACACCAATGGGCCAGAGCCGTCGTGACCGTCGGATTCAGGACCGCGACAAATCGCGAAAATGCCTGATGCCTGCGAGCTTGGCATGGGGGCGTTGACGGTAACCCATGGTTCATTCCAACCCGAGCGAGTGTACAGGCGACTGGTGTCAGATTCAGCTCCGCCGGTTCCGCACCAAAGTCGGCCATCCTCGCCGAGCAGCAAAGAGGAGTTGCTGGCCGCGAAGGCGGCTTCACCAGTGCGTGCGAGTGGGAGCTGCGTGTTCAACTTCTGCCATGACTTGCCACCGTCCTTGGTTTCCACAACCAACAATCGACCATCGACAGGATCGCTGAAGGCCATTCCCCGATCCGCATCCCAAAACTTCATCGCGTCAAAGAACGCTGCGTTTGATTCGGCGCGATAGGTTTCCATCCAGGAATCTCCGCCGTCTTCGGTCCGCAACAGCACGGCTGGCGTTCCCGCGCTTCCGATGCAAGCAACGTTTGCACTGAACGCACAAACGCAGCGGAATTCTAATTCGCCGTATCCTTCCGGGCCGCACGCTTTCCAAGTCTCGCCACCATCGGTCGAGCGAATCACTGTCGCCGCCGCACCACTGGCCCAGATGACTTCATCATCCACTGCGGAGAGACTACGAAGGCTGACGTTCGTTCCCGTTTCGCTCACGATCCAATTGGAAGGCATTTGATCCGCAGCCACCGAGAGGCTCGCGTTCAAAGCCAACATCGCTAGAACGATGAAGCAGCGAATGTCGATGTTTGTCTTGGAAGCCATTGAATTCATTCGATGTCGGTTTGGCCAGTTGAAAAACAGATTCTACGCCATCGAATCGCAATGAAAGAACGCGGTGCAACGTTTGATCGCTGCACCGCGTTCTGAATGGAATTCTCTCTCCCAAGCGTTCATTGACTCGGGAGTTGATTTGCCTCGGTCGATCAAACGCGATCGATGTACTTGTTGATCATGTGCTCGAGGTACTCTTGGCGACCGCTTTGGTTTGCGTCGACCTCGCCTTTTTCCAGCATGTAGGCTTCCAGTTCCGCGAAGCCAACTTCGCCGGCTTCGATCTTGGCACCGATTCCGGAATCCCAAGTCGAGTAGCGGTTCTTCACAAAGTCAGCCAATTCGCCGCTGGCACGAATCGCCGCTGCGATCTTCAAACCTTTCGCGAACGCGTCCATTCCGCCGATGTGAGCGTGGAACAAATCGATGGGCTCGAACGATTCACGACGCACCTTGGCATCGAAGTTCACGCCACCGGTGCCGATGCCGCCGTGCTTCATGATCATCAGCATGGTTTGGGTGGTCAGGTAGTAATCGGTTGGGAATTGGTCGGTGTCCCAACCCAACAACAAGTCACCCGTGTTGGCATCGATGCTGCCCAGGCCGCCTTGCATGCCCGCGTAGTCGAGCTCGTGCATCATCGTGTGACCCGCCAGCGTCGCGTGGTTGGTTTCGATGTTGAGCTTGAAGTGCGAATCCAAATCGTAGGCTCGCAAGAAGTTCATGCATGCGGCCGCGTCGCTGTCGTACTGGTGCTTGGTGGGCTCTTTCGGTTTGGGCTCGATCAAGAACTGGCCGTCGAAACCGATCGACTTGGCGTAGTCGACTGCCATGTGGAAGAACTTGGCCAAGTGATCCAGTTCTCGTTTCATGTCGGTGTTGTAGAGGTTCTGGTAGCCTTCGCGGCCACCCCAGAACACATAGTTTTCACCGCCGAGTCGCTTGGTAACTTCCAAAGCCTTTTTGACTTGAGCACCCGCGTAGGCGAACACGTCCGCGTTGCAGCTGGTTGCGGCCCCGTGCATGAAGCGTGGGTTGCTGAACATGTTGGCCGTGCCCCACAGCAATTTCACGCCGGTCGCTTTTTGCTGTTCTTCCAGCACATCAGCAACCGCATCCAAATTCGCGTGGGTTTCTCGCAAGTTGGCTCCTTCGGGTGCCACATCGCGATCGTGCCAAGCGTAGTACGGGGCCTGCAGTTTGGTGAACAATTCAAACGCGACGACGGCACGCTTTTGAGCGTTTTCGACACTTTCCGATCCGTCATCCCAAGGACGAACCGCTGTTCCGGGACCGAATGGGTCGGCCCCCGTTCCGCGGAAAGTGTGCCAGTAGACGATGCTGAACCGCATGTGGTCCTTCATCGTTTTGCCTTCGATGACTTCGTCAGGGTTGTACCAGCGGAAGGCGAGCGGGTTGTCGGACTGAGGGCCTTCGTACTGAATGACGGGAACATCGGGGAAAGCGGTCATCAAACGGATTCCGTGTGTGGCTGCGAGGTGAAAAGGGCAAGTCAATGGAATTCACCAATATCAGAAGTTGGCGGAAACGCGACAAGGGGGTGAAACCGGTTTCAGCTTCGCAGTGGTGCGGGAATGGACTTTCGGGATCCGTTTAGGGCGACCAAAACGCTGCCAGCGGCGCAGGGTGGTGTTCTCGACCCTGTTGGAGAGGCGAAATGCAGCCCCGGCAGCAAAGCGGTCGTGCAGCTTTTAAGTACTGTGCCAGTAACGCCTTGAGAACCTCGCCCGCGCAGCGGGAGGGGTCGGAAAACGAGCGTTCAGCGAATTTTTTGGGGGAGAGCAATCCGTGCCGCTTCCCATTCTCGGCCCCCTCCCTCACGCACGCTTGAACGGCGTCGCTCGGCCTCCCCCAAAACTTCGTTTCGGGAGAGGTTCTCAAATGCTGAACCCCGCTGAAACGCGTCCTCGATAAACTGAACGACCTCCAAGTCGACGACTCTGGCCGAATTAACGGTCTTCGCCGGGCTTCGAAGACCGACCGACCCGAGAGTTCGCGGAATCCCTGGCGTCGCAGGCTGGGTGATCCACTAGATTTCATGTTCGCCGGTCGTCCAATCGAATCCAGATTGCCAATTTTGCTTCGGACTGCGAAACTGGCGTCCAGCGTCCCGCCGCCTGGAGGTGGTGGCTTTCGAAACTCGCACCGGCAAATGAACGACGTGTCCTCTGCTCCCTCTGAATCGCTCACCGAATTTTTCCCCGAAGACCTGCTGCACGTGGTTCGTGAAAACCAACCGCTGCGTGAAACGTTGTGGTTGGGCATTGGCGGCCCCGCACGCTTCCTAGCCGAACCGGTCGAAATCGATCAGATCGAAAAGCTCTACACCGCCGCTCGCGAAAAACAGCTGGCCCTGCGTGTCCTCGGGCAAGGCAGCAACGTGCTGGTTCGTGAAGCCGGTTTCGACGGGTTGGTCATCAAATTGTCCGCTCCCGCAACCAGTGGGCTGGAAATCCAAGGCCAAAAATTGATCGCCGGTGCGGGAGCCAAGCTGACTCACGCGGTGATCAAAACAGTCGGCGAAGGCTTGGGCGGGCTGGAGCACTTGGTCGGTATCCCTGGCAGCATCGGTGCGGCCGTCGTCGGAAACGTCTCAGCGGAAGGTCGCGACATCGGATCGGTCGTCGAGTCGATCGAGATCATCGACGAAGAAGGCAAACGCAAAACGCTCACGGGTGAAGAGGCCGGGTTCGCTCACCGTCAATCGACATTGATGGGAACCGTGGTTCTGTCGGTAACGTTCAACTTGGAACCCAAGGACGTTTCGGCCCTCACTAAACGCATGCAGAAATTGTGGATCCACCGAGGCCAGCGTCGTCCATCGGAATCCAATCGCATCGCGATGCCGTTCATCGATCCGGATTCCATTTCGGCGTGCGAGTTGATCAACAGCACCGGACTGGCGGGAATTCGCGAAGGCGATGTGTCGCTTGATTCGGCGGCACCGCATTACTTGATCGCCCACGAAAACGCGACCAGCGATCAATGCGTGAAACTGATCGGCCGGGTTCGTGAACAAGTCTTGATGCAAACCGGGATCGACTTGCAGTTGAATCTGCAAATTTGGTAACCGTACTCGGATGACCGAGTCGCCCCCATCCGAAAAACGACCACGATTGATCCGGCGGAAGCGCGGACTGGAAGTGGAAGAACCGTCAACGATGGTTGGATGGGTCCGCGGGATGATTGCCGCACCGGCGGTCTTGTCGATTCTTTGGCCTGCCATCTTGCTGGTCGTCGGCTACGCCGCCTGGCAAACTTGGGGAGCCAATTATGTTGCGGTGAACTATCACGGGATTGATCCACAAAAGATCTCCGTGACGTCGCCACCGGAATACGTTCGGACGGACATCGTCGATGTCGTCTACACCGAAACAGCGATGAAGGACATGTCGCTGCTCGACAAACAGGTTTCCGCGAAAGTGGCTTCTGCGTTTGCGAGTCATCCATGGGTGCAGCGTGTTGTCGGTGTGCGAAAAAAGGCAAACGGCCGACTCGATGTGCGTCTGAATTATCGATTGCCCGTCGCAATGGTCTACGTTGACGATCCCAAAACCGGACCTGGTTTCTTGGTGGTCGACGGCGAAGGCACCTTGTTGCCGAGCGACTTTGCACCATCCGAAACCGATCACTACCTGCACATCATCGTTCCCGGTGCTTATCACACCGGCGGACTTGGATCGCCTTTCGGCGACACGCGAGTTCATTGCGCGGCGTTGTTGGCGAGATTGCTGGCACCTCATCGCACCGAGTTGGGTTTGAAGAGCATCGGGGTGCATGGAGATTTGCGTCAAAACCCAATCGTTCAGCTCGAAATCGCGAATGAGGATGGTGAACGTTGGTTCTGGGGCAGTCCTCCTGGCGAAGAGGTTGCGGGCGAAATGCCTGCGGCGATGAAGTTGCAAGCGATGTTGGCTGGCGTGCCGACTGGATCGGATTTGCGGCAAGTTCAACTTCAGCCGTAGCAAGCAAAGCCTCACCGGCTCAGCTAATATCTTTCCTTCGCAGTCAATTCACCTCGCGGAAGGAATGTTCACTTGGTCCGGATTCATCTCGCTTTGTTGTTTGCCCTCACGCTTTCGTGCGTGAACCTTTTCGCGGCTGATCGTTCCAACGTGTTGGTGGCGATTTCGGACGACCAGTCGTTTCCGCACACATCGGCGTACGGATACCAAGCGATCCATACGCCAGCGTTTGATCGTGTTGCGCGGACGGGAGTCCTGTTCAACAACGCGTTCACGCCCTCGCCAGGATGCAGCCCGATGCGAGCCGCGTTCTTGACTGGACGCAATATCTGGGAGATTGAACACGCCGGCACGCATGCCAGTTCGTTTGCGACCAAGTACGAGGTCTATCAGGACCGGCTGGAGAAAGCGGGCTACTTCGTTGGGTACACCGGCAAAGGTTGGGGGCCGGGGAATTGGAAGATCAGCGATCGCTCTCGGAATCCTGCGGGGCCATCGTTTGCCACCAAGAAGTCGAAATCGCCTGGCGGAATCAGCGGCAACGACTACGCCGCCAACTTTGACGAGTTTTTGGAAGGCCGACCAGAAGACCAGCCTTTCAGCTTTTGGTTTGGTTGTCATGAACCTCACCGTTCGTTTGAGAAAGGCATTGGGCTGAAGAATGGAATGGATCCGTCCGAGGTGGTTGTGCCTGAGTTCTTGCCCGACACACCCGAAATTCGCAGCGACATCTTGGACTACTGTTTTGAGATCCAGTGGTTCGATCAGCATTTGGGGCGGATGATCGATTCGCTAGAGAAGGCCGGAGAGCTCGACAACACGATCGTGATCGTCACCAGCGACAACGGCATGGCGTTTCCGCGGGCCAAGGCAAACGTTTACGAGTATGGCATCCACATGCCGTTGGCAATCAGTTGGCCGAACGGTGCGAAGGGCGGACGCGTGGTCGATGATCTGGTGAATTTGATCGATGTGACGGCGACCATCTATGACGCGACCGAGGTTCAACCGCCTGAGAAGACTCCGTTGAGCGGTCGAAGTCTGGTGGGTCTGCTTCGGTCTGACAAAGACGGAATCGTAGATGCGACTCGCGATGCTATTTTCTCGGGCCGCGAAAGGCACTCGTCGGTGCGGTACGAATCGCTCGGGTATCCACAACGCTGCATCCGAACCGACCAATACCTTTACATCCGAAACTTTCGTCCGGAACGTTGGCCGGCTGGCGCACCTCAGAAATTCGGTGCGGGGAGCTATCCGAAAAACAACATCATCTTGGCCAAAGAGTTGGGCCCGATGCACGAAGGGTATCACGACATCGATGGTTCGCCTTCGTTGTCTTTTTTGGTCGAGAACCATGACGATGCGGAGCTCGCCAAGTACTTGCAGTGGGCCGTTGCTAAGCGACCTTCCGAAGAGCTTTATGACATCCAATCGGACCCCGCCTGTTTGAACGATCTGGCGTCGAAGCCAGATTTCGCGGATGTCAAAGCCGGCTTGAGCAAGCGTCTGAACGATTACTTGACCAAGACCAACGATCCGCGAGTGTCAGGTCCGGATGGCGGTGACATTTGGGAAACCTACCCGCGATACAGCGGTTTGCGTTGGTTCCCCGAACCTGAATGGGCAACGGAATCACCCGAGCGCGTTCCCAAGATGGAATGGTTGGATCAGCGTCGGCCTAAGAAACAGGTGAACAACAAGTGATGTAGCGAAAGGACGCGAGCCTTCTGGTTCCTCGCCGGGCGGCTTGCGCCGCACCGCTAACATCGTCATTTATTGTCACGCCTTCCAAAGCAAGGAATCATTCAATCGAGGCGGAACTCGATTTGTGCATCCTGCGTTGAACTATTCGGCCACCGCGTTCTGTTCGCGAACGTCGGCGTAGACGATCGCAGACAGCCACACGAGGCAGATGACTTGTCCGACCAAAGCCGCCACGGCGATTGCGATTGCGCCGTAGGACCCGACGAACGCGGCGGTCAGTCCCAGCATGACGACGGAAGCAACGATTCGGCATCGGATCGGTGCGAGTGGTTTGCCTCGGCCTTTGACGTAGCTGTCCAGCCCTTGCAGGATGCCTTTGATCGCGGACACCGGAGCGAGCCACCAGGCGAACACAATGGCGGGGGCGAACTCTTCGCCGTAAACGAGCTTCACCAACGGCCCGATTAAGATGATGAAGACGATGGTGGAAACGGTTTGAATCGCGATCGAACCACCGAGGATTCGGTGCACATCTGATGTCCGCAGTCGCTTGCTGCGATCCGCTGCGGTGTTGAACAGGTAAATGCCAAGCGTGTTGGGAATCACCGTCAGCGGATAGACGACCGGAACCATCGCGGCGTAAAACCCTTGCGTCAACAAGGGAACCAACCACATCACGAGCAGCAAATCCAATCGCTCGAAAAGGTCCGTCGCCAACATGGAAACGCCGTATGGTCGGCTCTCTTTCAACAGACGCTTGACCGGCGGTTCACTTTCTCCCGTGGCCAGTTTGGGAAGTCCGAATACACATGCGGCCATGGATATTGCCGATGCGATGACGAACAACACGCACGCCAAATTCAGCGTCACGTCAGTCACAAGGGCAGCGACCAGCAACAAAGCGGGAAACGCCGCGGCTGAAACGAAACGACGCACGTTGTACTTCGAAAAGTCACCCGCCCCGCGATCGACCGCGGTCATGATCAGCATCACGTGCTGGCCGATGACGCTGAACGCACAGAGGCAACCCAGCGACATCAGATAGGCTTTTTCGTCGGGTAACGCGATCACATTGCAGAGCACAACCAATCCGGTCGTGACGACTCCGGTGGTCAGGCCCAACCACATCGCCGCTCGTCGAAGTTTGATCGTCTCAACCGTTCGGTCGGCGGCGTAACGGCAGATGACTTCCACGCCGCCGAACAAGCCGATGTAGAGCAGCATTTGCACGTACAAAACGGTTGTTGCGTATTCGCCTCGGCCGACCGGTCCGAGCAATCGGGCCAGCAAAATGCCTTGGCCCATCTGCAACGCCACAATCCCAAATGCGAATCCGACTGTTTGAGCAAACGAAAACGCCTTGGCAAACTTGCTCGGGGCAGCGGAGGCGCCAGCTTCTTCCGCGGATGACGACTGATAGGCGTTTGCCGGACCGGGAACGGCCTCGCCAGCGACGGCCAATCCAGCGTCCGCGCTTGCTTGGGACGCGGAGCAATCGGCTCCGGTTGGTTCGCCACAATTGGGCGGGCACTCGCTGGTTCCATCAGTGCCAACAGTTGCAACACGTTCGTCCGAAGAATCAGACCGATCGCCCAGAATGCTGGAGTCACCTGGTGCAGATGAGTCGGTAGAGGTTCGGTCAGATGGCATGTTGCGGAGCAGTATAGTTGCGATCAGTGCATCCGCTTCAGGCCTCGTCAGTCGATTCCGTCTACGATTCGGACTTCCGGACCCTGCCAAAACTGCATCACTTGGTAGCCGCCGAAGACGAAAACAGCGATCGTCATCGCGAAGGCGGCGTAGATTTTTACCTTGTCCCAGTCGACTCGGTTGAGAACGCTCGTTTTGGCTGCACCTTTTACTTTTGCAGAGGGGGGCGATCCCGAGCCGCGTTTGTTTGTGGCGGCGCCTCTGTCTGATGGCGTTTGATCGGGCGATTCCGCCGCATCGTCGTCGATAAATTCTTCGTCCTGATCGAAGATTTCTGAATCCGATTGCGACGAATCAGGATTGGAGGTTTTGGCGCGAATATCGTCGTAGCGTGCTTCGCGAGCGACCGTGTCTTCGGCTTCCAAAAACGACGCGATGTCGACTTCCTGCCACGCTTCGCCTTGAAGTAACGACACCGTGGGGGACTCGGCGACCGCCGCCCGAGGCGAATTGGATTGGCTGGGTTGCCCGGCGGCATCGCTGTCCTCAAAGCCCGACGCAGTGTCAAATCCGCGTTCGTTCACCACCGTGTCTTCGCGTGGATCGATGGCGGGAGCTTGTTTACGAGCCGCTTCTTCAGCGGACTCGATCGCCAGCCCGAAAGCGATTTTGCCGCATCTCAGTTCGGCACCATCGACCAGTTCGATCCAGGTCCGAGTCGGAATGCGGGTCCCGTTGACTCGCGTTCCTGCAGAACTGTCGAGATCGAAAACTCGGAACCGCGGCTCGGAATCATCCGGCGTTTCCCAGTGCAGCAGGCAGTGTTTTCGACTCACCGAACGGCTCTTCGGACGGATCTGGCAAACGCGATCGCGACCGATCATGTAATACCCAGACCGAATTTCCGCGACCATGCCGGCCCGGCTGCCGGTTGCCAAGATCAGTTGTGCGGAGCTATCGGTCACCGGATTCTGTCGGTTGTGCATCGGAGGGAAGGATCCGGTCCGACCACTCTTGGGCCGCCCCGCTACTGCGGTTGTGATCATAACAAAAACGATTCAATTTTGCCGGGGTTTCAGCCACCGTTGATGATGACGATCTCTTTGCCGCTCTCGGTGGCTTTGATCTTCGGTGCCGGCGGATTATCAGGTTTCGCGATCGTGTAAGCCGCCATCCCGAGCACTGTCATCAGGGCGATGACGGCGATCGCCAGTCCCATGCCCAGCATCAGCGTTTGGCTTTGATTGGATCCGGACGATGACTGTTTGTTTGATGCCGAGCCCGCACGAGGCGGCGGTGGGGTCGCCAGTCCAGCCGTTGATGTAGGGAAGGCACTCGGTGTGGTCGCGACGCCGATGTCGGGCAGGGTGCTGAAATCAAACTCGCCCGCATCCTGCAAAGTTTCGTCGGCATCCGATCCGTTGAAGACCGACTGGTCGTCCATCGTCGCTTGATAAAGTTGACTTTCATCGGTCGTGTCCGAGTTCGATGCGATCGCGGCGAGCGGCTGATGATTTTTCTGTTTCAGTCCGGCTGAGCGGCGGATGCGATCGAATTGGCCGATCAAGTCCACTGCGGACGGCGGACGATCCGCAGGCTTCTTCGCCATCATGCGAGTCAGCAGACTGGCCAGCGGTGCGGGGCAATCGGGCCGCAGTTTGCGAACGTCGGGGATGGGGGCGGTTTGATGTTTGGCCAACCGTTGTGCGACGGTGTCGCCTTTATATGGCGGACGACCAGTCAGCAAAAAGAACAACGTGCATCCGAGCGAATAGATGTCCGCTCTCGCATCGACGCTGTGACTGTTGAGAGCCTGTTCCGGTGCGACGAAGTCGGCTGTTCCCGTCAACCGACGTTTACTGGTATCGCCCGATCCTTCCGACCATCCGATGCGAGCCAGTCCCATGTCGCTGACCTTCACCACACCGTCGGACCGCAACATCAGGTTGGACGGTTTGATGTCGCGGTGAATGATTCCGCGTTCGTGAGCGTGAGCCAATCCGCCGGTGGCTTGATACATCGCATCGATTGCCGCGGCGATGGACATCACACCATCGCGAGCGACGACCTGATGCAGGTCAATCCCGTCGATGTACTCCATCACGATATAGAGTTTGCCGTTGGACTGATTGAAGTCGTAGGCGCGAACGATGTTTGGATGATCTAGTTGTGCCGACGCTCGAGCCTCTTCTTGAAAACGCTGGATCCGGCGTTCATCGCGGCTGGCATTCGAGTTCAAAATCTTGAGCGCCATCTGACGCTTCATGACGTTGTGTTCACCCAGGTAAACCATCCCCATGCCGCCTTTGCCGAGCGGACGAAGCAGTTTGTAGGCCCCCAGAAAGAAGCCTTTGCTCTTTCCCGCGAGCAGCTTGCTGGCCTGCCACCGCGTCAACAAACCTGCGTTCTGCATCCCATCGGACAAACGTTGCGGGGTGAACCGGGTGTCGTCGGTCATCAAAGAAGCGACGACCGTTTTGATCTCGTCCAATGTCACCACACCGGCAGCGATGGATCGCCGCACGAGTGCACGGGACTCTTCATCTAGGATGGGCGCAGAGGCGGGAGGGCTCTCGGCAGACATAAAGACATCGCATCAATGAGAGGTGAACCGGTCGTGTCAGTTTACCAATCGACACCCGGTTTTGCGAAGGAACACTCTCTCTCGTTTCGACCGTAAATCCCGCGGTTTATCGCCAATGACGATGAAGTTTTGATGAACATTGTTTCGATTGGGCGCCGGTCATTCGGCCACGTCGGGTTCTTCCAACTGAAACACTTCGTCGGGGTAGTCGACCCGGCAAAGGAACAACCCCTGCGGTGGCGCGGTCGGGCCGGCCAGTTTCCGGTCGCCGCTGGCCAAAACATCATCGATCCATTCGAGCGGCCTTTTCCCGCGACCAACCTCCAACATCGTGCCGATGAGATTGCGGACCATGTTGTAAAGGAAACCTTCTCCATCGATTTCAAAGCACCAGTGCTCGCCCTCCAGTTCCGCTCCGGTTGGTCCGGTGGCGACGCGAGGGATCCAGCGAGCCGAGTGAATGGTTCGGACAGTGGACGGTCGTTCGGCGCCGGTTCCTTGAAACGCTTTGAAGTCATGACGTCCGACAAATTTGGCCGCCGCTGATTGCATCGCCGAGTGATCGATCGGACCACCAACTCGATTGACGAATCGATTGGCAAATGGATCGCGACTGCCACCCACTTGAACCAAATACTGATACTGCTTCCCCGTGGCATCGGCGATCGGATGAAATCGCTCGCGAGTCTCTCGGACGGCTTTGACACGAATGTCGTTGGGCAGCTTGCTATTGATTGCTCGTTGAAGTGCGACCGTGTCGGCCTTCCAAACCGGCAAGACACAACGAGCGACTTGGCCAATCGCATGAACTCCCGCGTCGGTACGACCACTGCCCAGCACACGCACCGGACGACCGGCCAACGGTCGGATGACGCGTTCCAATTCGGACTGGATCGACCGCTGTTCAGGTTGGACTTGCCAGCCACAATATTCGGTGCCGTCGTAAGCGACCGTCAGGTGAAACGTGCGAGGGCGATCGTTGGCTTGCAATTCAATTCTCTTTGGAACCGGTTCTCAATGACTCACCGCATTCGATTGCGACGCCCCTGGACCCGCGAAACTTTTTGCGATGGCTTGTCGGTGCATCGAGCAGAACGCGTCGACGTTCCGGACGCGTCGGGTGCATCCGAGATTCCGACTGGCGGCGATGTGCCCGGCCAGGCAACACGGTCGGAGTATCATGCCATCTATCGTCGGCATTTCAATTGCCCGACCGGATTGGAAGCGAAGGATCGGCTATCAATCGAGATGGCGCCGGCACCGGATCAGCGTTTCGTGGTGCGATTGAATGATCAAGAGATCGGCTCGAGCGACAGCCTGGATCTCGAAGAAGAAGAAGGCCGCGAAGCAATCCTGTTGCCAGTCGCGACGCCGCTCGAGGGACAGAACCTTATCGAGATCGAGCTGCGATCCGAGGTGGCATCAGACTTCCCACGTTGCGTCGCGGAAGTCGCCCTGCGAATCGACGCCGCGGTTTGAAAAGTCGCATAAGCTTCCCAACACGCGTTTGCACCGGGTAATTTCGGTTCCTTCAACGGCTGGAAGCCTGTCCCAGACTTCTACAGGTGTTGTTCGATCAACCGGATCATCGATTGAGAAGACTCGACCGCACCGACGGTGGTTGTCTTTGGGAACAGCAACTTAGGAATCGTTCCAGCACCCGCACGCTGGTAAAGCTGAACGTGCTTTTGAATGTACTCGGTCGGAGTCGGGCCGCTCAGCGTCGATTTCAGCTTTGTTTCGTCAACCATTTTTGACGCGTGAGACAACGCCTGCGAATAGTTTGGCTTGGACTCAAACATATACGAATGGAAGTCAGCAAACTTCTCTCGGTCAACCATCCAAACGGCGACGGCCAACTTCGCCAAATCGCAAGCTTCGCGATGTGACGCGTGAGTGCTCTTGATCTCAGGATTGCATTGTCCATCTAGAGGGACGGGCAACATGATGACGGCCAATCGGTCACCGAAGTGCTCTTCGGCGGCCTTGAGTGATTCGTGAGTTCGTTGGCAATGCGGGCAGGTGTAATCGAACATTTCGACAAACACCATCTCTGCGTCAGGCTTTCCAACAAGAGGCCAATCCTTCGTCGTCAGTCGAACACCGCCCAAGATTTCCGCGGTCTTGGGAGCGTCCGTCGCAGCATCCACCTCAGCTGACAACAACGCCGCTGGGTTCACGATTGCCATCGCGAAACGAGCAGGATCGAAACTGGTGATTTGGTTGATCACTCGAGTTGCTTCGTTGTTGATGCTGACCGACTCCGGTGGAGCGAACAGGCCATCGATCGCTTCGCCTTTTGCTGACGCGTCGCCCGACGGTGCTTCGAAAACGCCAGGGGCAGCGAATGTCTCGGAACTTTCTCCTGCGCCCGGGGCGCTGAAGGTCGCCGGTTCTGCGCTGTGTTCGATTACTTCAAAGGTCTCTGGTGGTTCCGTGGCGACTTGCAAAGTGATCAGCACTGCCAAGCCCGCTGCGGCGGCGGTACCGATGTAGCGAAGCGATGGAGCGTGAATCGGACGGCTGTACAGATACGTGCCCGCCAGCACCAAACCGGCGATGTGAGCGACCATGCAGTAGGGACAAAGGTGCCCCAAGGCAAATACTTGAAGTCCAAGGAACCACAATGCCGCACCACCCGCGGTCAGGGCTGCAACGCCCAAGGCACCCGAGCGAACGCGTCGCCATGTCAAGCTGATCGGACGAAACAGAAGCAACGCGATGACGGATATGTGAGTCAGAATCGCTGGGACACTGACGGGGACGGTCGCAACTTTGGACCAACGACTGTGCAGCACATGCCCGCAATCAAACACGCTGCCACCGGAGCATCCGGCGACCGGCGATGACGTGAACGAAGAGTACGCCAGGTAGCTGCTTGTTCCCAAAGCGATGACGCTGCAGGCCAACATTGTCCACCACGCAGTCACTCGAATGCGGGGCACCGACCCGCTCGTCGGCATCCTCCAACGGAGGGACGATTGTGGGTAGCGGTTGACCGAGGAGTGCAAATCGACAGTGGCCATGGTGGATCCAACGAAAAGTCTGGTGGGGGAATCTTGTTGCGGTGGATGACCGGAATTGCAGGTTGTGTGCCAATGCGAGGTGCCAACTTTCGAAATCACGCGAATCCGCGGAATTGCCCAGATTGCGTCGCCGTTGGGGGCCGAGACGACCTTTGACCGACCAATTTGAAAGCAAATGAACCATCCCGCGTTGCTCTCGGGAGGTCGGTTTCAGGTCGAATCGATTCCGCCTGCAATGACTGTTGTCAAAAGTGTCGCATTTCTTGCTCGCCAACGTCTCAATTTGGGAGGGTTTGGCAGGCTGGGCGGAATCGTCAGCGTTCAGCCGAGCGGGCTGTAGGTGCGACGGTACTCTGTCGGAGTGATCCCGGTCGACGCTTTGAATTGCCGGGTCAGATGGCTCTGATCGTAAAACCCGGTGGAGGCAGCGATGTTGCCGATTGCTTCTTGGGTCGACTCGAGCAAGTGTCGGGCGACGCCGACACGGACCTCGCGGATGTAATGGTTCGGCGTGATCCCAAACAACCGAATGAATTCGCGGTGGAGCTGGCTTGGCGACAGGTTGGCTTCCCGTGCCAAGTCCGCGACCGCAATCTGCTCGCCATAGTTTTGCGTCACAAATTGAACCACGTTGAGCAGCCGCAAATGACCGCTTTCTGGGGCCTCCGAGTCATGGTAAGGCCGCTTCACACCGGCCAATGCAACGACATCG
Organism: Rhodopirellula europaea 6C; assembly: GCF_000338295.1. Taxonomy (GTDB): domain Bacteria; phylum Planctomycetota; class Planctomycetia; order Pirellulales; family Pirellulaceae; genus Rhodopirellula; species Rhodopirellula europaea. Next base: position 73,931 of record NZ_ANMO01000097.1, read on the forward strand.
CCGGCTTCGTTGAGCAGCGGGATCTTGTTGCAGGAATAGATTTGAGGGACGCCCCGGCTGTCTGGGACCAACCAGATTTGGTCCGTCAACGTCTCGCCTGAGGCGACCACGCGACGATCTTCTTCGACGTACTGGGTCGCTGTCGCCGGAGGAAAGAAGTCGAAATCGGTTTTGCCAATGATCGACGATTCATCTTCCACGCCGACAACGCGGCAGACCACGCGGTTTGCCCGTAGATATCGCCCGTCAGCCGCTTTGACGTACATGTAGACCTGCGGCAAAAAGTCGAACAGCTCCAAACAGGCCATCGGGTTGGCGATGCTGTCGAATGCGTCGGTTCGCCAACGGTCGATATCGGGATTTGCTGCTGCCATGCGAGGATTTTACAAATCAATGCAACGAATCGGCAAGACACGATCGTGTTCGTCGACAATAATGAACGGCACAGAGCGGCGCCTTCGACGGCATCTATTACCAATGAGCCCACGTTGCCGCGTATTCTTGGCCAGTTCCTGCGAACGGGCCATGGAACACTCCACGCGACTTTCCTGCCGTCGCTGACTTTTCTCCTATCCGGCCAAGCAGATTGCATGAGTGAACTCATCGTCCATGATCTACGAAGTTTGAACGATTCACCGGTTGGCTCCATCGAGCGAACGGGTTCGTCTGAGGCAACCGGCCTGTCCCGATCACATCCGCGCTCGCCAGCCAAACGTTCGCGACACTTTGGCAAACCGTTCTGCGCCGTCCTTCTCGCATCGCTTGGTTGGATTTTCTCCTCGCTCTTCAGCACGAACGCTTTGCAAGCGGATGACGTTTCCTTCTCACGTGATGTCTTGCCGGTTTTGTCGGACCGATGCTTTCATTGCCACGGACCTGACGAAGGCAATCGGGAGGCGGACTTGCGGTTGGATGTGGAGTCAGCCGCGAAAGAGGATCGCGGAGGATACGCCGCGGTTCAGCCTGGCGATCTAGAAAGCAGCGAGATCTGGTCGCGGATCAATTCCGACGACGAAGACATGTTGATGCCTCCGCCGGACTCGCATCGCAAGCCGTTGACCGAGAAAGAACGCGAAGCGATTCGAAAGTGGATTGCGGATGGAGCACCCTGGGGCAAGCACTGGTCCTTTGAAAAGCTGACTCGGCCCGAAGTTCCCGAGTCCGCCGAGGAGGCAGCCAATCCAAATCCGATCGACGCGTTTGTCGCAGAGAAACTTGCCGACAACGACTTGTCGCTGAGCCAACCTGCCGATCCGATCACGCAACTTCGTCGTCTTTCGTTTGACTTGACCGGGATGTCGCCGACGCCCGACCAGATTGCTCGGTTGAAAGACGCCACTGACGAGACCCGAGAAGAAGTCTGGACGGACCTCATCGAGGAATGCCTCGAATCACCGCATCATGCCGAACGCATGGCCATGTGGTGGCTCGATGCCGCACGGTATTCCGATTCGGATGGTTTCCAGCAAGACGGCACTCGCGAAAATTGGCCTTGGCGTGACTGGGTGATCGATCAATTCGCAAACAATCGACCGTTCGACGAGTTCACGATCGAACAGTTCGCAGGCGATTTGTTGCCGGACGCGACGGCGGAACAAAAACTGGCGACGTGCTTCCATCGCAATCATATGACCAATGGCGAAGGCGGACGCGATCCCGAAGAATCACGCATCGACTATGTCATCGACCGAGTCAACACGACCGGAACGGTTTGGTTGGGGCTGACGCTTGGTTGCGTGCAGTGTCACACGCACAAATTCGATCCGATCACGCATCACGATTACTACTCGTTGTCCGCGTTCTTCAACAGCATTGATGAAGACGGCAATGCCGGGATGCGAGCGAAGCCTTATCTCGAATTCGAATCGCCAAAGGTCGATCCTCAAGCCGAAGAATTCGAAACGTTTGTTGCGGAGTGTGAAAAGGCCGAAGACGCCGAAAAAGTGCGGGCCGTCGAACGCTTTGAAACATGGCTGGCTGAGTTCCGAAGCGACCCGCCGTCAGAACATTCTGTGTGGCACACGCCTTCGCCAAAGTTGAACAGCAGCGAAGGAACCGAGTTTACCGTCGAGGACGATCGCATCGTTCAAACGCACGGACCCACGCCGGTACAAGATGACTACCGCGTGGTCATGCAAATCCCCGATGATATGCCACGGGTTACCGGCGTTCGCATCGAAGTCTTCCCACACGAGTCACATGTTGACGGACGTTTTTCTCGGGATGGAAACGGCGAGTTCGCGCTGACCAGCGTTCTGGCGATGGGCCGGCGAGAAGGCAGTCCATCGGAAAGCCAATTGGAGTTTGTTCGTGCCAAAGCTGATTTTGAATCGGACGAAGAGCGTAAGACGGAGTGGGATAAACGCTATGCGAAAATCAACAAGACGCTGAACGATGACGCGCGAGATGGATGGACAACCGAAGGTGCGGAAAAGATCGAGCCTCACGTCGGTGTGTATGAGCTTTCCGAACCATGGGATGTGCAGCCCGGCGATCGATTCGTCGTTTTGATGCGGCAACGTTCCACTCACGGCCATGCAAACATCGGACGATTCCGGGTCTCGTTGTGCTCGGAGTTTGGTGAAACGGTTCGCCGCGTGGACGGTGGCTCGCCGATGGCAGAGTTGGTTCAACGGTTGAATGAACCCAATGCCGAAGAAAGCAAGCCTGGCGACGAAGAAACAGTCGACAAGCCAGATGCGAAGCAAATTGGTGATGAACTACGCAAACGTTTGCTCGAACAGTTCTTGATCGCGGATCTGGATTACCAAGCTGCCAATGAACGTTTGAAACGAGCTCAAAAGCAACTCGCCGATCTGAAGAAGCAAGCCAAACCTCGCAAGGTGATGGTGTTGAGCGAACGGGAAGAACCTCGCGAAACACATGTGTTGTTGCGTGGCGTTTGGGACGCGAAAGGCGATGTGGTCGAGCCAGCTGTCTTGCCGAGCGTGTTGGATTGGCCCGCCGAAGAGACTCGCACGCGTTTGGATTTGGCAGAGTGGATTGTTGATCCTGAGAACCCACAGACCGCTCGCGTTATCGCCAATCACATGTGGCAATTGATGTTTGGTGCCGGTTTGGTTCGAACGCCGGGCGACTTCGGATTGCAAGGTGAACTGCCAACGCATCCAAAGCTGCTCGATTGGTTAGCGGTGGAGTTGATTGAAAACGATTGGGATCTACGCCATTTGCTCAGGCTGATCGCGACCAGCAAAACGTATCGCCAGAACAGTGTCATTTCGCCTGAGCTATTGGAACTCGACCCTGAAAACCGTTTGCTCGCACGAGCACCCCGTTTCCGTTTGCCGGCCTGGATGATTCGCGACAATGCGTTGCGAGTATCGGGATTGCTCGATCCAACCGTTGGCGGTCCGCCCGTGTATCCGTATCAACCGCCGGGTGTGTGGGCGGAGATCACGATGGGACGATTTGACTATCAACCCAGCCTCGGGTCTCGGCAGTACCGACGGACGATCTACGCGTTTTGGCGTCGCAGCAGCGCACCGACCTTCTTGTTCGATAGTGCCCAACGCCGCGTTTGCGAAGTCGGTGTGCGACGCACGAACACGCCACTGCATGCACTGACGTTGATGAACGACGCGACCATGTTGGAAGCCTCCCGAGCATTCGCGGATTCGATTGTGAATCAATCGGAATCGCCTGATGAAGCCGCTTGGAAAGATCACGCCAATCATCTTTCCAATCAAGTTTTGTCTCGTCCGCTCAGCGACGAAGAACTCGCGGCTTTGCAAAACGTTTGGACGCGAACACGTGACTATTACGGCGATCACATCGACGAGGCGACTGAGTTTTGCACCGTCGGCCAGATGGAATCGCCTGCTTCCAACGAAGCTGCGGAAACCGCGGCTTGGATGACGACCGCGAGTTTGATTCTGAACCTGGACGAAGCCATGACGCGTGAATGAGCGTCACCATTCAATTTGCCGCACAGACTTAAACACGCCGCCTTACAATTCAAAGATCTCATGTCACATCAAGAAACCCAACTGCAGCTCGGTCGGCGTAGCTTCCTGTCGCAAGCCGGCTTCAACTTTGGCGCCCTCGCCGCGGGAGCGATGCTGGGCGATGAGTTGGCCGCCAGCGAGTTGAAGTCCAGCTTGCCGCATTTTGCTCCCAAGGCCAAACGCGTGATCTTCTTGACCCAGTCCGGAGGTCCGTCGCAGATTGAGTTGTTTGATCATAAACCGGAACTTCCCAAGCTGGCTGGCACGGAACTGCCCGACAGTGTCCGTCAGGGGCAGCGGCTGACCGGAATGACCAAAAATCAAAAGCAATTGATTTTGCCGGCGATCACCAAGTTCAACCGTCACGGCGAATGCGGACGATTGGTCGGCGAGTGGTTGCCGCACATCGGTTCGATTTCCGACGATCTGTGCTTTGTGAAATCAATGGTCACCGATGAGATCAATCATGCCCCCGCGATGACGAAATTCTTGACCGGTCATCAGCTTCCCGGCCGACCCAGCTTTGGTGCTTGGGCGAGCTACGGTTTGGGCAGCATGAATAGCAATTTGCCAGATTACGTTGTGCTGATTTCAAAAATGAAACGGCCCAGCGATCAGCCTCTTTACGATCATTATTGGGGCAGCGGCTTCCTTCCGTCCAAACATCAGGGCGTCAAGCTGCGTAGTGCTAAAGATCCGGTCCTGTATTTGAACGACCCCGATGGTTTTCCCCGGGAATTGCGTCGCGAAATGCTGGACGGGTTGGCGGGCATGAACCGTCTGCACCACACGGAAACTTTGGATCCCGAAATCGAGACCCGCATCGCTCAGTATGAGATGGCGTTTCGGATGCAAACCAGCATTCCGGATCTGACCGATTTGAGTGATGAGTCCGACGAAACATTTGAAATGTACGGACCCGATTCACGTCGGCCCGGCAGTTACGCCGCCAACTGCATTTTGGCTCGCCGTTTGGCCGAGCGTGATGTGCGGTTCATTCAACTGTTTCATCCCGATTGGGATCACCATTCGCGGCTGAGTTCCTGGTGCGTTTCGCGATGCGTTGATACCGACCAACCCAGTGCCGCGTTGGTCAAAGATTTGAAGCAACGTGGTTTACTCGACGACACGTTGATCATTTGGGGCGGCGAATTTGGACGCGGAGTCGCTGGGCAAGGCAAATGGGATTCACCCGAAGCCGGCCGCGATCACCACCCTCGCTGCTTCACGATTTGGATGGCTGGGGCCGGTATCAAGCCCGGAACGTCGTACGGCCAAACGGACGACTTCAGTTACAACGTCGTTGAAAATCCGGTTCATGTACGTGACTTGCATGCCACAGCATTGCACGTGTTGGGAATCGATCACGAGCGATTCACTCATCGCTACCAAGGACTCGATTTCAAACTGACCGGGGTGGAACCATCCAAGGTCGTTGACGACATCTTGGCATAACTTTCGCAGCTTCACATGGATGATTTTCGTTTGACTGTTTTTCCTTCTTACCGTTCCTTCGATGCTTTCATGATTCCTTGGATCAAAACAATTGGCTTGCTCTGCGTGCTGAGTGGATTTAGCGTGGTCGCTCAAGGTGAGGAGGGCGAACATTCCGGTCATGACGAAGCTCACGGCAGTGCTGAAGCGCTGCCCGAGACAATCGATTTCAACGAACACATTCGTCCGATCTTCAACTCGCACTGCGTGGCGTGCCACGGCGGAGTGAAGCAGGCCGGTGATCTGTCATTCGTCTATCGTGACAAGGTTCTGCCTCCCGATGGTTGGGTGGTTGAACCAGGAGAGCCTGATGATTCGATCGTGATGGAACGAATCACGACTGATGACGAATCGGTGGTGATGCCTCCCGCCGAACACGGTCCGCCGCTTCCAGAGCACGAGGTGCAACTGATTCGGCGTTGGATCGAACAGGGTGCGAAATGGGGTGAGCACTGGGCGTACGAAAAACCTCAACGGCCGTCAGTTCCTGACGTCGCCGATGTGGATTGGTGTCGCCAAGCGATAGACCGTTTTATCTTGGCAAAGTTGGAAGAAGAGGGCATCGCACCCGCCGAAGATGAGGTCCCGACGCGTTGGTTGCGTCGAGTGTCATTGGACTTGATCGGTTTGCCACCCACGCCATCCGAAGTGGCAGCGTTTGAATCGGCAATCGAAACGCAGCAAGAGCATGCCTACGAAGAAGCCGTCGACCGGTTATTGAATCGTCCCGAGTTTGGCGAGCGTTGGGCCAGCGTTTGGTTGGACCAAATCCGCTACGCCGATTCAAAAGGTCTCGGACTCGACGCTCCTCGAAAGGCATGGAAATACCGTGACTGGGTAATCGATGCGTTCAATCGAGACATGCCATACGACGAATTCACGGTTCGTCAAATCGCGGGCGACTTGCTGCCAAATCCCACCATCGAAGACTACATCGCGACCGCCGCTCAACGGCTCACGCAATCCAACGAAGAAGGCGGGACCGACGACGAAGAATTCCGAATTGAAGCGATTCTCGATCGCGTCAACACGACCTGGCAGGTTTGGCAGGGAGTCACGTTTGGATGCGTGCAGTGTCACAGCCATCCGTATGATCCGTTCGAGCACGACGAGTACTACAAATTCGCGGCGTTCTTTAACAACACCGCTGACTCGGATCTGGATGAAGATTGGCCGGTGCTGAAGGTGCCGGTTGATTCGGCTCACTATGATCAAGCCGCCAAGCTTGATTCGCAGATCCGCCCGTTGCAACGGAACATTTGGTCTCAGGAATACGAACTGCTCTCCGATGAGACTCGTTGGAAGCCGTTGACCGATTTGGAGGCCTCGACCAATAAGGCGACCAGGGTCGATGTTGAAACGGTCGGTGATCACGATGAATTTCACACCGTCGGGACGGTTGCTCGTAATACCGACATCACGCTTCGGTCGCCGTTGCCAGATTCGATCGACTCGCTAACCGCGATTCGTTTCACCGGTATGCCTTTGGACCCCGAAAAGGCCATCTCCGATTCGGAATGGGGATTCGTGCTTTCGCATGTGGACGCCAAGCTGATTCCTGCCGATGGCGGTGAACCGACATCGATCGAATTTGCCGACGTGATCTCTGACGAGCCTGATCCGTTTCATGATCCCAACGGCAGTCTCAACGAGAAATCGAACCACGGATTCGCCGCGTACACTCGCATTCACTACCCACGCTCCGCAGCGTTCTTGCTAAAAGAGCCTTTGGACGTCAGCGAGGGATCGCAGATCGAATTCACGATCAAACACCGCGTCTACATGTTGTCCGCGTTCTCCTTGGTCACTCGTCGAGGGTATTTGGCAGTGTCGAGCGATCCGGAGTTCCATGGTTTGTTGAACGATGAATCGTTGCAGGTTCAACGAAAAGAGCTCGCCGAACTGAAGTCTCGACGCAACAAGATCGAAAGCACAACGGTGCCAATTTTGGCCGAACGGGAGTCGCACCTGGCTCGCCCCAGCCACGTATTCATTCGCGGTTTGTTTTTGACGAAGGACAAGCAGGTTCAACCGGACACGCCTCAATCGTTTCCGCCTTTGTCAGCCGGCGATCAACCTCCACGTTTGGCTCTCGCACGTTGGTTGGTCAGCGATGAAAACCCGCTGACCGCCCGAGTTGCCGTGAACCGGGTTTGGGCACAGCTCTTTGGAATCGGTTTGGTTGCAACGGAAGAAGACTTTGGTTCTTCCGGCGAAGCACCATCGCATCCGCAGTTGCTCGATGATTTGGCGTTGCGTTTCAAAGACACTCACCAATGGAAGTTCAAGCCACTGATTCGCGAATTGGTGCTCTCGCGGACATATCGACAATCCAGCGTTGTTCGAGATGATCTGATGGACGTCGATCCGGCCAATCGTTTGTTTGCACGCGGTCCTCGACACCGTTTGGATGCCGAGACCGTTCGCGATCAAGCTCTCGCGATTTCTGGATTGCTGAGCGACGAGATGCACGGACCGCCGGTTCACCCACCGATTCCCGATGGCGTTTGGACTCCGTTCGCGGCCTGGGACAAATGGAATACCGCGAAAGTCGATGATGGTGATCGTTATCGGCGTTCGCTTTACACCTACACCAAACGCAGTATCCCATTCCCCATGTTCGCGGCCTTTGATGCTCCTTCGCGAGAATTCTGTACGCCTCGAAGGTTGCGGTCGAACACTCCGGTCCAAGCCTTGATGACGCTCAACGACCAAACATTCGCGGAGTGCGCCAGTGCTTTCGCTGCTCACATGAGAACGTTGGCCGACGAGCCGTCGGAACAGATCCGGTTGGGCTTTGTGCGTGCAACTTGCCGAGAACCTTCCGCCGACGAGCTGGATGAATTGGTGGGATTGCATCAACAACTCGGCGAACTCGAGACCGGCGATCCCTTGTCGATGGTTGCCAATGTGCTTTTGAACCTCGATGAGGTCTTGATGAAATGATTGACTTTCAAACCATGCATTCCATGAAAAACGCTTCGCGAAATTCACTTGCGTCCGAGCTGTACGCCAACTCGTTGCAACATTCCACACGCCGACACTTTCTGCGTGACTCCACGTTGGGGCTTGGTGCGATTTGGATGGCGATGCAGCAGAACCAGGCGGCGGCGCGGAACGTGGTGGCGCCTCAGCATTCGCCAACGAACCCGCTCAGCCCGATCGATCCGCCGCTGCCTGCGAAAGTCAAACGGGTCATCTTCTTGCACATGATCGGGGCTCCCAGCCAACTGGAGTTGTTCGATTACAAACCGGAATTGAAACGGCTGGATGGCAAAGATTGCCCGCAATCATTCTTGGAGGGCAAGCGTTTCGCTTTCATCCAAGGCACGCCTAAAATGCTTGGGCCGCAGTACCCGTTTGAGCAACACGGTGACTCGGGGGCATGGGTATCCGATCGGATGCCGCACTTGGCGAAACAGGTCGATGACATCTGTTTCATCAAATCGATGCAGACGGATCAGTTCAACCATGGACCCGCTCAACTGATGGTCCACACCGGCCAAACTAGGATGGGCAACCCATCGATCGGATCTTGGGTCACATGGGGACTGGGCAGCGAGAACGAAGATCTTCCCGGCTACATGGTTTTGTTGTCGGGCGGCCGATTGCCCCGTGTGGGCAAGGCTTTGTGGAGCTCTGGTTTTCTTCCTTCGGTTTACCAAGGCGTCCAGTGTCGATCCAAAGGCGATCCGGTGTTGAACATTTCCGACCCGCAGGGCACGACTCGGGAAGCTCGGCGAGCGATGTTGGATTCGCTCAATCGGCTCAATCAAACCTCCCATGAGACGTTTGGCGATCCCGAAACCATCACTCGGATTGCCCAATATGAGATGGCGTTTCGGATGCAGTCGGCCGTGCCTGACGCGATGGATATTTCGAAGGAGCCGCAACATGTTCTGGACAGCTATGGTGCCGAGCCTGGTAAGGAATCGTTTGCTAACAATTGTTTGCTCGCCCGACGTTTGGCTCAGCAAGGTGTGCGATTCATCCAGCTCTACGATTGGGGCTGGGACTCCCACGGAGCCGGCAAAAACGAAGCGTTGAACGAGGGCTTCAAAGACAAGTGCAAACAAGTCGACCAGCCCACCGCCGCGTTGCTTGCCGATTTGAAAGCCAACGGGATGCTGGAGGACACGCTCGTGATTTGGAGCGGCGAGTTTGGTCGCACGCCGATGCGTGAGAATCGCGGCGGCACCGAAATGACCTTTGTGGGTCGAGACCACAGCCCGTCGGCGTTCACGTTGTGGATGGCTGGTGGCGGTGTCAAAAAGGGAACGACGTACGGTGAATCAGACGAAGTGGGTTACACCGCGGCGGTGAATCCAGTCCACCTGCGTGACTTCCACGCGACGCTGTTGCACTTGCTCGGGTTTGACCATCAGAACCTTGTTTATCCGTTCCAAGGTCTGGATCAAAAGCTAACCGGCGTCAAACCAGCCCAAGTGATCGATGGCATTCTCGCGTGACGAAGTGAGCCTGATTGATTGGGTAGGTGGCTGTTTTGGCCAGTCGTTCCGAGTCTGGCTATTTGCGATCGCCAGGTGGGACCTGGCCTACGACTATTTGCGATTGGAAATTTGCACTTTGCAATCACCCCGTTCCTAGATGATGCCTCATCGAGGCCCTGCCAGTTTCTCTTCCATCTTCCGCAGCTTTGCGTCCAGTTTTTTGATCACCGCTTGCGAGCTCGGATCCCGGATCAGATTCACCGTTTCATCTGGATCGGACGTTAGGTCATAGAACTCGTCGCAGCCTTCGTTGTGTCGATCGCGGATCAGTTTGTATTTCGGTGTTCGATAACCGCGGAGCGACGCCACGGCGTAGTTGATCATGTCGTATTCGAAGTACTGGGTTTGGTCCCAGTCCTCACGAGTTTTGCCCCTTAGCAGTGGCGATAGATCCCGGCCGGGCAAATCTTTTGCCGATGAGCCTTCTCCTGCGATCGCACACAGCGTTGGAAACCAATCCAAATGCGATGCGGTGGCTTCGATCACAGTGGAAGGTTGGACGACGCCCGGCCATCGAACGATTGCGGGGACTCTCAGTGAATGGTCATAGAGGTTCGGTCGGTACTTGTTCGAAATGACACGAGTGCCCTGGTGAAGTTCGCCGGGTGGCTTTTGCTTGGTTGCCCAGATGCCGTTGCCTTTGTGCCAGATCCCGTGATGGCCCATGTTGAAACCGTGATCCGATGTGAAGATCACAACGGTGTTGAACGTCAGATTTTGGTCATCGAGCGTTTGCAGCAACCGTCCCAGATTGCGATCAACCCCGGACGTGCTCGCCAAGTACTCCTTCATCTTCTTGCGAACCCAGTTGTTGTCCAAGTTCGGGTATTGGGGGATCGTTGGATCCATTTCTTCGTATGGCTGCCAGTCTTCTGGTGCGACCGGCAACCAACGGCCGTGAGGTGCTCGAGTGGACAGGCATAAAAAGAAAGGCTGGTCAGCGTTTTGTTCCACGAAATCGATCGCATGATCGGTCAAGATATCCGTGGTCAATCCTTCGAACTGTTGAACCTTGCCGTTCAGTTCCAGTTCCGGATTGTTCGGCGTCGTTCCGCCTCCCGTCAGGCCCATGAACGAATCAAATCCGTGCTGCGTCGGATGCTTTCCCGAATCGCCGCTGGCGGTCCAATCACCGAGGTGCCATTTTCCGACCAAACCGGTTTTGTATCCCTGTTGCTGCAAGACTTCCGCGAAAGTCACGGTATTGTCAGGATCCAAGTAGACCGGTGAATCGGGATCGTAGAGTTTGTGCCCGGGTTGTGGGATGAAGTCCTTGATGCCCAGTTCGCTGGCGTAGCGACCCGTCATCAATGTCGCGCGGGCGGGGCTGCACACCGGAGTGGTGCAAAAGAAGTTTCGAAAGACGGCACCTTCGGCTGCCAAACGATCCATGTTCGGAGTCGAGGGAATTGGCACATCGTCGAACTGCCCCGAACGAACCGCTTCCGCAAACGCCCAGGGTGCTTGGTCGTCGGTCAGGACCATCACCACGTTGGGTTTCGCGGCAGTGGTCGATCTGGGTGATGTGATGCCCACGAAACAGACACACCCCAACAAGACCACAGACAAGGCATCCCGGGGAATCAAGTCAATCATCATGAGCAGAGCGACATTCAAACAGTGAGGGTGAGTCATTTGGGAGAGCGGAACATCATATCCACTCATGTCATCCATTGCGCTCGATCGGCAAGAGAGCATCGTCCGACCGATTGTTGTCGCCTGCGTCTCCAGATTTCATTGGGAGACTCGCTCTACAGCGAGTTTGTGGTCACGCGACAGCGGCGCTTCCGTATGACAAACGACTGACTATTTCAGGACGTTCCCTGGTATGATTCGGATCGTTCAAGCTTTCCGGCTTGCTTTCGTTTTTGATCTCTCATGATGCAATTGTCGGTCTAAAATGTTTCGTGTTCTCACTCTGCTACTTACCTTGCTCGGCACGCCATCCCTGGCACGGTCTCAGTCTGGTGACAATGCAAAGCCTTTGACGGCGAAACCGGGAGAGAAGTGGACGATCAAATGGAATCGGTCGGACGACTTCGACGGCGACTTGGTTGATTGGAAGAAGTGGAACAAGAATCCCGAGAACTTTGGTGCCTGGACCTGGAACAACGAGAACAATGCAAATGCCGCAAACGGAGTTCTCACCTTAACGGTCCGACGATTGAATCAGGACGACGCCAAGGCAACTCGGCGGGATCAAAGCGGGAACCCGACACCGTTCACTTCTGGGATGCTGAAGTCATATGCGACGGGAACGTATGGGTATTACGAGGCGAGAATCAAAGGCTCGCCGGTGTTTCCCGGCGTTTGTCCTTCGTTTTGGTTGTACAGCAAAATCGACGACACCATCGTTGAAAAGGATGCGGTTCGCTACAGCGAAATTGATATTGTTGAGATGTCTCAGCGAGGAGACCGTATCGAGGGGAACGAACGGATCATGGATCACAATCTCCACGCGATCTTGTCCAATGGAATTGGTGGTATCGCGGGCAGAAGTTGGCAACGCCCCAACGACTTGCGCTTTAGAGCAACCCAAGCGATCGAGTATCACGCTCCGTTCAATCCGGGTGATGACTTCCACACGTATGGGTGCAACGTGGGACGAGACCAGATCATTTGGTACGTCGATGGAATCGAGGTTGGGCGGCAAAAGAACAAGTATTGGCATCGGGACATGAACGTCGCACTTTCGTTGGGTTTGCGGGAGCCATACGCCGTGTTTGGGAACAACCGACTGCGTGCCAACGAGTCACACCCCGCGACCGAATTCCCGACCAACATGCAAGTCGACTATGTCCGGGTTTGGGAACTGGATGAGTGAACGCGATTTGTAGGTTGCGTCCGGGTTTCCAGCGTTGAGGTTGCTCGTGCGTGGCAATCGTTGCCTTTGGATTGCAATGCGAACTGCTGAGGCAACTGGTATTATCTGTTACTTCCAACATTCAATTGCAGGCAATGCTCATGAACGATCCAAGTCCGTATCAGTCGTCTGAAATGACGCCTCAAAGCCATCTCAGGCCTACCGGCGGTGGGGAGGCAATCGGCGAAGGCCAGATCGCTTTGGCGTGGTTTCTGTTTGTCGTTGTGGCGACCATTGGCGGGGCAGTTGCTGGTGCGATTGGAGGTATGGTCATCGGAGCCGTTCTCGGCGGCGCTGGGCAATCGATGCAAACGATTCAAGTCGCCAGTGCGTTCGCAGGATTCTTTGCGGGATTGCCGGTCTCGTGGCTCACATTTCGGTGGCAAGTTCGACGGCTGCTGGCAAAGGCTTCCGCTTTATCCGTTCAACAACTCTAGCAACGGAGGCATCTTATTTTTTCAAAACCGTTGTCATCGACGACCGCAATACTCTTCACGCGGTCACCTGAGCCAGAACGGTTCACTGCTTGTGTCGAACTTGGATTGACTTGTTGAACGCGAATTCGGGAGCTGAGATGAGTCTTGACTATGAGAGACGCGGCCAGTTCGCTCTGGTACTCGCAACTGTGAGGCGGACGCAATCTCTTCCTGGCGGTGAAATCCGCGGTCTGCCCAACGGACGTGTTGTCGGCGGGTTGAAAGGGTTTCATTTGTTTGCATGTCAACTCGCGGAAGCGGAAAAGGACGACCAGCACGGGCGGACACACAAAGCGTTGGATCAGGTGCATCAACTGAGAAACGAGTTCAACGTGATCGCGAGTCGTTGGCAGTCGTCGGTAGCCGGATTGTTGCAAGGCATCCGGTCAGGCCAGGACGTGAAGAACCTGGAGCGTCTCAAGCGAATGAAAGCAGCTCAGCTCGAGATTGGACGATTGATCGACGCCGCTCAAAAGGCATTCAAGGATTTGATTGCGAATCTGAATACGGCCGAGTCCGAAGCCGGGAAGAACACTGGCGATGAATAGTAGAGTGTCGCCAAGCGTGACGAACCAACGGATGAAAGCGATTGAATGCGCGGCAAGTGACAGCGTTTTGAATCCGTATCAAAGCCCGCCTGAGTGCGCGGAGGTCGTTGAAAGCGATCCAGAGCAGAGCATGTTTGGGCGTGAGCGTAGCTCTGCGGTGCCGCTCCTGATCTTGTCGACGGTTGCTCTGTTCATCAGTCTTGCCGGGACGCCAACGGCGGCTTTCCTTCGTTCCCATCCCGTGAGATTGAATGGGTATCTCGCTTACGTTTTGGCGATCATGGTGCATTTGATTCAGTGGTTCGGTGCACGCTGCATGTTCGCGGGGCGGAAAAGGGAGTTGTCCTATTTCGCCGCCATTCTGTGCTCCATTCCGATGCTGTCGCCGCTTGTTGTTCTTGGGGTCCCCTTCGGCTTGATGGCAATCGTGGCATTGATCCTTGGCGATGTTGGTGTCAAAGGAAAACGAATTCCCGCCACTTTGGATTCATAGAATCAAGTTGTTTATTTTGAGGTCGGTCTGTGTTCCAGCGATCCAGGGAACTCGCGTCGTTTGATTGCGGACAGCCTGGTGAGCGATTTTGACGTTTGCCACGGTTGTTCATGGAAACCGTGGCTAACGCCATACGGCTGATATGTCGAGCGCTAATAAGCGGTAATGTTGGTGATGGACATTCGGTTTAGAAATCAGTATCCGACGAAGGAATGTTTTCTGAAAGGTTGAAGTGTTTGACCAGCCTTTGCGAGTGTTGCTGGACAACGTCCGGGAATTGTTCAGCTACGTTTCGGCTCTCGTTTGAGTCGGAACGGTGATCGTAGAGTTCTTCGGCGATGAGTTGGTCGTCTTGGATGGATCTCCACTGGGTGTATCGCCAGTTGGCAGTTCGGACGGAGTAACCCCAAGCGACCCACTTTTCGCGTGGAGCATAGAAAGGATGTTGGTGCTGGGTGAACGCAGCGGTCTTGAGCGTTTGAACGGGGTTTGTCAGCAGCAACGAGAGGTTGTTTCCCTCAAGATTTTCGGGCAGGTCGTTTGCGATGCCGGCGAGGGCGGCGAGCGTGGGGTAGAGATCAACCAATTCGGTCAAGCAATCGGTGCTTGGCTGCGTTCGTTCGGTACGTGGATCGGCGATGATGAGTGGGACTCGCGCGTCGAGTTCGAAGTTGCTGGTTTTGCCCCACAACGTTTTCTCGCCGATGTGGAATCCGTGGTCCGAAACAAATGCGACAATCGTGTCGTCTTGATGGCCGCTTGCATCCAGAGCTTCCAAGATCAATCCGACTTGAGCGTCGAGAAAGCTGATCGAGGCGTAGTAGCCGTGGCGAAGATGCCGTTTCAATTCCGGCGACAATTCGGCTTCCTTGGGAACTCCATCGTAACTGTGCAATTCACGCGAAATGTGCATTGCAATCTCGGGGACATCGGCGGGGATCGTTTCCAACGCCGGTGCTGAGATTTCATCGGGATCGTAGAGGTCCCAGTACTTCTTTGGTGCAACGAATGGCAAATGGGGACGCCAGAAGCCGACGCCTAGAAAGAATGGGGCCGCGTTGTCGGGATAGTCTCGGATGACTGAAGCGGCCAAACGAGCGATTTGACCATCACGGTAGGCGGTGTCGGGAACGTTGAGCGACTCGGTCGAGGGCGCCTTCTTTACCTTGCGAGCACGGAGGACAACGGGAGTGTTGGAATGCACTGTGTCGGCAGCGTGCGTTCCTGCATGCAGGACTTCATCCATGGACCAAGACTGCCGGTCTTGCGTGTCGCCCATGTTGTGAAAGATTTTGCCAATGTCTTGGCAGTAGTAGCCATGGTTTTTGAAGTGCTGGGGCAACGTGACCAGCGACGCGCCGTTCGGAGCGGTCTCGCGAAAACCTTTGCGGAGATCGTCGACACCCACTGTGTTTGGACGCAGTCCGGTCAAGAATGAGGACCGCGAGGGATTGCAGACCGCTTGTTGGCAGTAGGCTCGGTCGAACACCAAGCCGCGTTCAGCGAGAGCGTCCAGGTTCGGCGTGATCGCGTTGGGATCGCCGTAGGGTCCGATGGCACAATTCAAATCATCGGCGACGATCAGAAGCACGTTGGGGGAGTCTTCACCGATGACTGGGCGGACCAGCATCAACGCGAGTGCGAACACGCCAAACAGTTTGGCTGGTTTGGTGGCGTGATTAAGAACGAGCTTCTTTGGAACCAAAAGCAAACTGGTCACCTTGAGTCAGCCGGGGAATAAACATGTGTTGGACGCATGGTCCCAAGCTTAACTCGTTTTCAGGTCGAGTTTGACCTCGACCGATGTTCAGATGGTTTTGGGTGCTAGGGCCGCAATGGCCATTCCTGCAACAAGGCCACCCACGTGAGCGCCATTGGCAATTCCTTGGATCAGTGGCGTCATACATGCGACTGTAAATCCAAGTATCAAATAGACGTTAAAGGGAGGTATGCCAACTGGATAGGTTGGTTGGAATCGGGGACGGATCCATATGAACCCAAATATTCCCAATGCAGCTCCTGATGCTCCGATCGCCATGGGACTTTCCAGCCAGTCAGGGAGAACAATTTGCACGATCATCCCGGAGACGTGTGTGATCGTCATCAGGAAGACAAGAAACCATGATCCGTGCAAACGCTCGATTACACCTCCGAGCATATACACCCACATCATGTTGAACACCAAGTGCATTGGCGAACCGTGAAGAACCGCTGGTGTGATTATCCGCCAGACTTCGCCCTTTTTGATCGATACCCAAGGGTCATTTGATTTCTGGTACTCGATGGGGTCGGCGAGGGCCAACGCAGAGAAAAGTTTTTGCTCCGTCGAGAGATAGTCTCCTCGCTCCAATTGTTCGAGCGTGATCACCTCGGGCAGATCGCGGCGAGGCTGGGGATCAGCGAAATTGGTGGCGTATCCGATGATTCCGCAGATGGCGATCATGCCAATGACGACCGGAATATTGCCGGTTCTTGCCGAACGTCCACTGAAAGCTCCTGAACCACTTCGCAGCTTCTTCTGAGCCTTGTTCTGCAGGGCTAGCTTGCGTTTCTTTTCCGCTTCCTCTTCCTTTCGCAGGCGAGCGGCTTCGGCGGAGACGTCAAACTTGGCCGCATTGGGCGATTGTTTGAACTCATCCATGGCTTCTCGAGCCGTCGCGACATCTTTCTCGTCGCGAATCCAGATATCATGGGAGTTTTCGTCGTGGTCGACTTTTGCAGGGATCTTCAGGGTCTGCAGGTAGTCGTTGAATTGGTCCGCCAGTTTGGGATCGGAAAAATTGCCGATTCGCCGCATATCAATCTTTCTTGTTCGAAACGAAAATGACATCCATGTTCTACGTTGATCACGCCAAAATTGCACGGGTGGGGACACAGCACGACGAAGCCCGGCAAACGCCGAAATCCCGCCAAACGCGTGAGCGGACCTGGATGAGCTGTCTGCTCGCAATCGTTGTGCTGGGTTCGCCAGCGGCGGCAGATGATTTCCCCACGCCAATCAACACAGAACCTCTCGCAGAATTAAACGCCGACGGCAAGCTCGCCGGACCCCCGCTGTTGTCTCCGCAGGAAGCGGCCGATTCGCTCGAGATGCCCGAAGGGTTCACCGCCACGGTTTTTGCCAGTGAGCCTGAGGTGCAAAACCCGATCGATTTGGCCTGGGACCGGAAGGGGCAACTTTGGGTCGCGGAGAACTACACGTATGGCCAGCGGGGCGTTTCATGGCGAGACGACCAGCGCGATCGAGTGCTGGTGTTCAAGGACGAGAATCTGGATGGAGTCTCCGAGTCGCGGACCGTGTTCTTGGACTCCGTGCAGCACCTGACCAGTGTCGAAGTTGGTCGAGGCGGTGTGTGGTTGATGTGTCCGCCGCAATTGTTGTTTGTGCCCGACGCTGATGGGGACGCGGTCCCCGATGGTCCTCCACAAGTCATCTTGGACGGGTTCACGATCGCCAAGCAGAACTATCACAACTTGGCCAACGGATTGCGATTTGGACCCGACGGTTGGTTGTACGGACGTTGCGGTGGTTCGTGTCCTGGAGTGATTGGTTTGCCCGGAACACCCGAGGACGAACGCACGGCAATCGAAGGGGGAATTTGGCGATACAACGTGGACACGCATCACGTCGAAGTGCTGTGTCATGGAACGACCAACCCGTGGGGACATGACTTTGATCGCAACGGCGAGTTGTTCTTTATCAACACGGTCAATGGTCACTTGTGGCACGGCATCCACGGTGCTCACTTGCACCGGCCATTTACCTTGGACCCGAATCCGAATGCTTACGAGTTGATCGACCAGCACGCCGATCATTACCACTTTGACACGTCGGGCAAATGGCAAGATTCACGCGATGGAGCAGCGAACGATTACGGCGGCGGACACGCTCACGTTGGCATGATGATCTATCAAGAGTCGACTTGGCCGACCGAATACCAAGACGATCTGTACACGTTGAACTTTCACGGCCGCCGAGCCAATCGCGAACGGTTGGAGCCTCACGGAACCGGCTATGTCGGGAAGCACGAGAAGGACTTTTTCCTCAGCGGCGACGTGTGGTTCCGCGGGATGGAAATGTCAGCCGGTCCCGATGGCAACGTGGTCGTATTGGATTGGGCGGATTTGGGCGAATGCCATGAGCACTCGGGAGTCCACCGGTCCAGCGGTCGTATTTTTCAGATTCGCTACGAAGCCGGTACGCCAGACAACGCTGCCGAACGTTTGGCAAAGTTGAATCAACCCGGAATCAATGTCGAGCAAACGGTCGCGTTTCAATTGGCGGGCGATCGTTGGTTTTCGCATCAGTCTCGATTGCAAATCGCGGAAGCCGTCGCCGGAGGTGCCGACGCCAGTGAACTGAACGCTGAATTGTTGAAGCAGTTCAAAGATGTCGAGGGAACCAATCCGCAGCAACGATTGCGGATGCTATGGACGCTGAACGTTTCCGGCGGTTTGTCTCGCAAGGTTTTGCTCGAAGGTGTCGCCGATCCGTCGCCGCACGTTCGTTCGTGGTGCTTTCGATTGATGACGCAACATTGGCCGATCGACGATGTGTTTGGGCCGACTTCGGCGAGTGTGGCTGCCAAGGAGAAGGTGTACGACGAGTACCGTGCTTATTCGAGCGATTTCCTGACGCACGCGGAGGCCGATGTTGCTTCGGTGCGATTGACGCTCGCGTCGATTCTGCAGCGATTGCCGTTGGGTTTGCGTGGTGAGTTGGCGGATTTCTTGACAGAGTTGCGTTCTGGCATCGAGGACGCTGATGACCACAACCAGGGATTGATGATTTGGTACGGGTTGATGGCGTGCGCGGACGAGCACCCCGATGAGTTGCTCTTTGGCGGCGAACAGTGCCAGATCCCAACGACCACACGACTGATCTCACGAGCACTGGCCGAACGAGTCGATCAGCACCCGAAGGAGTTTGCGCGTTTGGTGACATCGGTGACACGACGCCTGCGCGGGGATAGCGACTTGGGCGGCAAAGCCAACGTGGCGTGCGCGGACGCGTTCTTGGAAGGCGTGTCTGCCGGAATCGTGGGAGTCCGAAAGGCCGAGCGACCGGAGGATTGGGCTGATTTCCAAACCGTGTTGTCGGCTCACGAAGATCTACAAACCAAGCACGCTGAGACCCTTCGGAAGTTGAACACGTTGTTCGGCGAAGGCCAGAGTGTCGGTGAGATGGCGGCGGTCGCTGGCGACGGGGACGCAGATGTCTTGGAGCGGTT
Source organism: Rhodopirellula europaea 6C (assembly GCF_000338295.1). Lineage (GTDB taxonomy): Bacteria > Planctomycetota > Planctomycetia > Pirellulales > Pirellulaceae > Rhodopirellula > Rhodopirellula europaea. The sequence goes on from NZ_ANMO01000097.1 coordinate 93,512, forward strand.
GGCCGCCGTCCGCGGGTTGATTGAAACGCGAGGGGCTGACGATGCCGTTCCCGATTCAATCATCGTTCGGTTGGCAATGCCTTTGATCAAGGACCCACGCGTCAATGCGAAGTTGGCCCCGGCGTTGTCGACAATCGAGTTGCCTGAAGTGGGGAGTTTGTTGCTCGACAACCTGAATCGCTTTCGTGCGCCACGGCGATCGGGCGTTGTGGGCCTGTTGTGTTCGCGAGCGGTATTCGCGGATGTTTTGCTAACATCGATTGAGCAAAAGAAACAACCCAAAGATGTGCTGGCCGCGTCGCACGTTCGAACGATTTTGTCGCTGGAGGACAAAGGTTTGACCGAGCGTATCGAAAATGTTTGGGGGCGAATTAGGGACACGCCGGACGATCGCAAACGTGAGATCGAGCATTGGTCGCAAGCCTTGACGCGTGATCAATTGGCCAAAGCAGATGCTTCGGCCGGACGAGGCTTGTTTCAGTCCGCGTGTGCGAATTGTCACAAGTTGTTCGGAACCGGAGGCAAGGTCGGACCGGATTTGACGGGGGCTCAGCGGAGCGACCTGGGGTATCTGTTGCACAACATCATCGACCCCGACTCGGTGGTGGGAGCGGATTATCGGGCGACCAAAATTGTCACCGTCGATGGTAGATTGCTGGTTGGTTTGGTAACCCAGCGAACACGTCAAACGACCACGATCGTCGCCGCGGACCAGACGTGGGTGTTGCCCAACGATGACATCGAACTGGAGTCGGTCACCGAGCAATCACCGATGCCAAGCGGTTTGTTGCAACCGATGACGGAGCAGCAAGTGGTTGATCTAATCGGATACTTGCAAAGCCCAACCCAAGTGTCTCTGCCATCTGAGAAGGCTGCCAACTGAGAAGCAAGTGAGCATCAGAAGTAGGATAAGCTTCCAGCTTGTCATTGCACATGAAATCAAAACGCCGGTTATGGATGTGCTGGTAATTCGTTGAGAACGCTAATCATCGCTAATCGCGCACTGCTCAGATCGGTCGGCGGCGGCTTTTAGGGTCGCACGCAATTAGAGGCGATTAGTGTTCCTCGTATTCGCACGCCGATTCGCAGAGCCAAAAGTGGGTTCGAGTTAGTTATCAAACTCGGTGTCGCTGAGTTCAAAGACGACCTGCACGGAGGCTGAGATTGTCATCATTCCGGCTTCGATCGAGCCGCCGTCTGACTCGCTTCCAAACAATTGCATGCTGTTGCCGAATGGATCTGAACCGCGATGCGATTCCTGGACGCTCAGCACGCGTTTGACCTTCGCATCGAGAGCCCCGGCCATGTCACTGGCTTTTTCGTAGGCGGCGGCGACTGCTTTCATTCGAGCCGCGCGGCGATGTTGGATTTGATCCGAGTTCATCCACTGAATCCCAGCGATGGAGTTCACTCCGCGTTCCAGGATCCCTGTGTAGATCGCTTCAAATTGTTTGATGTCTCGGACCATGATTGTTAGTTGACGACTGGCCGAATATCCGATGGGTTGGTTCTGCTGTAGTTGATCGCGAACGGTCGGTTGCGGAGCTTCGGTTTGAGTTGCCTGTATCTGTGGCTCATCGCTGAAGAGGTCGCCGAATCCTTGCGATGCCTGGTTTGAATACCCTTGCTTCGCGTATTGCCCCTTTTGACCACTCGGGTAGATGGGCGAAAGCACAACCGATTCCGTTCGGATGTCTCTTGCTTCAATCCCCCGGTCCTTCAAAAACTGGACCACGCGAGTGACTTGCTCGGATGTCTTCCGTGCGGCGTCGGTGACCTTTTCCTCACGAGATTCGATTGCGAAACGCAACGTCACGCTGTCGGGTGCGACTTTTGTGTCGGCAGTTGCACTCACGGTCAACTTGGACCGAGTGTCGATGCCGTCTTCCGCGAGGCAACGCGTCGCGGGAAGGACTGTGGTCGCGGTGATCGCCGCAATGATCAAGCGTGACTTCCAAATGCTGCGAATTGACATGTGAGGGATCCTTGGATTGGGGTGAACCAGTGGGGCCCTCAGTCTAATGCATTCGCCATCGACGGACTTTCGACATAGAAAGCATTCAAGTCCGATGAGAGACGCTAAGGCAGACGAACATGCAAGTTCGTCCAGTAATCATCCAACCGACGATTGAAATTCGCGAACAAATTGTTGGACGACCGGACGATGCGTCAGGCGTGGGTTGATATGCGGACGTTTTTCCAGCAACCAAGCCTGAGCTTGTTCGGGCGTCATTTCTTTGTGAGCGATCAACCAGCAAATCGCGATGGTGGCACTGCGAGCCCTGCCGGCTTTGCAGTGAATGTAGACCGCTTTGCCGGATTCGACGTTTCGTTGAATAAAGGCGACTCCCGTGATCACGTCTTGCAGGCTGGGGTGCGTGAAGTCGGTGATCGGCAGATGCAGTTGCTCGATGTCGTGCTTGGAATACTCATCGACCGGGCCGACGTACTCTTCGCAAGTGTTGACGACGCCGCCGACATTGAGCTCCGCCATTTGCGGAACATCTCGAGCGAACGGGCGAGCGCCGACAATGACCAGTGGATCGATCCAGTCAAACCAATTGCGGACTTTGAGAACGCGTCCCAACAACATGTTCCACCACAACGTTGGTAAGAACACAACGCGGGCGTACAACCGCCTCAGCCAACCGGTTTGAATGGGACCGCTCACGCCGTGTGAATCGCTCGGTCGTCGATGGCCAGAGCGGCTTCGTGCACCGCTTCGGACAGGGTCGGGTGAGCGTGGCATGTGCGGGCGATGTCTTCGCTGCTGGCACCAAATTCCATTGCCGCGGCGGCTTCCGCGATCATGTCGCCGGCACGCGGGCCGATGATGTGGACGCCAAGCACTCGATCGGATGCGGCGTCGGCGAGAATTTTGACTCGGCCATCGATGTCGCCCAACGTGCGGGCTCGCCCGTTGGCACCCAGAGGACACACGCCCTTGTTGTATTCGATGCCGGCTTCTTTGAGTTCTTCTTCCGTTTTGCCAACCATCGCGATTTCCGGATGGGTAAAGACGATCGCAGGGATCACTTCGTAATTCATTTCCGAAGCGATGCCGGCCATTTGCTCGACACAGACGATGCCTTCTTCCATGGCTTTGTGAGCCAACATGGCACCACCGATGCAATCACCGATTGCGTAAATTCCCGTCACCGATGTTTCGAATTGGTGATTGACCTGAATGAAGCCTCGCTCGTCAAGCTTCACGCCGGCTTCCTCGAGTCCCATGCTTTTTGTCGCGGGAGCACGACCGGTGGCTAGTAGCACGCGGTCGCATCGAATCGTTTCGCCGTCTTTGATTTCAATCACGCATGGCTTCTTGTCACCTGGCTTCGGATCCACTTTGGCGGATGCCACGAACGTTCCAGTTCGAATGTCCATGCCTTGCTTTTTAAAGCTGCGATGAGCCAACGTGGCCATCTCTTTATCGAGCCCCGGCATGATGCGATCGAAGGCTTCCAGGACAATGACTTTGCTGCCGAGCCGATTCCAGACGCTACCAAGTTCCAATCCAATGTATCCGCCGCCGATGACAACCAAGACTTCAGGAACTTCGGGGAAGGACAACGCGGTGGTGCTGTTTCCGATTCGATCGCCGTCTTCTTCGACGAATGGCAGTTGTGCAGGAACACTGCCCGGGCACAGCATGATCTGGTCGGCCGTCACCAAGGTCGGCTGATCGTCGGTCGCACCTTCGCTGGCGGTGATTTCGATGCTGTCCACATCGCGAAGGCGGCCGCGGCCGTGATAGGCGGTCACACCTCGGCGATCGAACAGCATGTCGATTCCGCCGGTCAACGATTCGACGATTTTCTCTTTGCGTTTCATCATCACGTCGAGATCGACTTCGACGTTGCTGACGTTCAGCCCGTGATCGGCAAATTTATGCTGGGCTTCTTCGTACAGGTGGCTGGATTCCAACAAGGCTTTGCTGGGGATGCAGCCGACGCGAACGCACGTCCCGCCAAAGCGAGGGTTGTCGTCGATGCAGGCAACGTCGATGCCAAGTTGTGCTGCGCGAATCGCGGCGACATATCCGGCTGGGCCACCGCCCAAAATGACGAGTTCGTGACGAGCCGTTTTCATAGCAATTGAGTTGGAGTGCGTGGCGAGAATCGTTGCAAACAGGATGAATTGTCAGATACGCGAAGCGGTTTGTCGACCGGAGCGCAGTTGCTTTGCTGAGGCAGAAATTTCGCAAGGTGAAGTACTGCGACACCAGTTGGCCATAAAAGTGCGGCCGGAGGGCTGCTGACCACTTCCCATGCTCGGCCCTCGCCCTCACGTATGCCTGGACGGATTCGCTCGAGCTCTTCCCAAACTTCATTTCAGGAGAGAGAAACCATGTGGAAATCTGCCGAAAACCGGTAGCAGATATCTGCACGACTTCCGAGACGGAGGGTCTCTCCAGCACGGTCGCGCGGGTGTTTGTGCGGCGTCCGACGCGGAACAAGAATCTGCTCACGCAATCAGACACGGGGAGCGTCGAAAACGTTCGCCCAGCTCACTGGCTGGCGATTGCCCCGTCCATCGCGATCGTGTCGGCGAAGTCGTAGGGGTGGAACACTCGGCCGATGCGTTCGGCGAGCATTTGCAGATAAAGCTTGCGGAATTTCGACTCGGTCGTCTCGCTGGTGTATTGCCCCGCCGTCGAGGGAAACATGAATTCGTCGATCTCTTTGCGAAAGATGACGGATTCGGTTTCGACGTCGAGGACGGTCAAGGTCACGGCCGCGGATCCGCGATAAAGCGTCGCACCTTCGCGGAGCTTCATGCCGGTCAGTTCGATTGCCAAGACCTTCTCTGCTTCGACCCCTTTGCCGATGTCTAGGAAGTCCGTGTTTTCCCAACCGTGGGTGTCGCGGAACTCTTGGATTTGATCTTCGCGAACCAGGCTGATGTCTTTGATTTTGTTGAGCAGGATGTCGCTGACTTTTCGCGACAGAGTCCGTGCGGCGATGTCTTCGCTGTATTGGCTGCGGTCGGTGAAGGTCACAACCGCGACCTTGGAATCCTTGAGTTCTTCGCATTCCGCGGGAACTTGATCGGCACCAACGGCGTGCATCAAGTTGGACATCAAACCCAGGCAACCGGTTTGAGTGGTCAAGAGGAAGCAGGAAATCAGCAACGACGAAACGGTGCAAATGAGAGCGGTGGATCGAGCTGGCATGATGAACGTCAGAGGGCAAGCGGCGGGGAATACAACCGGAAACTTGGTCGTAAGCACTGCCAGCAATTCGACGCCACCCCAATCCGATGTTGTTCGCGAAATGCGAACGGAATTCAGACTGAAAAGCTTTTTGCGATGAGTTCCACGCCCGCTAAAGAACGACCGGCGCGACGATCAATTCGCGTTCAATTTGGAACAGCGTCACATGCCAATCGGATTCGTCTTCGCTGCGAGACGGATTCCATTGCAGTTCGATTTGAATCACGTTGTCGAATTGCCCGGTCGGATCTCGCCAGTACGTGTCGACCTTTTCACGGCCGTACTTCTGGAAGACGCGAGGTCGACGGTCGAGTTCCCACTGGATTTCTGGGCCGAGCCGTTTGACATCCGAATAAGCACCCGCACGAAACGTCTCGAGCTGTTCCTGAGCGGATTGATCCAACTCGTAAGCCGCGTCCAACTTCATCGTCGAAACTTGACGGTTGGGAGCCGACTTTTGCAACTCGAGTGCCAGGGCTTCTTCACCGTTGGCAGCCAGTTCGAGGTACTGCTGTGCGAAGTAGGTCGCTTGGTCGCCGAGCGTTCGGTACTTCAGGTAGTGCACAAAGAACCCGGTCGAACCGAACAGGCAAGCTAGCACCAGGCCGATTCTGGCGACCGTGGTGCCAACGGGTTTGGCACTTCCACTGTGCTTTCGCAGCGCAAACAAGCAGATCGCAATCGCCAAAGCTGGCAGCACCAGCATTGGTTTGGCAACCGCGGCGGTGAAGCTGGCAAGCGAGATCAGGAAACCGATGAAGGCGCTGATGCGAACCGGTGCGACGTCATCAACCACGACCGCTTCGTAGCCCGATTCGGCTCCCATTCTGGGAACATCCTTTTCGCGATTGGCGGCGGTGGCTTTCGCGGCACCGCCCAAAAACAACGACTTGGACGATTCAGGCTGGTTCATTTCGGCGAGGTTACGAAAAGAGGACCACGGGGGAAGTTGGACCCGGGCTGTTACGCAGCGTTTCGCATTTGGGTTTGCATACCCAGAGAATTCTTTTCTGGGAGCGTTTCGAGTTCGCCGAACAGCTTGGAACGCAGTAGTTCCGCGGCTCTTTGAGACGCCCCGGGACTGGCGTGTTCATTTCGCAGGTTCTGGAGGTCTCGCCGGATTTTGGCGTAGTAAAAGCTGTCCTGCAGCATCGCTCGCATGGTTTCGGTCAGAAAATCGACCGCGGGTTCCGGGTCACCAACCGAGATGAACTCGGGGAAGAGTTTGCGTCCGGCCATCAGGTTCGGGAGCGTGACGCTGTCGATCTTCAAAACGCGTTTTCCGACCGCGTGCAAGACTCGTCCGACACGGTAAATCACCGCGGCGGGAGTTTCGCGGGCCAGCAATTCCAGGCTGACGCTGCCGCTGACCATCATCGCACAGTGGGCGGCTTCGATGATTTCGGACGTGCAATCGACGTAGAAATCGATCGGCAAGTTTTTGTCTTCTTCGGACAGTTGTTCTCGGCACCAAAGGCATTGCTTGTCGCGGTAGGCAGCGACGGCAAAACGCACGTTTTCACCGGACTCGCTCATTTCGCGGTCCAATCGGCGGATGGTTTCCAATTGAATGGGGAAGTTCGACCGGACTTCGTGGTCACGTGATCCTGGCAGAACCGCAACGATTCGTTCGCCGGAATTTTGTTGGCTTTGGAAGCGACGCATGACCGCCGTGTCGAGTTTTTGTTCGGCAACGGCGTCAAAGAACGGGTGCCCGACCAGGCTGACTGGGATTTGATGTTGCTTGAAGAACGTTTGCTCGACCGGCAATACAGCGACCACGTGATCGACGCTGCGTTTCATCTTGCGAACTCGCCATGCACCCCAAGCCCACAACTGTGGCGGGCAATAGTAGTGAACCGGAATACCGTACTTCTTAGCTCGTTTCGCGATGTGCCAATTGAATCCGGGAAAGTCGACCAGGACGACCGAGTCCACCGATCCGGACCGGAAGATGTCTTCGGCTTGGTCGGCAAAGCGAAAAAATTCGCGGAGTTTTGGTAGGACTTCCACAATTCCGACGACGGCGTGGCGTGTCAGGTCCAAGTCAACGCGGCAACCGGCCGCCAGCATCGAAGGGCCGCCAAAACCGCGGCAAATGATTCGCTGGTCGTTTCGCATCGCCAAGCCGCCGGGATTCGCCAATTGACGAATCAATCGAGCGGCGTGTTGGTCACCGCTGGGTTCCCCGACGGAAAAAAAGATGGTCTTGGTCACGTGTGACGGTCCCCGGCGATCGTGGAGCAAAGTTCAACGTGGGGATATAGGAAATCACGCTTTGGGAACGCAAGTTCGATCCGCTCTTGCCACTCCGCCAAGCCAACGATACGCTTCGAAATGTTGAACAGGATGTTTCACACCGTGATGGTCAGGGAGGCCGATTCGGATGCGAAAAAATGGACCCCATGAGGCGGGCAGCCTCTCTGCAACGCATCCCACGGCGTCGCTATTTGGCTCCGGTTCGGATGAGTCATCTGCTGACGACGCGACGATTTCGATGTCCAACCGTGACGCGGTCCCGGACTCGGTCGCCGAACCTCTTTTTGCAGCGCCGAAGTCTCCTGCCGAGGCAAATCCTACGTCAGGCGAGGATGCCGCTGCTGAAAAGTCGGCAACCAATTGGTCTCGGCGAATCCCACGTTTGCGAACCGATTCAAGAGTCTGGCGTTTGGCTCCGCGAGGCAAGTTCCCGAAGATTGGCTCGATTCAAGTCAAGCTGCTGACCGGGACGCTGGTTTTGGTCGCCTTAGTGATCACGCTCGGCGGTGTCGGGATCATCGGGTTGTACCAATACCGAAACTTGGCCGACGCGATCAGTTCGCGAGCCAAGGAGTTGCCGATGGCAACGCAGATCGCTCAAGCCGCCGCGAAGGCACGCGACAGCAACACGCGTTTGTGCCAGATGCGCGCTCAGGCAACCATGATCGATCCCTTTGGAATGCCGCACTCGAATCTTCAAATGGAGAGTGAAAAGTTTCACAACACCATCAATGAGTTGGGTTCGGCACTCGATCGCTATTTCACCATGGTGACGGTCAAGATTGAACAGCCCAAAGATGTGGAGGCTGGTTCGACGCTAATCAATCCTGAAACGCAACGTGATTCGTTGAAAACGATCCGTTCAATATTGTCTGAGATTGAGCAGAATCAAAACAACTTGGACTATTTGGTCATCGATCGTCGTTCCAGTCGCAACAAGATGGGAGAGACCCTCGATGATTTGGTCGAAAAGACGCGTGCTCACCTTGTTTTGATACACGGACAAATGGCGGCGTTCAGTGATCATGTCAAAGGCCGCTATCGACTTGGGATCGGCATCGCTTGGGTCGCGTTTGCCGCATCGATGATTATCGCCGCATTGATGGTGTGGATCTTTCAAACCAGCGTCTTGGCGCCGTTCAACAATCTCGTCATTGGTGCCCGTTTAGTATCACGTGGCCAGTTTGGGCACCGGATCGATTTGGGCACGGGTGACGAACTTGGCGAGTTGGCCGTCATTCTCAATGAGATGACCGATCGCTTCCAAAACAGCATGGCTCACATCGAAAAGATGTGCGACGAATTGGATCAAGAAGTGAAGGTGCGTTCTCAGGAAGTGATTCGCAACGAACAGCTTGCCGGCGTCGGTTTCTTGGCGGCGGGGTTCGCTCATGAGATCAACAATCCGATGGCCGCGATTGCTTGGAGCGCCGAAGCGATCGAGTCGCGAATGAACGACTTGATGATGCTGCCCGACGACGAGCGATTGCTCGACAGCGAGATGACTGAGAATTGGCGTGAGAACCTGCAACGCATCGAAGGCGAAGCTTTCCGGTGCAAGTCGATCATCGAAAAGATGTTGTTGTTCAGTCGAATGGGACAGGTCGAGAAGACTTCGTTTGACATCGTGCCGTTGGTCAACGACGTGATCGAAATGGTCGGAACACTTGGAAAGTACAAGTGTCAGTCCCTGCGGTTGTTCGGTGACGAAACGGCGATCGTCTATGCAAACGATCAAGAGATTCGCCAAGTCATTTTAAACTTGGTGACCAATGCACTCGAAAGCGTGGATTGCGACGGCGACGTGAGCATCTACATCCAGCAAGGTCCCAAGACGTCAACGGTTCGCGTGAAGGATACCGGTTGCGGGATGTCAGCCGAAGTTCAGGCCCACTTGTTTGAACCCTTTTTCACTCGGCGCCGCGATGGCACCGGAACCGGATTGGGTCTCAGTATTTCGCACCGAATTGTTTGTCAGCACGGTGGTCAGTTGAGTGCTCGCAGCGAAGGCGAGAACCGCGGCAGCGAATTTGAATTGCGATTGCCAATCGCTGCCATCACCGAAGAAGTCACCTCCCCCGCGTATGAAAGTTGGAAGTTCCAAGATGCCCAGCAAACCCAAGCAGCCTAAAGCCAACGGTATGCACATTCTTTTCGCGGACGATGAACCTCAGTTGCAAAAGCTGATGGGCACCGAGTTGCCACGAATGGGATACCGCGTGACCGTTTGTCCCGACGGGCAAACGGCTGTCGATGTTCTGTCGAAGGAGCCGATTGATTGCCTGTTGGTTGATCTCGATATGCCCGGGATGAGCGGGATCGAAGTCATCGCTCGTGCTCGCGAAATTCGGCCGGAGATCGAAGCGGTGATTATGACGGGCAAGCCTAGTCAAGAAACCGCGATCGAAGCCCTCCGCCACGGCACGTTTGACTATCTGATGAAGCCGTGTCGGTTGGCAGAGATTTCTGCGTTGATGGGACGCGTGAGTGAGCGTCGTGAGTGGAACCGTTTGGTCGCCGCCCTTCGTCATCGCTTGCAGCGAGCGGAAGGCGATTCGGATTTGATCGGTGAGAACCAATCGATGAACGCGGTTCGCAAATTGATCGCCAAGGTTGCTCCGACTGAATCAACGGTCTTGATCCGTGGCGAAACGGGATGCGGCAAAGAATTGGTCGCTCGTGCGATCGCGGACGAGAGTCTTCGCAGCGATCAGCCATTCGTCGCAATCAACTGTGGCGCGTTGCCCGAGACGTTGATCGAGAGCGAACTGTTTGGGCACGTCAAAGGTGCGTTCACGGGAGCGGACTCCGGACGGATGGGATTGTTCGAAGTCGCAAGCGGCGGAACGTTGTTCTTGGACGAAGTCGGTGAGCTGCCGTTGGCTGTTCAAGCAAAGTTGCTTCGCGTGTTGGAAACCGGTGACATCCGTCGTCTTGGCGACAACCAAAGTATCAAGGTCGACGTGCGAGTCGTTTGCGCGACTCACCGAGATTTGGAACAAATGGTGACCGAAGGCACCTTCCGTGAAGACTTGATGTTCCGTATCAACACGTTTGAGCTTCGTCTGCCAGCGCTTCGCGATCGCATTGACGATTTGCCTGCATTGGCGGAGCACTTGCTGCGTCGACATCGTGCCGATGGGACGAGCGGTCAGCTTTTCACTGAAGCGGCGATGGCTGAGTTGCAATCGCATCAATGGCCGGGCAACGTTCGCGAACTTGCCAACGTGATCGAGCATGCTTCCGTGTTGTGCGATGCACTTCCGATCGATGTGGAGCATTTGCCGCAGCACTTCGCCCGCCGTCAGCTTCGTGCCGATTTGGCCGACACCGCTCCGATGACAATGCGAGAGATCGAACAGCGTGCGATCGAGAGATCGATGACTCGTCACAACGGCAACAAGAAAGCTGTGGCGGAAGAGCTCGGTATGTCACTGAAAACGCTTTACAACAAGCTGAACGCGGCATCGGAAGCTTCCGAAGCGGCTTAGCTCGTGCGTCTGCGATCGTTGAATCAACATCCGTACGATGGACTTCCAAGTCCGTCGAAAGTCTTTGCCCCCGACGGACTTGGAAGTCCATCGTACTAGGAATTGAGCGATGGCCGGCTCGTCCATTCGTCGGGATTTGGTTGACTCGGGTGTTTGGGGGTAAGATATTTACGCTGCCTCAATTTTGAATTGCTGGCACACACACGCAAGCATCCCCATCCCGCCCGGATTTCATGAAACTCCTTCTTAGAACCATTGCCACCGTTTTCGCGGTTGCCTTTGTCCCCGTTTTCGCGCACGCAGAGACGAAGTCGCCCAATTTTCTGATCGTCATGGCAGACGATTGCACGTACAACGATCTGCCGATGTACGGGGGCGAGAATGCGAAAACACCGAACCTGGAAAGGCTCGCCAAAGAAGGGATGACATTCGATCGGGCGTTCCTCGCCGAAGCGATTTGCCAGCCTTGTCGTGCCGAGTTGTATTCGGGTTTGTATCCGATGCGAAATGGCTGCAATTGGAATCACTCGGCCAGTCGTGGTGACATCGAGAGCATGCCACAGCATCTTTCACGAGTTGGCTATCGCGTCGGGTTGGCCGGCAAGGTTCATGTGTCGCCGGAATCTGCTTTCCCATTCGAGATGGTGGATGGTTGCGACAAAAACTGCGTTCGTAATCCGACTCAAGAAATGCAATTGGATTCCATTCGTGAGTTCATGGCTCGCGATGATGGTCAGCCGTTTTGTTTGGTGGTTGCGTTGGTGGAACCGCACGTGCCGTGGGTGATGGGCGACGCGAGTGCGTACCCGCCTCGTAAACTGAAGTTGCCACCGAATATTGGTGACACGCCCGAAACTCGATCGGCGTTTGGTCGGTACTTGGCCGAGATCACTTACATGGATGATCAGTTCGGTCAGATCATGAATGAGTTGGAAGAGGTCGGTGAATCAAACGATACGATCGTGCTGTTCACGTCTGAACAGGGCTCGCAGTTTCCAGGCAACAAGTGGACGAACTACAACACGGGCGTGCACACGGCGTTGATCGCCAAGTGGCCGGGCATGATCGTGCCGGGAACCAGGACAGACGCTCTGGTGCAATACGCCGATGTGTTGCCAACGTTGATGGATTTGGCCGGTGCGGAGTATCAACCAGAAGTGTTTGACGGGTCTTCCTTCGCTCATGTGCTAAGACACGAGAAGGATGCCCATCGTGAATATGCTTACGGGACGCATAACAATGTTCCTGAAGGTCCGTCCTATCCCATTCGATCTATCACCGATGGGCGGTATCACTACATCCGCAATCTGCAGAACGAGAACCTGTACATCGAAAAGCACTTGATGGGCATCAAGGGCAACGGCGAGCTGAATAACAAGTACTGGCAGACTTGGGTGTTCCAGAGCTTTGATCAGCCGGAGCTACTTCGTCTGATTCACCGTTACCAGTTGCGTCCGAAAGAGGAGCTTTATGATCTGGAACACGATCCCTACGAGATGACCAATTTGATCGAAGACGAAAGTTTGGCCGAAATTCGCTCGGAGCTGGGCCGAGAGCTGGATCGTTGGATGCGGTCGCAGGGTGACCCGGGAGCGGAGCAAGATACCACGGAGTCTTTGCGGGCAGCCAAACGCGGTGAGCATCGGTTCGGGCTTGGAACCGAAGGGTAGAGAGATGTAGGCGATCGGGGCCCCCGATCGCTTGCGGGAAGATATGCGATTGCTAGAAGCGGTATGTGAGGTCGACCGAGAGGCCTCGGTCGACTACATGGCGCGCGCCTGGGAGTGTCGGTCGACTACATGGTGCGCGACTATTTGGGCTGGTCGGTCGCGGGGATACGACTGGGAGGCCCCAGTCGCTTGCGGGGTACGGATGGACTTTGGGCTGCCTAGATAACTGGGCACACGTCGAACCATTCTCGTTTTTGGTCGAACAGCCACTGCGAGCATTCCTCGGGGCCCCACAGACCAGTTGGGTAGGTATGCAGTGGCGGAGCAGCCGGGCTTCGCCATGCTTCGATGATTGGATCGATGATGCTCCAGGCCAGTTCGACTTCGTCGCCACGGGCAAAGAGGCTGGCGTCGCCCTGAACCGCGTCCAACAGCAATCGCTGATACGCGTCCGGCATTTCTTCTCCGCCGATGGAATCTTGGAAGTTGAAGTCTAGGTGATTGGTTCGGGTCTTCATTCCAGCGTCGGCGACCTTGGTTTCGAAGTGCAATTGAATGCCTTCGGCCGGTTGGACTTGAATGACCAATCGGTTACCGAGCTTGTTCTCTTTCTTGGATCCACCGAACAATTGGTGGGGAACGTTCTTGAACTGGATCACGATTTGAGTCGTTCGGCATGACATGCCTTTGCCGCTTCGCAAGAAGAACGGCACGCCCTGCCATCGCCAGTTGTCACAGTACAGTTTCAGCGCGGCGAAGGTTTCTGTTTGGCTGTTCGCCGGAACGCCTTCTTCTTGCAAGTAACCAGCGTACTGGCCGCGAACGGTTTGGGAGGCGAAGTCACCGCCCCTCATTTTGCGGACGCTATGAAGAACCTTGACTTTCTCGTCGCGAACCAAAGCCGCGTCGAACTTCGCCGGCGGCTCCATTGCCGTGATCATCATCAGTTGCAAAATGTGGTTCTGGAACATGTCGCGGAGGATGCCGCTGTTGTCGTAGTAGCCAGCTCGCCGGCCGATGACGACTTCTTCGGCCACGGTGATTTGCACGTGGTCGATGTAGTTCCGGTTCCACAGCGGTTCGAAGATGCTGTTGGCAAATCGCAAAGCGAAAATGTTTTGGACCGTTTCTTTGCCGAGGTAGTGATCGATCCGGTAGATCTGGTCTTCGCGAAAAACGTGGTGGATCGATTCGTTCAGACGCTGGGCCGTTTTTAAATCCGTGCCGAACGGTTTTTCGATGATGACCCGACGCGGTCCGGTTTTGTCACAGGCCAGTCCCGCTGCACCGAGTTGCTGGATCGCTTCTTCGTACAACTGAGGCATGGTCGATAAGTAGTAGACTCGACCGGTCGATTTACCTTCTTCGATTTCATCCAAGAACGCCGCAAGCGATTGGAATGAGTCCGCGTCTTTGATGTCGCCGGGTTGGTAAAAGATGTTGGGTGCAAATGATTCCCAAGCTTCATCGCTGAACGACTTGCCGACGAATTTGGCGGTGGTTTCGCGAAGCGATTTTCGCCACTCGGAGTGTTCGTAGGGGCTTCGCGAAACACCGACGATGCGAGTCGAGTCAGGCAGACGTCCGCGAGAGAAAAGTCGGAAGAGCGCCGGGACCAATTTGCGGCTGGTCAAGTCGCCACTGGCACCAAAGATGACAATTGTATGAGACATGGTCTGCGTTTCAGGTCAGAAGGAAATCGCGATCAAACGGAAACGGAATGGAGGTGTGCGTTGATTGGCTGGAACCGAAGTTTGTCGCAGAGTGCTTCGCCGTGAACTTGCCGTGAGGACGTGCAGTGCAAGGCCGAGACTCAGTCGTCTTCATCGTCCGGTTTGTCAGGATCAAAGGGTTCTGGGTCGAGGTACTCTGTGCCACTGGGATCGAACTCGCTGGAGCCAAACTCGTGGTCGTCCAGAAAGGCTTCGTCGACATCGTCATCGAGGGAGGTGAAGTCTTCTTCAATCGTGCCGGGGTCCAGCAGGTGTTCGGGGATGTTCCGGCCGTCTTCGGGAATCCAGCGGATGGTTGGGCGAGGCGGATCAGAGAGTGATTGGTCGCACTCCATCGCCAGCCACGTTTGGCCTCCAGGACCATCGGCGGTGTCACCCGTCGTGACTTCTTCATCGCCCGCCAGTAAGTACAGCGACGCATGTCGAAGGAAGCGTTCCACGTCTTCGGCAACGTATTCGGAGAGCGGGAATACCGCCTCCATGTCCGGCAAATCGAACTGGCCGTTTCCAACCGTGTCCATGATGGCGAAACGGTTGTCGTCGACATACACCCGGACATTGGTCCACATGTCGAGCGGAGGCAATTCCAAGTTCCAGGCGTGGTTGAGTCCTTGGCGAAGAACGTTCTCGTCGCAGAGAACTTCCCCGCCGGGATTGAAGTAGCAGATCGCTTCGGGAGCTTCGAGAACCACGGCGACGGCTTTGGTTAGGAAGTGTAGTTCGTCGATCGCCTCGTAATCATCAGGGACGAGCGGCAAGTCGTCCTCGTCTTCGTCGTCTTCCTCTTCGGTCCCCAGGACGTAGCTGATCAGGAACCGGATGTGACAGGTGTGCTCGGATTGAATGTCCGGCATGTCATCCCAGTGCCGCGTCTGATCGCAGGCTCGTGACAAACAACCGGGGAATGCGAGCGGACCGAATTGGCCCAGCGACCAAGCGACAAATCGTTCGGGCGATTCGTCTGGGTCACCCATGTCATCGGGCCAGGGGATCGACGACGGTGTGACGAGCAGATGGCCGCCGACTTCCGGACGAAAATCATAGATCAGCGTCTCGGGTGAGTCCTCGTCATCGAGTGATTCTTGGCGACCAGCCAATTGAAATTGGTTCAACCGCGATTGGATTTCGTCCAGCTCGAGCGGACGGCGCAATAGCACGCACATGCCCTGGGTGAACAATCCTTTCGCCATCAATCCTATTCTCCGTGTCCGGTTTGGTTTCAAACCGCGGAGTTTACCCGTATTGCATCCGTCTCACGACCCCCGCACGCACGGTGCGAAATCGCACGAATCGGGAGAATTCGCCGATACGTCCCACCGGCCAGCCGTGATCTGAGCTCGCGAGTTTCGGAGACGTGACCGGCAACTGCGTGCGAACGCGTTGTAACGGCGTCGAAAATTCCTTTGCGGATACCCGCGGAGGCTGCAAATAGCGGCGGTAGAAGAAGGCACTTTTGTGCTGGAAGCTCTCAAGGCGGTTTCAGTTGTAACTATGTGTTGCTCAGCCTGATGCCGTGACCATGTTTAGATGACGGCAGGAACGACCTGTTTCACGAGTAAGTTATATTGTCAGCGTGCGCAATGTTAAGTTTCTACTTTTAATTGGTCTGGCACAGGAGCATTTCGTAAACTTTGCGGCCTTGTCAGTCGATATGATTTGCGCATCTTTTGCGCATCGACTTACAACCAACGGCGATGCCGGTCATCGCCCAATCGGGGTTAAATGGCGTGCAGTGCGGGCCGAAGTGATCCAATCGGGGAAGCCCGTCGTATAGAGATGCATTGATGGTCCATCCGGGGTGGAGGGGAGAGTTCTCCTTTGATCGGCGGATGGGAATTCAGCAAAGACATTGTTGAGTTATCAAAATTTTTGGAACCTTTTCCGAAAAAAATACGTTTACCAGTCGTGTGACAAAATCGGATTAAAAACACCCTCACAGTGATGCGGGTTGAACCACTGCAGGGGGATAAAATTGAGCGTCGCTTGTTTTACCAACTGTCTCGCTCGCTGGAGGGGATTGGCGGAAACCCCCCGTTTTTGCTTGCAATGAGTGCTTTTAAGGCAGTTTGGCACCGGAGGTGCTACTAGGGCATCGCCCGAATGACCGGATCGTCGCTGGCCTCCTGGCTACCATGAGCTAAGATTTAGCGTGCAAAGGATCGTGCGGTGCGATGTCGATGGTCAGATGCGTCACATGTCAACTAAACCGGTTTGCGTTATTAGTTGATTGAGTTACAACCCGCTTTTACCCCTCGATTGCCCAGCAGCCCACCACGGCTCCCGCTCATACCTCTTCTCTGAATGGAAAAAACTGATGTCAAAACGCCTACTGATCGTCGACGATCACGAAGTTTCCCGTTTGGGAACTTTGGCCGCCCTTGAGGGAACCGGCATTGATGTGGTCGCGCAGGCAGACAAAGCTGCCGACGCGTTGGAGATCGTATCGAACACCCCTCTCGACGCTGTATTGCTCGATATTCGGATGGAAGGCGGCGACGGTCTGAACACGCTTGGTCGGATCAAGCTTGATCACCCGGATCTGCCGATCCTGTTGTTTTCCGGATACGACAACCCAACCTATGTCGCTCGCGCGGTTGCACTAGGTGCATGCGGGTACATCCTAAAGACGGCGCCCGTTTCGCGTCTAATCGAAGCTTTGAATCTGGCTTTCGATGGTCAACAGTCCTGGACTCGCGAAGAACTTCGTCGCGTCACCGGTGCCTTGGCGACTCCTCGGATGAACCAAGACATCGACGTGCCGTTGACTCAGCGCGAAAGCGAAGTCTTGCGTCAAATGGCGTTGGGACTGACCAACAAAGAGATCGCTAAGATGCTCGGCATCAGCTACGAAACGGTCAAAGAGCACGTGCAGCACATCCTGCGTAAGCTCGGCGTTTCGGATCGTACCCAAGCCGCTGTTTGGGCCGTTCGCAAGAACTTGGTCTAATTCCGCTTGGATTGATCTCTCACGAATTCTCAGACACTGGTCGTCGGTTCCACGCGGATTTGGCGACCTGGGAATTCAACAGACGTTTCGCACTTCGGCAACGCAATGGTGCTTCTGCCGAACTTCTTTTTTGCGGACGTGTCTGAGTTTGGGCGAGTCGAATGTTTCCTCGTCCCGCGGACTGACTCTGCGTCCAGTTTTGTGTTCGCATGTCAATTTCGGCTTTCGCTTGCCATCGACTGGTCGCTAACGCTCATTCTCGCACGAGGTCTGCTCGTCGCGTTTGAAGATCATTCGCGATCGGAACCGTCGATTGAATGCGTTTGGGCGGTCGCTGCCGATTGCGGCAGCGATAGGACGGCGTGAACCGAGACCGATCGCTCAGACTGTTCGTTTCGGCCGCATTTTGGCCCGTGAAATGTTTTGAGAAAACGTTAAACTGCTCGCTTGTTCCATGACCCTGTTTTTTGACTTTTGTTCCGGACGTGCTTGATGTCTCCCAGAAAAGGCAGCGATTTCGCTGGTTTGTCCACCGCCATTGTGACTCCCTTTCGTGATGGACAAGTCGACGAGAAACGTTTGGCTGAACAGATCGATTTTCAAATCGACGCGGGCGTGACGTGCATCGTGCCATGCGGAACGACGGGCGAGTCACCGACGCTGACGCATGACGAGCACGAACGTGTGATCTCGTTGACGATTCAACACGTCGCCGGCCGCGTCAAGGTCATGGCGGGCACGGGCAGCAACAGCACAGCAGAAGCGTTGCGATTGACTCGTCGAGCCGCCGATGAAGGTGCGGATGCGACGTTGCAAGTCGCTCCGTACTACAACAAGCCAACTCAGGAAGGCATGTATCAACACTTCCGCGCCGTCGCGGAAGCCGTCGACATCCCGGTCTGTGTCTACAACATTCCCGGTCGTTCGGCGAAGAACATCGAAGTCGACACGATCGTGCGTTTGGCGGAATTGTCGAACATCACGATGGTGAAAGAAGCGACTGGGTCACTGGATCAATGCACTGCGGTCTTGGGTGCGACCGACCTGACCGTTCTGTCGGGCGATGATTCGTTGACATTGCCGATGATGAGCGTCGGAGCCGAAGGCGTGATCTCCGTGGCGGCCAATTTGGTTCCAGCGGTGTTGCTAGAAATGGTTCAAACAGCAGCGGCGGGCGATTACACGAAGGCAGCCGAACTGCATCATCGTTTGTATTCCCTGTGCAGCAAAATGCTGGGGCTGGCGACGAATCCGATCCCGGTCAAAGCTGCGATGCAGATGGTCGGACGTGACACCGGCGAAATGCGTTTGCCGATGGTCCCACTGGACGATGCCGACCGAGCGATCTTGCAAGAGACGCTGATGAAGTTTGGCATGGAATCGGCCATCGCTGGGCAATTGCAAACCAGCGGCGCGTGATCGAAAGACGTCTTCCAATTGAAAACAATAACGCGGCAGCCTCAATGGTTGCCGCGTTTTTTTTTGCGCGAATTGGTAGCCTTGCTTACGCTGCGGGTGTGAAACGTGGGCTGTGTGCCTTGCTTACGCCGCGGGTTATGACAGATGGCACCTATCTCCCGCGTTTCTTAGGCTCCAGCCAGCTGAGCGTCGGCATCGACGCTTTCGCCTGATTGCCAGACCGTGAAGTCGTTTTCGTCGCGAATCACGCGGTTGTAAGTCGTGTCACGCTCGATCGGGTCCCGGCCCGCTTCGCGAATCAGGTCTTTTATCTGGTCCACGGACATGAACTCGGGCGTCTTCGCACCGGCGTCGTGGTAGATCAATTCGTGCCGGACGGTTCCGTCAATGTCATCGGCTCCGTAGGCCAATGCCGTCTGAGCCGTCTCGATGCCCAGCATGATCCAGTAAGCCTTAATGTGCTGGATGTTGTCCAGCATCAAGCGGCTGATCGCCATCGTTCGCAAATCCATCAGCCCCGAGGGCTTTTTCAGATCCGACAGCTTCGTGTTGTCGGGGTGGAAGGCGAGCGGGATGAAGACTTGGAATCCGTTGGTTTTGTCCTGCAATTCACGCAGGCGCATCAGGTGGTCGATTCGGTGGTAGGCCTTTTCGACGTGGCCGTACAGCATCGTGCAGTTCGTTTTCAAACCAATTTGGTGCGCGGTGCGGTGGATTTCTAACCAAGCCGGCGTGTTGGCTTTGTGTTCGCAAAGTTGATCACGAACTTCGGGGTGGAAGATTTCGGCTCCGCCACCCGGCATGCTTCCCAGTCCCGCGGAACGCATGTCGTCCAGCACCCACTCAAACGACTTCTTGGTTTGAAATCGGAACCAGTCGATTTCGACGGCGGTCCAGGCTTTCAGGTGAATCTTCGGGTAGTTCTCTTTCAGCATCGAGATGATGTCGCGATACCACTCGTACTTTCTTTGGTGGTGCAAACCGCCGACGATGTGCATTTCGGTGCACCCGTTGGCCGTTGCCTCCGCACCGCGATGTAGGATTTGCTCATCCGTCATCGCGTATCCATTTTCGTCCCGCAGATCTTTGCGGAACGCACAAAATCGGCATCGGTAAACGCAAACGTTGGTCGGGTTGAGGTGCGTGTTGATGTTGTAGTAGCCAACGTTGCCGTTCTTTCGTTCGCGAACGTAGTTGGCCAGTTCGCCGACCTGTTGGATCGAAACTTCGGGTTCGTAAAGAAACAAACCGTCTTCCATCGACAGGCGTTGTTCAGATTCGACCTTGTCACGAATTTCGCGAAAGCGGGCGTCTCGTTCGTTGGCTTGCATGGTGATGATTCGAAGGGAAAGGCAATGCGAAAAGGACGATTGGTCGGCGTGTTGCGAACCGCACAGGAAATCAACCGCTAAACAAAGCAGTCGATCACGCCGGCGGTCATCAGAATCAGGCTGACGATCGCGTTGGTATGAAAAAAGGCTTGGTTGACGCGAGACAGGTCGCTCGGCGAAACCAATTGATGTTGGTAAATGACCAAAGCGGCAGTTAGCATGACGGCGATGAGGAAGACCAGCCCCAGACCGGAGGATCCTCCCGTCCAGGCCAGCAAACCCAACGCTAAAATCATCGCAACATGTGAGACCGCCGCAACCCGCAGGGCGCCCGAAACGCCGCGGCGAGACGGAACGCTGTGCAGTCCTTCGGCGGCGTCGAACTCGGCGTCCTGGCACGAATAGATGATGTCAAACCCTGCCACCCAAAACGCGACCGCGACGGCCAGCCATCCGGGGACCCAGAAATCGCTGGGGTGCTGAAGCACGACTTCACCGCGAATTGCGGCCCAGACACAGATCGGCGACAGGCTGAGTGCGATGCCCAGCCACAGGTGTGCGGAGGAGGTGAAACGCTTGGCGAGCGAATAACCGCAGAGAAACAACAGCACCGGAACGGATGCAAAAAGCGGTAATCGATTGGGCAGAAACAGCAGCGTCGAGGCGATGAATCCGACTCCGCAAAGTACCGTGAACGCGAGCACGGACGGAGCGGATAGCTTTCCGGCGGGAATGTGGCGAGTAGCGGTACGAGGATTCGCGGCGTCGATTCGTCGATCGACCCAGCGGTTGAATGCCATCGCTGCGCTGCGGGCCAAGACCATGCACAGCAGGATGCCGACGATATCCTGAGCCCTAATCTGCGGGTAGGCTACCGGCGAGGTCTCGGGCAACGGAGTCGCCCAAGCGAGGAAAGCCGCCAGAATCGCGAATGGGAGTGCGAAAATGGTGTGCGAAAAGCGGATCAGGCCGAGCCAGTCATTCAGTTTTGCCATCGTTGTTCCCGCTTCATGCGTCCTTCCATCGTTGGATCAATCCGTTGTCCAAACCGATTTGATCGAGAATCCTTGCGACGACAAAGTCGACCAGGTCTTCGATTCGTTTGACATCGTGATACCAACCCGGCATCGCGGGAAGCAGTACGGCACCGGCAGCAGCCAGACGGTGCATGTTCTCGATTTGCAAAACGCTCATGGGCGTTTCGCGAGGCACGACGACCAGTTTGCGATGTTCCTTCAAATGCACTTCGGCGGCACGTTGGACCAAGTTCGACGCGGCCGAACGAGCGACGCCTGACAGGGTGCTGCCGCTGCAAGGGCACAGCACCATCGCGTCGGTGAGAAACGACCCACTGGCGATCGGTGTCATGTAGTCATCGTGCTGGTGGTAATGCAATCGCTCATCGCCGGTCGGTCCGATCTCGTCGAACTTCGGCGCTGGTTCGCTGGCCCACTGCGGCACGCACGCCAGCAACGCGTTTAGATCCGGCGATCGCAAATTCAGTTGCAGCCCCATTTCCTGTTGCAGAACGGCCGCTCCGCTGGGGCTGATCGTCAGGTGAACCTCCACGTCTGGATCGCGCCGCATGACTTGCAGCAAACGAACCGCGATCGGTGCCCCGGAGGCACCCGTCATCGCCAGCACGATTCGGCGGCGACGTTTGGTTCCGTCGCTCATGTCGCCACCAAGGCTTCGCGTTCGCGGTGAGCCGCCATCTCAGCGTGATCCGTCTTGCCGCCTGGTTTTTCGCCCACATAGATCGTTGCGACACCGAGCGTTAGCGGGCGGAAGGTCACGTGCTGCAATCCGACGTCCCGCATCCGGCCAGCCAAAGCATCACCGCAAGGGAACTTGCCAACCGATTCTGGAAGGTACTCGTAGGCGGACTTGTCGTTGCGAGCCATCCACTGGCCGATGCGAGGCAACACGTGTCGGAAATAGAAGTTGTAGGCTTGTTTCAAAACCGGCAGCGTCGGCTGAGAAAATTCGAGCACCAGGACCTGTCCGCCTGGTTTGCAGACGCGAGCCATCTCGGAGAGGCCTTGATCGGTGTTGGCGATGTTTCGCAACCCGAACGCGACGGTCACGCATTGGAAGGAGTCGTCGTCGAAGGGCATCGCCATCGAGTCCGCTTCCAAGAACGGGATCGTGTGTCGGCCTGATCCGCCCGCTGTGTCGCGAGTCCGTTTGGCTTCTTTGACGCGAGCGATCTCCAGCATCGCGTGGCAGAAATCGCTGCCGATGACTTGGACGTCCGCGCCGGCGGCATCAGCGATCGCGATCGCCAGGTCTCCGGTCCCGCAGCAGAGATCCAAAATCGGATCGTCGCCTTGAATCTTCAGCGTCTGCACCGCTTTGCGTCGCCACCATTTGTCGATGTTCAGTGACAGCAGGTGGTTCATCACGTCGTATCGCGGTGCGATCTGCCGAAACATTTCGCGAACTCGCTCGCCACTTTTGTCCAAGCCCTCGGTCGCTGGCGACGGACGTGTTGCCTCTTTCGCCGAAGCATTGGGCTGGTGGGACGGGTCAACGTTTGGGACACTCATGCGACAACTTAGGAAGACAACAAGAGGGAAGGGGCAGCGGTTACGTGCGAGTGTTGCTATTTGACATCGACGGGACGCTTTTGACGACCGCCGGTGGCGGGAATCGAGCGCTTCGGCAAGCGATTGGAGAGGAATTCGCGGTCGAAAATCCCGATACTGAGATCTCGTTTTCAGGCAGGACTGATCGCAGCCTGATGGTGGAGTTGTTGCAGCGAAACCGGGTTTCGCCGACGGAAAACAATTGTGGCCGATTGCGACGTCGATACGGAGCCCTGTTTGGAGCCGAATTGCGACGAACGGGAGGCACATTGTTGCCCGGCATCGTGCCGTTGTTGCAGGCATTGAACGCAATTCCCAGCCTCGACATTGCTGTAATGACCGGGAATTTTCCGGAGACGGCAACTCAGAAACTGGAACATTTCGAGATCCGTCGGTGGGTTCGCTGGATCATCGGCGGCGATTTGGATGCGCATCGCGACGACATGGCGCGGCGGGCGGCGATGATGGTGGCACGCCGGCACGGCGACGCTCATCAAGAAACGATCGTGATCGGCGACACTCCCGCCGACGTGCTGTGCGGCCGAGCGATCGGTGCAAAAACGCTGGCCGTCTCGACTGGCGAGTTCTCCCGCGAACAATTGGCCCCGGCCGAGCCGACGTTGTTGCTGGATGATTTGTCAGACACGGAACGAGTGATGCGTTTTTTAGTCGATGATGAGCTTTTGGCGGACTGAGGTTCCCGTCGTTGCGTTTCGGGCTGATGTTGCGTTGCTGGCTGATTTCGAGATTTGGCGATTCTTGAGTGAATCCGCTCGATTTTTTGAAAGTCGTTTCGAATCGGTGTTGTGATTGGTTGGTTTCGTTTCGTAACGTCCGTGCCATGAACGTTCTACGTCAACGCTCCGATATGCCTTTCCTCGCGGTCGCACTTTTGTGGACCTGCGTCGCAACGGGCTGCTCGCAAAACCCGTACTTGGCGGGCGGCGGTACTTCCGTGTGGCAACCGCCACCTAGCACCACCGCGGTCAACGGCATCCAGGCCCAGGTGGCCGAGCTGAACCGTCGAGTTCAATTGCTGGACGACAACAATCGCCAGCTCACCACGCAACTCGCACAAAGCGAACAGCAGTCTCAGGTTTATCGCGACGAGTTGAACCTGGTCCGCAAGCAATTGTCGGACACGACTCAGCAATACGAGTCGGCTCGCATCGCGGCCCATGACGCTCAGACTCAAGCACGAAGTTTTCGAGCCTCCGCTCAAATGCGTGGCGGTGCGACGATTCGTGCGAACACGAACTTGAACCAAATGGCCGGCCGTTTGAACTTGGGCGGTTTGAAAGTCGAACAAGACGGCGAAGTTCTGCGGGTCGTGTTGCCAAGCGATCAACTGTTCGCTCAAGGAACCGGCCAACTGCAGCCTTCAGCGGGTGCGATCCTCGATCCGACCGCGGCACAGCTTCGTTCAGTTTTCCCACGTCAACGAATCGGCATCGAAGGCTACACCGACAACGCTCCCATGTATGGCGGAGCCGCCGGCAGTGCTCATCAACTCACATCGGCTCAAACGGGTGCGGTGCTGGATTGGTTGACACGACGAAGCGGCATGCCCGAACAGCAATTGTTTACGGTCGCTCAAGGATCAAACAATCCACGGCAAGACAACACGACGCCCGCCGGTCGCGCCGCGAATCGCCGCATCGAGTTGGTGATCTATCCCGAATCGTTCTGATTTGTGATGAGATTTGGCGGACGACCAAACCGGTGGTCTTTCAGACTGCGGTTGCCCGCCTAGCTCAAGTCGACCTTGCCGTCGCTGGTTCCGAATTGTTCCGCGTCGATTCCCATCGCGTTGAACATTGAGACGTACAAGTTGCACAGCCTGGACTTTTCGGGTGCAACCAGCCGGCGTCCTGTGCGAACGACGCCGCCTCCTCGACCGGCCAGCAACAGTGGCAGATTTTCGATGTCGTGTTTGTTGCCGTCTCGGATGGTCGAGCCGAACATAACCATCGAGTTATCTAGAAGCGTCGAGTCGCCTTCTTTCAATGATCGCATGCGATCAATCAGATAAGCGTACTGCTCGACATGCCAGGTGCCGATGCGCTCGTATTCTGCGATCCGGTCGGGTTCGTTTCGGTGGTGAGAGATCCCATGGAAGGAACTGTTCACGCCATCGATGAACGAGAAGTTTCGGCCGGTTTGAGCGTTGCCCATCATGAAGGTCGCAACGCGAGTTGAGTCGGTCCAAAACGCGAGGACCATGATGTCCATCATCAGTCGAACGTGTTCAATGTGCTGTTCAGGAAGTCCGGGGCCCGGACGCGGCACGTCGATTTTGCCTTCGTTGATCCAGCGTCGTTGGGGCTTCATCGATGCTTCGATGCGCTGCTCCACGCTTCGGACGCTTTGCAGGTACTCGTCCAGTTTCGCGCGGTCTTCGCTGCCGAGTTGCCGAGACAATCCGCGAGCGTCTTCGAGCACAATGTCGAGGACGCTGGTTGTGTCTCGTTGCAGCGATTTCGCGACCTTCGGATCGTGCAGGTTCAATCCCGAGACGGGCGGAGACGCGGCACCGCCACGGAACAGTCGATCAAAGGCGAGCTGCGGAACGATTTCATTGGGCAGCGGCGTGTTTCGGTCTCGCCAAGCGATGTGAGAACCATAGATGCGAGTGAATCCGCCACCCACATTGTCGACGCCGGTGTAAGCCGAGTCGACGCCGAGTTCCAAACTTGGCAGCGGCGTTTGCGAACCGATCTTCGATGCGATGAATTGGTCGGCCGACATGCTGCCGGTGTCCATGTCTCGGCCTGATGTGCGAAGCACGAAACCGCCGGACAAGAACGCGGGCACTTTCGGCCAGTGCCCGTTTCGCATGTTCAGGTTGGGGTGATGCAAGTTTTCCAGCAACACGATTTCGTCGCGAACGTCGGCCAGAGGTTTCAGCATCGGCGTCAGTTCGAATTGGTCGCTGTTTTCGATTTCCGGCGGCGTCCAATTGGTTGGGTTGACTCCATTGGGCATGAACAAAAATGCCGTGCGAACGGGCGGTCGATCGAGCGGTTTGACTTTGCCGTTTGCATCCACGTCCGGTGGCGAATTGTCAGGTGACTCGCCGGCCATCGCATGCAGCCAAGGAAGGCTCAGTCCCACCGCGGAGCCTTGCGATAGTCCACGGAGCAACCGACGTCGTGACAAACTCGCACGTTTGGTTCGAAACAGCATCGTTTAGCCTCGGTTCAGAAATGGAGTGCTTTGAATGATCGCGTGAATCAACTCGCGAGTCCGCAGATCGTTATCCAACATGTGATTTCGAATGGAATCGATCGTGCACGCGTCGGCTTCTTCTAGGCTTCTCGCCAAGGCGAACCCAAGCATGCGCCGGATGTACTCGTCCAGGAAAGCGTCTTGCCGAGCCATCAGGACAGCCCGCAATTCGTCAACGCCGTCGAACGTTTCTCCGCTGGGCAACCGTCCCGAACTGTCGATCATCGGAAGCTTCGCGATTGTTTCGGGAGCTTTTTCAATCTTCTTCTGCCAATCCTCTTCGCTGGCGGGACCGCGTTCATGATCACGCCATCGACCGATCACGTCAAAGTTTTCGAGTGCGAAACCAATAGGATCGATCAAGTCGTGGCAGGCGGCACAGGTTGGGTTTTCTCGGTGCTGTTCCAGTCGTTGGCGAACCGTCTTTTTGCCGTTCTCTTTTTCACCGCCCGGCAGCGACGGGACATCCGGCGGCGGTGCCGGGACTCGAGTTCCAAAGATTGTCTCGAGCACCCACGCCCCTCGAAGCACGGGACTGGTTCGCCGCGAATAACTGGTCAGCATGTGAACGGCACCCAAGCCCAAAGCTCCGGTGCGACGCGACGCTTCGGAATCGTCTGCGATGCGAACGGCAACGAATCGATCTTTGTCGTCTTTCAGTTTCTTCGCAGTGGTTTCCATTCCGTAGTGTTTGGCCAACCGATGGTTGATGACGACCGTGTTGGAATCGATCCAATCCGTCACCGGTCGATTTTCGCGAATCATCCAGGCCATCGTTTGGCCGACTTGTTCGCGAAGATCGATCACGAGCTTGTCGGAGTATGCCGGTTTGAAAAAGTTGGTGTCAGGGATGACCGTGTTTCCAACCGCGGCGGTTCCGAGCCACTGGCTGGCAAACGCATCGGCGAAGCGTTTCGAGCGTGGATCGGCGAGCATCCGGTCGACTTCTTCGCGAAGCGTCTCAGGCTGGCTGAGCTCACCACGCTCGGCAAGTTTCAGCAGTTGCTCGTCGGGGATCGAGTACCAAAGGAAAAACGAAAGCCGCGTCGCGAGTTCCAAATCCGTGATGCGATGAAGGTTTGAGTCATCGGAGTCGGATTCGCTGATGTACAGAAAGTTGGGCGACGTCAGGATCGCTTGCAGGCCCAGTTGCAACGCGGCACGAGAGGTTTCGCCTCGAGCAACCACATGATCGAACAGCACCATCCAGCGAGCGGTCGTGGATTGGTCGATTGGTCGCCGCCAAGCACGTCGAGCGAAGCGAGCCAAGATTACCTCAGCATCTTCGCGAGAAACCGGATGAGTCAGCGCGTCATCATCGGATGCGAGCCCCAGGATCTTCGTGGTCGCGACCAAGCGTTTTTTCAACGAGTCACGACCGTATTCTTCGAACCCGCGATGGAACTTTGGCCTGAGTTGGTCGATTGGGGCTTCCGAGTTCTTCCAAGCGAACTCGCGAACAACGTCGGACATCTTTTGTCGGTCGCGTTCGATCTGTTGCCCTTTGCGGTATTCAATTCGAGGCAATTGAAACAGCCGAGCATGAGTGATTGTTGGCAAGTCTTGATCGGCTGAATCGCTTGCAGTGGAATCGAATTGGACCGCAATGTGGTGCTGTCCTTTCGGGAGCGACAACGTCATCCAGTGATGATCGTTCTCTCGGTGGTTCTCTTTCAACGTCGCCGCGACGATGCCGTCCACACGCACTTGGACTCGTGAGTTGTCCGGGACGTTTCGCGGCAGCCGAATGGAAAGGCCGTATGTTTCATCGGTGCTGCAAAGCATCGTGTGCGTTGCGATGGGTGCTTCGCCGTCCGGTTGAAACTCAATCAGCCGCGGCGTGAGTACGATCGCCTCGTCGATGACTTGGGACGCGACTTCTAGATAGCGTTCCATTAACAAAGGCGGCATGAACAAGGTTTCACCGTTGTTGTTGAATCCTTCGCCGCCTCCACCATCGGCAGGAAACGTTTCGACGAAATCAAAGTTCAGTCCGGTCAGGTCATTGATCGCATGTGTGTATTGATCGCGATTGAATCGTCGTGGCACGGGGCGTCCTGCGAACTCGCCACCGTCGCAGGCGGTGGCCTTCAAGTGGTCTTCAATCCATTGGCTGAGCCGCAATCGTTCCGTTTCAGTTGGCTGGTCCGCATCCGCGGGAGGCATCGTGCGGTTATGCAATTGCTCCGCCGCGCTCGACCAAACTTCGCGGCGTAGTTGAATCTCATCCATCGTCATGGATTTGAGAAAACCGACTGGATCCTCGTCGTCATCTGGCGAATGGCAATCGCCACAGTACTCGACCAGCATCGGGCGGATGTCATCTTCAAAGAACGACATCGACTCCGGCTTTGGGATCTTGGCGGTGTCAGTTTTGTCTGGTTCCTCGCCATGGCACGCGGCTTGTTCTGCAAGCGGGGCAAGCAAGAGCGATGACGCGAGGAGAACTGCGTGCAACGAGATGGGGAGCCTGGTTGGCATGATCGCTCGGCGGGGAAAGCAATCGCGAGCGATTCGCGGGTGCTTTCAAAGGTGGGGCGAGATGGGCGGGGAAGCCTGCGGTGGGGATCTGATTGTCGCCGCTGGGGAATGCCGATGCAAGTTTTGCAAGATCGGGAGGACTAAGGCGACGTTTCGACTCGCAGCATGCTGAGGCTTTTCTGTGCGGCATCGATTTCGAATTTAAATTCACCGAGATAGCTCATCCCAAGCATCGGATCGGCTCGCGTGGCGATGGGCTCCAGGACCGCACACGAGACGTCTTTGGCTTCGAACTGGCCGACTCGAACGGAATCCAGTTCCACTCGTTTGGCAGAGATTTCATCACCGTTGGCCATCACCAAACGCAGAAGCGGTGCGTCGGTCGGTATTTCGACTTTGAGTTCCTTGGCTGCTTCGGCGGTCAATGTCACCAGCGTCGCACCGCTGTCGACGATCATGCGAATGGGTTGGTTGTTGACGCTGGCGGTCACATAAAGCGAACCGTTGCGTTCGATTTCCAACGGGATCGATTCAGAGAAAACTTCTTGCTCGATTTTTGCAAGCCGTAGTTCGATCGTCTGCAAAATGTCTTCGGCGGAGATGGATGCGGGAACGCTCTGGTTCGCGTTCATGACTTGGACCGCGATTTTGACTTTGGGATCTTCCAGCGTTTTCGCGAGCACCGTCCGCAACGCGTCCAGGTCTTGGCGGATTTGGAAAACGGATTCCGCATAGTCTGCTTGTTTGGAATTGAGCGAGGATCGTTGCTCGTTGGCGCGTTCTTGTGTCTTGGTTCGTTGCGATCGAAGTTGGCTGACGCGAGTTCGGTTGGCGTTGATCAACGCGACGATTCGATTGTTTGACCCAACGTCGTTTCCCGCGACGCGTGCCAATTGCAGATTCAGTTCAGCGTCTTGGTTTTCCGAGGCTCGGATTTGGTCGTTGATCTGCTGGACCTGGCCCAGCACCGCGTCGAATTCTTTTTGTTGCAGAACCAATTCGCGTCGCTGTTTGATCAAAGCGGTCATCGCCCGAGCGATCTCGGCCGATTCATTCGCGATCAATGACTTGCCGCTGCGGCGCAGCCCGGCTTCGTTCAGGATTTTTTCCGCCTTGGCTTCGACACTGGCCGAGTAACGAGTTACTCGCGGCGTGTCGGCGGTTTGGTCTTCGGTCTCGTTGGCTTCCTGGCTAGGAGTTTCCTGACTCGGTGCTTCCTGGGCCGGCGATGGGGCTGTGCCGAGCATCGCTAGAAAAACGGCACAGGCCAATGTCGCCCATGCCGACGGTTGGCCATGCCAAATCTCAATTGAGTTCAACGCATGTGCCGATTGGCGGGGGCGGTTGCTCGTTTGGAGGCGGCGATGGCATTCGGATTGCATCGGGCGAGCTTGACGAAAGGACGTGGGAAAGCCAGTTTGATTGACAGCGGCGTTGCGGGCGAACGATTGACTCGATCGAATCCTGTCTGCAGCAAACAAGTGCAGCGAAATTCGCGTGTCAAAGTCTCGATCGCATGCGACCAGGACGATTGTAGCAAGCCCTCCTGCGGGAGGAGGCTTTTTCCACCGCGAGATTACTGAGTGCGTCGCAGAAATGGCGCTGCTTGACCAACTGAACCGACCGAGGAGCCTTGCATGGAACCGCCCGTCAAAATCAATTGCCCAACATGCGGCCGCCGTTTTCTATCGGATGAGACGCCGGCGATGCCGTTTTGTTCCAAGCGATGTCAGTTGGTCGATCTGGGACGCTGGATGAATGAGGAGATTGGATTGCCGCATGAAGGTGACCCTGGTGATGCGCCGGTCGAGTACTTGGATGATCGTGATCTGACGCAGCCAAGTCCCGAGCGACAGAATGAGAGCTTTCATCGATTCAGCGACTAGCGGTAAGAAAGTGGCTTGCGGTCGGTGGCTTGGTTTGCGACCGGTGCGGATCGCCCCGGCGGATCGTTGCTTTTGAATCGATTGAAATGAATGTTTGGTCGGCTTTGGAACGGAGCCCACCATCGCCGGTCGATTCGGTCCTGGGACTGGACTTTTCAATCTGACTGGTCGACAATTGCGGTTTGCGAACGAACCTTTCCCTCGGGGAAGGTTTCTTTTTTTATGTCTCCAGCCAAACACATGTAGGATCGCGACAATGGTTGAATCGGTACCAATGACCCGAGAGGGCTACAACAAGATCAAGGCCGAGATCAATCGCATGGAAAACGAAGAGATGCCCATGATCGTCCAAAAGATCGCGGAAGCTCGTGAAGAAGGTGACTTGAAAGAGAACGCGGAATATCACGCTCAGCGTGAGAACCAAGGCATGTTGATGGCGAAGATCAACGAGCTGCGCGACAAGATCGCTCGTGCGTCGATCATCGATGTGTCGTCGTTGCCCAAGGATGAAGTTGTGTTTGGCTGCACGGTGACGGTGGAAGACGTTGCCTATGGCGACGAAGAACAATTCACTTTGGTTGGCGCCGGCGATGAAGATTACGACAGCGGCAAGATTCTAGTCACCAGTCCGTTTGGTCAGGGCTTGGTTGGCAAGAAAGTCGGCGAGACGGCTGAAGTCGACGTGCCAGCAGGTAAGTTGAAGTTCAAAATCCTGAAGATCGAATTCAATCTGTGAGCTCGGCCAACGATGAAAACGAACCAGCACCGGAGTTGACCGGAGCTGGTGCCGATCCCGATTCGACGTCCGCCGGCGACTCGAAACCAGAGAGTAGCACTCCGGAGCAACAAGAGCCTGGGTGCATGCCCATCGTGGTTGCTTGCACGTTGCTCATGGGAATCGTGTCATTTGTGTTTTGTGGCGTCACCACGTGGGTGTTGTTTCAAAAACGCACGGAAGTCGCGATCCGTACGTTGGTTGGCTACGTCGACGTGATTGAACAGAGCCTCTTGCCACCGGACGAGAAGAAGTCGGTCATCGCTCAGTTGGAATCGACGATCAAGGAAATGCGAGCGGATGACTACCCGCAGGAAAAAGCGTCGGCGGTGATGCAGCGTTTGGTGCGTTTACCAATCCCGCAGTACGGCGAGCTGGACGTGATCGACTCGTTCGTCAAAGAAAATTTTGATGACGAAGAACGCGACGATGCGCTGAAACAGATTTCTAGGTTGCGGCGTGCGATTGAGCTTGGCAAGGCAACGGTGATCGACGTCAACGACGTGTTGTTGCCAACGACGCAAGTCGATACCACTCATCCGCTCGGCCGTGTGCTGAAGCAACCGCTTGCGGCCGAAAATATTCGCGAAGTGGTCCAGCGAGCCAAGTTGATCGGTGATCGTGAGAAGCTGGCTGACCAGACGTTCCAACGCAAGCCAATTGATGAGATCTTGAAACGAGAGCTCACCGCCGCGGTGGATCAGGGCGGCTTCTGAGCCCTCTCGTTCGCTGTGAGATTCCATCGCGATTCACGTTCAAATCGGAAGTAGGGCTGCCGACGCTCGCTTCGCGATTTGCTCTCGCTCGACACTCTGCCTGCCTGAGCATCGTCGCGATGTCTAATTTTCCGCGACGCAGGCAATAGTAGCCATTGACGATCCGCCAAAATGTCCAGCTCGAGATTGCTTGCAAACAAGATCGACAAATGGCGATTTCCTGTCGTTTTCCGCCATCAATCTTCGTTCAAACACCACAGTTTCTGCGCCGCTTTGTTGTTGCCGTAGCAGTCGTTTTGAGAACGCCTCGCATTTGGGGGGCAGTGGATCTCCGGCGATTTGTTGACCGATTGCCGTTCGATCTGCCAGAAAGGCACTCACGTCACCTGCGTACGACCGTAAACTTCCGCCAGTCCGCACGAGATGGTGCATTAATCCCCCACTCGAGCGATGGGAAGGGGGTTCTGAGTTGCAATTCCCGTCGTGGCTTGGAATAATGGTGTCGCTAGCGATCGAACAGACCGGCGACTGCCGGATCGCGTCGTCTCTTATCTCTTCGCCTATGGACACCGCCATGAAAACCAAACCATCCGGTTTCACTCTCGTTGAATTGCTGGTGGTGATCACCATCATCGGCATTCTGATGGGCCTGCTAATCCCCGCTGTAAACTCAGCCCGCGAAACAGCCCGTCGCAACCAATGCAGCACACAGATCAAAAACCTGTCCTTGGCGGCGATCCAGTACGAAAACGCCAAAGGCGAACTTCCCGGCTACGTGCAGAGTTTCGGTCGGTTTGCGGGTGGAGGTGACCCATCGGATCCAGGTAACACCAGTACTACGTCTCACATGAAGATTGGAACTTGGGCAGTTGCACTGCTGCCTTGGCTCGATGCACAGCCAACTTATGAGCACTGGACAGAGGATCGATATCCAATCCAGCACTCTGGTGCATCCGGTGCTGAACATGAAGCGACGGGGTCTGTTGCAGGTGGTGGTGAGGGTTTTCATACTCTCGCCGCCCCAAATTTGGCAATTATGCAATGTCCCAGCAATCCTGTCGCGCAAGGCTCAAATGGGGTCAATAGCTACATTGCCAACACAGGGCTTTGTCATTCGACGGGGTCTTCGGATTTTCAGGCTGCTGTCGGCTTCCTTGAATCTCAAGACCGTGCAAACGGAGTCTTCAATTGCAAATATAACGTGATCAGGTCTGGAATGTCTCCACCCAGGCATTCAGGTGAGGGACCAAAAGTTCGCCTTGATGACTTCAAAGATGGAGCGGGAAATACGTTGCTTTTCTCGGAGAATGTACAGGCGTTACCTTGGTTCATGCCTGGTTTGGTGAATGCAAGCGACCTCACCGTAGCTTCAGGTGAGACTGATGTCGTATTCAGCCAGTTTGACGCTCGGTATATTCATGGCATGGTTTGGCACTACGCCGATCCTGACAGCGGCAATGTATCGTTCCCTTGGAATAGACTAGGTACTGGGGCGCCCGTTCCGCCGACCGCCGTTAATTCGTTAATCAAGATTAACGGCGGTGGGACAACTGTCTCCGAAGAAATCTTCAACTTACAGTTAGGTGCGTCAAATGCTACCTCGCTTGCTCCCTTGCTCGCTCGGCCTTCGTCCGCTCATACAGATGGCGTGAATGCCGCAATGGCTGATGGCGGAACTCGCTTTATCCCGGATAATATCGACTATAGGGTTTATCAGGCGTTGTTAACGCCTAGGGGAAAAAGTAGCGATGTTCCTTGGCCTGAATTCGTTAACAACACTGAATCTCTATAAGAGAGCGTAGGGTTGTATATTCGAGGGTAGACGGCGGCCGATGGCCGCCGTTTCTTGCGACCTGGGAAGGGCTGTGGTGCCTTGGCAGCCGTTTAGAACTCAACCGGAAACAAGTGTTTGCTGAAAAACGGGCAACCGCGACGCTTTAGGCTTTTCGGCGGAATGGAGTGCGTGATGACTGATGCCGAATGAAAACGATGCCCGGGCGACTTAACTGCTTGCCAATGGGAGATCATGTGCGAATCGATTCTGCCTTTTCGCACGAGTCGCAATGGCGGTCGCCCTCCAGGAGGTGGCTCGCGTGAAGTGCTTAATACAATCTTCTGACAATGCCGTGGCGGATGTAAGTTGGGTATAATTTCTTACAATCTTCTTGCCTAGAGTACCGTGTTCGACCGCTTCCCCAAGTGGCATGGCGATGGAGCGTTTAGAAATATCAACGATTGAATTGTCAGCGATGTACGCGTGCTCTGATCGCCGAGCGAAGAAATGGAGCCCAGAGCGGCCAGCGTGTTAAGGCGAGCGAGCGAAGTGAAAGCCGTAGAGACGTTGGCGGCAAGAATACCAAGGATCGAAAGCGAAACATCGCGGTCGGTACGTTTGGATTGCTGCTTGCCGCCTTGGTGACGATCGATTCAGTAGACGATGCCTAGGCCGCTCGTTCGGCGATTTAGCAGTTTTCGCAATCGCGGCAACCACGCTTGCAAATCGATTGGGCCGATTCAAAGTACGACAATCACGCTTTGATTGCTTGGCTTGGTCCACAACGAATAATTGCAAGTTATTCGGCACCCAAAGCAGCCAAAGGATTTGTGTTGCTTCCCAAACGTTGGGGCGTCCAACGAACTTTCAGTCGGTTCGGACGTTGGTGGCGACTACTAAAAGCGAACGGAATTGGGTGAGGCAGTGGTGCATGTTGCATCGACTGGGAGGATGCTCAAAAGACTCGCACGTACCGGTGACCAATTCCCGCTAATACATAGACTTGCGGCCTGGGCGAGTTACCAGATAGGTTCTTAAGGCGAAAACGACCAGTCCAGTATGTTGTTAAATAAAAAATATTGCACGTTCCAGCGTTAAAGTAGCGTTGCTTGAGCGAGCACTGCGGCAGATTGCGTGCCCGACGGAATAGGATTAGACAAATTTTTCGCAATTCGCGGCTTTGTTACCCCTCCCCCTCTGGCAGTGGTTACAATCGACGGTTTCCGAGTGCCGAGATTATTGCTCTGCTTTCGGTCGGTACTCCTTTTGTGTTAGCCTGGAGAAGATGGGATGAGATGGTTGAATAAAGCGACGGGGGGATGCTTGTTGCTCCTTGTGTTTACTAGCGGAGAACTCCAGGCAGCTTTGGTTACTTCAGCAGGTGCTATTAGCAGTCCAACAACCTTTGATTTTGATGGGTATTCAGGACCGTTTGTATCAATCGCCTCTGCGCAACCAATCAATATCGTAAATGGCTTAGGTGATAATATTTCGCTGTCAGCAAGTGATTCTTTCCCGCAATTGGGTACTGTGCCTGACCCACCTGGAGCGTATGGACTTGGCGATAATAATGAATGGGACGCTGGGCGCGGTGGTTTCGTGGCTCTTAATTCGGATTCAGCTACCGTAAGATTTGATTTCCTTGACGGACCTGTCAGTGGTGTTGGAGGTCTTGTAAATTATGACACCACGTCGAATACAGATTTCGTCATTACGGCTTTAGATATAAATGACTCCGTGTTGGAATCCTATATTATTTCGGATATTGATACCAACGGCGCCCCAAACACGGGGGAATTTCGGGGAATCGTTCTGGCAGGTCAACAAATTTCAGCGTTCACAATCACTGGCAGATTTGGTGTTCTGGACGACTTGACTTTCGGACCTAGCCAGGCGTCAGCCGTGCCTGAGCCTTCTTCGCTTGCTATTTTGGCAGTCGGTGCTTGCGCAACTGTCGGAAGATGGCGTAAGCGAAGTCGGCGAAAAACAGTGTCCTGAGTTGTTTTTTGAGAACGTTAGCGTTCCGATTGGCCAATACGATAGCTAGTAGTTTTCGCCGTAGGTCTGAGTTCAATA
This sequence comes from Rhodopirellula europaea 6C, assembly GCF_000338295.1. Lineage (GTDB taxonomy): Bacteria > Planctomycetota > Planctomycetia > Pirellulales > Pirellulaceae > Rhodopirellula > Rhodopirellula europaea. Next base: position 129,101 of record NZ_ANMO01000097.1, read on the forward strand.
CTCAAGATTATCCAGGTTGACTTCGTCAAGGGTTTTGGCGGAGTCAAGGCTTTTGGACGGAGTGCTTGGTTCTGTTGATGTGGTGGGGGGATGAGTTTGGCTTTCTTCCGAGCTTGCTAGTCGCACCTGCAGTTTGCCGGATTGGACTCGGACGACTTTGATTGGATCTCCGCTGTCAATTGGCATTCCGGTGCTTACAGCGTCGACTTTGTGGCCGTCGACAATGATCCTGCCGGCTGGTAATAGGTTCGATGCTGCGACTCCGTAGCGGCCGACCAAGTCAGTCAGTGGTGTACCGTCGGGGGCTGTTGCTGTTGGCGTGGTGCTTTTCGATTCGCTTGAGCGCCGGTTCAGAATTTCTTTGCCAATCGTTGTTTGGGGCCAGAGTCGCAGGACGATGCTGAGTAGGATTGGCGTCAGTACCAGCAGGGCCAAAATCACTGCCAGGGCGAAGTTCAGGCTGACGGTGAATGCGATCAGCACAGCTGTGATTGCCGCGGCGACGGCGAACAGCCCGAGCAAACCCGCGCTCGGGACCAGGATTTCGGCGATGGCCAGCGTAAAGAAGATCACCAGCAGGCCGATCGTATACAGAACCGGCATCAATCCACCGCCTCGACGGTGATTCGGTTTCCAAGGACTTGGATCACGCGAATGGATTGGCCGGCGTCAATCGCGGTGGCGTCGCTGACAACTGGCACAATTCTCTCGCCGAATCGAGCCTTGCCGCTCGGACGCAGTGGCGTGGTCGCTTCGCCAGTTTGTCCCATCAGATCGTCGTAGTGGGCCAAGCGTTCAGATTCATCCAGGTTCGCCTCGGGCACACCCATCGAAAGTCCCGTGGCGAGGGCGGCTTGAGGCAGATACATCCGGACCAGAATCATGCCAAGAACGCATCCGCCGAGCCCACCCAGTGCGACCCAGAGGCCTCGCGTGAGTTCACCGAGCTGGTAGGCGTTCTGTGGAATCACAAACGTTTGGCTCATCAGCATCACGCCGATCGCTGTCAAAATCAGGCCGCCGACTCCGAAGACTCCGAATCCGGGCAGCACAAAAATCTCGATGCCGATGCAGGCTAACCCCAGTCCAAACGCGAGAAGTTCAGCCCATTCGGCGGTCCCCGCGAGGTATTTGATCCAAAAAAAGAACGCGAAACAGACCAGAGAAATGAAGCCGGGAAGGCCTAGTCCGGGGGCGCTCGCTTCGATTGACAGCATCATGAAGCCGATCACAAGCAGCGACATGGCGAGACCGGTTTGGCCTCCGAGTCGTTCGACCCAACGGACGATTCCACGGTCGGATAGTTCCGGCGGAACCTCGTTCAAACCCACTGACGCGGCGGCTACCTGGAGCGATTCGGAAGTTGCCTCGGCCAGCCCAAGTTCGATTGCTTGAGAAGCGTTCAGTCCAGACCCGAGTTCGATCTTTTCCATCCGCTGCCAATCGCTAGATTCGTCTTCGTTTGTCTCTTGGCGAATCTGTTCAGACGTGGCGTATCGGACACGTCCTGATCGACGGTGGACGTATCGATGCACGGAAAGGGAAGGATCCAGCATTCCGCGAATCAGTGCGGCGCTGCGGCCGGTCGATTCCGCGATCATGTCAATCAATTCTGATTGTCGTTGCACATCTTCAGGCGACATCGCATCTGCACCACTGCCGCCGATCGTCGCTTCGGGCGACATCAGCAGGGGTTGGCAGGCCAGAGCGATCAAAGCCGCGTCGCCGCGGGCTTCACCAGTCACCCAGCCACCGACGGCCTGGATCGCGATGCCGGGATCAGCCAATGTTGCGGCGAGCGATGCGCTGCGATTTAGATTGCCGCCGGGAGAATCGATGGCCACCAGCCATGTGTTCACGTCCGGTGAATCGATCGAAGCCGCCAAGTTGCTCTGCCACCTGCGGACTCGAGATCCGGTGATGTTGCCAGTGACTCGGACCAATCGTCCAACCGCTTGATCGATCGAGCGTGGGTCGTCACTTTGCAATTCATTCAGTTCCAGCCAGTCTGAAACGGTTCCCTCCGAATCAACGACTGCTGCAGCGGCACGGATCTGCCGAAGTTGGTTCGCGTCTAACACGAGCGGTTCACCGGCGTTCGCCAAGGTGGTTTCGGACACAACTCGTCCATCGGATCGGGCAGCCAGCAGCGAGTCGCCTGACAGGAAGCTCGATTCGCCATCGATCAAGTTGACGTTTGCGACTTCCTGGCTGGAGTCGACCAAGCCATCGACCAGCTCAGTAGGGATCAAGGCTCGTCGTCGAGCGATGGACTGGTACAGGACACCGATCGTGTCATCCAGCTGAGGCTCGAAACGGCCGGCGTCGCCGATTGAACCTGCGGATGAAACCAAAATCGTTTCGGAGGCGAGCGGCAGTAGCACGTCATGACCGCTGACCGCTCCATCGACCCAGGCGACGACTCGGACACGTTTGAGGTCAGCACTGGAAACAGCACGCGCGATCTTGAGAGCGTCCTCGAACGTGGTTGCTCGAGTGAAGGAGGTTCCGTCGCTCTCGTTTGCCGGTTGATTCTCAGACGGTCTGCCGGTGTCGGTTCGTTCGTTGGCGCCGGACTCTCGCAGTCGCATGACCACTGTGGTTCGGCCGCTATCGGAAGCGTCACCTCGTTTGGACGTGACGGCGATTTGAGACAGCCGGGCCAAAATGCGATCAACATCGCGAGCGGTTAACGGCGACGGAACATCGATCAGTACACCGGTGTCAGGCGTCGCGGTTGTTTGCGCCCATCCCGGTCGGACGCAAAGTATGCAGAGGAATGCGACCACCAAGCACCAAAGCGATCGCCCCCAGCCGGGGACCACACTGTGCCGGAAACCAACTAAGACGAACCATTGACCGCTCATGCCAAGATTATACGGCGGATGGAAGGCAAAAGACCATGACCGGCCAGAATCGCCCGCGAATATAAAGGTCGCGTGAAGCTTGAGTTTCGGACGGAGGGTAGACGCAAAGTCGCAGCGGATTCTACGTCGTCGTTGTGGGTTCGGTTTCGGGAATGGTTGTCCCCACAACCGCCGCGCCGACGCTGTCACCGAGCACATTGACCGCGGTTCGGAAGCGATCGAGCAGCCAGTCAACGGCCAGGATCAGTCCCAGGTACTCCAGTGGCAATCCGACCGCTCCCAGGACAATCAGCATCGTGACCAGCCCGGCTTCTGGGATGCCCGCTGCCCCGATCGCAGCCAACGTTGCCGTGACCGCGACGATCAATTGATCCGATAACGTGAGGTCAAACCCGATGGCTTGCGCGATGAAGATTGCCGCGGCGGCTTCGTACAAAGCAGTGCCGTCCATGTTGATCGTCGCTCCCAGTGGAATCACGAACTCGGTCGAGCGTTTGGAGACTCCAGCCGATTCGGCGCATTCCAATGTGACTGGCAAAGTCGCAGACGAGCTGGCCGTTGAGAACGCGGTCAGCAACGCTTGGCTCATTGCCCCCATGTAGTGATAGGGATTCTTTTTGGTCACGACGTAGTAAATCAGCGGAAGGACCACAAAGCCATGGATCGCGAGCCCGATGATGACGGCGGCGAAGTACCAGCTGATTTGGCTGATCTCCTCGTAGAAGCGGCCCTCCGCTTGGGCCTTGCCAAATCGGGCGGCCACCAAACAAAAGATCCCGATCGGTGCGACTTTCATCAGAGCCATGACGAATCGCAGGAGGAGATCATTCGCTTCCGTGACCAGGGTCGCGATCGAGCGAACGCGATCCATCATGGTTGTCATCAAAGCTCCGATTGCGATCGTGAAGACGATGATTGGCAACAACTGTGTGTCCGCTGCGGCAGCGAACAAGTTGTCGGTGATCAGCATCAATGCCAAGTTCTCTAGCACCACACCCATGCCCGGTGCTTCGGTTTGCCCGTTGGGAAGTTCGGCTCCCTGGGCGAACTTTTCCAGAACCGCGGGATCAACCGTTCCGTCACCCGGTCGAATGACGTTTACCACGATCAATCCGATGATGACGGCCAAGACGGTTGTGCAGAGGTAGTACCCCACCGCGGCCGCGCCTGGTCGCCCCAATTGCCGGACGTCGCCAAGCCCCAGCACGCCGCACATCACCGATGTGAAGACCAGCGGAACGACGATCATTTTCAACGCACGTAGAAAAAGCTCGCCGCCGATTTCAAAGTGAACCGCGATTTCCGGGACGCTCAGTGCAACCGCGATCGCCGCCACAATCGCACCCGCAATCCAATACGTCAGTGACTGATTGTGCTTGGGTGAATCCGTCATGCTTGTTCCCTGGGAGCGTTCATCACGCGGGCTTGTCTCTTCACAGCGACACAAAATAGCGGTTTCTTTCCGACCTCGCACGGCATCCGCGAGGAGTGCGACCTAAGTTTTGGATGGAATGGTTCGTCCCCCACCCTCATGTAATTCATTTGGCCATCGGCCACGCCTCAGCCCAACCAACGAGTAGCTTCGGATGCACTCCTCAAAACGACGTAACACTCGACGTGCAGCAGTCGGTAGCGTTTTGTTCTCGGCCGGTCTCTTTTGCGGGACTCTCATCGCCGTTCCCAAGCTTCACCGTGCTTTGTCAACGGAGCAAACTCCGGTCGAAATGACTTGTGCCGAACTGGTCCAATATGGAATCGGTGAATCCTCGGTCGTTCGATTGACAGACGCGACCATCGCGGAGCCATCGGAAGAAATGGAGTTCGCGATGTTGGAACCAGATTCCAGCAGTACGGCTCCGTTGCCCGTCGGAACGGGAATGCGGGCTTGGATGTCAGGCGACAAGGTCGCGATGGCAAAAGCAACGATTGCGAAAACTCTGAAGCATCCTCGTTCGCGGAAGCTGATCGATCAGATGGTTCGTGGCGAAGTCATTCCGCGAGACTTCGTTGGTGCTTCGATGCCACAACCATTGAAGTTGTCACCGGGCCGAGACATTGCAGCGTTGGCTTTGGAAGAAGTGAAGTCGACCGGCACGCTGACTGCATTCGTCACCGAAGACCCTACCTCCAAGTGGATTGCAACGTCGGCTGAGTACATCGGCCTCGAACTACCAGAGCCGTTTGTGAAGTCAGCCGAAATGGATCAGTACTCGTTGCATCCCATTTCTCAAACCGAAACAAAGTCCAACGCTGGACTTTGGGTAGGCGGTTCCGCCTTGGCGATGACGCTGGGATGGTTGCTGTGCAGTTCAGCTGGATGGGGACTTTGGATTTTGTTCTGTCCCATTGCCGCCATTGTCGGATTGTTCGGACTTCCTTTGCGATCCGGTCGTGGCAACCGAGTCACGTGGGTGTTGGCATTCTTCGTAGGTGTGATCAGCTTGGTCGCCGCCTACGGTTTGGCCTTCGTACTCGGAGGACTCGGACAGGCTCAATCAATGTGGGCTTGGCAAGCCGCCGGATTCATTGCCGCTTGCGGCGGAACAGCCTTGTTGCTGGGGATCCGTGGCAGCGTGAAAACGAAGCGAAGCATGGTGCTGTCACCTGGGTCGCTGGACGATTTGATCGTGCCGGAGAAAGGGCGTTCAAAACGGGCAAAGCCATCGAAGAAACAAAAGCGTGCTAAGAAGACCAAGGGTATGGAAGTCGATGCGGACCAGTATGCAACCACGGGAGTTCAACAGGACAAGCTTCAAGAAACGCTGACCAAGAATGCTAGCTACTCAAGAAAATACTTGGACCCACGTCTGAGCGTGCCAGCAAATGCACAACCGTCTCCCGAAGCGATGGAGCACAACGTACTTTGGCAAAAGGCTGACTTCGAAGAACCATTGTTGGTGGAAATCGGTCGCGGAGATGCAGCTTGCCATGCGACGATCCAAGTCGGATGCCAGAATCTTATTCTGGGTATGACTGATGAGCTCGACGGGAAGGTCCGTCTGCGAATGATCAGCATTCTCGAAGATGGACACTGTCTGATCAGCGTGGACGATTCCTATCAAGACCTTCGAGAGTCGGGGGCGAACGAACACGCAACTTTGTCGGTTCACGAATCCGTGACCGCACCGAAGTTGCTGGCGAAACATCTGGAAAAAGCAGCTGATATGGCTGAGCAGCGCAGCACCGGTTTGGTGACGTTGGACACGAGCGAATGGCGGGACGTGGTGCTGCTCACGGAACGGCTCATCAAGTCCGTTCTACACGACGAAGGACATCAGAAATGGGACATTTACGACATGTCCTATGGGCGGTTCGCTTATCCGATCCAACCTGTTCGGATGTTCGAGGAAGCTGCTCCCGTCTGAGTTCGTCGATTTTGACGGACTTAGTAGAAGCTATTGAGGTGGAATTTCGTAGACTCCAAACTCCGCCCAAACCGGCATGTGGTCGCTGACCTTCAGTGCTTGCTCTTCCGTGATTCTCAATGCCGATTTGAGATCCAGCACGCCGGCTCGGCCCGTGAATTCTCGCGTCGTTGCGGCGTCGATCAGTAAGTGATCGTAGGTCTTCGTTTGCAGTGTGTTGGTTGGTTTGTCGCCAACCAATGATGTCACGTTAGGAATGCGTCCCATCTCGAGCAACCACCGCGTATCGACATTTAAGTCACCCATCAGGATGAAGTCTTCTTCTCCAGTGTTTTGGTATTCATACATCCGGACGCTGTGAAAGACATCGTCCAAAACGTTCATCTCATTTTCTGCTGTGTCACCCACGCGTGAACCGACTTCGTCAGGGTCCGTGTGCGCATTCAGCAAAGTGAACCGGAATGGTTTGCGAGTCGCTGTCGGTGTGACGCGAGTTTGGAAGCTGGCGACCATCGGTGCGCGGTGCATTCGATCGAGGTCGTCATTGACCAAGTAGTCTGACTCGGGGATCAGGTCGATGCGATCCGTGTCCCAGATGTATCCGTATCGTTCGGTTTGAGACGTCCTGCCCTGGGGTGCACTCACGGTGGCATCGTAGCGACCGCCGAGACTGGCGATTTCGTCTAGCAAGCCGTTCATCGGAAGTGCAGGATCGCCTTTGATCTCTTGAATCGCAACGACATCGAATAACAAGCAGACTTGAGCGAGTTGACGCATCACATCCGGTTTTTCTGATTTGCTCTTTCCAAAGACTTGGATGTTGAACGTCGCGATGCGAATCGATGCGTCACTTTTTTGGCCACGACCGCTGACAGGAGTGACCAAGCTGACCGGGGCAATTTGGCCGATCGGTGCTTTTCCGGCATGACCTCGGGACGCCATTTGCTCGGGAGTCAAAGATGCAACCAGTGGATCTTCGTAGACCGGTTCCTCGCTGCCTCGCAGCGAATCGAGGCTTGGCAAATTGACCTGTCCGGTCAGCGCAGCGATGACTAGGGCGACAACACCGGTGACCGAGATACCCGGCGTGAACCAGCGCAGCAAAGAAACGCTGGATCGACGAGATCGCCGCCGCGAATTGGACCTATTGCCCCAGATCAACTTCCATAACAGTTTGATCACCACGGCCTCCTTGCCGCGTGTATCACAAGCTCACTGGCGGTCGCCGAGAATCCTTCTCGTTGCGTTGCAGTAGCTCTCGTTAGTCACTTCTTCTGTTTCACGAAATGGCGACGTCGACGACTTTCTTGGCGAGCGAGTCAACGGATCGATCGGTCACAGAACCTGCCTGGGCGATAGCCAATCCCTTTCAATCGCGTCAACTGCAATATCACCCCCACACCAACCAACCATTGCGATCGCATCCCCCTGTTGGCTGATCGTGCCGCTCAAGTCGAAGCGGAACAGAACGCACGCAATCGTGTCGTAAATTTGAATAGCTACAACCGTTTTGTCCGCTTCTTCAATCGCATTCGCATGTCAAGCTTCACCAATCGACTTCCAATTGCATCCGTGATCACGGGGCTGGTCCTCGCAATGACAGCCATTGGTTTGTTGCAATCGCCGAGGAGCAAGAAGTCGGGACCTGAACTGGATGCATCTGACGGCGAGTTCATGCGGTGGGCTCCCGCTCAGGGTGGCGTGTTGGTCAGTTCGGCGGTCGATAGCACCAGCGTCGAAGGTGCGGCGGCCAAGCCAGTGGATCCACATTTGACCATGGGCAGCGAGACGTGCATCAAGTGTCACGCGAATGAAGTGAAGGTATGGAAGGCAACACCTCACCATCGCACCTTCGATGAATTGCATCGTCGTCCAGCCGCGAAAGAGATCGCGTCGAAGTTGGGCGTTCGTTCCATCAAATACGACGGCCGATGTGTTGATTGCCACTACACACAAAAAGTCGACTTGGCCTCAGGCAACGTCCATGCGATCGAGGGGGTTAGTTGCGAATCGTGCCATGGTTCAGCTAAGCAGTGGTTGGACCTGCACCATGACTATGGTGGCGAACAAGTCACGCGAGCGATGGAAACACCGGAGCATCGACAGCAACGTTTGGCTCAGAGTGTTGCGGCAGGGATGCGAAATCCAGTCAACGTGTATCTGGTTGCACAAAGCTGCTTGCGTTGTCACACGACCGCCGACGAAGAGCTCGTCAACGTGGGTGGGCACCCGACTGGTAGCTTGGATTTCGAATTTGTCTCGTGGAGCCAAGGCACCATCCGGCACAACTTCATCGATTCTGATGGCCAAACAAATGACCAGAACACTCGCGATCGATTGCGTGTCATGTTCGTCAGCGGCATGATCGCGGACTTGGAAGCCAGTCTTCGAGCGACTGCCGAAGCGACGCAAAAAGCAAAGTACGGTGTCACCGCCGCCAAACGCGCAGACCGAGCCGCGAAACGTTTGTTGTCAGTGTCTCAAAAGGTTGACTCGAAAGAGATTGAAAACGTCTTGATGGTCTACAGCGGCGTGACTTTGAAGCTGAACAACCGAGAGCAACTCATCCAAGCAGCTGATGCGATCGCCGATATCGGTTTCCGTTTCGCTGCGGAAACAAACGGTCACGTTCTCGAACCGCTCGACGCGTTCATCCCTCCGGCGAATCGCTGGAAGTAGCGAAAAGCTCGTTGACTTGTCGTCGCACTGCTTTGGGCAATGGGCCCGCGGTTCGAAAGTCAGCAATTTGTTCGGGACGATGGGCGCCCACCAACGCGGCGGTCACGCCAGGTTGGGATACCGCCCAGGAAATTGACAAATTCGCGACCGAGCGTCCGGTGTCGGCCGCAATTTCTTTCAGCTTGTCGACAATGTCATGAGCTCGTTCGCGGGCCGCGCCCTGAAAGATCGGATAGTTTGGCCGACTGTCACCTTCCGCGAAAACGTGGTCACGCTCAATTTTGCCCGCCAGCAATCCTTTCATGAGCGTCCAATAAACCCACGCGTCGCAGTCGTGTTCTTTCGCGTTGGCAATCTCGTTGGAAAGAGCATCCTGCTGAAGTCCATTCAGTGGACACTGGATCGCTGAGCAAGGAACAACGCTCGCGAAAGCTGCTCGTTGTTCGGGGGTGGCGTTGCATACCCCCACACGTTTCGCCATGCCTCGTTGCATCAGCCGTTGCAACGCCCAAGCACTTGCTTCGATCGGCACTTCATCATCGACACAGTGCAACATCAGCGTGTCAAAGCAGCGAATGCCAATGCGTCGGAGTGAGTTCTCAGCGTCGACGACGAGTGTTTCTGGATTACCATCGTTCATGCGAACGCCGTCTTCGCCGTAACGTTGACCGACTTTTCCAATGATTTGGATCTCATCGCGAGTTGCCCCGTCCAGGTCCTTGAGAGCCGCCCCAAGGCGTTCGTCTGCCTCCCCCTGCAGGCCATAGCTGTACGCCGTGTCGAACTGACGGATGCCTGCGTCGATTGCGGCATGAATGGTCGCGATTGCATTTTCGCGAGTGACGCCAATCGTGGTGACTCCCGCGATGGGCCAGAGCCCCAAGATGATGTGTTGGTTCAAAACAGTTGCGAGAATGAAAAAGGGAACTAAGTTGGGCGCAGGACGTGGTTAATTCGTAGTGAGAATTGCCGATCGTTCGATCCGATGACCTCTAGAAGAACAATTCAAAAGCAAGATGGCAACGACACCCACCAAAGCAACGACCGTTGCTCCCGGAATCACACGAGTCGAAAAGAACAACTCGAAGGGATATGTGGTCCGCGTTTGCCGCGATGGAGTGCGGAATTCAGAGTATTACTCCGACAAAATGTGCGGCGGAAAACGCAAAGCACTGCAGCTGGCAAAACAAAGCCACGCGGCTTTGTTGGAAGTGCTGGGGCCGGCCAATAACTCGACCAAAGACAAGTTGACCAGTCGAAACACCACTGGCAAGGTGGGGGTACATCTGGCCCACTCAGTCGACAATCGTTACCCCGGTTGCGAATACCAAGCGTACTGTGCGTCTTGGAAAACCGAGGATGGGCGACGGCAAAAGATCAGCTTCGCGTTCAATCGCTACGGCGAAGATGAAGCGTGGGAGCTGGCCTGCATCGCACGTGATCACGAATCGGTTGATCGAGAAGAGGTGCTCGCAATTCGCGAAAAACAGCTGAAGCGAAAAAGCCGGAAGACGAAGGCTCGCCGAAAATAGACAGCGAGACTTCGGCTACAGATAGTTCAACGGGTTCGGCGAGGAATCGTCGAACCCGTTCTTGTTTTGGGCACTGGGCGTGTTTGTCTTGACGACTTACTTCGCCATCAAAGAACCGACCATTTCAACGGCGATTCGTGTGGATCACGACAGCAACAATTGCTGGCCAGGTTCGGCATCGTCGATTTCGCGGCGGATCTCACGCAGGCCGTAGGCACACAGTTCGAACTGGTCGCTCAAGCGGTTCAGCAGCTCGCACGGCGGCCGCGTTTCATCAGCCTGGATCGTTGATGCGATCTTGTACGACCGTTTGCCGTGTTCGAAGTAGTTCAGCAATTGGTCCGGTGAATCCTTGCCATCGCCGCGCACCGACTCAGGAAACATTCCGGCCCAAAAGAGCGTGACGTCACCGATGTGTCGATGCACTTCACGTTTGGCGATGCCGATTCGACGTTCGGCTTCGCACAACAACTGAAAGACTTCCGTTGCCGGACGCCCATCGTTGCGCCGCATTTTGTGGACGGCGTCGATGCGAACGAATCGCAACATCAGGTCACTGACGTAACCGATCAACTGGACGTCCGCGACGCCCAACTTGGTTTGAAAAATCGATTCACTCAGTCCGCTGAGAAAGCGATCGAGTGTCGATCTTTTTTCAGGTGTGTGTTCAGCTGCCATTGCTTCATCCCCTTGTTCAGGCTGCGAAAGGGGGCCAATTGAAAGACCTGAAATCCACAATTAGTAGCCCGCTCACCCAAAGTCAAGACATCTTTTGGAGAGCTTGATGCCCCCGCTGGTCAAGGAAAGTGGGCTCGTGACACTTGGTAGAACGTGTCTGGCAACGCGTTGGATCAGACGTGATTGGCGGAAAACATCGCCAACCAAATGGCTTCACTGATTCTGATTGAGCGTTGCGGGAGGCGATGCATAGCTCGGACGAATGCCATTCAAAATGGCCGCACCGCAAACAGCAGAAAGAAACGCGATCAGTAGCCAAGCACAGCGCGCGACCAAGAGTCCGTAGTGCTTTTGAATCGCCGCGATCGAGCGAATTTGATAGGGGGCCATCCAGGGACCGATTGCGATGGCGGTCGTGATGGCGGCGATCAGCAATGCCAAGCTGCCGACCAATGTGTCATCGTGAATCAAAGCTACTTCCTGAGATCGAGTTCAAACGTCGCTTTGACGCAACCGGCGACGGATGACTCGGCGTTGCATGCGAGCCGTTTCGACATCAGGGTTGATATACAGACAACGATTCAGTGCATCGAGTGCTTTGTTGCCCTTGCCAAGTAGCACGCGGACTTTGGCCAGACTTTGCCAAGCCGTGTAATGGAATCGGCAATGCCACAAACACGATTGGTAGGCGGCTTCTGCCTTCTCAAAATCTTCCAAACCGTGCCAGCAAATTGCGAGCTGATGGTGAGCTTCCGCGTACAAAGGAGCTTGGTCGATCAGCACCATCGCGGGTGACAAAGCCGCGGCGTACTCGCCACCGTCGTTCAGGTGAATGACGCGAAGAAGTTTTTGGTGATGCAGTGGAGCCGCGTCACGAACGATGACGGAATGAAACGAGTCGTCCGCGACCAATCGAACTCCGCGATCGCTGTCCGAGAGAGCTCGGCCAAGAAAATCAACCGAATGACGGTCGCCCAACATCCCCAAAGCCAATGCAGCGGCACGGCGATGTTCGACTTCACCTCGAGAAAGCAGTGCGGTCAGCGTGGCCGACGTGTAGTGCTCATCAACGTCGTGAGCAAACCGGGGTGCGTCCGCGGAGCCGAGGTATCGCCGGTAGGCGGCGACTAGGCGAGTCGTGTGGACGATGGGAGCTGTCACGTTCGATTCCACCTTGGGCTAGTCAGGACGGTCTGGGAGGATTGGGCGGGTCAAACGGCCTGGAGCCGGTTTTTCACTTGCAATTTGGCTGCTGTGGTTTGACTTCTCGATGTTAGACCGATCAAGCTGTCGGGCAAGACGGCACACCAAAAGAACTTTCCAACGCACGGATTGTCGGATGCTATCCCAACCACTTTTCCTCGATGGCTTTCCGCACGCGGGAGCTTGCCGAACCCGCCAAAACACGGCACTTCGCCCAACTGCCGACCGTTCGGTCCAAACGACGAATCGACTGAACGGGCAAGCGCGAGAAGATTGGGGAAGACATTTTGTGGTCGCGGTTTTGGGGGCGACGTTTTCCATTTGCTGGGGGTTACCGGCCTTTTGTCAGCCTCCAGCGGACTCTCCGTTGCAGGCGTCGGCTTTCACCCGGACCGTGATCACGGTGTCATTGGATGGGCAAACGGCGGAAGAGGCGATCAATCAAATTGTTTCGCAGGTCAGTTCCGGAAGCCCCGATCGGCCTTGGACTTGGTGGCGCGATGGCGGCGTCGACCCAAACAAAATCGTTTCGCTAAATTTGGCCGGTGGTTCTGCCGCACAAGCGATGACCCAACTGACCCGTCCGCTGGGCTGGGAAGCTTTTCCGATCCCGGGGATTTTGTTGGTCGGGCGACCCGAATGGATCGATCGGACGCTTGGTACTTTGGTGAGTTCTGCCAAGCAAGAATCAATCGATGTTCAATGGCCCAGGGGCACGTCATCGACCATGGCACTGAATGCCGTGCTCGCGAGCGCAGAGAATCGTCGATTGAATTTGCAGGGTGTCTCATCGGACGAAGCGGTCGGTGTGCGTTGGTTGCCGCACGATGTTTGGCCGGAAGCCAAGCTGCGAAAGGTTGACCCTTGGCATGTCGCGTCGATGGCGTTGTCAGAATTCCAGATGGCTGCACGCCGAGGCACACCGCTGGCCAGATTGCGGTCGCGTGATGATTCTCTTCCGGACGGAGTTCGCGTCATCGAGCCCAGCGACACGGACTGGAAAGACGTCAAGTTCTTGATGACTTATCCGATGGAGGATGGCGAAGCCGAGGTTCGGCGAGCGGTCCAAGCCGTTGATGCGGCCGCGTCGTTTCGATCTGGTCGCGATCAAAAGACTCGTACGAAGACATTGCGAGTGCACACGAATCCGGCCGGACATCGCGCGGCTTTGGCGGCGCAATGGAATGCTGCTCCGGCGCCTGCACAAATCGCGGCATCGGGAAGAGAGGCCACTTACGATCTGAAGTTGTTGAATAAACCCGCCAACGAAGTGCTGTCACAATTCGCAGGTGCGGCGGGGAAGATGTTGGCCATCGACGACAATGCGAAACTGCGAAGTCAGACATTGGTGAGCTTGGACGCAACGAAGCAAACGCTATCGCAGTTGGCTCAGACAATTGCCGCGCAAGCCAACCTGAAGGTTGATTGGGGCGAGCAAGTTGTCCGCGTCAGCTTGCCGGTCGATGATTCCGGTGAATGAAAAGACCGGCTGATCTTTCGCGGCACTCAACAACTTTTGCCGCGGGTTTTTGCCGTGATCAAAGGTTGCATTCATGACACGAAAAAAGGCCGGCGTTTGCCGACCTTTTTGTGCATGACCAACCATCAGGTCAGTCGTGTGTTGCCAACTGCAAATTAGGCTTTGGGCTCTTTGCGAAGTTGAATCCACTCGCTGTGGAAGGTGCCTTCTTTGTCCAAGCGTTGGTAGGTGTGCGCACCGAAGTAATCGCGTTGGGCTTGCAGCATGTTGGCTGGCAAACGTTCCATGCGATATCCGTCGTAGTAGCACAACGCGGTGCTGAACGCGGGAACTGGAATGCCCATGATCGAAGCGACGGCGACAACCTTTCGCCATTTTTCTTGTGCGTTTTCGACCGCGTCTTCGAAGTACTTCGCGAGAAGCAAATTCTCCAGATTTGGATCAGCGTCAAAGGCTTCTTTGATGCGATCCAGGAACTGAGCACGGATGATGCAGCCACCTCGCCACAGCAATGCAGCGGCACCGTAGTCCAAGCCCCAGTTGTGCTCGGCCGATGCGGCTTGCAATTGAACGAAGCCTTGGGCGTACGAAACAATCTTGGAAGCGTAGAGTGCTTGGCGAACTGCTTCGACGAACTCAGCGCGGTCACCGACCAACGATTGAGCGATCGCTCGCATTTCTGGGTTGGATGATTCAGCTGGACCGTTGAGCGTCTTGCTGGCCCGAGTTCGTGCTTCCTTTTGTGCCGACAACCCGCGAGCGAACACGGCGGTTGTGACCAGGGTGCTTGGGACGCCGAGGTCGAGAGCCAATTGGCTCATCCATTTGCCTGTGCCCTTCGCACCGGCAACGTCCATGATCTTGTCGACGAGGTACCCGTCGCCACCTTGGTCGTCTTTGACGCTGAAAATGTCGCGAGAAATTTCGATCAGGTAGCTTTGCAGGTCACCGCGGTTCCATTCGTCGAAGACGTCGTACAGTTCGTCGTTGGACAAACCGCCGAGTTCTTTGAGCAATTGGTAGGCTTCGCAGATCAACTGCATATCGCCGTACTCGATGCCGTTGTGAACCATTTTGACATAGTTGCCCGCACCGCCGGCACCGAGCCATTCGCAGCAAGGAATGTCGTTGTTGGGGCCGACCTTGGCTGCGATCGACTGGAACATCTCTTTGATGTGAGGCCATGCTTCGGCACTTCCGCCGGGCATTAATGATGGGCCTTTGAGGGCACCTTCTTCTCCACCGCTGACGCCGCAACCGACGTAGAGCATTCCGGCTTCTTCGACTTGCTTGGTGCGGCGTTCGGTGTGAACGTAGTACTCGTTGCCACCGTCGATGATGATGTCGCCGGGTTCGCAATGAGGCAGCAATTGCTCGATCAAGGCATCGACGGCGGGGCCTGCTTTGACCAACATCATCAATTTGCGAGGTCGTTTGACTGATTTGACGAATTCTTCGATCGAGTGACAGCCGACGAAGTTTTTGCCCTTCGCACGGCCTTCCATCAAAGCGTCAACTTTGGACGTGGTGCGGTTGTAGACGGCGACTTTGTAGCCGCGGCTTTCGACGTTCAAGGCCAGATTTTCGCCCATGACGGCCAAACCAATCAGGCCGAAATCACAATCACCACTCATAGCTGTACTTTTGTTCGTGTGTTAGACGGGGACGTGACGACCCGGGTTGCGGCGATCCGAGCGTGCCGCAGCGGTTCACGTGGGCCAGCAGTGTAAATGACTGGGGCACGGCGAAAAGGCCTGGACGCTGTTTGTACGCCCCGTTTGGCTCCATACACTTCAGGTTGAAGGCACTCCAATCGCTCCAACCGGTTTAATCTCGATTGTCGGCGTAGCTCGAGGGCAGTGCGCGTCGGCTTGGCGGCGGTCAGAGAAGACTCCAGCTCCGGCCGACAGCTGTTGATCTCCGGCTAATCCCCCATTCGGCGGAATTGGGTGCGGCGAGGTCGTCGTCCGAACCCAGGGAAAAGCTCCTCAGGAATTTCGTTGAGGT
Organism: Rhodopirellula europaea 6C; assembly: GCF_000338295.1. Lineage (GTDB taxonomy): Bacteria > Planctomycetota > Planctomycetia > Pirellulales > Pirellulaceae > Rhodopirellula > Rhodopirellula europaea. Next base: position 144,912 of record NZ_ANMO01000097.1, read on the forward strand.
TTTCGGCGGGCGTTATTAGACTGACCTTTGGCTGCCGGTCGGAATCCGATCGACGTCGGCCCTCATTCTCACCCTCGACGTTCTTCTCTGTAAAAGAATCCACCGATGCGACTGATCGATCGCCATTCTCGAATTCGCACCTTGGCCAGTTTCGCGTTCGCAGCGTTCATGGCGATTGCGTTGGTTCCCTCCAGCTTCGGCCAAGTCGGCCAAGTCGGCCAAGACGGTGGCGGCGGCGGTGGCGGTGGCGGTGGTGATGTCACCAACAATTTCGGTGACCAGCCTGCTGGTGTGGACGTCGATGCTGCGGGCGTCTTGAAAATTCGCACGATTGATCCGCGTTTGGCTCGCCAGCGTTGGATGCAGTCGCGAGCCAATGCGGCTCCTGGCGAATCCATGGAAACCAGCAAGCTGCGAAAGGTCTCGCTGAACCGACTGGAAGCAGCTATTTCCGAATATGTCGAAGCGGATCGTCCGCTTCCCGATGAGATGCTCGCCATGGCCGGGCTGACCTCCGTCCAGTACGTATTCTTCTACCCCGATTCCAACGACATCGTTTTGGCTGGCCCAGCCGAAGGTTATGTTGCCGACGCAACTGACCGCTTTGTCGGAATGCAGTCAGGACGTCCAAGCGTTCTGTTGGAAGACGTCGTCGTTGCTCTTCGAGCTTTCCCGCCGCAAGGCAAACCGGCTCGCGTGATTTCGGTTTCGATCGATCCAACACCAGAAGGCCTGCAGCGAATGCAGCAGTTCCTCGTGCGAGTCGGTGGACGTGCCGGCCGCGGCGACACACAGCAACTCGTTCGTGGTCTGAAGCAGAACTTGGGGCTGCAAACGGTCACCATTGAGGGCATCCCGGCCGCCAGCCACTTCGCTCGCGTGTTGGTCGAGGCCGACTACCGAATGAAGTTGCTTGGCATCGGTTTGGAGCAACTGCCTGTTCCGGTCCGCAGCTATGTTTCTCGCACCAACCCCGTCAGCGTTTCGGCGAACTCGATGGAACGTTGGTACTTTCAGCCCAACTATGACGGTGTTTCTGTCAGCGAAGACAACTTGGCGATGCGAATCAACGAACGTGGTGTTCAGTTGGTCGGTGCCAATGAACGCGTTCAAGGCGACGGTGCCCGAGTTGGAACCGGTCGTGTGAATCGCGCCAGCCAAGCGTTCACGAAAGAGTTCACCGAGAAGTACAACCAAATCGCAGACCGCGTTCGCGTGTACGCCGAGTTGCGTCAATTGATCGATCTGTCGATTGCCGCGGCTTACATTCACGAGCAAGACTTCTACGGACAAGCCAACTGGTCGATGCCAGTTTTGGGCGACGAAGGCAAGGTCAGCGTCCAGACTTACACAGCGCCCGAGAAGGTCGAAACAGCCGTCAATGCGATCTGGCGAGGCAACACTTTGATGACTCCTTTGGGTGGCGGCGTGAACGTCCAGCCACGGATTGCACTGAAGAAGGACCACGTCACAATCGACACCGAAGGCCAGCACGTGCAGGTCAAACATTCCTCGGGGCCAGATCAATTGGCACCCGGCCAATGGTGGTGGGACTGATTCAAGATGACATCGATTGACTCGACTTTCTTCGCCGCCGCGGCTCGTTTCGCGGCAGCGTTTTCTTTTGTTGCATGCCTCGGTTTGAGCTCGCTGCAAAACGTTCGCGGCAACGAGAACACGCCGAAAACCAAACCGGTGCCGATGATCGTGGCTCACCGCGGTGCGTCCTATACCGCACCGGAAAATACGTTGTCCGCGTTCAATTTGGCTTGGGAAGAGAACGCCGATGCGATTGAAGGCGACTTCTATCTATCGGCCGACGGTGAGATCGTCTGCTTGCATGACAAGACGACGGCCCGTACCGCACCGGAATCGCCTTCCCTGAAGGTGTCTGAGGCCACCCTGGAACAGCTTCGCAAATTGGATGTTGGAGCCTGGAAGCACGAACGTTACGCCGGCGAACGCATCCCTACTTTGAAGGAAGTCATGGCCACAGTCCCCGATGGGAAGGGAATCTTCATCGAAATTAAATGTGGCCCCGAGATCTTGCCAATTTTGAAGCAACAATTGGAAGAATGCTCGCTCAAGCCCGAGCAAATCACGATCATCTGCTTCAACGATGATGTCGTTCGCCAAGCTCGTGCGATGATGCCCTACGAAGCGAACTGGTTGTCGTCGTACAAGAAGCAACTGACGGGAGGCTGGAAGCCGAGTCTCAGCACAGTGACCGAGCAATTGAAGTCAACGAACGCATCCGGGTTTGGGACGCAGGTCAAAGATGGGCTGGTCGGCCCGGTTCTCAATGAAGCGTTCTGTGAGGCCGTTCGTGGCATCGGCTGCGACATGCATGGTTGGACAATCGACGATGCCGAGGTGGCTAGGCAGTTGGTCAATCTCGATTTCGTCAGCATCACCACCAATCGTCCGGCTTACATCCGAGACGCTTTGACGAAGTGAGTTCAGCTCGGAGCGATTCCGCTGCTTCCGGCTAGCGGAGTTCGAGGACTTTGCGGAGCTTCGTTTCCACGATTAAATCCGATTCGGCTTTCAGGCGTTCTTGCAAACGCTGTTTGACGGTTCGGTTTTTCGATGGGGCCAAGATCGAGATCACGTGCATTCGAACCTGACGATCTGGATCGTCGAGCAACATCGACAACCAAGGCCAGGCGTTCAGACCTCCTGATTTCAACATCGAGTCAATTAGCGTGATCCGGTCCTTGGGTTGGGCGATTGCGATCGCTGTTCCGAACTCAAGTTGCACGTTTGAAAAGCCGCGTTCGATCAATTCGGCGCGAGCTTGTTCGGCCAGCGATCCATCGGGGTTGCCCAAGTGCCGCAAGATGGTTTCGTCGTCCATCGCGGTGAATGGAGATCCGGTCAGCTCCGCGTTGACGCGGATGACTCGCTCTTCAGCGGATTTTGCCAGGCGTGGCAGTTCAGGAACTCGGTGGACCAAGGATTCCTCAGACGAGGTTGGAACCGTCGTCAATGGAACGGTGACACCATCGGGGACAGATTCCAGTTTTCCATCGCCTGATTCCGACGAACCAGCGGACTGCAAACGCGTGGCTGTCTCTCGAACTTGGATCGACTGTGATTCCGATGTCCCCGAGCGAATGATTGCAACGGGACGCGATGGAGGCCAATCGGTCCACATCGAATCGGTGTCCGCCTTGGGCAATTGATCGGGAGCTTCCTTCGCCAACGGGGCTTTGGCCAGGGTTCGTACCGGCTGGTCCAGTTGGGCCAACGTATCGCGAGAGCTTTGCGACACACCAGCGATCAATTGACGAAGTTCTTCGGTTAATTCCGCATCGCCGAGCGTCTCGGTGCCCGCGAATTCGAGCATGGTTTGTCGGAGCAGCGATCGGGTGCGAGCGGTCTGTCTCGCCGTCCATTCAGTGGAAGGCTTGTTAGCGATGTTGTTGCGCACGCCATCGATCAGTCGTTGATGTGAGCGGGCGGCCATCTCCGGCGAAAGCGTCGTCCAATCGTTTTGTAGTTGGTTGAGAAGTCCAAAGGCGACTTCAGAAACCGCGTCCTCGTCATCGATCAGGTTTGCCGACAGCGGTTCAATCGCATCAATTCCGAAGCCAGCGATCTGAATCAGTCGGCCGCTCTTATCGGTAGCGTTAAGAGTCGGAAGTTCTTGGACGAGCTTGTTCAGCAGGTACTGTTTGCCGTAGACGGTGACCAACAACCAGATCGTCGTGATTGCCGCCGCGATTCCGAGGAACTGCAGAGCGTGCACGAACCTTTGCTTGGCTCCGCTGGCGGGAGGCAAAGCAATCGAGAATGGGTTCGGCGCATCGGCCGAGGAGTGCGATTGGGAAGGGGACGTCGGCATGGCCGGATTGTGCCGATCGGAGCCTTCTGGCAACAAGATCAATTCGTAGGCGATTGATCGCGTGATTCCGCTAGATAGCGGAATCGCTTGGCCTGCACGCACTCTTGTGAGCCGATCGAGGTCAAACATCCGCAGCCGAGATGGAAAGATGCGCTGATTAGGCGAGTGAATCCTCTCGAAACGAAAGGTGCGGTGGATCAGTTTTTGAAGGATTTACCGTTTTGACCTGCAATCTGGCTAAGCCTTTTCGATCAGACGAACCGATACTACCGGCACAACCCAATGCGGTTTGCTCAGAAAGTGGGGCGGCGGCGGGACTTAACAGTGATCAGCAGTGACGTTGATTGAGCAAGTTCTCAATTGAACGTGACGGCAACTCCTAGCATGACGGTGGAACAACGATGTCGGTACGGAAGCTGACTGCAAAACTATTGGCAGCCCTGGCGGTATTTGCTGGTGGCGCTTCGGTGTCTGCCCAGGAGCATGCTTTGGCGGACCCCTTCGCGTTTGACCCAGACTTTCAATGGTTCGAGCCGATCTACGATGCTGACATCGTGGACACGAAACCAAAGAAACGGGCTCACACGGGTTGGTTCGGAACCTACGACAAGCTGCACATGTGGGGCAAACGCCCTGAAGGTGAAGCGACAACGCTCGGCGGCGACAGTGGCGAATACCAGCTCGACTTCGGTGACGGACACCGTTACGAATTCGGGTACATGAGGCCCCAAAAAGAAACGGGTTGGTTGTTTGGTTGGTCGGATCTGGACATCGGTGCGGGTGAATTCACTCGCATCGAACGGATCAACCGCCTCAACGTGAGCCAGTTGGATGGTGAGCCCGAGTTTCCGGGGGGGCGATTCGGTCAGAATGTTCTGACTGATGACAACAACAACTTCGGCTTCGATACTCGGTTCTACGATATTGGTCGTTCAACCACCTCCGTCGAGTACGATACCTACGAAATCAACAAGACGTGGCGAATGGAACCCTATCACTACGGTGGGATTCTCGAGCCCATGGTCGGTGTGAAGTTCGTCACATTGGACGACCGAGCGGTGACAAACACCTACTCGCGGACTCGTGAAGACGGTGCTGACATTCTGCCGGGCACGACGGAACTGACGCAGAACCCATACTTCGTCGACCTTGGTATCAGCCCTGATGCGTACGAACGTTTGGATCAGGACCTTTCCGAAGTTGAAAACGAGATGTACACGCTGCAACTCGGTTTCCGATACTTCAAGTTCGTGAATCGTTTCCGCTACTCGCTTGAGTTCCGTGCCTTCAGCGGCGTGAACCTGCAGCACGCAACGCGGTACGCCATGTCAGAGAACACGTTCTATGACGGCTTCGGTGCTGACTCGGAAGTCACATCGTTCTACCGGACTCAGAACAAACTGGAGCACTATCGCGATGAGCGATTCTTCATCGGATACGACGCTCGAGCAGAACTGGGCTACCAGTTGACCAACATGATTCACGTCCGAGGTGGTTTCCAAATCTTCGACCTGGCCAAGGGGCTTGGACGAGCTGGACACGAAAGCGACGCGGGCACCATGATCGGACCGTCTGACCAAAACTTCTTGGCAGTAGGCGGAACATTCGGGATCGAACTGAACCGCTAATTCAGTCATCGTCCCACTGCTAGCTGATCACATCATTGAAGCCGGCGAGGTGAATTCACCTTGCCGGCTTTTTTTCGTAGGCATGCAGCATTCTTATGCCACTGGCAATGCCTGGTAGACGGACGTGCTCTTCGAATGAATTCTGGTTGCTAACGCTCGCATGGCAACAACTTGCGATTCACTCGTGATGGTGAAGGATCCGGTATGATGCAGGCCCAATCGCTTCGCGGTTGCCCGCCTCACCTTCCCTCCCTCGCCTCGAAACGAGACCCGCCATGCGCCCTCCCAAGGATCGACGTTCCTTTTTAAAGTCCACCGCGATCGCTGGAACCGCGATCACGCTCTCCGCGACGCAGTACTCTCGTGTCTACGGCGCGAACGAACGTTTGCAAATCGCGAGTGTTGGAACTGGCGGCAAGGGCTGGAGCGACTTGCTTGGCGTCGCGGCGAGCCCGCATGTCGACGTGGTGGGGCTGTGTGACATCGATAGCTCGGCGAAACACTTGGGGCAGGCTGCCGAAAAGTTCTCGTCCGCCCGTCAATACGATGATTGGCGGAAGTTGCTGGACGAAAGCGGCGATGTGCAGGGTGTGTTGGTTTCCACGCCAGATTTCATGCACGCACCTGTATCTCTGCCCGCGATGCAATTGGGCAAGCATGTCTTCTGCCAAAAACCGCTAACTCACACGGTTCTGGAAGCCCGCCAAATGCGGAAGGCGGCAAAGAAGCACGGTGTGGTCACCCAAATGTGCAATCAAATTCAATCGCACTCCGCTTATCGAACGGCAGTGCAGCTGATTCATGAAGGCATGATTGGGAAAGTCCGAGAAGTGCACTCGTGGCAGGGCGGCCAGCCTTCCTGGCCGCGAAACATTCCTCGCCCGAGCGGCAATGATCCGATTCCTTCTCATGTGCGTTGGGATTTGTGGCAGGGCGTCGCGGTGGAGCGACCGTACAAGATCGGGATGTATCACCCATTCAATTGGCGTGGCTGGCAGGCTTATGGCACGGGGCAGTTGGGTGACTTTGGGTGCCACATCATGGATCCGGTCTTCAAAGCGTTGCAAATCGCATCGCCAACCAAACTGACGGCCGAAGCACCTGAATTGATGCCAGAAACCTGGACGGATCGGGCAACCGTGCGGTACGAGTTCCCCGGAACGAAGTACACCGCTGGTTCGACATTGCCGGTCACTTGGTACGACGCGGTGGGTGTATCGCCGCCACGCGAACGACTGGCACATATTCCCGTCGATGCGAAGTTGCCCGGTGCGGGATCGGTTCTCATTGGCGAAACGGGGTCCCTGGTGATCCCTCATGTTGCGATGCCGAAGCTCTATCGTGCGGATCAAACATTGGTTGAAGACCTACCGGTTGTTCCGTCCGTAAATCACTACACCCAGTGGGCGGATGCTTGTCGCGGTGCAGCGGAAACGACTTCTCATTTTGATTATGCCGGGCCGCTGACCGAGGCGGTCTTGCTAGGAACCATCGGAATTCGATTCCCCGGGCAAGAACTGCACTGGGATGCCGAATCTATGCAAATCAAAAATCACGCCGAAGCGCAGCGATGGACTACCAAACCCTATCGCAAGGGCTGGGAGCCAGCCTGGATTTAAGGTCCTGACGAAGCCCCAGCGAATCGTCATTCGTTCCGCGGGCGAGCAATAGAACGGTCATGAATGAAGTTCCATCTGATCCCAACGACTCAGTAGTTGGCGAGTCGCCTGAACAAACGGCGACGAAACACAATGCTGGTTTGGATTTGCATTGGCGATGGGAACCCACCGCGGAAGAATCAATGTTGACTGATCGATCGGATACGCCAGTTGATGAGTGGCTTGCCAACCCGCAGTGGCCTCAGTTTCGAGGTCCTGGCGGAGTGAGCCAGCAAAACGGACCGGCGATTGTGACGCATTGGTAATCAAAGAAACTTGAATTGGTTTGGAAGGTTTTCGTGGGGGCTGGATGGTCATTGTTTGCCGTTGCCGGGAACCTGCTTTTCACGAAGGAACAACGTGGCGAGAACGAAACGGTTGTTTGCTACACGGCCGACGAGGGCAAAGAGGTTGTGGCTGGTGTGCTTTTCAAGTGAAGCAAGACGGTGAATCTGGGCTGGGTCAGGCGTTTCAACAATTTTCGGCCTCGTATCGAATCGGCGGCGGTTCGGATACAGTTCAGGTTCAATCAACCGCAAGTGGCCGAGGAAACCATGGCAAAAGTCGATCAACCAGCCCCGAAGAAAGATGAGCCGGAGTCGCTTGCCGACCACTCGGCGACGATTAAGTCGCAGATACTTGAGAAAATCGGGAGGCCTCCGCGACTGCACCGCGTGGAAGTGTGTCGGCATCACAACGGCAACTACCGGGTCAATATTTGGGAAGAGCTGGAACCCATTGGAGAGTTTTCTCTCTCAAAACGGATCCACATCGGTGCGTCCTATTACCTGAAGGTCGCTGACTCGGGCGAGATCCTTCACAGCAATCCTCCGCTGAAGAAACGTAAAAACTCGAAGTGATTTCGGTCCCCGGCGGACGGGATCGTGGTCGATCGACAAAGCTGCAGCTGATTGATTTGCTGGAACACCAAACATGATGATCGAAATCGGCGGCACGTATGATCTAGAAGTCGTCAAGCAGACCGACTTTGGCGTGTTTCTGGATGCTGGAGACTTGGGCGAGATTTTACTGCCCAAAAAGCACACCCCGGAAGGCTTGAGCCCCGGCGACATTGTCGAAGTCTTTCTCTACACCGACTCCGACGACCGCCCCATCGCGACCACGCAAGTTCCCAAAGCCGAGGTTGGCGAGTTCGCGTATTTGGAAGTCAAAGAAAACACACCGGTGGGCGCGTTCTTGGACTGGGCATTGGACAAAGACGTGCTGGTGCCGTTTGCAGAGCAACATCGGCCAATGGTTGTGGGAAAGTCCTACATCGTCTTTCTGTACCTGGACAAACAAGATCGAATCACGGCCACGTCCAAGATCGACAAGTACGTGAGCAACGATCCTGAACACGGTTTCTACGCGCAGCAAGCGGTTGAGCTGATCATCGCGAATAGCACCGAAATGGGATACAAGGCGATCATCGACCAGAGCCACTGGGGATTGCTTTACAATGACGACGTGGACGAGCGAATCAGTTTCGGCCAAACCATCCAAGGATATGTCAAACACGTCCGCGTTGATGGCAAGATCGATCTGAGCCTCAAGAGTGGCCAGCAAATTCGTGATCACTACAGCCAGATCATCGAAGATCATCTGCGAGACCACGGCGGATTTGCACCCGTTCACGATAAGTCGCCATCGGAACAGATTTCGGATTTGTTTGGCATGAGCAAAAAGCAATTCAAAAAGGCGATCGGTGGCCTGTACAAGCAAAAGGTTATCACGATCGAGAAAGACGGCATCCGATTGGTTTGACCGCCGGATCTATATTAGGATAACTCCGCGTCCAAATCGGGATGTTCATTCAAACGTTCGGTGCGGTGATGAGTGCGATGAGTCATCCGGTTCTGATTACGTTTGTGGTTGCATGCGAGCGGATTGACAGTCGGAATGATATCGACGAAGCGGGATTGGGGACCTTCGTAATGTGGGACCAGTTCGAATCGGAAAATTCAGGGGCCGATCATGCCAGAGACGCCAAGTTCTAGGAGACGGCCAATGCATCCGATTCACTCGCGAACTTCGTCTTTGATCTCTCTAGCCGGTGGGAAATCGCATCGCGGCGTATCGACCATTGGCCTGATCTCGCACATCGCAATTTTGACGGCCGTGCTGGTAATAGTGGTCGGTTCCGTTGCTGCTCAGGCGGACGATGAGCTTGAACAACTCGGCGCAGCAGAGCCCACAGCGGAATCGCTGGATTTCTTTGAATCCAAGATTCGCCCCTTGCTGATCGACCACTGCTACGAGTGCCATGGTGAGGACTCGCAGGAATCCGAACTTCGCGTTGACACGTTGGCGGGAATGCTGACCGGTGGATTGGCGGGGGCATCCGTCATTCCGGGCAAGCCGGCGAGCAGCTTGTTGGTCACTGCCGTCCGCTATCACGATAACGATCTGAAGATGCCGCCGGACGAGAAGTTGTCAGACACTCAAATTGCGGACGTTATCCGGTGGGTTGAGATGGGAGCACCCCATCCCGACGCAAACACGGTCGGACCAATTGTTCCGCGGAACGAGGTGGACTTGGAAGAAGGTCGCAAGCACTGGGCGTTCCAGCCGCCTGTGAAAGCGACTCCGCCGATCGGTGACGCATCGATGGATGTTCCAAACCCGATCGATGCATTTGTACTGACCAAATTGCATGCCGAAGGCCTGGGTCCCAACCCGCCTGCCGACAAACGGACACTTCTCCGCCGAGTCACGTTTGACTTGACCGGTTTACCGCCAACACCTGAGGAGATCAATGCCTTTCTGTCCGATCATTCAGGCAACGCATTCGCGAAAGTGGTCGATCGCTTGCTCGCTTCGCCTCACTACGGTGAACGTTGGGCGCGCCATTGGTTGGACGTCGCTCGCTATGCCGATTCGAACGGGCTGGATGAAAACGTGGTCCATGGCAATGCGTGGCGTTACCGTGACTACGTCGTGCGATCACTGAACGATGACAAACCCTACGACGAATTCGTCGTCGAGCAATTGGCGGGTGATCTGCTGGACTCGGGCAGCGACGTTGAGCTTCGTCACGAGCGTTTGATCGCAACCGGCTTCCTCGTTTTGGGGCCAAAGGTTCTGGCGGAAAAGGACCAAGCCAAGATGGAGATGGACATCATCGACGAACAGATCGATACCGTCGGTCGCAGTCTGATGGGGCTCACGCTCGGGTGTGCCCGCTGTCACACGCATAAGTTTGATCCAATCAGTCACCACGACTACTACGGACTGGCCGGGATCTTTCAAAGCACTCAAACGATGGACAGCTACGAGACGGTCGCGAAATGGCATGAGAATACGATTGAGACACCTGACCAGGCGGAGGAGCTGAAGCAGCATCAACAAAGGATCGACGATCAAGAAGAGTTGATTTCTAAGAAGATTTCGGACGCCAAGTCAAAGCTGGACCCGGCACCCGATGCCGCGGACAAACCGGATGAGATTGAGAAGCGATTCCCGGATGAAACTCAGGCCGAGCTCACATCACTTCGTGGAGATCTCGATCGTTTGAAAGGCGAAACGCCGGAGTTGCCAACTGCAATGGGCGTTGTCGATGGCGACATTGCGGATACCGCCGTGCATCTTCGCGGCAGTCACCTGACCCTTGGCGACGTGGTTCCTCGCCGCGTGCCTGAGGTTTTGGCTCTCGATGATCAACCGGTGATTCCAGCCGACCAAAGCGGTCGACTCGAGTTTGCACAGTGGTTGACCGATGGGCGTCATCCGCTCACCGCCCGCGTGATGGTCAACCGTTTGTGGCGTGGCCACTTTGGCAGAGGTTTGGTTCCGACTGTCGACAACTTTGGATTGAAGGGCAGCCCACCAACGCATCCAGAATTGTTGGATTGGTTGGCGATTCGATTTGTCGAGGAAGGTTGGTCGATCAAGGCGATGCACCGGATGATCGTGCTTTCGCAAACCTATCAACAAAGCAGCGATTTTGACGCGTCCAACGCGGAACGGGATCCGGGCAACCAGTTGTATTGGCGATTCAGCGTGCGACGGCTGGAAGCTGAAGCAATTCGCGATGCTTTGTTGGCTGTCAGTGGTCAACTCGACCGGACCACCGGCGGCAACATCATGCAGTACAAGAATCGTGAGTATGTGTTCAACCACACGTCGCAAGACAAATCAAAGTACGATTCGAATCGACGTTCGATCTACGTGCCAGTGATCCGCAATCACTTGTACGACATGTTCCAGCTGTTCGACTACACCGACGCGAGTGTTCTGAACGGCGATCGAAATACCAGCACGATCGCTCCGCAGGCATTGTTCCTAATGAACTCTGAGATGGTGTCTGACCTGACGTTTGCGATGGCAGATCGTTTGCTGAATGATGACGCCGACTCAGCGCAACGCATTCAACGTTTGTACTTGGAAGCTTACGGACGGCCAGCTAGCGATGCGGAGATATCCGACGGCGTCCGGTTCCTCTCACGATTCGAGACGATTCTGCGAGAAAACAATGTTGGTTCCCTTAGCAGCGAGTCCAATCCGGAACGCTCCGCTTGGCAAGCGTTTTGCCAAGCCGTGGTGTCGTCCAGCGAATTTGTCTATCTCCGTTAGAAACTTCGTTCATCCAATGAAGTCCCGCCTCCTTCAATCCCACCTGTGCTGATGCAGTTCTCACGACGACGGCTCTTGCAAAACACCGCGGCGGGATTTGGATCGCTCGCGTTGGCATCGCTGCTTGCGGACGAGGCTCGAGGGGCCAGCGGCAGTGCCGCGTCGCTTTTGACGTCGCCACATTTCCCGCCAAAGGCGAAACGCGTGATCTTTCTGTTTATGAAAGGTGGCCCGTCGCACATGGACACATTCGACCACAAGCCTCAGTTGCAGAAGGACGATGGCAAGCCGTTGCCGTTTGAAAAGCCTCGTGTCCAATTTGCTCCAACCAGCAATCTGTTGGCGTCACCTTGGAAGTTCAAGCAATACGGCGAGAGCGGGATCGCAGTCAGTGAATTGTTCCCCCATGTCGCAGAGTGTGTCGACGATTTGTGCATCATCAATTCGCTGCACGGCACCAACCCTGCTCATGGCGGCGCGAGTATGAAGCTGCACACGGGCAGTGATGTGTTCGTACGTCCCAGCATGGGTTCGTGGGTCACGTATGGTTTGGGCACCGAGAACCAGAACTTGCCCGGATTCATCACCATCTGTCCGACGTTGGCACACGGCGGGACGAAAAATTGGGGCTCGGCGTTTCTGCCCGCCAGCGTTTCCGGGACTCCGATTGGCAACGCCAGTCAATCATCTGATCAAGCCCGTGTGAAGTACGTAGAGAACGCTCGTCTGTCGCTGGATGCCCAACGTATGCAGCTGGATTTGACTCAATCCATGAATCGAGGTTTCTTGGAAACGACCGGGCCGGATTCCGACCTGGAAGCTCGTATCCAGTCGTTTGAACTAGCATTTCGAATGCAAACCGAAATGCCGGAGGTGTTGGACTTGGAAGCCGAGACGGAGGCGACCCACAAACTCTATGGCATCGACAACGAAACCACGGCTGACTTTGGACGCCAGTGCTTGATGGCACGCCGATTTGCTGAACGTGGCGTGCGGTTTGTCCAGGTCACGCACAGCAACACGGAAGTGCAGTGGGACCAGCATGGAAACCTACGCAAAGGACATGCACAAAACGCGGCCGAGGTCGACTTGCCGATCGCGGGGTTGCTGAAAGACTTGAAGACGCGTGGTTTGCTAGACGACACGCTGGTGTTGTGGGGCGGCGAATTCGGACGCACACCGACGTGCCAGGGATCCGGACAGGACGGACGCGATCACAACCCAGAAGGTTTCACGATGTGGATGGCCGGGGCTGGATTGAAAACCGGAATCCAGTACGGTGCGACGGACGAGTACGGCTACTACGCGGTCGAGAACAAAGTCCATCTGCATGATTTGCATGCCACGATGTTGCATCTGTTAGGACTCGATCATGAGCGACTGACGTATCGTCATGCTGGCCGCGATTTCCGCCTGACCGATGTCGCCGGGAAAGTGGTCCACGACATATTCGCTTAGACGAGGGGGCCGTACGCCTGACGCTGCGAATCGTTGTTGGCAACGCACCGCTTGCCGGTCTCAAGCCTACGACTTGTGCGGCAGCATTTCGTTTTCGGAATTGGTTTTTGCCGCGAAGGGATTGGTGTGAACGTCGCCGACGACGCCATTCATCGCTCCGATCCAACTGCGAATTTGATCTTCCGTTTGAAAGCCGACGTGATCGCCAAGCTTTTCGCCATCGCGAAAGAGCATCATTCGTGGGATGCCAGTGATCTTGAACTTGCGAGCGAGATCTTGATTGCCGCAGAGACTGATTGAATGGATCTCCAAACCGTGCGGAGGGTCAGCTTTGATTGCGTTCAGTTCCTCATCCAAGCGATTGCAGGGACCGCACGAGTACGATCCGAACTTAACCAAAACCAAATTGTCTTGGTCGACCAACCGGTCAAACGATTCATCGCTGTATGTGCCCGTGATCTCCGACATGCTACAGCCGCCGCCCAGTCCAAAGATCGCGATGGAAAGCAGCAAACCAAATCGAGTTGGAGAAGAGGAAGCCATCGACGGGCAATTTCGTGTGAGCTGAGAGAGGAGCGTTCACCGCACGGTTGCGGGAACAGTGATCACGGTCCTTTGGTAAACACTTGGTCACAAAACGCGTTGTGTCAAACGCTTTGGCCGAGAAGCTGATTTCACATCCACGACAGCAAACGGGCATCTTCTGGTGACAGTCAGAGTAGAACAGTTGTCCCCAAGTGTTCCGTCGGTAAGGGGCGATTGCAAACTGCAAAATGGACATTGCAAATTGGCAATTGCAGGTCGGTGGAACAGGTGGTTCGCCAGACCGGAAACACTTTGCGTTTTGCAATGAACAATTTGCACTTTGCAATCCACTCACGACGGTCCCACCGGGGCGATGTCGCTGCATCGCGTCCGCGATTGGTTTCGAGGCTTCCACATCGAGCCAAGTACTTGAGCTCCTTCGTAGTCATTTGTCCAAGGTCGCTCTGGATGGGGCCTTCTGAATGATGCGGTGTGAATCGGCTGCATCATTCCAATGTGCATCTATCGAGACTTCATCGCGAAGAAGGTCTGCGGTACAACCCGAGGCCGCTCGGGTTCGCGGGTTTAGCTGGGAAGCAGGCCAAAGGCTGCGGCTAGGAAGGCGGGGCCGTTGAACATGGAGTGAATTAGGATTGCGACGGTTGTGTTCTGAGTGCGATCGAAGATGAAGGGCAGGATCAGCATCAGTGGCAACGAGAGGATCAATGTTGAAACGCCAAATGGGATGTGGAAGGCGAGCCATAGCAATCCAATCGCCAACCAACTGTGTCGTATCGCGAGGCGTGACTGCACATAGCCTCGCCACAGCAGCTCTTCGCCGACGATGTTCAGCACAAACATGGGTGCCCAAAGCAAAAGCAGCAAACGGTCACCACCTTCCAGCGGCGACATGTCGATGCACCAGGGTTCTGTATCAACCGGCGGCGAGAAACCAAGCCGAGCTAGGATGCTCCAGGCCGCGAGTATCAAACCTGTTCCAGCCAGCACTGCGACGATTCCGCCGACTGCGTAGATGCAGTCGGTCCTGCTCATTGGGCGTACGCGAAGCGATTCCATGACCAACGCAAAGGTGTTAGCCTCTTCTCGATAGGCTTGCCACACCGCGTAGGTGACCATGGGAGGGAACAGTAGGAACCCGATCAGATACCAATGCGTTGCCGGGTGCAGTCCCGGTCGGGCTCTCAATGCTGGAAGCACCCAACCTAGGAGCAGCACGAGGTAGAAGGTCGCCGCCGAAAAGATCGCGGCTGCATTCACGATCGTCAGAGAAGTACGTTGGCAGTTCATTAAGTAGCATCCAAGCAGATTGCATGCCTTTGTCTTCCGTCACCATTGGCTGTTTCGATGATGGACACGCTGACCATGTACAACCCGATCATCGCTCAAGCGACTAATAAGGCTTGTGACGGTTCGTTGCTTCTCAGAACAGCACGCCGCGAGCGGTGAGGTATCCGAACAGAAAACCGATCGCCGTGAAGACGAGGATGCTGACCAACCAGGTTGGACTCGATATTCCGGTGGCCTGCGAAGCAGCGGAGGCGGGGTTTTCCGGCGGTGGGTCTCGAGGAGGTGGCGGTGGAGTGACAACAGAGCTGGTGCTTGACGTGGATGAGTCCGGGGCGGATGCGGCCGAACCAACATTGTCCCAGCTCATTTCGTCGAGCATTGATTCGCCGAACGAGTCTTCCGGACTTGGGATGCCAGCGGCGGGGATTGCTACCGGTTGCATTCCTTCGCCGATTTGGATGGATCCCGAGTCGTTCGTGTCAGCATCCATTGTCGCCCACGGACTCAGACGCATCACGACTTCCGCAGCGGTGGTGATTCGCCGAGAGACTTCCTTTTCCATCATGTCCGCGATTGTGTCGACAAACGCTTCGCTGAGTTCCGGTGCGTGCTGAGTCGGCTTGAGCGGCATCTCGTTCAAATGTCGGCGACACTTTGATTTGGAATCACCACCGGGAAATGGCACCGAGCCTGTGCAGGCGTAGTACAGCGTGCAACCGAGCGAATAAATATCGCTGGGCGGTCCGACTTGGTCTGGTGTTCGAATCTGTTCGGGCGAAAGGTAGTCCGCGGTTCCGACCACCATGCCAGCCCGAGGATCATCATCCGGTCCGAATGACAAAGCCGCCAAACCGACGTCGGATACTTTGGCGTGACCGTCGGGAGTGACCATGATGTTGGCTGGTTTCACATCGCGATGGACCAAACCGGATTCATGGGCGTAGGCCAGCCCCGCGGCGGCTTGAGCGATGATCGAGGCGGCTTGTTGCATCGACAAACGACCGTGCTCGCGAACCAAACGTCGCAGATCGGTTCCCGGGACATACTCGGTGACCAAGTAGTGAACCTTGCCGTCCTTGCCCGCGTCAAAGGCTCTCACCAAATAGGGACTGTCGAGGTTCGACTGAAGCCGAATTTCGCGAGCAAAACTTTCCAGACTCAGCGGGTCGGACTTTTGTAGCGGCAGAACTTTGATTGCACATTGTCGGCCCATGATCTTGTGCACGCCACCAAAGACCTGCCCCATGCCGCCTTGGCCGAGGAACTCGGTGATGACGTAGTTGCCCAATGTCAGCTTGGTTCGACCCGCGCGGATTTGTTGAGATTGGTAAGGCGTCAAGATTCGGTCGCGAACCAGCACCTTGGACATTTCTTCGCAGACCAACTCGGGGTTCAAGCGATCTTCGCTGGCGAGGTTTTGCTTGACTTCTTTGGCGGCGCGTTCCCACTGCTCCGCCTTGAGCAAATCAGATCTCAAGGCGGCTTCTCGAAAAACGGCGACGGGGGAAAGCGTCTCGGTCATCAGCTCACTTCGTGGTATCGAACACAACGCACAAGTGAGTCACACCGTGACCCGATGACGCCCATTCGATCCGGTCGTCTTCGCATTTGACTTCGCCGTCGATCGATGCGGCATCGATGGATTGCATCGACACCGTGGGTGGATGGACTGCATCGCTGTGGTCTTCCCCGAGCGGACGTGAAAGGGGCGAGATCGGATGAGCGAGGGCGACTGGTTGGCAGAACCGCACGATGCCGCGAACGGATTTGCTGGTTGTCTGAATCGCTCGCAGGTGCATGACCATTCGGCCGTCATCCAACACTCCTGTCGCGACGACTTGAATGCGCATCGTCGATGGCGAGGCATGCATCAGCCACGATCCCGCGGGCACACCTTTGCGAATCATTTGCCCATTGGGAACTTGCAACACCGTTGGGGTTCGCCAAGGTTGCATGGCGGCATCGATTGAATGCGGGACATCAAACCCGAAAGCGAATTCGTGCCAAGGCGAAAAACCGTCGGTGGCTTCGCTTGGAGAACCCGACGCATTTGCGAGGGGCAACAGTGTTTCCAGGAAACGATCTTCACTGCGGCGATGGAAGCTATTGCCGTGTGTTGCGACCAACGTTCGGCATTCGTCTTCTTCGTGGACAAATCCGAGAGGTGCGATGAAGCGTCGAGCACTCGTTCGATGCAGCTTTTCTCGCACGATCGCTCGTACCACGGGGCTGGCACCTGGAAACGCCATTCTCAGAACGGGATGTTGGATCCAGTCCAACGAATCGTCCGCTCCGCCGGATCCCGGCGATGATGCATTCAATGTTTCAAAACGAATGCGGTATCGAACCAACCGGCTGCCGCGAACCAATTCGACTTCCGATTGCCACCTCAGCGTGTTTGATGAAACGCTCGTCGACGAATGGGGGTTTGCGTCGGCGGGCATTTCGATCGTGCCTTCCAGAGCCACAACTCCGCGAGAGATACTGTTCTCTTTTGTTTGGACCGAATTGCATTTGGCGACAACGCCTTCGGCCTTCTTTTTCGCGGGCACAAATTCAATCCGAGTCGACAAGCGGTTGCCTCGGACTTTGCCGCTGTAGACGCCTTGGATTCCGCCGTGTTCCGAGTTGATTGACAACTCCAAGAACTCGTTGCTCATTCGTTCGCCATCGACAATCGGACCAGGGCCGCGGCTCATCGATCGACCAAGCTGTTTCGCCCAGCGGATCAGCCGTGGGTTGTCGTTCTCGGCCGAGTTTGGGCGGGCACTGTTGTTGGGATCAGTCAACAAAGCTTTGGCGGCCGCGTTGGAGCTGGTCCATCGGTAACCCCATGCGGGGACGTCCAGCACCGCGTCGGTGTTTCCTTTGTCAGCGTGAGCGTGGAAGATCGAACGATCGTTGGTTGGCAATTTGCCTTTCACGATCACACGTTGACGAGTCGGGACATTGTTGCCATTGACCACCAGAACGCTTTCGGTCGGTTGTGTTTTCGCGGCGATGTTTGCGTCCGCGGAAACTTGGACGCAATCGTCCAGCCCAAGAGATTCGGCCAAGCCGTGAGTGGGATCGGTGCGTCGTGGGTTCGCCAACATGGACAATCCGTTGGCGTCACGCTGGGATTGCCCGCGGACCAAGGAGGCATACTGCGTCGCGGATTGCCTGGCCGCTGAGGAACCAGCACGCATTCGATCAGCCGGCGAATCTTTCCACGATGCGGAAGACCCATGGTGATAGGGATGTTCGCCATCGATGAAGTATTCGTCGATCTTCCAAAACCGACCAAGAGCGAGCGTCCAGGTTGCGGCTCGATTCAGATCGTCGAAGCTCTCGCAACCTTTGCCAGGCCAGTGAACCAAGAGAGCCGTCGCGATTTCTCCCGCGTCGATGGCTTCACCCAATCGAGTTCCAAGGGTGAGGAACGAGGACTCGTTGTTGGCATCGACCGGTTTAGCGGTCAAAGCCTCGATTTCGTGACCGCTTTCACCAAGAATGACTTTGGCTTCGTCACCGAATCCGGTTCCGTTGAGAAAATCAATCGGCAACAAACCGCGGCACTGCGTTTGCGATTGTCCATCGTGTTTGTGGCTGGCTAGCGCCGCGACAATTTCCGGGGTCGTGCTGCCTCCCAAACGCGCGTGCACAGCCATTGGTTGACCGACCGCACGTTGGACTTGTTCAATCGACTCCCGCAGCGACCGTTCCATTTGGTCGATCGTCAATTCATCGTAGCAAACGGTGGATGCTGGTCCGCCGCCGGCCCACGACATCGCATCGGATGCCAATCGCGATTGAAAGGCTTGCTGTACCGAGTCGTCTGATTTCAAAACCGCATCGGCGACCGCTTGGTCGACCAACGCGTTGCGAGGCGTCGACAGGATCGCTTCGGTATCGCTGGTTTTCGGTTCGGGCAGCTCCAGAAATCGATCCAGTGTCGATGGAGTCAGCAGCGTCAAATCAATCAGCGATGGATCGGACGCAAAGTAGTGGTCACGCTCTTCCGCGAGAGCGTCAAAGCAATCATGTAGCGCCGCGGCGGTTGCTTCGGCATCGTTTCGCACCCAAGCCTCGGCGGCGTCCAGGACTCGCGTTTCGAAATAGACCTGGTCGAGGTTGCTGGTGTAGCGAAGTCGGCGGGTGAGCACCTGGATCTGCCACCACGTGTAGCTGAGTGCGAAAAAGTCGGCTTGCGAAATTTCGCGGCCCTTTTCGGTCACCAATCGGACATCGTCCAACAAAGAGGCGGATTGATTCGGCCAATTGTCGTTTGGATTCTTCTTCAGCGTGCTCGAGTCGCCGAACCAACTGGATTGGATTGACGAATTAATGAGAGCAAGCGCGTCGTTGCGGCTTTGACATCGAATTCGGACGTCACGGTGTGATTCCAGATCGACGGTCACGCTGCGATTGTCGGAATCGGATGCCGGCAAAGAATCGCGAACGGAGGCGGTCAGTTTTGACAGGCTGGCCTCGGGAATCAGCAGCAAACGGACTGGGCCATCGGTCGCGGGGTCCGATTCTGCTGATTGTGACGCTTGGTCCGGTTCCGTCAGGCTGCCGATGGGAGTCGGCGGCGAAGGCAAATCGTCCGCTCGATGCCAGGTGGGGAGCCGCCCCGCCTGAGCGAGTAGACGAGGATGCCAGGCCGCTGTCAGAGTGCCCAATAGGCTCCGAGCGGCGTCATGATCCAACCGAGAGGGGAAATCTTCGATCGTGCTGCAGGGAATTAGGACGCAACATTCGGCAAAGGACGGCATGAGCGACTAAAATTTGACGTGAAGGAGCGAAAAGGGGATACTAGCGGTTTGGCGAGATCGCCGGCACCTCCCGGACTCGCCCCTGGTGTCAACTTTAGCTGACACCACTCATCGAAATAAAAAATCTTGTCTCTTCGTGTTGAAAGTAAACCATGGCCGGATCCGGCGGCGTTTGGGGAATTGAAATTGGTCAGAGCGCGCTCAAGGCGTTGCACTGTGTCAAACAGGGCGATGAGATCGTTGCCGATGCCTTTGATCTGATCGAGTATCCCAAAATTTTGGGACAAGCCGATGCGGATCCGGACCAACTGATCGCCGATGCGCTGGATCAGTTGATGCAGCGAAACGACGCGATTCGCGATCGCGTGTGCATCAGTGTTCCCGGTCAAAGCGGTCTGGCAAAGTTCTTCAAGCCACCACCGGTGGAACTGAAGAAAATCCACGACATCGTCAAGTACGAAGCCAAGACGCAAATTCCGTTTGAGTTGTCCGACGTGGTTTGGGATTACCAAACGATGCCGGGTGCCACCATCCAGGAAGGCTACGCACTGGAAAGCGAAGTCGGTCTGTTCGCGATGAAACGCGAGCAAGCTTACCGGCAACTCGCTCCGTTCAAAGATGCCGACATCGAAGTCGACATGGTCCAGCTGACTCCGATCTCGCTCTACAACATGGTCGCGTACGACCGGTTCCACGAGCGAATCGAGAACGAATCGTTCGACCCGGATGAGCCTCCGACGTCCAGCGTCCTTTTGTCGATCGGTACCGACAGCAGTGATTTGATCGTCACGAATGGTTTCCGAATTTGGCAACGCAGCATGCCAATCGGTGGTAACCACTTCACTCGTCAATTGACGAAAGACTTGAAACTGACGTTCGCGAAAGCGGAACACCTCAAACGCAACGCGCGTGAAGCGGTCGATCCAAAACTCGTTTTCCAAACCATGCGACCGGTCTTCAACGACTTGGTCACGGAAGTCCAACGTTCGATTGGTTTCTTCCGCAGCATCGATAAGAAGGCCGAGATCACCGAATTGCTGGTGACCGGTAACACGGTGAAGATGCCAGGTTTGGCCGCTTACCTCGGCAAGAACCTCGGCTACGAAGTCCATACGCTCGACCGATTCAATCGCTTGTCCGGCGATGATGTTCTCAGCATCCCAACTTTCCGTGACAACGCACCCACTTTCGCGGTTTGCTACGGGTTGTGTTTGCAGGGCTTGGGACTGAGCCAGATCCACACGTCGTTGATCCCGGCGGAGATCAAGACCGAACGCATGATCCGCGCGAAGAAGCCTTGGGCTTTGGCGGGGATGGCGGCTTTGTTGCTGGGAACGACGACCCAGTACGCACTCACCCAGCGTTCGTGGCAAACGACTCACGAAGATTTGTGGTCCGGCGCCGCCCAGGCCGTCTCGAGCATGTCGTCACACAGCTCGGATCAAAAGTCAGAGGATTCGTTGTTGGTCAGTCGCTTGACGTTTTTGAATCGTCTGGGCGAAGAGATTTCCGGAAACGCGGAACGTCGATTGGTTTGGTTGGAAGTCATCAACGCGGTCAACGCGGCGATTCCACGGGCGGAATACCCCAAGGACAAAATTCCAAGCATCAAAGAGCTGCCACTGGAAGATCGGATCGACTTCCACATCACAGAAATCGACACCAAGTACTACGAAGACCTCGCCGAAGATTGGTACTCGGAGCGTTTGGACACTCGGTACAAAGAGGAAATGAAGAACTGGTATGACCTGATGCGAGATTCCGCGCCGCCGGAAGAACTCGCCGAGGACACCGGTCCCGAAGAAGACGGCTGGGTCATCCAGTTGAAGGGATACCACTATTACAACAGCCCCAAACACAAGGGCGAAGAAGGCAGCCAACACGTTCGGAAGTATTTGACGACGGCGTTCCGTGAAAAACCAATCACCTTGATCGACCCGCAAGGCAACCCGATCACGTTCACTCCAGAGGAGTTTGGTTTTAGCTACCCGATCTTGTTGAACGACAACCAACCCCAGCTGGTACAGGTGCCAAACCCGGACTACGACCCGGTCGCTGCGATGACGGCGATGCAGTTGCGAGCCGAAGGCGACGAAGACGTCGAGGTCGAAACACAATTCCTGGAAGTGCTGCGACTGGATTTTGTTTTCCAGGTCATTTGGAAAGAAAGCGTTTTGAGCGAACGCATCGAAGCAAAACGATTGGCGGAAGAAGAAGCTGCTGCACAAGCGGAATTGGAAGGCACTGGCGACGGATCGGGATCAGAGGACGATGTTGATGCCGATTCTGACTCAGTCGCGATGGCCAACTAGTTCAATACGACGGCGATCTCCTCGCCAACAACCACACACCACCTTTTCTCTCTCGACTCGGTCTGATCGATGGATCAACTCAAGCAATCATTCGCTGCCGCAGCCAAGTATGGCTTTTGGATTGGCACCGGCACCATCACACTCGGTGCATTGGTGATTTGGTTTCTCGTCACCGGCGAATTGGTGGAGGAAAACAACAGTCGAACGTCAAAGATCAAAAGCGACGTCAGCGCCGTGAAGTCGCTCAAGATGGAATTGCGCGAGCATCCCAATCAGATCTCCAAGGCAGCGATGGACTTGTTGGTGGAACGGCGACAAGCCGAGGTCCTGGAAGTCTGGCAAGAAGTCTACGACGCGCAGCGAGACATCTTGGTTTGGCCAGAGGAAGAGCTGACCACGGGACTCGTCGACGAGTTTCGTGATTTGATGCCAATCGAAACGCACATCGCATATCCGCCTGAAGATGGCCAAGAGATACCAAGTTCCTATCGGAACCAGTATGCCTACTACATCAAGAACGTTCTGCCCAGCATCGCGGAAATCGCGAAGGCTGAATGGGAAGCAGAGTTTCAATCCGCCAGTGCTGGTGGGATGGACGCCATGATGGGCGGGATGGATTCGATGATGAGCGGCATGGATGGCATGGGCGGGTATGGCGGTATGGGACGCGGCCCTATCAACATCGCCGGTGTGGAAGATGTCCCGTTGGTGGATTGGCCGGTCAGTTCTCAGTCAGCCATCATTTCGGAGTTGTTCCCTTGGCAAGGACGCACTCCATCAACGCTGGAAGTCTACTACAGTCAAGAAAACCTCTGGATTCTGCGACAGTTGCTGGCAATCGTCGCGGATGTCAACGGTGAGGCACAGCAACCATTCGAAGCCAAGATTCACGTGATCAACCACCTTTCGCTCGGCAAGAAGGTCAAGTTCACCGCAGGTTCCATTCAAAAACCTGGAGTCGCCATGTCGGGCGGCATGGGAGGCATGGGGATGGATATGGGCATGGACATGGGAATGGGCATGGGAGACGACATGTACGGCGGAATGGACTCTGGCGACTTGTACGGCGGAATGGATTCGGGCATGGGCACGATGTCGGAAGCTCCCGACCCGGTGGACAATCGTTACGTTGACACGACGTATGAGCCGATTGACGGAGCCACACTACGCTCCGCACTGGAAAGCGATTCGCCTGAAGACGCGCCACTGAAAGTCGCGAAGCGAGTCCCAGTCATGATGTCGTTGCAGGTTGACCAGCGTTACATTCCCGATCTGTTGGCCGCCTGCGGCAGTGCGCCACTGATGGTGGAAGTCAAGCAGGTTCGGATTCTTCCAAAATCGGCTGGTGCCAGCGCTGTCGGTGCGATGGGCGGCGGTGGCGGAATGGGCGGCGGCATGGATTCCATGATGAGCGGCGGGATGGATATGGACATGGGCATGGACGGCGGCATGGGGATGGGTGGTGGCATGGGCATGGGTGGTGGCATGGGCATGATGGGCGGCGGTGCCAGCCAAGGCCCAAAAGAGAAGTTCCCGCTCGATGTCACCGTGGAGGTGTACGGCCTCATTCACATCTACAACCCACCTGATGAAGATAAACTCGGCGTCGAGCAAGTCACCGAAGACACGATGTTGGATGGTGAAACCATGGCCCAGAGTGCCGAAGAGGATCTCAAGGAAGTCAGCAATGGTGCCGGAGCTGGCGCGGGGACGCAGCCCGCTGTGGACACACCCGATTCTGCTTTGCCACCGCCTGCGGCTGATCCCGATGCGACAACACCAGCCGAGGATGCGACAACTCCGGATGCAAACGAGGCTTCGCCTCAGCCAGCTGGAGAAGCCTCGGTCCCGGGTAGTTCCGCCAGCACAACGGGTTAGCGGGTAGAACAGTTGAAGCCATGAGCAGGAATGAACTGTCAGATGCCTTTTCCGTGAAGCACTTGATGAGCCATTCCGAAGAAGATCGTGATCGTTCAGGTTGGTTGTGGCGACCATCCAACCTCGAGCACGTTTGACAAACTGAGTCGTCGCCAGCCTTTCCTTTTCTTTTTCGTTCGTGCGAGTCAAACCATCATGGATGCCGACAAAATCAAACAGTTCTTCATCTTCCACGGTGAAAAATTTGTCGTCGGAATTGTTGTTCTGGCGGCTGGTTGGATGGTCTATTCCGGTCTGAACATGCCTAACATGTTGGACGAAGTCCAACCGGAGCGCCTGACGGCGGATGCCAACACGGTTCGCGCCAGCATCGACGAAGATCACAACGAAAACATTCTGCCTGATAGAGAACCTGTTTTCGACATCCTGGCCGAAACAGCTCGTAAGCGAACGCCTGTCGATGCGACCGCCTACAAAATGCCTCACTTGCTGGAACGCAAGACCATCGACACGTCGGTACGCCGAAAAGATCCGGTCGTTCACGCACCTCTCGATTTGCGCGTCGACAGTCACATCGCGTCAATTGCGATTTGGTCGCGAAGCGGTGAGTATCCGTTGAAGGAGCTAGAAGGCGCGGAAGCGTTGGAAGTCGTCGAGCAAGAAAAACCTCGTCCCCGTAGCCGTCGCAGTCGTCGTGGTGGCGGAATGGATGAGATGATGGGGATGGGCGAAATGGGAATGGACGGAATGGGAATGGATCAAGGAATGGGCATGGAAATGTACGGTGCCGATATGGGCATGGGCATGGATCCTGGAATGATGGGAGGCATGGAGTCCATGTCAGCAACCGCGGCCGGTCGCCGGTTCAACGCCAAACACAATTTCGGAGCCACACCGACCTCGAAAGATAGCAAGCTACCCGTTCCGCAATACGCATGGTTCATTTCCGGGACCGCCGTGATTCCTCACAAGGCGATGGCGGAGTCGTTTCGCGAGGCACTGCAGAGTGCAGAGGGATATCTTCCGATCCGTGACCAACCTCTGTATT
Source organism: Rhodopirellula europaea 6C (assembly GCF_000338295.1). Classification (GTDB taxonomy): domain Bacteria; phylum Planctomycetota; class Planctomycetia; order Pirellulales; family Pirellulaceae; genus Rhodopirellula; species Rhodopirellula europaea. Next base: position 169,903 of record NZ_ANMO01000097.1, read on the forward strand.
TCAATTACGAGGTGCAGCGAGCGGACGTCACGAACAAGAGTGTTGATGAGTTGACGGACGAAGATTGGGTTCTTCGCTACACCCGTGAGCAAAACGTAAAGCAAGCCGCGTTTTCATGGGCGGGCTACGCGCAAGAAGTGGTGCCCGAGGAATACCGAGATCTCAACGTTACAGGCTACATTCCGCCGGTTCTACTGATGGACTACACCGACTTCGTTACACATCCGCTGATCCCAATGGTGTCGCGACGTGAAAAGCAAATGAAGGCTCGCGAAGAGATGATGCGGGAGGAGAAGTTCGGTGCCGATGATCTTGAATTGGCCGGTCCAGGTGCCAGTGGAATGGGCGGCATGGGGATGGATATGGGCATGGACATGGGCATGGACATGGGCATGGACATGGGAATGGATATGCAGATGGACATGGGAATGGGAGGCATGGGATCGTACGGCGGGATGGCGATGGTCGAAGAAGATCCCGTCGATTACAAGTTGATGCGTTTCTATGACTTCGCGAGCAATCAAGATCCAAACACCCCACGCCCCGGTCGCGATTATGTGTATCGCATGCGATTGGCGGTCGTAGACCCCAACTTTCCGGCCAACGCTCTACAGCAACCAAAGGTTTCGTCACTGTCGGGAGAGGTTTATCAACGAGTTTCAAAATTGATGGAAGCTGCCGAAGCAGACAAAGATCGCAAGGGGCACTTCCAACGTTGGTCCGATTGGAGTGAACCGAGCCCCGAGATATCGTTGCCGACTTTCAATAACTATTACGCTGGTCCGGTTGAAGTTTCACGCGTGAAGGAGTTGGACGTCGCGGGCAAGAAAGTGGAGTACTCTCCAGAGCCGCCTAAAGCGAAAGCCGTCAATCTGGGCTACAACATCCAGTACAAGACATCGATGCCGGTTTGGATGGAGAGTTTGGAGCCCGGTTCGGTTCTGTCCTATGAAGGACCGGCTGAGTTAATTGATCCGATTGATCTTGTTGTCAAAAAGGTGGAAGATGCGAAGATAACTTCGCAAACCACCGTGATCGATATCGATGGTGGTCGAGTGCTGCCAATGACAGGTGAATCCGAATTGGAGGAGCCTGGAATGATGCTGCTATTCGACGAGAATGGATCGTTGAAAGTGACCGGCGAAGTGGAAGATCAAGAGATGTATCGGATCTACTCCTTTGCCGAAGAACGCGGTCTGTAATAGCGAATGCCACGATTCAACGCCTTTGAATACCTTTCCTCGCCCGACTCTACTCAGGCGGGAAGTTCCATCGGCGTTGTTTACGGTGTCGATAGCACGCTAAGAAAATGGGCAATCGATGCGATTGTCGGTGACAGCGAATGGACGCAAGTCGACGGCGAGGTTTGCAAGTGGTCGGATCTGCGCGACGATCTCGCCACGGCATCCTTGTTCGATTTCGACGGCGGTGACAAACGAACTCTCGTGGTTCGTTCCGCGGACAAGTTTTTATCTAATCATCGGCCTGAGATTGAAAAGTACGTGTCCGCCCCGGGTGATGCCACCCGGTTCGTTCTCGAACTGGAATCACTTGCCAGCAACACTCGTGTTTACAAAGCGGTCGACAAGGCTCATTTGCTGGTGGCTTGCACCAGTGCAACGGACGCGAAACTCGGCATCACCGCGGCATCACGCCGGAAGTTTCTAACTTCGTTTGTTGCCGATCGCCACAAAACGCAACTCGCTCCCGCCGCGGCGGACGCCTTGGTGGAGATGTTGGGCGAGGAGATCGGCATGCTGGATACGGAGATCGCGAAACTTGCGTTGTACGTCGACGTTGGCGGAAAGATTGAAGAACCTCTCGTTCGAGATGTTGTGGCCGGATGGCAGGGTAAAACCGTTTGGCAGATCACTGACGCAATCGCTGCCGGTGACGCAGCCGAAGCGTTGCGACAACTCGACAAACTCTTCAGCGGTGGGCAACGCGCGATCGCGTTGCTGCCTCAGATCGCGTGGTCTTTGCGACGTCTAGGAATGACCACAGCAGCCATCGAATATCGCGAACGAAGCGGTCGTCCCTGGCAGTTCGAGGACGCATTGGCCGCCGGCGGAATTCGTCGTGGATTTGAAGTGCAGTCTGCGAAAAAGCAACTGCAGTCGATCGGCCGTGAAAGAGCCAAGCAATTGTTGCCTTGGCTGCTCGACGCCGACCTGCGTTTGAAGGGCACGCACAGTGCCGAAGGACGCGACCGATTCTTGCTCGAACAATTGATTCTAAAGCTAGCTCGGCAAAGCTGAGTCTCAATCGGATGCTAGGATGCGAACGCTTTGCGATTCTCCAGAGAGCCGGTGGAAGCTTCCCTTGGCCAAGTGAAGTGAAACGCCGAACCCTCGTTGATCTTTGATTCCACCCAAGCGTCGCAGCCCTGGACCTGGACCAACCTTTTCACTAGGTGCAGCCCCATTCCCGTTCCGCGTCGCTCTTTGCCGCTTTCTAGGGTTTGGAACATCCCAAAGATACGTTCTTGGGAGCTCTCCGGAATACCAGGTCCGTTGTCGCGAACCGTGAAGTGATACGAGTCACCGGCGGTTTCCGTGGTCACGATCACTTGGCTGCTGTTCGCTGCGTGTTTGATGGCATTACCGAAAAGGTTGCGAAAGATTTGTTCCAATGGCCCGCGCGTGGTCGAAAGGCTCGGCATCGTTGCCGGCAGCACTAATTTCATTGTGGGCGGAGGTGACATGAATGTGAACAGTTCTGGCAACGCAACGTTCAGATCCACCCACTCCACGGCGCCGGTTTGCCGTGTTACGCGAGCGTAAGCGAGGAGATCGTTGAGTAACATGTCCATCCGACTGACTTGGGCTTGCAACATTTTTAGGTGTTCACGCACCTCTTGTCCAATTTGCGGTGGCATGTCCTCCTCGATCCATTCGGTCAGGTGCATGATTCCACGAAGCGGAGCCTTCAAGTCGTGCGAAGCGATGTAGGCAAACCGGTCCAGGTCTTCGTTACTGCGTTCCAATTCTTCTTGCTTGCGTTCCAAATCCATGGCGACTTGGTGACGTTCCGTGATGTCGCTGAAAGTTGCCAGCGTCATACATTGGTTCTCAATCTCGAGTGCCGCAGTGACCAGGCTGATTCGCATCGCATTCCCATCGGCACGCACGACCTCGAACTCGAACTGTGCGTTCGCTGACTGATTCATCGAACATCGATCTTTCGGTGGTGTTAGCTGTTCGTGAAATTCCGATGGAACCAGATCGATCAGCTGGATGTGCCGTCCTGGGGTCGGGCTCAGTTGATACATCGCCTCGATCCGCGAATTGATCAATCGAAGCTGCCGGTTTGAATCGATCAAGACGCTACCCAGTGGACTTCGCTCGAACAGGTTTCGGAACTGTTCTTCCTGGCTGGCCAGCGCGAGCTGAGTTTGTTCGATTTCTGTGATGTCAGTTCCGACGACCAGTATTCGTTTGTCATCCTTGTTGAGTGATGGCAGCGAATATTTGTCGATCAACATCTTGTAGTCATCGCCATTTTTATTTTCCAACGTTTCAGGAATGCGTCGAACGGGACGATTGCCGCGCAGTAGTTGGCGATCGGATGCTTGAAAGCGATCACCCTGTACGGGATACACTTCGCTAGTGAGGCGGCCTTCGATTTGCTCGGGCGTCATTCCTGTGACATTGGCGGCGGCACGATTCACCCGAAGAATCCGATGGGACTCATCCTTGATCCAAACGAAGGTTGGAATGGTATCCAGGATTGTTTGAATCTCTCGATGACTCGCCTCAAGTTCTTGCTTGCCCCGCAGACGCTCGTCCACATCGTGCAAGACCCCCAACCAAAACATCTCTTGTCGGTCTCGTAGTGCGATCTTGCGACCGCCTTCCTCCGTGTATCGATAGCTTCCGTCATCACGTCTCAAGCGATACTGCAAGCGATATTGCTGATCGTTTCTGACCGTTCCATCCCAGCTGGCATGCTGCATGAATACCGCCCGGTCATCCGGGTGAACAAGGCCACACCAAACCTGAAATGCCTGCTCCGCTTCGGGAACATCATGGCCGAGCGAAGAAAAGCACAGTTGACTAAACAGTGGAGGGTGCGATCTGTCGTCTTCCTCGGCCTGCAATGGACGCAAGTAGAAACCGCAGGTAGCAAGTTCCAGCACATCGAAGAAGAGTTCCCCGTGGGACTGGAGGTAGTCGCGGAGAGCTTTCATGCCAGGGTTGTTTGGATAGAAGGAATTGACGATTGTTTGCAGTGGTTCGTTAAACATCGTCATTTTGACAACCGGCTCACCGCTTCATTTCGAGTCTGCTTGCTAAGTCTTTCGGTGTGAAATCGCGAAAAATCTGGTTTTTTCCCAGGAATCGCGAGTTTGCATGACTTTTGTTTGGCATCTGAAAGATTGGAATTGGGCGGATCCATTCAACTGTTTTCAACGTCGCGAGGAGCAAGCAGATTGCATTGCGCTGTCGCTTTCCTGTGATTCAAACGCGATGCCGTTTAGCCAACTTGATTGGGGCACTGCCGCACGCGGGCCAGAAGCATCGGTGCACAAGTCGTTTTGTCTTCGTCGACGACCGCTGCTAAGCAACTGCAATCCGATCAATCTCGGACGCGAATGAGTATTTGATTTTCGATCAGACCGCATGCGATATCTTTACGCTCTGCCGTTTGGATTTTCTACACAACACTGATGATTGAGTGATTCGCGTTGTCTGGAAGATGTCGCCACGGTTTGATCGTCCTGTGCCGTGACATTCCCTTGCAACGCTTACCATTGCCGAAAAGTCTCAATGTTCACTTTGGCCAAGCCGACCCATCAACAGCTTTTGCACAGAATCTCACAGCAGTCACGGTCATCGTTTAACTACCCCGACGTCGGTGCGAGTCAAAGGGCATTCCCAGATGGGTATGAACACCATCGACATCGAGTTTCACTAGGAAACGGACGAGAAATCTTCGAAAGTGCGAAGGCGGCACTTGAGAACTGGCGTCAGTTCGATGTCGGATGGGTGGAGGCATTTCCTGCGAACACCGCCATCACTGTCGGAAATACGATTGCGATTCGCGTGCGGATCTTCGGCGTGTGGGCGGTCGCGTTTGACCGCATCGTCGATGTCTTTGACGAGCAGAAGGAGAATTGCCATCGCTTCGGGTATTCAGTGGGGACATTGATGGAACATCCGGAGCAGGGCGAAGAGCGGTTTTTGATTGAGATGGACGATGACTGCAAAGTGGATTACGAAGTCGCGGCGTTCTTTCGACCGAACACGCTGGCCGCGAAAATTGCTTGGCCGATCCTGCATCGACGATTCAATCGTTTTCGAAACCAATCCGCTGAGGCTTTGCAACTTGCATGTGCACCTGTGGCAGCCGAATACCCAATCGATGGTTAGGTAGGCAGGGGCCATGCGGCATCTAGATCGTTGCAGCGAACGCCACGATCCCATGCACAACCGTGGCGAATTCCCAAACGAGTCACGCGATCATTTCAGATCAACTGTTTCGATCTGCTGTGCGTTTGGCTATCCCAATGAGACATCGAGGATCATCATCACGGTGAACCCGATCATGAGGCAGAGCGTTGCCAGATCTTCATTGCCTTCTTGGTGTGTTTCGGGAATGAGTTCTTCCACGACGACATACACCATCGCCCCGGCGGCAAAGCTGAGGGCAAACGGCAGCACGGGGGCCGCGTAGACAACGATTGCTGCTCCAAAGACCGCGGCGATCGGTTCAACGATTGCGGAGGCTTGAGCGATCAACCAAGATTTCGTCCTAGTCATACCTTCGCCACGCAGAGGCACGGCGACCGCGATGCCTTCGGGAAGGTTCTGAAGACCAATTCCAATCGCGAGTGCCGTCGCTCCACTCAACGTGGCCGATTCAATCTCAGCGGCTGCGCTGCCAAACGCGACTCCCACCGCGAGCCCTTCGGGAATGTTGTGCAGTGTGATCGCTGCGATCAACAGGACGCTTCGTTGCCATGCTGTCTTGGGGCCTTCTGCGGATTCGGTTGGCAGACCACGGTGCAGGTGCGGCAGACTGCGGTCCAAGCCATACAGGAATGCACCTCCAACGAGAAAGCCGACCGCGGCAGGCAACCAACTTGGCCATCCTTGTTCGGAAGCGGCCTCGATCGATGGAGCGAGCAAGCTCCAATAGCTCGCTGCCAACATCACGCCGCCGGCGAACCCCAGCATCGCGTCGAAAAGTTTGCGAGGCACATTGGTCAGCCCGAACACCACCGCCGCGCCGAGTGCCGTGAGCGCCCATGTGAATACGCCGGCCAACAAGGCTTGGAGGACAGGAGTCTGTTGTTGCAGCCAATCGATCATGAGTGTGAACGTGTTTGCCGAGGTGAGTTGTTGCGTCTCTTCCCGTGACGCTGCGTTTCAAAGGCAGTGAGCATTTCAAAAGCCCGGGGCCCGATGACAACGAGTGTACCGGCGATTCAGGCAACATCACTGCGCTCCGCCGAGATTGCACACGGCGCGCCACTTGCTCCGCGTGAAATCATGTCTGTGTTGAATGAATTGTCGTTGCCGCTCAACGTTGTTGTGTTCGCTATTGGTGCAGCTTTGGTCTGGTTCGCTGGCACCAAGCTCAGTCAATACGTCGATCTTTTCGCGGATCGAACTGGGATGGGCAAAGCGTTCGCCGGAGCCTTGTTACTAGGTGGAGCGACCAGCTTGCCTGAACTGGCGACAACGATCACGGCGTCCTGGTCGGGGGCAGCCCAGCTCGCCGGTGCAAACTTATTGGGCGGAGTGGTGATGCAAATCGCCGTGTTAGCGTTGATTGACGTTGCCGTCTTGCGCGGTCGGCCGCTCACGCTGTTTTCACCGAACTCGTCGTTGTTGATGGCCGGAGTCTTACTCATCGCGCTGGTCGCTTTGGCGTCAGCGGCGGTCTCGGCGGGCGAACTCTTTTCGTTTGCAGGAATCGGATTTTGGCCGGTCGCCTTGTTTCTCGCGTATGTCGGATCTATCTGGGTGATCTATCGCTACGAAGGCGACCCGCGATGGCAACCTCGCGGCGAAATTGCTCAACCGCCCGAGTCGGCTCGAGATTTGAAGGATGCCTATCAATCGGCGTATGAGTCCGTTTCGACGAAAAAATTGATCGCTCTGTTCTTCGCCGCATCGTCCGTCGTTTTGGTGGGCGGATTTCTTGTTGCGAAAACCGGTGAATCGATTGCCGAGCAAACCGGGATCGGGCAAAGCTTTGTCGGCGCAACGTTGGTGGCACTGGCGACGAGTCTGCCGGAGGTCAGCACAACGTATTCGGCGGTCCGGTTCGGGGCGTATAGCATGGCCGCCGCGAATATCTTGGGCACCAACAGCCTGGAAGTCGCGTTGTTTTTGCCTGCGGACATGGCCTACCGGGATGGAGCGATTTTCGACGCGATGAATCCTTCGGACGCTTTCTTGGCCGCCATCGGAATTGTTGTGACCGGCGTGTATTTGTGGGGAATCTTGGAACGACGCGACAAGACAGTGTTCGGCATGGGCGTCGATTCGTTCGCGGTTATGGTCGTGTATCTCGGCGGCTTAGCGATTTACTGGACGTTGTGATTTTTCTCGCTGAGTTTTTGGCATGTCGCTTGCGTGCAGTGCGTCTCAAACGACGACGTCTACTCAGTTGTTAGGAGCATCATGTCAGAACAACAAACCACGAGTCAGCGCCCCGCCGTGATCGTGACCGGCAGCACGGGAATGCTGGGATATCCGGTTTGCCTGCGGCTCGCTGATGCTGGCTACCAAGTCTTTGGATTCGATCGGGTCGGTCTTCCCGAACCACCCAAGCAACATGAATTCGTTCGCGACATCCAGTGCGATATGGCTGACTCCGCGTCTGTCCGTGCCGCGATGAAGAAGGTCCATGAATTGACCGGCGGTCGCCTTGCCAGTGTCGTTCACATGGCGGCGTACTATGACTTTTCCGGTGAGGACAGCGATCTGTACGAGAAGGTCACCGTCAATGGAACCGACCGGCTTCTCAATCAACTCGAAGACTTTGAACTTGATCAGTTCGTATTCACCAGCACCATGCTCATCCACAAACCGTGTGAGGTCGGTGAACGAATTCGCGAAGACGATCCGTTGGAGGCCAAGTGGCCGTATCCCCAAAGCAAACTCGAGACCGAGAGATTGATTCGCGAGGGGCACCCGAACGTCCGTTCCGTTTTCTTACGAATCGGCGGAGTGTACACGGACTATGGCCGACAACCGACGCTCGTCCAACAGATCAAACGCATCTATGAAAAAGATTTCCAAGGGCACTTCTTCCCGGGCGATCCGGAGGCTGGCCAATCCGCGGTGCACTTGGATGACACGGTCGAGTCGATCGTGCGCACGGTGGAGCGACGGGCTGACATCGAAGCCAAAACGGCCATTCTGATCGGCGAGCCAGATCCGCTTTCGTACCGAACTCTCCAAGACCGGATCGGAATGGAACTTCACGGCAAAGATTGGGCGACGCTGTATGTTCCTTCCGCGCTTGCAAAGGTCGGGGCGGCGGTGACGGATGTGGTCCAACGAGGCGACGCGTTCATCAAACCATTCATGATCGACATGGCCGACGATCACTATGCGCTCGACATTTCTCGGGCCAAAGAGTTGCTGGGTTGGGAACCGCAACGCAGTCTTTCGGAGACGCTGTCGACGATAACCGGTCAGCTCAAATCCGACCCAGACACTTGGTATCGAAAGAATGGGTTGAAGTGATGTCGCAAGTCACCATTCCGGTGGACGATCTGAACCGAAACGTCCCACCTTACAATCACAACCCGTCGGCTTGGAGTCAGCGGATTCCGATCTGTTTGTTGGCATTTGTTGCGGCGGCAATCTCTGCCCATTTGTCGCTCTATCAATGGGAATTGATCGAAAGTGCCTATGATCCTGTGTTCGGCGATAGCAGCAACGATGTGCTCACGTCGGATACCGCGAAAAGGATGTACGGCATCCTTGGCATTCATGACGCTTCGCTGGGCGTGTTGGCCTATCTCGGTGACGCCATTTTGGGATTCGCCGGATCCACGAGACGTTGGCAGTACCGACCCTGGTTGGTCATCCTGTTCGGCATCGATGTCATCCCACTCGGTATCGTGAGCGTGATCTTGGTGATCTGCCAAGCCTTCCTGGTTGGGGAATGGTGCTTTCTCTGCCTAGTGACCGCAGCGATCTCGTTGGTGCTCGTCTATTGGGCGTGGGACGAAGTGCGAGTGTCGCTGGCGTATCTGCGCATTGTTTGGAAAGAGCATCACGACAAGCGGCTGCTTTGGGATGCGATTTGGGGCGTTCGTTCGGAACGATTGGACGCTGCCGGTGAACAACTACTTTCTCGCGAGGTACGCTGATGTGGGGGCGAGTGATCGAAATCATGACGGCGGTTTGGTTGGCGGCCAGCCCATTCGTGTTTGGTGTGCAGGCAGATCCAACCTTGCTGTGGGCGGACCTTGGAGTCGCTCTGCTGATCTGTGTGCTCTCTGCGTTGTCCTATTGGCCTCCAACACGTCACGCTCATTTGCTGATCCTGCTGGTCTCAATTGGATTGATTGTTTGGGGGCGATTCGCGGTCCTGCCGCCAACTCCCGCCCACCAAAATCACATCTTCGTTGGGATCTTTCTTTCGATGATGGCGTTGATTCCCAACGAAGCTTCTTTGCCACCCCGAGCGTGGCGGAAATTCCCCGCGAGCGATGAATGCCCGTGAGCGATCGACTCGTCGATATCGGAGTGATCGTCACAGGAACTCTGGACGCGGTGGACGAAGCCGCGGTGCGTCGTGGGCTCGATCAGTTTCGCGAATTTGTGAAGGATCGTTTCCCGGAATTCAGATGGGACGTTAAAACGACGAGGCGTCCGGAAGCGGTCGCGGCGAAGCGAACCGCGCCGAGTGCTTTGTTGCAACAAGCGTTGAATGAGCGAGACGAACAACACTGGGATTTTGCGTTCGCGATCACCGCCGCAGAACTTGAAAGCCACTACTCGCATCACTGTTTCGCGGCGCTGAGTCGACCACTGGATTCCGCTGTGTTTTCGCTTTCATTGATCGACCCACGAGCAATCGGCCACGACGCGGAATCGGAACAACGAATCGCCACCATCGCCAATCGGTTGAGCCGTTTGATGTTGCATGCGCTTTCGCACCTGCTCGGGCTCGGACGCGATTCAAATCCGAAGAACTTGCTGTTTCATCCTTCATCGGCAGAGCAGCTTGATGAGATGGAAGAGCTGACCGATTTGCAAGCGGAACAACAAATCGCGGCGCTCGCGGAAATTGCCGATCAACGTCTGGAAGAACGATCGGGTAGTTCAACGCCGTGGATCAACTTCATGCTGCGATCGGCGGTGATCAACGCCCGTGAAATCTGGCAAGCCATTTTCGCGGCTCGGCCATGGCAATTTCCGCGGCGGTTGAGCGGTCTGACTTTGGCGGCCGTGTCCACGTTGGTCGTTTTGCTGCTGACGGCTGAATCGTGGGACTTGGCTTTATCGCAAAGCTTCGCCAGCACCACGGTTTTGGTGCTCGTCTCCTGGATCGGCACAACCACCTACGTCGTCTTTCGTCAGCAATTGATAGTTCCCAATCGCACACGGCAAAGCGAGCAGATGGTCGTCACGAATCTGTCCGCGATTGGAATCGTGTTTGCCGGAATGTTGGTGACTTGGTTGACGCTAACGGCGGCCGCGCTGGCAATCGCCGGTCTGTTGTTTGGTCCCACCCTGATTGCCGAATGGGCCGCTTCACTTTCGCAACCAGCGTCGCAAATCGGATGGGCGGAACGTTTTTCGATGTCAACCTTCAGCGCATCGCTGGGGTTGATGATTGGTGCGTTGGGTACCAGCTTCGAGTCACAACACTACTTTCGTCACATCATCTTTGTCGACGAAGAGATCTGAATGCGTCGCTTGGATTGAATGATCTCTGGGATTCGGTGCCGTCCGTTGAACCGAGATGAAATCACTGCTCCGAAAGGCGTTCGTATGCATCCCGCGTCATTCGGTCTGTCGGTGGAATCGTCAGCAAAATCATTTTCGCGGATGCTTTTGCTTTGTCTGGCTCTCCGGACGCCGCGACGGATTTGATCCATCCAATCATTGCTGCATGCCAACTTGGGTTGCCTTGGGGAAGTCCGTCTGCCAGTCGCTTCCACCATCTCGCAGCATGCCTCTGATCCGATTTCGAATGGGAGACGGCGTAGGACGTCGCCGCTCTCCGGCACCATTCATCCGCTTCGGAAGGTGTTCGTTGCAATTCGGTTGCTATCAACGAATCTGCGGCATCACGCTGGCCTGCCCAAATCAGCCAACCGGCACGCTGCATATCGGTGGGGAAGTTTCCATCAGATGGGAGTGACAGCAGGCAACGCCCAATGTCGACTCGGCGAATCGGATTCTGAACAACATCCTTTTCCAGCCGCATCGCCAAGGCGTCATTCACTCCAGCCGGTGGTGAAGCCTCGATGACATCCGTTTGGTTTTGACGAAAGGATGCGAGTTGTTGAAAGAAACCATCGCTGGTTTCCTTCTGCAGTTCGCTCCACAGCGATTCGGAGGTTTCTGCAATTAACACTGTCAGGTCCGCATGAGTTCGCCGAACGATCTCCGACGCATCGTGTTCTTGAAACGCTTGGTGCATTGACGCGACGACGTCCGGACTTGGTTGGTCGATCCACGCTTTCGCCCAAGCTTGGATCGCCTGAACACGCACCGAATCAGCGGTGGATTCGTTCATCCAGTGAACGTTTGCAAATTGCACGGAGATCTTCGCAGCCTCGAGCCATTTCGATTGTCGTTCGGCCCAAGCCATTCGCCAACGCGTCGCGGCAAAAGCGGATTGCGATTCCGGCCATTGATTCGCGATCTGAATCAGCATCGCTTCGATGTCGGCATCCGATGCAGTCGTTGGTCCCGCAGCCTGACCGATGGTGGCCGCCTGCAACAACGCGTCAGCGGAGCTTGTCGAATGGGGGTGTCGCTGGCTGATCCGACGAAGCAACTCGATCGCAGCTTTCGAATTCGATTGCCGAGAAAGGATCGCCGCCGCTTTCATTGCTGAGTCAACACTGCGGCGGGCGACATCGTCAGACACGGCAGCTTTGGCAAAGTGCAATGCGGCTTGCATCGACTGGCCGCGTCGCAGGTAGTACATCGCATCGGCGATCCACAACCGTGGATCGGATCCGTCGCCCGGTGGTGTGGCCGAGTCCATGCCTGATTGCAAACGTGTTTGCGCCACGATCGTGTCCGCCCGATCTTTCGCGTTGGCACCGTGACGCTCGCGAATGATTTCCAACCAATCGGCAATTGCTTCTTCATCCTTTTGCGCGAGCAGGTAACGCAGTCGAACCAAGTCCATGCCGACGCCGGCGTTTGTCACCGATGGGTCGCTTCCATAGACGGAATGAAGCATCTGTTCTGCTGTTTCCATGTCGCCGGCCGACAGCGCGACTCGGACCCGCAGAGCTCGTGCGGATTCGGCCGATGAGTTTGAATCGGAACCCGTTGGTGCGACACTCGCCGATTCACGAAGAACAGCCGCTGCCGATCGTGCGTCGCCTTGGCGGAGATGAGCTTCGGCGAGCAATCGCAAGACTTCCGCGCGAGCGATTCCTTCAGCGGGCAACGCCAGCAACGCTGCTTCAGCGACCTTGACCGCTTCGGCGGCCGATGCGACCCCGTCGCCGCTTCCTTCGGCGAACAGTTCGGACTTGAGCACCGCCAATTCCACTCGGGAAAGCCACAGTAAGCTCACTTCGCGAGGTGACTCGGATGGCTGCAATTCATTCAGTCGTGACTGCAACTTCCCATCGGCTTCGCCAACGTTTGTCAGCAAGATCGAGAGTTTGTCGTCAGGGATCGGTCTCGCGATGACCTCGATCAGATCGTTCCGAGTCGACTGCACATGGCTGTCGGCTGAACTTGAATCCACCAGCCGAGAAGTGCGACTTGTCGTGTTCGCATTTGCGGCGTCAAATGTCGTTTGAGCCAAACCGACCGAGGGCCAAAGCATCAACAACAGACCGATGACAACTGCGACAAAATCTAAATATCTAAGCAAGGCACTCATGGCGTGATGGGCTCCGCCGAGTCGTCCACCGATTGCGATGAACTGTCAGCTGAAACCGCCAGGTGAACTCGATCGAACCCTGACAATCGAACCATGTCGACGGTCGCAACGGTGGCTGCCATCGAAACATCGCCGTCCGGATCTACAATCACGGGAGGCGAAATTCCTAGTTCCGCGATCGCATCCAACCGTTCCCGCAATGAGATCACGGAATTGAATTGCGTCGTCCCCAGAACATATCGCACGGATTTGGAACCGGCGCTTTCGATCTTCAGAATCAGTTCCTCCATCGGAACATCGGTCGTTTCTTCGGGAGGCAGTGTCTCGGACGAAACGGACGTCGACTCCGCAGCAACTGCCAACCCGCCCGGCATGTCTTGCTCGGGCGCATCGAAACTACTGGTCCAGACAAAGAACACCAGCAACAGAAAAACGACATCGATCATCGAAGTCATCCCGACGCTCTGTTGTGAATTGCTTCGGATGGCGGGTCGCTTCATCGTGACGCTCCCGGCCGACTGGATGATGGCAACGTCGCGATTGATAAGTCGCGGATACCGATTTGGTTGATGCGATGCAGCACTGGTTCGACAAATTGATACGCAACGCTTTGATCAACTCGCAGACGAACGGGCGTCTCAACGATCGATTTGGTTTGACTGAGCCGAGTGATCATCTCGTCCAGGTTCACCTGGGTCGCTCCCAGCCACAGCTGATGGGATGAGTCCATGGTCAGATTGATCGGCGCCGCGTTGGGATCACTTTCGATCGATGACTGGGCTGATGGCAAGTCGACGGCATGCCGGTTTTCTTGGCGAGCCAAGTGACTGGAAACGAGGAAGAAGATGATCAGCAGAAACACGACATCGATCATCGGTGTCATGTTGATCTCGTCCACCCGACGACCGTTTTGAATGGATTGGCTGGGTGAACGCATGGGAGAATGAGATGAGCGAGATAGTCACGACGGTTCCAGACCACTATCGTAGTGCAAATTCTACATTTGTTTTTCACGCGAAAAATTGCATGACTTCGGAATCTTCCTCGTCGCTTTCACAAGACACGCCAGATTGTCCCGAAGTTCCGCGTGGTGGTGCCTGGACGTTCGTCAAAAATTTCGCCCGAAACCCGAACCAGGTGGGGGCGGTTTGGCCCAGCAGCCCCGGTTTGGTCAAACGAATGGTCGAATGGTTTGACTGGGAAAACGCTCGCGGGGTCGTCGAATTCGGGCCTGGGACCGGCGTCTTCACCGAAGCCATTCAGAACCATCTGCACGAAGACGCAAAATTCTTTGCAATTGAGCGGTCGCCCGAGCTGGCTGCGATCACGCGAGGCCGTTGCCCGCAAGTCAATGTGGTCGAGGATTCGGCCGAGTCGGTTGCAGATCTTTGCCGGGACAATCAGATCGACCAGGTCCACGCGATCATCTGCGGTTTGCCTTGGGCGTCTTTTCCCGACAGTTTGCAAACCAGCATCCTGGAAGCCACTCTGGACGTGTTGGCTCCCGGTGGTCAGTTCGCGACCTTTGCGTATTGGCAGGGCGTCGTTTTGCCCGCGGGCCAGCGTTTTTCGAAAAAGCTTCGAGGGGCTTTCACCGAGGTGCATCGCAGCCCGACGGTTTGGCGAAATATGCCACCGGCGTTTGTTTATCGATGCGTCAAACGATAGAGCTTTCACTGTCCTCTTGGGCATGACCGTTGCATTGGTGACAACCTCGGTCGTCGTTTGACTGAATCAACGTCCTGCGCTCTCCATGGTCGCGAGGAATACGCGAGGTGGTGAAGAAACCGCCATCGGTGACGCTATTTCCATCCATCGGTTGGGATGGAAGACGATTGATCGTTCATGGGCGAGCAGCGACAATTAGGAGTGTTCGGCCGATTCTTTTGGCGGCGCTCAAAAACATTTCGCGATCACATTCGCGTTCTAAAATTCCCCACATCTCTACCTTCGTAGGAAACCCAACATGCAATTGGATTGGATCTCTCGAACGTCCACTCGCACTTTCGCCTTGACCGCTATGGGGTTGTTGTTCGCTTCCGCATTCTGCGTTTCGGGTGTGGTCACATCGCCCGTGATGGCGGAAGAAGCCGCGGCCAAAGACACACGGACGGCCGATCAGCGAATCGATCAAATGGTCGATCGCGGAATCGAGTTCTTGCGCACTCGCGGTCAGAGCGACGAGGGTGCATTCAGTGGTGAAACCGGAGCTGCCGTCACGGGATTGTGCGTGCGAGCGATCTTGGAACATCGCCCCGAAGCCATTTCGACTGACCCGGTGATTGCGAAAGCGATCAAGTACTTGGAATCGAAAGTCCAACCTGACGGTGGCATCTACGCGACCGGGTCAAAGCATCGGAACTACGAAACCACCACCGCCGCGATGGCTTTGAACAAAGCCAACCAAGACGGCCGTTTCGACAGCCAACTTGAGCGGGCGAAGAACTTTTTGAAAGACATCCAGTGGGACGAAGAGGAAGGTGCCGAACCGGGTGACACCGCGTATGGCGGGGCCGGCTATGGCAGCCACTCGCGTCCCGACTTGTCAAACACCGCGTTTTTGATCGAAGCCCTTCACGATCTTGGAACGGATCCTCAAGACGAATCGATTCAAAAGGCTCTCGTGTTTGTCAGCCGGACTCAGAACCTGACTCAACACGGCAACGATACCCAACATGCCGACAAGATCGGCGACGGTGGTTTCTATTACACACCTGCCGCGGGTGGTCAAAGCAAAGCAGGTGAGTCCGCGGACGGCGGCCTGCGAAGTTACGGCTCGATGACTTACGCTGGCTTGAAAAGCATGATCTATGCGGGGCTGACACCCGAGGATCCACGCGTCAACGCCGCGCTCGATTTCATTCGCAATCACTACACCTTGGACAACAACCCAGGCATGGGTGCCCAGGGTCAGTATTACTACTACCACACATTTGCCAAAGCATTGGATGTGGCTGGATTGGAAGTGGTCGAGTCGACCGATGCGGGACCGCGAGATTGGCGAACGGATCTGATCAACAAGCTCGAAGCGGAGCAACAAGAAGATGGCTCGTGGGTGAACCGCGAAGCCGAGCGTTGGATGGAAGGCGATCGCCAGCTCGTCACCGCTTACTGCTTGCTCGCACTCAAGCACGCTCGCAAGTAAACGAGTCTTCTCGATAGCTCGTCCGCGTTCTCAATTTTCACGGACGAGCGACTTGGTCAGCGGCGGCGATCCACTTGGCGGATCACTTTCCGCGGATTGGTTTGTCGCCGATTTGCCATTTCGGTCCGTGGCGTTTGGGTTCCACGCGATTGAAGAACAACAAATCTAGGCGAGCCCGTCCGATCGCGTACAATTGGGATATCCAATTTGCATCGCCACCGACGGACCGACCCATTAAATCCTCGACCTCTCCACCGAATGATGCCGAAACGAATCGGCCGACCGTGCCCCGCGATGGGTACGTGTGCCGTTATGGCTCCATGAGGTTGATGGGCGTGATGACCGCGACCGAGTGTTTTCGGTATGGCGATGAAGTCGTGATCCGCAGCGATCGCGGCACCGAGATTGCCACCGTGCTGTGCGAGGCAACCAACGAAGCGGTCGGGCAGGTTCCCACGAAGGGCAACGCGGAGCCGGTTCAGGGGAAAATCATTCGCCGGCTCGATACGACGGATCGAGGCGATTGGTCGCAAATGTCAGAAATGACTCGCAAGGATCTGCTGGCGGCCAAGAAATGCGTCGACCAGCTGAAACTTCCGATGCAAGTGATCGATGTTGAGCGATTGCTCGGCGGCGAGCGTGTGATTGTTTACTTCGTCGCCGATGGCCGAGTCGATTTTCGCGAATTGGTCAAATTGGTCGGCCGCGAATTTCAGACGCGGATCGAAATGCGTCAAATCGGTATCCGGGACGAGGCGAAATTGCTGGCCGATTACGGCGATTGCGGGCAAAAGGTCTGCTGCAGCCGTTTTCTCAGCAAGATGCCGCCGGTTTCGATGAAAATGGCAAAACTGCAGCGGGCCTCGTTGGACCCGGCAAAAATCTCAGGACGATGCGGGCGATTAAAATGTTGTCTGCGTTACGAATTCGAAACCTACGAGGAAATGGCAGAGGAGCTCCCCCCGATCGGCAGCGAAATTCTGACCCGTGATGGATCCGCCAAGGTTCTCGCCCAAGACATCTTGGCCGGGCAATTGGTGGTCAAGACCGATGACCATCGACGCGTTATGATTCCTGCGGGTGACGTTGTCAGCGTGACAAAGCGGGGTTCCGGGGAACCCACTAAACAACGTAAACGCTGAGCCCACTCGAAACACTTCCTTTTCTTTTCCTCGATCCTTCGCCATGCCATCTCCTGTCAAAGCGATGCAGGACCTCCTGCGAGACGACACTCGATACAAACTCGAGGCGTATCAATTCATTCGCGAAGCGTTGCAATACGCTCACGAGAATTTGGACGCGATCGGGCCGCTCGGATTTGGTCCGTCTGATGACCCAAGCAGCGACGCGCCGCGTCATTTGACCGGACAACAACTCTGCGAGGCATGCCGTTTGTACGCCATCGACCAATTCGGTTATCTAGCCCAAATGGTGCTGGAGAATTGGGGCCTGCGACGAACCGGCGATTTCGGTGAATTGGTTTACAACCTGATCCGGATCGAGCAAATGCGAAAAAGCGAATCGGATCGCCGAGAAGATTTTGACGACGTTTATGATTTTGAGAACGCGTTCCAACCCAAGTTCGAATTGGCTCTCAGCGACGAGGACTGATTGAAATCGAACGCGAAGCTCCTTCCTTTCACTCCGCGAAAAAGCATCATGCGTTTCTCTTCCTTGCTCGCACTTTGGATGTTGATTGGTTCGGCAACCATCCACGTCGGAAACGTAAACGCCGCTGACGCGGGTACGGGTGAGGCGACAACCGGCGAGGCGACGACCGATGTCGCTCGCCAAAGCGAGAAGCCGCGGCCAAAGGAAAATGCTCGCCGAACTTACATGGGCCGGATCGTCGCCCAACCGATGTCGCACCGCGGTGCCGCTTGGTTGGTTCGCCCGGAACGAGACGACGAGGAGAAGGCCGGCGAATCATTTGACCGCCTGGGCTTGAAGCCTGGCATGACGGTCGTCGATCTCGGATGCGGCAACGGTTACTGGACCATCCCGATGGCTCGTTCCGTGGCGGTCAAGAAACAAGCCGACTCACCCGACGCGGATGCTTCGTCGGCGGAGTCCAACGACGCGGCGGATGCGGATGATGACGCTGAATCGCTGGATGGTCAGGTTTTGGCGGTCGACATCCAACGAGAGATGTTGCAGATGCTGCAGCGGAATGCCGCTCGAGCAAAACTGGACAACATCCAACCGATTCTCGGTGCGATCGACGATCCCAAGTTGCCAGCCGGCAAGGTCGACTTGGTTCTTTTGGTTGATGTTTACCACGAGTTTTCGCATCCGGAATCGATGCTGTGGTCGATCCGACAATCGCTCAAACCCGACGGCGTGATCGCTCTGCTCGAATACCGAGCCGAAGATCCAGCCGTTCCAATCAAGCCGCTTCACAAAATGTCGAAGTCGCAAATCATGCAGGAATACAAAGCCTCGGATTTGAAGCTCGTTCGCGAATACAACGCTTTGCCGTGGCAGCACCTGATGTTCTTCGCCCGCGACGACAGTCCGTTGCCGGAAATCGAACCGGAACCGTTCAACCAAGAGTAGACGGCGGGCTCACCGTCAGAGCACTCGCAGGCGGCATCTGCCTGCCTCGCCCCGGATGGGGCCGTCGTGGAATTGAGCTGGACCCGCGCTGACCGGTTTGTCGGATTTGCTGCAGGTTGGCCACTCTTGGCCGACATCCACTCGGACGGGCAAGAGTGCCCATCCTACCTGCTTCAAAACCTCGTTGATGACTCAATCGACACGCCGGGACACTTGCGAATCACTCTGCCAACAGCTTCGTGACTTCTTTCGATTCGCGATCGATCCGGTATACCTGTTTGGCTTTCGGATCGGAAACGATCACCGCGTCGGCGGTCGCACTCAAGCCAACTGGGCCAAGCAACAGTTCTTCGTCGAACCATTTCTCGGTTTTGCCATCGGCGGTGAATTGCCAAATGCATTTCCCGTAGACGTCGGAAACGAAACCGGTGCCGTCGTGCCAAGCGATCCCGCCTGGGAAACCGTAGGGGCGATCCGTGACAACCGGCTCGCTGGTTTTCTCTGCGACGTTGATTTTCACGACCGCATCGGCATCAGGCGTGACTGCGTACAAGGCACCCTCATCGTCGAAGACCAAACCGCGGGCGTTCACGCGGACGATCAACTCGGGCTCGCCGCCTTCGATGGGCAATGCAAACGTGGCGCGTCGTTCGGCATCGCCGACGTAGATTGTTTTGCCATCGGGTGAAACGGCCAGCGCCATCGGGATTCCAAGGAATCCACCATTGAGCGGTTTGGCATCTTGCCCGCCGGGAGCATCCGCGTTGGGCGTCACGTGATAGATCTCACGTGTTGCCGAATCGCCAACCAGGACGCCGCCACCGGGGTGAGGCGTGGCGCTGTAAGGGCGATTCATTGTCTTGCGAAGATACCGTGATCCGGTCACGAATCGCTCGGGCTTGGCCGCTTCCGTCGCTGGCCATGGCACCGTCCAAACGCCCGGAGCATCCGAATCGAGCACGAACAACTTGTCATCCGACATCACCGCACCGCGCGGATAGACGGGACGCTCGGCTTCCGTCCAAAAATCGTCCGGGTAGGTCTCGGTCTTGGCTTCGGCCGTGGTCTCTGCGGCGGCCGCTTCGGTCTCCGCCGCGTCTTGAGCAGTCGCCGGGTGAGCCTGCAGAACAGTTCCCGAAACGATGGCAGCGATCAGCAGCCCACGCACGCTTCCAAAGCGACCTTCAGTAAATCCTGTGAAACACGATGGGGTGTTGCGGTGGGCTTTTGGGAAGATGAAATCGAAAATTCGGGTTGGGCAAGATTTATTCATGGGGAGGGTTATGACGTCCGATAAGTAAGAAGTTCCATGTCCCAATTCCGGCAATGACGTCTCATGATAACCATTCCCCGTCGATTGTTGTGCTTGTTCGCCTGTTTCATTGGTGCGATTGCGTCGATGACGTTGTCTCAAGCCGAAGCCGCAGACCAATTGATTCGCAGCCGGCCCGTTTCACAGGGAAACACGGTCGCGACGCGGACTTCGACGACGCACTCCGGATGGTCGCCACAAGGTAACAGCCAGTCGGTCCAGCGACACCAAGCGGCTTCAAATCGCAAGCCGACTTCGGTTTCACGGCCAGCGAACGGATCGGTCAAGCAAGTCGGCTACCTGGACGGTGGTTGCGATTGCGCCGAATGCTCTTCGGCGGGTGTCCTCGGCGGCCCCGGTTGCGGGATGGAAGCCAGCTGCGGACTCGAGGTCGGGTGTGGACTCGAAGAATACGGAGTCTGCAGTTGCGATGCGTGCAGCGGTGATTTGATGTCGGGCTGCGACAGTGGCTTTTGCGATGGCGGATGCGATGGGATGTGCGGCGGAGCCGAAATCGATTGCTTCCCGCTGTTCCTGCCAATCTTGCGAGTCGATTGGAGCCGTTTCTCGTTCTTCGCTGGATCGCAGGCATTCAAGTCGCCTATGAACTACCCCGCTTTGGACGTTGCCGGCCAACCTCGCGGTGGCAGCGGAAGTTTTGGTTACTACCAAGGGTTCAACGAAGGTCGTGATCTTCGCAACTGGTTGGGGCTGGATCTCTCCGCGCAACTCGGTGTGCGAGCCACGCAAACCAATCTGGACGGCGAAGAGTTCACAAGCGGACGGATGCACCAAGTCTTCGTGACCGGCGGTCTGTTTCGTCGCGTCGACTACGGCCTGCAATACGGATTGGTCGTCGACTACCTGAACCAAGACTGGTACTACCAAAGTGATCTGTTGCAACTACGCGGCGAGTTGAGCTGGAAGGTTTCCGCTTGCCACGAATTCGGATTTCAATTCATGGCGGGAGTCACTGATCAGATCGTGACCACGGAAGCCGGCGGCTTCACCAGTTCGGAGACCATTGAACCAGTCGACCAGTACCGAGCATTCTATCGCCGAGCGATGGGCACGACGGGACACATGACCGCGTTTCTCGGTGGCACCAGCGAAGAACACTTCATTTGGGGCAGCGAGATGGAGATCCCGTTGCAAACCAATTGGTCGCTGTTGGTCGGATCGGCATACTTCAGCCCCGGTGACGATGCGGCGTTGGATGCAAACGAAGCCGAAGGTTGGAACTTGTCGATTGGCTTCGCATTCCGACCGGGCGTCACTGGACCAAAGCAACGCTACCGCAACCCACTCTTCAATGTTGCTGACAACGGATCGTTCTTCGTCTTCCGTCGCTAAGCCAACTCGCGAGATCGAGTTTGCCCGCATCCCGTGCTACCGCAGCAAAATTGCACAAGCACGGAAATACCTGCCGGCGTCTCATTATCCTTTTAAACCGCCAAGCAGCCGCCGAATGGTTGCCGCGTCAGCTATTTGCGATCCGCCGATCCATAAAGCCCGTTACTTCGCCGAACGATGGCGAGCATTGAACCAACGACGGTGTTTAGCATCGGTCGCGAGACCGGTTGTACCATTCGTTGTTAGGTTCTTAAGCTTGCAGTTCCGCCAAACGTGCATTCACCACCGTTTGCAGGTCTTTCAGTTCCTCGATCGACATCTCGATGAATGGTCGAAGAGGTTTGCAAGGCGATTCTAAAAGGTTCTCGCACGCCAGAGTTCCCATTCTTCAAGCACCTCTTCCGGTGACGAAACCCACTTCTTCGCCGGCAGCAGATAGAACCGATCCGGATCTGGCGAGATGGTTTTCGGATCATGGAAAAGCCCTGTGGGCCAATGCACTGCAGCTGTGTTGGAAACGATGAAGGTTCGTTTGTCTTGAATTTGTGAAACGGAATCTGGTGCAATGTCTCGATTGAGTTGCGTATACGTATGGATCTTCCCGTCACCAAAGTCCGTGTTTTTCGTCCAGTCGACGAAATCACTTCGGATTGTCTCCAGTCGCCGTTGATCGCGATTTTTCACGTAAATTAAATACGAGAACGATACAGCGGCAACCAATGTCGCGACGAGTAGAGTCCTCAACCGATAACGAAGCAATGAACGATCCCCTCATCTACGTGGCGAGTATTTCAAGACGTAGTGGACAAGGCAACGAGTCCACCACCAAATCCATCAGGCGTCCCAGAAGCGTTGCGAAGCCATTTCATGAGACTCGTTCGAAGCTGACAATCGGTCTATTCAGCTGAGCGACATGGAACCAAGGTTGCTTTTCGCCTTCGAAAATGGCTGTCGTGTCGATGGAAATCACGGTTGCGTACCGGTTTTCCGATTCACTTCACTTCAATATGCCCGATGAACTTTGCTCGGACCAATCGCTTTGCCACTCGCAAATGCGAGGTCCAACTTCGTCTCGGTCACGTGGACATCTTCGATCGAACTACCGCAGTGAATGATACTAGCACGCAGTGCCTACTCAATCCGAATGAAGAACTTGTTCAATCACCAGACTCAGACGAGTTGTTTGTACATGACGTGTGCGTCGACGTACCCCAACTGCGGATGGTCAAACGCATCTGGAAGCGTTCCGGCGATATCAAACCCAAGTTTCTGCCATAGTCGAAGGGCGTTGGTGTTGGTCGCCACGACCAAATTGTATTGCATCGCGCGGTAACCTTCCGCGATGGCTTCCCGTTGTGAGTGCTGACACATCGCGGACGCGACACCAACTCCGCGTGCTGCGGGTGAAACGATGTACCCGCAGGTGCACACGTGCGAACCTTGACCAGGCTGATTGGCTTTCAAGTAGTAGGTTCCAACAACCGAACCCGCACCATCCACTGCGAGGAAAGATTTCGCCGGATCCGAAACCCAGATGTCGAACGCGTCATCCATCGTGATATCACTTGGATATGGGAAGGTATCCCCGGCACGAAACACTGGTTCGATCATCTCCCAGGTCTTTGGCCAATCGGCATCGAAAAGTTGGCGAATCTGCGGCATGCGTGAAAAGGCTTTTCGTTGAGTAAACGTTGTGGCGAGCGAGTGACGCTTGGCTTTCCCGCGGGAAACATCGCTCGTCATCGAGCCACCATCTTATCACGTTCATTTGGCGTTCCGTCGAATCGCGGAACGGACTGAATACCGTTGCCAAACGAGGTGGATCGCGGTAGCCAAGGTCAGCAAAACAAACACGCCAACGAGTTGATAAACGGGGCCAAAGAGAAGGTTGAGCCCGCCTTGAGCATCGTCAGCAACAGTGCTGAAAGCATAAAATCCGAGCAAGCAGCAGCCAGCAAGAGCGACTGTGATCACGAGACGCGCGACCCAAAAACGGAGGCTCCGGCAGGCAAGCCAAATCAGCAGATACGGTGCAGCGACCAGTCCACCAATGACCAAGACAAAGACTGACATGCCGCTGGTCAGCATGAACATCCAGCAAACGAAACTGATCGCTACGATCAGCGACGCGACACCGAGAACGCCTCCAAACCGTCCTGGACTTCCGTCTCTGCCAGCCGCTCCGGAAAACGAGTTCGAGGAAGCGGTGTGATCTGGCGTTTCGTAGGGATTTGTATCGGGCAACGTTCGATCATTTTTGGCGGGTGTCAATTCAGACGTCTCTTCAGCTCTGAAGGCAGTCTTGCCCTGTTCGCAGAGACCGCCCACGGAAGAGTGACGACACACAAAGAGATCACTCCTGCTTGAAGCGAAAATCGTAGCATCTCCAAGGTTGTGAGCTCGAGGATCTCGACCCTGCCCATTTGAAGCTCACCCTGCGCATCGGAAGATTGTAACGTCAGTTGAAATCGCGAGCCAAAAAGTCACGCATCACGTAGGTCGTGGGAATCGAAACCAACATTGAACAGAGAGTCCCGTTTCGAAATTCACGAACAAATATAGACAGGCAACGTTGCCGCGAGACGCGTTCAGCGGACGACGTTAAAGAACGACCAGGTTCGGCATTTGACAATTGTGAGCGTACTTCGAGTTGCTGTCGTGAGACGAAAACTTCGTTACGCAACAATCGTCAGACGTTGGCTATTGCACACGGTCATCCGCCGATTTCTGGGGCGTGTTTGACGTACCGCAGCGCCTGCAACCCGTCGTATATCACGTCTCCATCTGACTGCATTCCAACCTTTTCTAGCACACGGATGGATGCGACGTTCTCTGGATGCACAAACCCAAAAATTTCGCGAAGAAGAAGAGTGTCGAAACCGAATTCAAGGCAGGCTTCGCAAGCTTCGGTTGCGAAGCCGTGACCCCAGTATTCAGGACGGAAGCGATATCCAAGGTCGACCGCGTCTATTTCGGGCAGGTACTTCAGACCGCAAAATCCAATGATTTCCCGTGTCTGTTTAAGAACGCAGGCCCAACGTCCATAGCCCACTTCGTCAAAATCGGGATATTGCACGATTGCCTCTTTAGCTGCATCGAGCGATGGGAGTAGCGGTTCGCCAGTCAAACGCATCACCTCCGGGTTGCTGTTGAGGGCAAAGAACTCAGGGGCGTCGTCAACGTTAAACGCACGGTGCTCGAGACGTGCTGTTTCGGGACCGGTTGTGTAGGGTTTCCTCATCGATCTGGTATTCCTCGATCGCGAACCGGCGGACTTCTTTCCTGCGAATATCGAGGTTGACCGAGTCATCGCAGCTGAGCAACCACCCGCGAAATGCCTGTCCATGGCCAACTTAGTGCAATCCAAGGTTGTGTGCAGTTTGGCTACCTTGATTTGTCCGCAACGAAGAGCGTGAAAATATAGCTGCCGTCGTCCGAGCGAAATCCAACTGAAGAGGCAATGGCGTTCCCTTCAGATCCGGTCGCAGACGCTGTGTCGTGCGTGTCTCAGTATTGCCCACCTAGTTTCTAGTGTACCGCGGCTAGCATTCACGACGTCCTCCGATGCACCGGGGATTTCTCGAACGCGGCTTCGGGGCCAGTGACCGTGTAGATCGTATCGCAACAGCCGGATCCGCCAGTACTTTTGTAGGAATGTTGGGTCGCGTTCGGATGAAGACCTTGCTACCAGCAGTCGGCCTTTAAATTCTCAACAGCAATACATGCAGCGACAACGCGATTGCAATGGAAACGACCGTCCTGAAAACGTTCCATCGATTCCACTTGTCCTCGAACTCACCTCTTGCGGCCAAGAGTTCTTGGTCATTTTTCCGTTCGACGTCAATCGCTTGGATCTTGTTGTTCAGCGGGATGTTGATTCGAACAGTCGGGAGCTGGACGCCCAACAGGTAAACAACCGCAGCGGCAATCAAGATCGATCGATTCGCACCATCAATCTGTGAGAAGCCGATGACCGCCGCAAAAACGATCGCGGCAACAGACCCAACCCAAACGAACATGAAGATTGGCTGGTTGTCTTGTATGACGCCATCGATGACTTGAAACGCGCGAATGAATGACCGGTCGTTAAGTCGACCGATTCCTGGCATCGCTACGACAGCAAACGCAAATAGAAACCCAGCAACGAGTGAGCACAAAAGGGTCGCGGATACCAAAACAATATGGAAAAACATTTACTCCAGCCCGGGCTGATGCATGAAAGCGATCGCGAGTGTTCGACGTCTCATTCTACATTCAACCACCAGCAATGTTTACGTGGCGAATCTTGTGCAAGTGATCATCACTACAGGCATCGAGGTCTCGTCGTCGACGTTCGCGTTCGGTTCACCATGTACGCCCAGATCGCTGGTCCGAAATGGTTTTGAAGAACCGCGATGGCCCAGCCGATCAAAGGCCCGTAGAACGGAACAGGCAACGCGAATTCGTAACCGTTTCCGATCAGATAGATCCCGATTGCATAGCCTATTGCCCGCAAAGACGTAGCAGCGAAGAATCGACCGCAATTGTGAGACTTTTGCGATCAATACCAATACGACCAGTGCCACGTTGGCAACGGCAAGTGGGGCAACGAGAACGGGTTCGCGAAGCAGCATGGCGGGAGCGTACCAAGCAATCCCAGGCAGCTCGCTCAGGTTTGTCCTTAGGTGTGTCGCGGAGAACAAAGCGACTGCCAAGATCGCTAGCACCAATCGTGATAGTAGCTCGATCAACAAACGACGTTTGTTCATGGATCAACGTCTGGTGGGTTGCCAGTCGGGGAACGGACCACATCAGCGACCACCGCGTTTTTAGAACCCAATCGTGAACCACTCAGGTTCAGCGTCCCGCATCACTGGGCGGGGCAAGCGGCCATCGTCTTCGCGATCGAATGGCCACGGTCGCTCCGGTGCACGCGAGGGTTTGCGGCCTTGTGCCGCTTATTTATCGTTAAAGACTTTGGTGCGGTTCTGTTCTGGGCCAGTGCGTTGGTTGTCAGAAGGTTCGAGTTTCTGACGCCGGTAGCCAGCGAGATAGAGACCGGATCCCTTCGGTGCTTTGAATTCCTTCGGAAAGGAAGCACCCGAGAGATCGTAGCAGACTCGCATCGCGTCTTTCCCTTTGATCTCGTAGACCGCGAGTATGATTCTTCCTTGATTAGGACCAGACGTACTCTTGATTGCCATCCGCATCGGGGTGACCGTTTCGTCGAGCATGTAAATCCCCTTGTCCGAGTGATCCTCGCCCGAGACGGTTACCTCATAGCTTTCGTCCGCGAGCGTGAGGGTGATCGCATCGAGGGCGGGTGGAGGCAAGAGTGTACCGCTCAGCATTGCGCCTTTTGGTTTCCAGACTCCGTCATACTGAAAGTCCGCGACGCTGATTGCGGCGTCGGCTTTCGGCGGGATCTCTGTTGCCGGTTCATCAGCGGCGGAGAACGAGGCGAGTGCCAACACGAGCAAAGTCGGGATACATGTCTTCATGGTGGTGACTCTGCTGAGGAGTTTTTGGTGAACGTTGGCGGTCAAACGCTGGCGAATAGAAGCGAAGTACTCCAGACAATGTGAAGTCGTCACTCTTTGTGCGTCACTTTGTTACTCGACGTTTGTTGCATCAAGGATTTCCCCGTCTTCCTCGTCAATGATTCCATCGCCGTTGACGTCCTCATCAACGAGTCGATAGCCGCGGCGGAACGAACGCCGCTGTTTTAGATCTCCAGTATCGAGACGAACATCGTACAGCAGCCACGCCCCCGTCGGCACGTTTAATTCAATCAGTTCGTGCTCCACCTCAGTAACGGGGCGCTGGCATCGCACCTGAATGAGATGAGGGAAACGCCCCAGAAGGCGAAGATGGTCATCGGTAAATCCACGGACCGGCAGCGAGACGTAATAGACGTCACGCGGCACGCGGACGGGCAGCGATGCACCGCATAACCCAGTGCCGTCAAACGGGTCGCGTCCTTGGATTTGTATTCCGGCTTTCTCGAACCTCTGAAGCAAATTTCTGTTGTCGGAGAGTTGAGGCGGGGCCCCAATCGAGATGGCGATCACCAGTGAAATGATTGACATCCACCAATCCTTTGCAGTTGTGCATTCGGGTAAATTTTGTGGTCACCGTCCGAGGTCAGGGGAGTTTAATATTTCAGATCCCGCTGCAATCCCTGCTCCGTGTGCAGCCAGGGTGGTCCGCCGATGATTTGGCAACCATTCGGTTCGGGAACAGCGTTTGACCACCTTGAGTGCGCGGAGCACATCGACATCATTGAACCCGCGGTTCATTGTGGAAAGCAAACTTCAGGAATCGAAAGATCGCAGCTCGCCCCGACGCATTGAATCCGCTACGGACGCATTCGTTCCCGATCATGCAGTCGCCTTTCATGCGGGTCAAGCGGATTAAATGATGTGTCCATCAGCATCGAGGTTCGGCGGGGTATCATTGAGGGGGAAACCGAAGCCACAAGCGAAGATTGGGCGGTCGGCGTGTGACTGCTGGAGGAAGTGGGGATTGGGTGGATTCTTTAGGAAGCATCGGAAGTGAGCAAACTACTTTTTAGACGCGCGGTGATGAGCCGATCGCTGTTTGTTCCGTCTGCCTCGTTGAAACCGGTGCGAACGCACTTCGGTGAATAATCCTCGGCCGCGCGAATGATTTGCTTTGAACAGCGGGCCTGCGTGGTTTCATTTGCGCGCTGGGTGCTTCACAATGACGTTTCCCGCCCCGCCCCTTCCGTCCATTTTTGTGGAGACCGTTTGATGTCCCTGCCCCATTTTCTGGCATCGCTTTCGTTGGCCCATTTGAGCGCCGTGGTTGTTTGTTTGGGAATTCCGGTTGGCTCGACCGCAACGGTTGGAGCGGCGGAATCGTTTTCCGTCGATTCAAAGAACGCTGACGTGATTTGGCCGCAGTGGCGAGGTGGATCGCAACAGGGCGTTGCACCCGAAGGCGACTATCCGGTGGAGTGGTCGGAGGAAAAAGCGACTCGGTGCAAGATTCCAGGCAGCGGTGCGAGTACTCCCGTGATCGTGGGCAACCGCGCGTTTTTGACCAGTGGGATTGATGGTCAGAATCACTTGTTGGGCGTGGACATCGATTCGATGGAGATCGCTTTTCAAACGCCGCTGGGCGATGACCGCGGCAACAAGCACCGCAAAGGCAGCGGAAGCAACCCGTCCGCTGTGACGGATGGCAAGAACGTGGTGGCTTATTTTCGCAGCGGTGATTTGGCGTGTTGTGATGTTGATGGAAAGCCACTCTGGCACACCAATTTGCAAGAACAGTTTGGCGAGGACACGCTTTGGTGGGATTTGGGATCTTCCCCGATGATCGTGGATAATTTGGTGGTCGTTGCGGTGATGCAAACCGGTCCCAGTTACATCGTCGCCATTGACATTGAATCGGGCGAAGTGGTTTGGAAAGACGACCGGATGGTTCCGGCGCCCGAAGAAGCGGCACAAAGTTATTCGACGCCTCTCGCGACAGAAGTCGATGGCAAGAAGGTCGTCGCCGTGTTGGGGGCTGATCACTTGACGTTGACCGATGCCAAAACCGGCAAGCGGTTGGGAACGCTCGGTGGTTTTAATCCGGGTCAAGAGAAGTTCTTTCGTTCGATTGCGTCGCCGGTGATCACGGGCAACGTCATCGTTTGCCCTTACTCTCGGGGCGCGACATTGACCGGGGTGGACATGGCCAAGCTGATTGAGGCGGGAAGTGACAAGAACGCAGCCGATGATGCAATCTTGTGGATGCGTGACGATGTGGGGTCTGATGTACCGACGCCTGCCGCTCGCGATGGCATCGTGTATTTGATCTCGGATGGCAAGCAGTCCAAAGGGAAGTTGTTGGCTCTGTCGGCAGAGACCGGTGAAACGCTTTGGGACTCTTCTTTGGAACGGACTCGATCGAGTTACAGCAGTTCGCCGTTGGTCATCGGTGACCGTCTCTACGTTACTGATGAGTCGGGAACGACTTCGGTGTTGGAGAACATCGGTGGTGACTCGGAGCCGAAATTGATCCACACCAACCAAGTCGACGATGACGAGCAATTTACCGTTGCCAGCCCGGTACCGTTTGCCGACGGATTGTTGCTGCGGACGAAAAGCCATCTCTACAAGTTGACTCGTTGATCGATTTGGCGAGCGTCATTGGGGCAGCGGCATTCGGCCGCTGTCGGTCGGATCGTCGAACGAAGTGATTTGGGTGGACGTAGGTAACAGGACGCTCAGCGAGCTTGAACGATTGCGACTGAAGTGTCTGGAAACAGGTTGTGTATCAGAACGTTCTGTTTGGGGTGGTTGACGGTCGGCGAATGTGACATAGCAGCCGCTGGTGGCTGCCAATGTGGCGCGGCGTCTCAAGCCGGTTCAATGACAACTTTTGGAATAACTGTCGCAGGCGGTCGAAATCGCCCTGCAAAAATCGGTTGGCTGGGCGAACCAGGCGGTTTGAGGGCTAGACTTCAGTTTCGCGAATTGGTTTGGAACAGCGGCATTCGCTGGTTTTTGCGAGAATTGGCCGGTGTTGGACGGAATGCGACAGGCAGAGCGGCCGACTCGAGTCATCCGGTTAGGCAACGATCCGCCATCGCGGTACACTCCTTGCACTGGCGAGACGCAACTCGCCATCGCCAGTGCCAACGAACAGTGACTATTGAGGATAAAACGGTATGAAAAAGGATTCCGAATCGAACTCTTCGGACAAATCCAACAAGGAAGAGCTCTCGACGGGACGCCGTGGTGGCAATCCGATGATCATCGCTTTGGTGATCACCGTGCTGGCCGCGATGCTGTTTTTCAATCAGCCCGAGCCATCCTCTTTGATTTCGGCGAGCTTTTTCCGAAGTCAGCTTGAAAAGAACAACATCGAGTCGGTGGAAATCGGCGACATCGAGGTTTCGGGAACGTTCAAGACTCGTCCGCAGATGCCGGCCAGTGAATCGGCTGACGGCGACGAGAAACCGAAGGAATTGCTGAAGCGTTTTCGGTTCACGCGTCCCGCGGGAGCGGATTACGCCGTGCAATTGTCCGAAGACCTCGAGAAGCGGAACATCAAGGATTGGAAATTCTCGCCGCCGGACAACACCGCTGCGATCTTGAATTTGTTGATCCTGGTTGGTTTGCCGCTGGCGATTTTCTTCTTTATCTTCATGATGATTCGCCGCACGCGAAATGACATGATGGGCGGCGGATTTTTGTCGGGGTTCAGCAAGAGTCCGGCGAAACGATTTGAAGCGACCGACAAAGTCATCACGTTCAACGATGTTGCTGGTTTGGAAGGCGTCAAAGCTGACCTTCAGGAGATCGTTGATTTCCTAAAGACGCCGGAGAAGTTTCAAAAGCTTGGCGGGCAAGTTCCCAAAGGCGTTTTGCTGAATGGTCCTCCGGGAACGGGGAAAACGTTGCTGGCTCGCGCCGTTGCGGGTGAGGCGGACGTGCCGTTTTTCAGCGTCAATGGTAGTGAATTCATCCAGATGTTTGTTGGCGTTGGTGCCAGCCGTGTGCGTGATTTGTTCAAGACGGCAAAGGAGCAGTCACCATCGATCATCTTCATTGACGAAATCGATGCGGTCGGTCGTCAGCGTGGGGCTGGTTTGGGCGGCGGACACGATGAACGCGAACAGACGTTGAATCAGATCCTCGGCGAGATGGACGGATTCGGTGGGGCTCAAGCGGTCATCGTGATCGCGGCGACGAACCGACCCGACGTGCTGGATCCGGCGCTGCTTCGTCCGGGACGTTTTGACCGTCACGTGACGGTTGGTCGTCCGACGATGAAGGGCCGCGAAGAGATCTTCAAAGTTCACGTTCGCGACGTGCCGCTGGGTGATGATGTTGATTTGCATCGCTTGGCAGCTGGCACCGTTGGACTGACGGGTGCTGACATTCGCAACATGGTCAACGAGGCGGCTCTTTGGGCGGCACGTGGCGACAAGAAAATCGTCGAGATGAGCGACTTCGATTACGCTCGCGACAAGATTTTGATGGGTGCGAAGCGTGAAGAGGTTTTGCTGGAAAGCGAGAAGGAAAAGACCGCTTATCACGAAGCCGGACACACGTTGACGGCTTGGCACTTGGAAGGTTCGCACATCGTTCACAAGGTCACGATCATTCCGCGCGGACGAGCGTTGGGTGTGACTCAGTATGTGCCGAATGAGGACCGATTGAGCATGAGCAAGCGAGAGCTTGAGCATCAATTGATCGTGTTGCTCGGTGGCCGTGCGGCGGAGAAGATCATCTACACGGAGACTTGTGTGGGTGCGGAAAATGACTTGGAACGAGCGACCAGTATCGCGCGGCGAATGGTCACGCACTGGGGCATGAGTCCAAAGATTGGTCCGGTCAGTTACAAGACGAGCGACGAAGATCCGTTCTTGGGGCGCGAGATTCATCAACAACGTCAGTTCAGCGAACACACGCAAGAATTGATCGATGAAGAGGTGGCGCGAATCTTGATGGAAGCGGATCAGAAGGCTGAGCAACTGTTGCGAGAACATCGCGGTCAGTTGGAGACGATCACGCGTGAGTTGCTGGATCGTGAAGAGCTGAACGAGGCTGAATTGACGGAACTGATTGGTCCTTCGATTCACAAACGTTTGGGCGACGAAGAGGGCAAGGTCGAACAGATCATGGCTCCCGAAGGGGCCGCCGAGCGGTCTTCGAACGCTTCCGCACGACGCGAAGACTGACCCTTGGCAAAGAAGCGAAGCGGAAACCTCCGAGCAAATTTTCGTAAGAAGCACCAGGGCCGAGTGCGGCGTGGTGATTTGACTCGTGATTTTCGCGAAGGTGATTCTCAAGACGACGCCGTTCAATCCGAACGGCTGAGCGGCAAAGGAGAGCTGACCCGAAAACGCACGATTCAAGGTGCGGATTCGACGCCGGAGTCAGCCGCGGGAATGCATGTGCAGTTGTCGGTCGATGAAGACAACTTGTTGCAAGGCCGCGTGCTGAGTGTTCACGGGTTGCAAAGCAAGGTGCTGGGCGACAACGGCGTTTTGTATGCGTGTGCGGTTCGTCAGGTTTTGAAATCGCTGAGCACCAGTCAACGCAATGTGATCGTTGCGGGGGATCGGGTTTGGTTTCGGTCGGAGTCTCGCGATGGCGTGTCGCTGAAGTCGGAAGCCGACGGGATGATCGAGCGGGTTGAACCGCGGACGGGAATGATCAGCCGGACAAGCCGTGGTCGTCAGCATGTGTTGGTTTCGAACATTGACGCGATGTTGATCATCGCCAGTGCGGAGCAACCGGGCATCAAGCCGGCGTTGATTGACCGAATGATCCTGACGGCTCACCAGTGCCAGATCGAACCGATCGTGATCATCAACAAAGTTGACTTGATTGATTTGGTTGATCTGCAGCCTTTGATCGGTGTCTATTCGTCGCTCGGCTATCGCGTTTTGCCAACGTCGGCGGAGACAGGCCAGAACGTCGACTACCTGCGGGCTTTGTTGAAAAACCGGCAAACCGCTTTGGCTGGTCAGAGCGGCGTTGGCAAAAGCAGTCTGTTGAACGCCGTTCAGCCGGGTTTGGGATTGGCGATCGGTGCGGTCAGCAGTGACAACGACAAGGGAAAACACACCACCACGGCGTCTCAATTGATTCCGTTGGCCGATGGTGGGGCGGTCTTTGACACACCAGGAATTCGGCAATTTCAGTTGTGGGACATCAGTGCGAGCGAGGTGGCTGGCCTGATGCCCGATCTGAGGCCCTACGTGAGCGGCTGTCGCTATCCGGACTGCTTGCACCTCGCCGAAGATGATTGTGCGGTGAAGAACGCAGTGGCCGACGCACGAATCGACGCGCGGCGTTACGACGCGTACTGTCATTTGCTAGAAGAAGAACTCATGTAATTGTGGCGCAAAATTCGTCAGGTTTTGGGCTCCAAGGGAAGGTTCGGGCATGACAGCGGTTTGAAATCTGCGAAACTGCTGTGGTGATTCAAGTTCATTTTCGATTGCAACTCGTGATTTCAGCAGGAAGTCTGAGGATCGCGGTCGATTCGCTGAGGACGAGGTTGAAATGTTAGAGTTGGATTCCGAGTCACATTCGAATCAGGCGTCGGAGACGGGACCCCAGGCGGGCACGGCCGCTCGGGAGGGTGTTCGCGATCGAAATGGGAAGATGAGCAGCGGAACCACCAAGAAATCGCGTGGGGCGAAACCCAAGCCGCACGAAAGTAAGCTTTACGACAATCTCGTTCCGGCCTATCAGGCTCTTTGGCCGGCGGTGGCTCGTCGCCGGATTCAGCACAACCTGAATTCGCTGAACATCGCGGCGGGCACGAAGGTCTTGGAAGTCGGGGTTGGCACCGGGTTGTCGTTGGACGCGTATCCCGAGCACGCGAATGTCACCGGGGTGGATTTGTCTGAGTCCATGTTGGCGGAAGCGGAGGAGTTGATCGAGCAACGCGGATGGAAACATGTTTCCGTCCAGCCGATGAACGCCGAGGAGTTGACGTTCGAGGACGCGAGCTTTGATTTGGTGACATCGTTTCACACGATCAGCGTTGTTTCGCATCCCGAACGAATGATGCGAGAACTTGTGCGTGTGTGTCGCCCGGGTGGTAAAATCTTGGTCATCAATCATTTCCGAAGCCCGAACCCACTGATCGCTCGCGTTGTTGATTCGGCGGGCAGCTTGACCCGTCACTTGGGATGGCGGACGGATTTGAATGTCGATGAATTGCTCAACGAATTGCCAATCCAGGTCATGCGATGCCAAAAGTCCAACCCGCTGTCTCTGTTCCGAGTCTTGATCGCCGAACGCAAAGCTTAGGGGCCGTCACACAGCGGCGTGCGTTTTTGAAAACCACCGCCGCGGCGACTCTGGCGACCCTCGCCGGACATTCTGCATCGTCCATCGCGCAGGCTCGCGGGCCGATTGAGCGTTCTGGTCCGCCGCGATTTCGAATCGGAATCGCGGGTTATTCTCTCCGCCCTTACTTTCGCTATATGAAGGGCAAGGAACAAACGTTTCGGCCGATTCCGGACGACGTTTCGTTCACCGACCGAGACGTGTCCGGCGGTTTGACTCAAACTGATTTCTTGGACTACTGCGTTTCGATGGGCGTCGAAGCGGCCGAGTTGACCGGTTACTTCATGACGCCGGGGCCGGATGGTTTTCCCACGGAAGCGTCATTGCTCGAACTTCGCCGGCAAGCGTTCACGCGTGGTGTTGTTATCAGCGGAACCGCGATCGGTAATAACTTCACGGTCGGTTTGGGGGAACGCTATGAGCAAGAGGTTCGCGATGCGATCCGTTGGATCGATTTGGCGGCGACTTTGGGAGCACCGCACATTCGTTTCTTCGCCGGTACAGCGGCTCAGCTTGCCAAGTCACCCACGCGGATGGATGAAGCCGTTGCGGCGGTGAATCGATGCGCGGAACACGCGGCGAAGAAGGGTGTCTTTCTGGGCGTGGAGAACCACGGGCGTCTGACGGCGACGCAGATGCTGGAAATCATGGATCGGGTCGATTCGCCATGGGTGGGCATCAATCTCGACACGGGCAATTTTGAGTCAGACGATCCGTATGGCGACTTGGAAGCCTGTGCTCCTTATGCGGTCAACGTGCAAGTTAAACCGGTGACGAAGTCGCCTTCGGGCGAGAAGACTCCGGCGGACTACGGACGCATCGCGAAAATTCTTCGTGACTCGGGTTATCAGGGCTACGTGGTGTTGGAATACGAAGACGCTGATGTGTTGGAGGCTCTTCCAGGGCACTTGGATGAGCTGCGCGGGGCGCTTGAGGTTTGAGGGGACGTTGGTTGGGTCTCGGTGGGGGAGCACCGAGCTACAGTTGGACGACGAGCAAAAGGTTGGATGACTGTGATCCCTCCGAGCTATGAGGTTGTGCAGTTTTTAAGTGCCCTGCCAGTAACGCCTTAAGAACCCCGCCCGAGCAGCGGGAGGGGTCTGAAAACGAGCGTTCAGTGAGATTTCCGGAGGAGGGCAATCCGCGCCGCTTCCCATGCTCGGCCCCCTCCCTCACGTACGCCTGAACGGCGTCGCTCGACCTCCCCCAAAAACTTCGTTTCGGGAGAGGTTCTCAAATGCTGAAACCCGCTAAAACGCGGCCTCGATAAACTGCACGACCTCCTATGCGAGGAGGAATCTGTAGCTTGCTGGGGCCCCCAGCAAGTCGAGCGCACATTCACGGTGGGGGACCACCGTGCTATAGATTAACAGGTTTAGGGGACTGGTTTGCGGACGGCGTCGACCAGGGCGTTTCGGATGGTTTCTTGTCGGTCTGAATCCGTGATGGGGCTGCCGTCCAAGTTGGTGACGTAGAACACGTCGGCAATCTGATCGAGGTGCGTGTCGATCTTTGCGAATTGAATCACGACGTCGAGCTGCGACAACGTCCCGGAGATGTCTGACAACAGACTGGGGCGATCGTAGGTAAACATCGAAAGAATGGTTTGATGGTCAAAGGTGTCGTTGTCAAAGAGCACTTTGGTCGGCAGCAACAGCACGCTGGAAGGTTCCTTTGAACCCTGCGTCTGCCAGACTCGTCGTGGGGTCGGCATGACTGAATCGGGATCGTCGAGAGCTTTGGTCACAACGCGACAAACCTCTTCGATCCGCGATTCGGGTTGGCGTTGTTTGAGTTCTGGATCGTTGACCCAGAATTGATCCCACAGCAGGTCTTCGCCGACCGTTTCGACGTTGGCTCGCATGATCGAAAGGCCACAAGCGCTGAACGCCGCGGTGATGCGTGCGAACACGCCGACCCGTCGTTCGCCCTGACGAAGCACGATCGTGTACCGAACGGCGGAGGCGGCCGGGTCGACCGCACCGGCGCAATAACACCCGGGGTTCTGGGTCAACCATTCGCCGACTTGATACATCTCGTGAATCAGATCGTCAGTCGAGTGTTGCCGCAGCAATGACAAAGGCATGTCTTTGGCGAATTCGATCAACGACGGATCGAGCTTCTTCTCGGCGAGTGATTCTTTGACTTGTTCGATCTTGGAATCCAAGTCGGCTTCGTTTTCGCCGGGCAGGTTTCCGGTTTCGAAGTAGCGACGGGCGCGAAGATACAAGTCTTCGATGAGCCCCATTTTCCAATCGTTCAGCACGTCAGGGCCGACGGCTTGCAAGTCAGCGACCGTGTGGATGAGCAGCAATTCCAGCCGGGAGATCGAGCCGACTTCTGCGGCAAATTTGTGGACCACTTCGGGGTCGTTCAAGTCATGACGAAACGCGACTTCGTTGACTAGCAAGTGCTTGTGAATCAGCCACTGCAGCGTGTCTTTGTCGTCCGCACTGAGGTGGAAGAGATCGGCGACGTCGCCCGCGATTCGGCGGCCCACTTCGCTGTGATCTTCCTCGTAGCCTTTGCCAAGGTCGTGAATCAGCAACGCGAGGTGCAACAGGGCTTTGTCTTTGAGTCGCCGGTAACGACGGCCCATGGAATTTTCAGCGTCGATGAAATCCGTTGCCGCTTCGACCGCTCGAATGCAGTGAGCGTCGACGGTGTATTTGTGATAAGCATTGAATTGCAGCAAACCGCGACAACGCCCCATCGCGGGGATCAGTTGGTCGAGGATGCGAAGTTCGTGCAATCGTCGAAGCAGCGAAGCGAGTCGTCCTGGATCTTTCAACAATTCCATGAACGCATCGACGGCGGGTTGATCCGGCGGAGTCGCTTCGCGATCCTGCATCGATTTGCGAATCGCTTGCCAAGTCGGGTGAGCGATCCGGCGCGAATGATGGTTCGCCAATTGAATCAATCGAAGAACGTCCGGCAGGCTTTGTGCGAAACGTTCGAGTGTGTTGGATTTGACCCAGATGTGGGTCGGTCCCATGCGAATGTCTTCGTCAATCCGTCGCGACATGACCGATTCCACTGCGCCGGCGGCGCGCGAACGGATGCGGGTGTCGTCGTGGAAGTAAGCGGCGACGTAACGAACGCCGCGAGTGTGTTCGAAGTAGTCCTGCATGAAGTCTTCGACCGGCAACACACCCGAGCGACCTTGGTATCCCCAATCTTCGGCGATGTCCAATTGGGTTGGCCGATCTAAAACGTCTTGGGCTCGTTTGGTGCGGAAGTGCAGTTCATGACGAAGTCGCAGCATGAACGCGTGGGCTCGTCGCAACGTTCCGTAGTCTTCGTCCGATAAGGCGTTTAGTTTGTTCAGTTGTTCCAAACTGGTTGCGCCGTGGGTTGCAAACCCGAGCCAGCGAACCAATTGGATGTCTCGCAGGCCACCGCGAGAGCGTTTGACGTTGGGACGCAACAAGTAGTTGGTCTCGCCCCACTTTTGCCGTTCTTCTCGACGAGCCATCAGCGATTGATGATTCAGATAGTTTCGGCGGCGACGGGCACCGGCGCGAAAACGATCGAAGTAGCGGTCATAGGTTTGTTCGTTGCCGAAGCACAATCGCGACTCAGTCAGCGACGTGTAAATTTTCGCGTCGGCCCACGCCAGCGTGCAACATTCGCGAGGCGTGCGAACGGAGAAGCCGCAATCAATGCCGGCATCGGTGATGTCACGAACGAATGTGCTGGCGACTTGAGCCGCGGCGGCTGCACTTCGCCGAGTGGTCAGCAACATCAAATCGGCGTCGCTGTATGGCGAAAGATCACGACGACCATAGCCGCCGTGGGCAACCAAACTCAGTTGAGAAAGTTGCGAAGCTTTGACACTCGAGGAGGCACGCTCAAGCGAATCCTGCCAAATTTTCTCGATGACATCGTCATAGAGATCCGTCAGCGCGGTTGCCGTCTGAACACTGGGCAAACCGGCTCGAAATCGAGACTCGATACGACCGCGTCCATCATTCAGTCGGTCACGACATTGCCGTGCCAACGAAGGAAGTGAACCAGAGGACGCCATCAGGGAAGCTTATAGCGCTTCTTCGCCACGCTCGCCGGTGCGGATGCGAACTGAGTCTTCCAGGTTGGTGACGAAGATTTTTCCGTCGCCAATTTGTCCGGTTTGGGCAGTTTGCAGAATCGTGTCGATCACCGTTTGCAGGTTGTCACTGGTGCAAACGACTTCGATTTTGACCTTGGGGACGAAATCGATGGCGTACTCGGTGCCGCGGTAGATTTCGGTGTGGCCTTTTTGGCGACCGAACCCGCGAACTTCGCTGACGGTCATTCCGTGAATCCCCTGCTCGGTCAACGCATTCTTGACGTCTTCGAGTTTGAAGTGACGAACAATGGCTTCGACTTTTTTCACAGGAGCGGCTCCGACAAACATGCGAACAGAGAATTTCAGATCATTGTACACTCGCCACGTCATTGAACCAGACGGGCAAGGAGAAGACGAGCAATCTCAGGGTTTTTCCCAGATTTGATCCGGAACATTCAGAATTTGGTTCACCAATCGGGACACAACGAACAACCAGTCACTCAATCGATTCAGGTAGATGATCACGGAGTCGCTGATCGGAGTTTCCGTTTGAACGGCGTCGGCCAGCGAAATGACCCGCCGTTCCGCACGTCGGCAAACCGCTCGCGAAAGGTGCACATGGGACGCCAAAACCGAGCCTCCCGGAAGAATGAATTGCTTTAGCGGCGGCAACTGCTGCTCAGCGTCGTCGATCCAATCTTCGATCCGTTGAATGTGAGGTTGGCCGATGACGCGTAGATCGAATTGGTCCGGATGCGGCGATGCGAGTTCGGCGCCGATCGAAAAGAGTTCGTGTTGAACTTGGGCGATTCGGGCGTCCAGTTCGCTCAATCCGTCGTTTGCTTTCAATGTTTGGCCCGCGGGTTCTTTCAGAGCCGAGCGAACTTGGCCAAGCGTCGCGTTCAGCTCATCCACCGTTCCGTACGCTTCGATGCGAGTGTCGTCCTTCGCCACCCGTGGTCCACCAAACAAACCTGTGGTCCCGGAGTCGCCCGTGCGAGTGTAGATTTTCATGATTCGTTGCGTGATGGTTGCGTGGCAGTGATGGGATGAAGGTCAGGATGATCGTTGGTCGTTGACCGAGCCGTTGAACGTTGTTCGGGGTTGAACGCTTTTCGGACTGGTTTGGCGATCGGACTGATTGAACGAATGGATAAGGCGAGGTTTGGATGCCGTGGAGCTGCTTCCGCGACCCGAACCGGTTTTGCATTGGAGCAAGATGGCAAGTGGGAAGAAAGAACCGGCACCGCAAATGGTGTGTGCGGCTGGTGTGTTGTTGTTGACTCGCGAATCGTCGCCGCGTTTTCTGTTGATGCGGCATCCTGACCGATGGGACCTGCCGAAGGGACATTGCGATGAAGGCGAGGATTTTCTGACGGCGGCCAAACGTGAGTTGGTTGAAGAGACCGGGATTGACGCCGAAGAGTGCGAATTTGATCCGGATTTTCAGTTTGATCTGCACTACCCGGTCACCTATCGCAAGCAACCAGACAAAACGTTTCAAAAGCACGTCCGGTATTTTTTGGCGTTCTTACCGCAAGTCGTTAAAATTGAACTGACCGAGCACGAGATGTCGCGATGGTGGCCCTGGTCGCCTCCGCATCAGATTCAGTCGCAAACGATCGATCCGTTGCTGGCCGCGGTTGCCGATCACTTGGCCGCGAAACAGTCTGGTTGAAACCAGCGACAAAGATTCCGTTCATCGAAATTCTCTTTTCGAAATTCTTTTTTCATCGAGACCCCATGCGATCGCGCTGCTTTCATCGTTTGCCAACCATCCTGGTCGCTTTTGGAATCTTGGCATGTTTGGGATCCGATGCCGTCGCTCAGGAACAGCGGGCTCGTCCGCCAAAGTTTGACGCCGACGAAGTTTCGCGAGTTTTCTTTGCCGATCCAGCTGCCGCGTTTCGAGGCGAGCGACCGTCGCTGGCGAATCTTCGAGACGCGGGTGCTGAAAAGGTGATGGCACAAGCGGAAGCCGCCGCCGACGAGAGTTCGGGTGGCGGGGCGAAGTGGGGCAACCTCGTTTCGCCTCTTTCGTTGGAAGACGAGATCAAGCGAATCAAGCTGCGATACGATTCGGTCATCACGACTCCGGGGGCATTCAACGGCGGCGGCTATCAAGACGCTCGATTGAATTTGACCGTGCTGGCGACGTTGTTTGCTGTCGTTTCGGATCACAAAGAGGATGTGCGTTGGAAGTCGGATGCTCACACGGCCCGCGACGTGATGGCCCGAACCGCTCGCAACAGCGCGGCGGGATCGACCCAGGTCTACAACGAAGCGAAACTTCGCAAAGCGGATTTGCAAGATCTGGTCAGCGGAGCCGGCATCACAGCGACGCAGAAATCAGAGAAGCTGAACGAGTGGCATATGATCGCGGACCGTTCGCCGTTGATGGAATACGCGGAACAGTTGCTCGATACCTTGGGCGACCACACTCGGGACGCCACCACCACGCAAGACAACCTGGACGCGGTCAAACGCGAAGCGGAGTTGCTGGCCATGTT
This sequence comes from Rhodopirellula europaea 6C, assembly GCF_000338295.1. GTDB lineage: Bacteria > Planctomycetota > Planctomycetia > Pirellulales > Pirellulaceae > Rhodopirellula > Rhodopirellula europaea. Next base: position 210,689 of record NZ_ANMO01000097.1, read on the forward strand.
GGGCGAAGTGTTGGTGCAAGAAGGAATGGATGACTACGACGACCCGGACTACGCCGAACTGAGCCGAGCGATGACGAAAAGCAGCAGCGGGGTGGTCAGTGCAATTGAACGCCAAGATTGGGACGGGGTGCGTGCGTCGGTCGGTGATGTGTCGCAAAGCTGCGCGGCTTGCCACGAGCAGTATCGATAGTCGCAGCCGTTGGCCGTTGTTGGATTTCGGGCGGGTGGCGGAGATCTGATCTTGGGCGAATGCGTTTGCTGCTGCGGATGTGGCACAGTGACCGCGAGCGATGTCGGCGAGGACTCATTTCATAAGTTTCGCAAAGCGTCACTGGAAAATTTTGGCTTGGGGCCGTTTAATGAACGCCGCTTGGGGTGAGCCTTGAATTGTCTTTGATGGGAACGCACCTAGCTCGCACTTTGTGTCCTTTCCCCCGTGAGACAACCACCCCGACTGCCTTGTGAAAAAGATCCGCGAGTTTCTAGAAGTCTTCGGGCAATCGTCTGGAAAGTGGATCGTGCTGGCGTCCATGGTGGGTGTATTGGTCGGCATCGGTGCGATCGTCTTTGATCGCTTGGGCCGAGTCGTCGTGCGTTTCGCGATGGCTCAGTTCACCGGGTACGCCCCGATGGAAGCTGCCGGCGAAGAAGCCGTGATGATGCCGCCCGACTCGGTGTTCTCGCCATGGATGTTGGTGCTGGTGATGACCCTGGGGGGACTGGTATCCGGAGCGATCGTGTACTGGTTCGCTCCGGAAGCGGAAGGTTCGGGGGCGGATGCGGTCATCGATGCGTTCCATAATCGTCGCGGGAAAATGCGGGCTCGGATCCCGTTGGTCAAAACCATCGCGTCGGCAATCACGCTAGGGACCGGTGGTTCGGGCGGTCGAGAGGGACCGATTTCGCAAATCGGTGCTGGCTTGGGATCGGTGTTGGCCGACCGGTTGAAGCTGTCACCGCGTGACCGACGGATTCTGATGGCCGCGGGAATGGGAGCCGGCGTCGGTGCAATTTTTCGTGCCCCGTTGGCGGGTGCTGTTTTCGCCGCGGAGATTCTGTACAGCGATTCGGACATGGAAGCCGATGTGATCGTGCCGTCGGCGACCGCGTCGATTGTTGCCTACAGCTTGTTCACTCAAGCGTTGCCGATCGAGTATCGGTATCTGCCGTTGTTTGGTGACGATCTGCATCACACGCTGACTTCGCCATTGGAGTTGTTGCCTTACGCGTTCTTGGCAATCGCGGTGACGATCGTTGGCGTGATCTACGTCAAATTGTTTTCTGGCACGCGACGGCGGTTCTTGGATTTGCCACTGTGGCCGCATATCAAACCGGCCATCGGAGCTGGGCTGGCCGGTTTAGTTGGCATCGGATTGTTCCGCATGGTCGGTAACAACATGCACGCGCTGGGTGTCTTGGGAACCGGATACGGAACGCTGCAGATGGCACTGACGAATGCGGCGGAGCTCGGTATACCGATGTTGCTGATCATTGTGTTTGCAAAGATCGTGACCACCGCATTGACGATTGGTTCGGGTGGGTCCGGTGGTGTGTTTGGTCCGTCGATGGTGATCGGAGGTTGCTTGGGCGCCGCGATTGGTCTTGGTTTTCAAACGATGTTCCCGAGCGTTGTGACTCAGCCAGAAGCGTACGCGGTGGTCGGCACGGCGGGCTTTTTTGCCGGCGTCGCGCGAGCCCCGATTTCAACGATCATCATGGTCCGTGCTTTGACGGGTGACTTTGGGTTGCTGGTGCCCACGATGTTGGTGACGACGTTGAGCTTTGTCATGTGCAGCCGGTGGCGTTTGTATCACTGGCAAGTTCCCACGCGAATGGATTCGAAGGCTCATCGTGGTGATTTCATCGTTGACGTTCTCGAAGGATTGAAGGTGGGCGATGTGTTTGACCCGGATCGAAAGGTCTTGCTAATCCCGGAAGCCACAACCTTGGACGAGATCGTTCATTGTTTGGCGGACAACCAGCAGCATTATTTTCCGGTGGTGGACAAGCAGAAGCGAATTGTCGGCATCTTCAGCGATGATGACGTGCGGACCTACTTGTACAACGATTCCATTTGGCGACTGGCCGTTGCCAACGATGTCATGACAACCGACTTGGTCAGTGTCACACCGGACGACGACCTGAACACGGCGCTGAAGCGGTTCACTTCATTGAACCTGGAAGAGTTGCCGGTGATTGATATCAATGAGCCGGGCAAGTTGCTTGGGATGCTGCGTCGCAAGGAAACGATCGCGGCCTACAACCGCCGCTTGGTCGAACACAAGCAAACCGCGGAAGACGCGTAGGATTACGCGTCAGAAGTTCTTTGAGTATTCGCAAAGTCGATCGCGAAATTCCGCGAACAGACGACTTTGGAAACGATATGGGTTGGTCACGCACACGATGCGTCGGGTGGGGCGAGGACTGACGAACGACTTGTAGACTCGTCGTTTGCTGCGATCCAAGCGTCGGGCCATGTCGGGGATCATCGAGATTCCGTGCGATAGCGAAACCAACTCTTGAACCGTGGCCAATTGGTTGGCTCGTTCGACCGCGACGGGCAAGAACGAACGCTGCCGGCAAAACGAATGAATGTTCTCGGACAAGCAATGGGCTTCGTCCAGCATTACGAACGGTTCTTCTTCCACGTCCTTCATGCTAATCCGTTCTTTGTCGCAGAGCGGATGATCGGGCGGAAGAAGCAAGCACAGTTCTTCTACCATCAGCGGTTTGACTTCGACGTACTTCTCTGAGATCGGCTCGGCAAGGATCGCGAGATCGATTTCGCCCTGTTTGATTCGCTTGAGTAGTTCGTCGGTGGTGTTTTCGTGAACGATCAGTTGCGATCGAGGAAAGGCGTTCGAGAATTGCTTTAGCAGGTTGGGCAAAAAGTAGGGTGCGATTGTTGGGATCGCCCCAATGCGGATCTTGCCGGTTTCACCGTCGTCCGTGATTTCGGCCCGCGTGTCTTCCAGGATTCGAAGGATCTGCGTGGCACTGCGCTGAAACAGCAGCCCCGCGTCGGTCAGTTCGACCGAGCGAGGTTTGCGTTCAAAGAATGGTTGCCCGAATTCTTCTTCGAGTCGCTGGATTGAGCGACTTAAGGCAGGCTGCGAGAGATTCATTCGCGTGGCTGATTCGGTGAAGCTTTTTGTTTCCGCAACGCTTTGAAAGTACTTCAGTTGGTCAATGTCCATCGAATCATCGCAATCAAAAACGGAACGGGCGGCAGCGAGGTCAGTGACCAACCAATCTTGGACCACATTGAATTCGGCCTCTGTCGAAAGCCAACCGCCGCCATACGGTGGAGCGATCGCAAACGATTTGAATCTGCGACGAGCCAGCATCGGCTCGCCCCATTCAAACCGTACAGTATATCTTTAACATTCGGATGTGAATGCGACACAACAGCGTGAAACTCAATGAGCCTAGTACCTGGAAGCCCGGTCTGACGCAAACGATGCTGTCTTGACAGTCCCGATCGTTTTTCCATACCAATCCTTTTGTCTATCAAAAGGAGCTTGTGATGGGAAAACCGTTGATGAGTGCCATCGCGTTTTTGGCCACACTCAGTTCCGGTTGCATGACTGTGGATTTGAATGACAAGTTTGTGCTTGAGAAACGTTCTTCAAACGAGGTGGCTCGACAATCTCCATCGGTCGTAACCGAAGCGACTATTGAACGCGGCTTATCCCGGGTTTATCTTCCGTTTGTGCGGATCGACAATCGGCGTTTACCGCATGATTTGGTGATCGACCTTTACAATCAGAAGTCTCAAGATGGGGCACCCAACTTCGAGGCCGCCATTTTCGATTCGATTGAAATGGTGTACCCGGATGGGCAGCGCAAATTGCTACTTGCCGCGAATCAGTCAATTTCAGATCGCACCTTCGCAGTCGCCAAGTCGAAACCTTACTCGGACGCGCGTACCCAAGTTAGATTCAGCAACGCGGTCGACAACGCCCAATCGTTCGAGTTGAAGTGCACTGGCACGGCAATTTCGCAATCGGGGCCCGGTGTTCCATTCCAAACGCAATCTCGCTACCGATACGACGGGAAAGACTGGTATTGCATGACATTTTTGCAAGAGTTCGGCAGTTGCGGCGGCATTTGAACCAACTTTCCTAGCATCATTCGTCAGGCTACTGCCGTTTGCTTGGGCAATTGTGGGATGCCGCTATTTTCTGTACTCGGCGCTATGAAGGATTGGGTTAGGAAATTGGGATGGGGGATTGCCACAGCGTAAGGTTTTGCAACTCGATCAGAATCACCTACACGATCGCGTGCAAATTTCCAAGCAATTTGGACGCAAGCACGCGGCGAACCAAAGCGGTCAACATTCGATCTGATTGTCTGTCGTTTGTGGTCTATCGCAGATGCGCTGATAGACGGTTAGGTAGTTGTCGGCCATTCGGTCGATTGAGAAACGATCGATGACGGATTGGCGAACGGCGAAACGATCAATGTCGTCGATGCGTTCGATTGCCTGGACCGCTTCTTGGGCAGTGTTGACCAAGAAACCCGTCACGCCGTGTTCGATCAATTCTGGCATCGATCCGCGATTGGTCGCGATGACGGGCGTGCCGCAAGCCATGGCTTCGATGACGGAAAGCCCAAACGGTTCATCGAAGTTGATCAGGTGCAACAAAGCACGAGCGTCGCCCAATGCATTCAGTCGTTCCGAACCGCCGGCGACACCGTGATAGATCACGCTGACGCCGTCGTCCGCGGGTGCGACATGCATGTCGTGGTAGTGTTCGTCTTGCACGATCCCGTACATGTGGAGCGGTCGTTTGCTGAAACGTGCCGCCTCGATTGCTTCTGCCGCTCCCTTGTCAGGATGAATCCTTCCAAAGAAAAGAAGGTCTTCGCCGCGATTGGGTTGGAACGGGAAGTCATCGATCGGAATTCCGTGGTGAATCGTTGCTTCGTATCGAAGGCTCGGGTGGCGATCGGCATCACTGATCGCAATGTAGTGAACCAGATCTTGGTATTCCTGATACATCGGTAGAATGCGATCCGATGAGAATCCATGAATGGTGGTAACGATCGGCGTGTCGATCAGTCGGGCAAAAGCGTGGGCGGGAAAGTCTGCTTGATTGTGGATCAAGTCAAACTGGTCGGCTTGTTCGAACAGGTGGGCAAGATGTCGAAACTCCCAAACCTTCGCGTCGATCGACGGATCTTCGCTGTACGGGGCCGGAACAACCCCATCGAGTTTGCCTGATGTCTCGCTATCGAGCGTGGCGAAAAGTGTCACATCGACGCCACGTTTCACGAGTGCTTCGGTCAGCATGCTGGTGACCAGTTCCCATGGACCATATGCTCGCGGTGGTGTTCTCCAAGCAATGGGAGCCAGCATGGCAATTCGCATCGGAGGTTTGCTTTCGGATTCGGGGCGAAGAAGTTTATGAGATGCAAGCAACGGGAAACCCCATGCGTTCACGGAACAGATTCGGTGCTGCTCGACCTTGCGGTCATGAAATTCGCGAGGACTGATCTTCGCTGTCTACCAATTGCAAAATGAGGCCTTCGTGGGGTGCGAGAGTACCGTCAATTGCACGAGGCGTCGCGGTGGAACAGAGCACCGTGACTAGGCCTGCTGTTGAAGGCACCGGCAACGACCGGGCTTGATCGCCGAGGTTCAACGCGATCAACAGGTGTTCGTCGCCATGCCTTCTTTCGAAAGCGAGCACATCATCACCGGTTTTGAGGAGTGTGAAGTTGCCGATTGACAAAGCAGCTTGGCGTCGCCGCAGCGAGAGCAGTGCTTTGTACAAATTCAACAATGAATTCGGTTCCCGTTCCTGGGTTGCAATGTTTCGCCGTCGCGAATCGGGGTTGAGCGGTAGCCACGGTTCGGCGGAACTGAAACCGGCTGATGGGGAATCGTCCCACGGCATCGGCGTGCGGGATCGATCTCGACCGATATTCAGTTCTGGTTGCAGCAAATGCTGAGGATCGCGAATTCGATCGCGAGGAATGGGGACCTCGCCGATGCCAATCTCGTCGCCTTGATAGAGCGTCGGTGTGCCGCGAAGGGTCAGCAGCAACATGGCGGCGACTCGAGATTGTGCGTCACCGACTCGGGCGGCGATGCGCGGTGCGTCGTGACTGCCGAAGACCCAGTTCGGCCATCCATGTTTCGGAAGAGAGGCCTCGTAGTCAACGATCATTTGACCGAGGGATTGAGCGTTCCAATTGCTTTCGATGAGATGAAAGTTGACCGGCAAATGCACTTCCGGTTGTTTCTCTGTGCCAAACCAACGGGCGAGTCGATCGTCGGGCAAACTGATTTCGCCGATCAGAACGCGATCACCATAGCTGTCCGCGAGCGAGCGAAGCTCCGCCGCGATATGGTGGGCTTCAGGTTGGTCAGTTGAGTTCAATTGAATCAGCTGATCTCGCTGAGTGCGGTCCGGAGTCCAATCTGGATTGATTGGATTGTCTCGAAGGGCAGCGTCCTTGATAATGTGCCAAAGAACGTCGATACGAAATCCGTCGACACCTCGGTCCAACCAGAACTGCAACACGTCCAGCATCGCTTCACGAAGCCCGGGGTGACGCCAATTGAGATCGGGTTGCTGAGGAAGGAAGGCGTGCAAGTAGTATTGCTTGGTTGCGGCGTCCCATTCCCATGACGAGCCACCGAAATCGCTGATCCAATTGTTAGGTGGGCCCCCATCGTCCGAAGCATCTCGCCAGATGTACCAGTCCCGTTTGGGATTTTCGCGAGAGGAACGACTCTCGATAAACCATGGATGTTGATCCGATGAATGATTCGGAACAAAGTCCATCAGAAGTTTGAGTCCACGCGAATGCATGGCCGCGAGCAAGCGATCGAAAGTCTTCAGATCGCCAAACAGCGGATCGATGTCGCAGTAGTCCGAAACGTCGTAGCCGAAGTCGATCATCGGTGAGGGAAAGATCGGTGAAAGCCATACCGCATCGACTCCAAGGCCCACTAGATAGTCCAATCGACGCTCGATTCCCGCGAGATCGCCGACTCCGTCTGCGTTGCTGTCTTGGAAAGAACGCGGATAGATTTGGTAGATCACACCGGATTCCCACCATCGATGTGTGCTTGGTTGTGACGGGGCGGTCATCGTTGATTGTGTCGTGATAGTGAAGCAATGCCTTGGTTGTGAGATCCGGGAACTTGTTGGCTGCCAGACGCTTTACAGAGATGGCTGAATTCAAGCTGCCTGCGTAGCCACGAGCGAGAACCAGTTTGTCAGTTCATCATTGCGAGCAGTTCATTGATTTCGATGGTGGCGAAGGTCGTCGCGTAGTCCGACATCGCGTAGGGAATGACCAGGTGGTCTTGATGAATGATCGCACCACACGTGTAGACCACATTGGGCACGTAACCTTCACGTTCGAGTTCGTTGGGAGTGACCAAGGGTTCATGCAGTCGTGCGATGACTTTTGATGGATCATTCAGGTCCAGCAACATCGCTCCGATGCAGTACTTTCGCATCGGTCCGACACCGTGTGTCAGGACCAGCCAACCGGCGTCCGTCTCAATGGGTGATCCGCAATTGCCCATTTGGACGTATTCCCAAGGTTCCGCCGGTTTGATGATCAATTCGCTGGTGTGCCAGAAATACAGCATGTCGGAGTACATCAAGAACAGATGTTCCCCATCCTGCCGGCCCAACATCGCGTAGTGACCATTGATTTTTCGAGGGAACAATGCCATGCCTTTGTTGGCGACGGCAGGTCCGTTGAGGGTATGCATCTTGAAGCGAAGAAAATCCTTCGTTTCCAAAAGCTGAGGCAGTACCAATTGCCCATCGTAAGCACTGTAGGTCGCGTAATACCGAGTGCTGCCATCGTCTTCCGTGAAGTGCACGAACCGTGCGTCTTCGATTCCATTGCTTTCCGTTGGACTGAATGGGAAAACGACCCTTTCGGAGAGTTCGTGATCCGGTGTGTATTGGATTTCGTAATTTGATTTTGCGAGCATCACAACGCGGTCCACCAGCGGTGCCAGTTCGTTGTGAATCGAACGGTGTTCGCGCAGCGATGCTTGCAATCGCGTTTCTAGTTCCTCGAGTGTGAATTCGGTCGGCAGGGCCGCTAGTACCTCGTAGGTGAAGGTGTTACCGAGTCCCAGTTCGATCAGCTTGCGTCGAAAGAGGTCGTTTTCGTAGCAAGAGTCAGGAACGTATCGGGGTGTCGTGACGAATCGCACCGGTTCGTCGATCTCAATGGAAAGATTGCGATCGATGGTGCCGCTTCGAAAGACGATGGATGAAATGTGGCCTTCGCCAACCGCTCGCAGGCTCATCGCAAAGCGACGCGAACCGGAGGGCAAATCGGATTGGTCGGGGTGCCAAACGAGTGAGGGGTTGAACAGGGCAGCCGATTCCAACGCGTATTCTTGAGTGAAGTACGCACCCAAAAGCAAACGCCGGTTCTCACTCATGGGCGTGTCGGTCAGCAGATGATGCTTGAGGTCACGAAATCTTCGTTCGAAGTAAGCTTTAGGCTTTTGATGCCGACCGTGGAACTCTTCCAACACGAGAGCGATTTGTTGGCTGACCTCCAATTCGGATAGCGTGCAGACACGTCCGATGATGCGCAGCACGCGATCGTCACCCGTTGGCTGGAACGGTCGCAGTACGACGCGTTGACTATTGGGCGAGAGAACGATTCCGGTTCGTTTGATTGGCAAGATAGTTCAGTGAGTTGGGTTGGCGACGACACGCATGGTGGTATGAAGGCCTCGCATCTCGGCGAGTGAAAGAAGAAACGCGAGTGTTGATTCGGCACCCTGATTCGCATTGACTTGGTTTTCCATCAATCCGTCGAAGCAGCCGCCGGTGGAAGGGTCGTAAATCGGTTGGCCGAGATCATTGCGTCCCAGGAACCAATCGAATGCCAAGTGCGCTTGATCGGACCAGAACTTGTCTTTGGTGGCAGCGAAGGCTTCGATGGATGCGGACACCATGGCGTGAGCCTCGATCGCTTGCTGGTCGAACACGGCCGCGACGCCGCCCTCGGGACTGAAGCCGTTCGAACCGATCGGACGAAAACGTCCTTGTGGTGAAAGCTGAACTTCGCAGAGCCATCGCAAAGACTTCATACCAATGTCCGCGACTCGTGGATGATCGAACCAACGCCCGTGCGTGATCATTGCCTGAGAAATTTTGGCATTGTTGTAGGTTGCGATCTTTTCAAACCACGGCCACGCGTCGGTGGCGGTGGAGTCATGCATGTCGGCCAATCGTTCAGCGAGCTGCTGGCTCATCGCCGCGGCAACACGATCGCCACTGTAACGGCGGAGGTATTCGTGAATGCCGATGATCGCGAGTGCCCAGGTTCGCGGCGAGGTGGTTTTTTCACAGGCCGGAAGTGCTTGGTGAAACACTTCTCGCGCCCAGGCAACCAATCCAGCGTTGCTTGATCGACCAATGCATGTTCCTAGTGCCCACAAGGCGCGGCCCTGGGAATCGTCTGAACCGTCAGTTTCCAACCATTGCCGATCGAAGCTGAGAAAGTTGCGAAAGCGATTGGTTTCTCGATTGAAGGCGTTGTTGAGAAAGGCAGCGTAGCGCGAAGCCAACGACCGTACTTCGGTCGAGTCTTTGCCTTGTTCTTCTAGCAACACCGTTAAGATCAGGGCCCGAGCGTTGTCATCGGTGCAATAGCCGTGCGCATGATCCGGAATCGAATAGATGGCATGTTGGACGATCCCGGTCGAGTCGCTGAGGTGCTGCAAGTGGTCGAGCTGCATTTGCGGCAGTGCCAAAGGTTGCTCGTCCAGGGTGCGGACGGCTAAGGGTTTCAACGACGAAGTTCGTTGTTCACGAGCCCGGTTGAATGAGTCGATGTATAGCTGAGAAACGTGTTCCCACGTCATGTCTCGCCCCAGATCGTAGGCTTTGTCACGCATTGCCAAGCGTCGTTCGTCATCGCTGAGTAGTCCGATCACTTCGCGAGCAATCGCGGATGGATCCGCAAAGGGGACCAGCACTCCTCGTCCATCGGCGAGCAATTCTTCGGCATGCCAATAGGGTGTCGAAATGACCGCTTGACCACATCCGAAAGCGTACGCCAGCGTTCCCGAGACGGCTTGTTCGACGTTCAGGTAGGGCGTGATGTACAGGTCGGCGGCACCAATGAATTCGGTCAATTCCTCCAATTCGACAAATCGGTTGTAGAAACTGACATGTTTGGAAACGCCCAGTTCCTTTGCCATTCGCTCCAGGCTGATCCGATAGCGTTCGCCTTGTTCGCGGAGCAGACTGGGATGAGTGGCACCCAAAATGATGTAAATGAAGTCCGGGAATTTGGCGACGATTTCCGGGATGGCTTTGAGTACGTGCTCGATCCCTTTTCCCGGTGACAACAACCCAAAAGTCAGAGCGACGGGTTTGTCTTCGACACCGAATTGTTCCTTCAGAACGCTTTGATCGGTTTCAGGAGCGTCCGGAATGCCGTGAGCAATCACGTCGATCTGTTCGCTTTCGACCGAATAGGTATCCAGCAATGTTTGTCGGCTTCGTTCAGTCATCACGACCAATCGAGTGGACAGACGAATGAGTTGCATCATCACGGCACGCTGGGCTTCGCTTGGTTCGGACAGAACCGTGTGAAGGGTTGTGACGACCGGCATCCGGACGTCTTGCAGGAGTGCGAGAATATGGCTGCCACAGGGGCCACCAAAGATGCCAAATTCATGCTGCAGCGAGATGACATCCACGTTGCTGAAGTTCAAAAAGTCAGCGGCCGATTGGTATTCATCCAGTTCCTGATCGGCGACTTGAAATTGGACTTCGCTTTCATAAGCGTAGCCGCCTTCGATGTCGTCGAGTGTCACAACGATGCATTCGGCGCAGGTTTCTCTCGCAACGCCGAGACGCAGGTCATGTGTGAACGTTGCGATGCCACATTTTCGTGGCAGGTAGTCGCCAACGAAGGCTATTTTTGGAAGATCATTGGAAATCATTGACATTGTTTATTCGTGGGGATTGCGTTCGAGCGAATCCAAAACGGATTGCTTTGAGAGCTGAACCGATGCCACACAGGCGTCGGCTGCTCCGTAGAAGATTTGAAGGTTGTCGCCCAGATCCATCATTGCGGCGGGGAAGACAACGTTGGGAACAAAGCCGTGGCGTTCGTGGTGCCGGATAGGTTGCAGGACCGGTTGTGCGGAACGGCCCAAAACTCGATCGGGATACTCGCGGTCTAGCAGGAGTGCTCCAGCAGAATAGCGTCCCACGGTTCCGGCTTTGCTTGGGCGAGTGCAACCGTGATAGAGCGTCAGCCAACCTTCGTCGCAAAGAATTGGTGGCGTTCCGCTTCCGACGCGGTCACCTTCCCAATCATGCAAACCATCGAGAACAAGTTCGTGTCGGCCCCAGTGAATCATGTCAGGCGAACGAGCCATCCAGATTTGCGGAGGGCGAAAGTGGGAGTGCGGATTCGGGCGGTGCAATGCGACGAAGTCGTCCCCAATCAATTCGGGAAACAGCACGACATCCTTGTTTTCGCTGGGGAAGATGATCCCGTGCCGTTGGAAGTTCACTAGGTCGTTCGACGACATCAGTGCGGTCGCGGCACCCGATCGAGAGACCGCGACATAGGTGATCCAAAAGGTGTTTCCAATTTGTGTCAAACGCGCGTCTTCGATGCCATATTCTTCCCAACGACTATCCGGGAAGATCGTCGTGACAAATTGCCAGTTCACGCCGTCTTGGTTGGTTGTTTGAAAGAGTTGCAAATGAGAAGCGGATGTCAAACGCAAGTCACCGTTGCTCTTCATCCCAACGACTCGGGCATCAACGACCACTAGGTCATCGTTCTTAACCCAATCGATTTGCGTTGTTCCGGTTGGGGCGAAACGAGGCAAAGGTGTCCAGCCCTTTCGGACTTCAGTTGGTGATTCAGCAACCCGGGCTAGCATCACAAGCCGATCGCCGAACGACGTAACTGCCGGATTGAAGACGCCAACGACTCGAAGATCATCTTGCGATGGTTGAATGTCACTGGGACGCAGAATCACGGTTTCGGCTTGACGCTCGATCATGAGCACGCCTTGATCGCATCGATCGACTGGCTGTCTAAGTCTTCAAACGTTTCGGATTGTTTCGCTGATCTGAGCAGTTTCCGAACCTCATTTGAAGAGCGACAGTCTTGAGCCCGCTGAACAAGATCGCACGCTTTGGTTGAATCGATTTGAGCAATGGCCTTTCGAAGACTTTCGGACCGTGAGGCACTGACACTGAGTTCTCGGATTCCGAGTCCGATCAGCAGTTCAGCGAATTCAGGATCACCGGCTTCTTCGCCGCAAACACAAATGGGCCGGTCCCAGCGTTTTGCAGCTGCGGCAATTTGATGGATCGCTCGCAAAACAGCAGGGTGCATCGCGGTTACCTGATCGCTTTCGGCCGAAAGCTCTCGATCAGCAGCCAGCAAGTACTGAGTCAGGTCGTTGGTGCCGATCGCAATGAAGTCAGCCAGTTCAAGGATCTCGTCCAGGCAGAACAAGGCTGCGGGCGTTTCGATCATGGCACCGATTTGAGGCCGCCTGAATGCATTGGACGCTTCGACAACATCGTCGACCATCTCGATTGCTTGAGCAAAGTCATGGCCCCCGATCACCATCGGGAACAAGATGCTGACGTCGGACTGTTGAGCGACATGGACGATCGCATTCAGTTGGGAACGCAGCAAATCCTTTTCTGCCAGCGAAAATCGGAGGCCGCGCAGACTCAGACTGGATGCATCCACGTTTTCGTCTTTCGACAAAAACGGAGGCAGCTTGTCGCCTCCAAAATCAAACGTCCGGATGACCAATGGTCGGTCGCCCAAACGATCGGACATCTGCGCATAGATACGACGTTGGGATTCGGTGTCTGGTCGGTGTTCAGATTGCAGGTAGAGAAATTCGGTGCGGAACAGGCCGACTCCTGCCAGCCCGTGAGCAAGAACTTGGTCGAGATCGGAGGACAGTCCAACGTTGCCATAGAGTGTTATCTCCATGCCGTCGAGCGTTTGGCATGTAGAAATGGAAGCCGGGTCGGAATGATTGGATTGAAGTGCATCCAGGTCGCGGTCCGCTTCAGCCAATCGCGAATCGAATTCAGACAGTTCCTGTTCACCAGGATTGGCGATGACGATGCCCGCCTCGCCATCGATCAAGAGCATCATCCCGCTCGTGATTCGCTGAGTCGCGTTGGCGATCCCCGAGACGGCAGGAATTCCCATCGATCGAGCGATGATCGCGGTGTGCCCGAGATTGCCGCCGACTTGAGTGACGATCCCTGAGTCTGCCAACGCAATCGCATCGGATGGTGCAAGCTCTTGAGTGACGATGATCGCATCTTTGGGAAGTGCATCCAGGTGGGGCGCTGTCATCCCCATGAGATGCCGTTTCATGCGTTGACCAATGTCACGCACGTCCGTCTCACGTTCGCGAAGGTAGTCGTTGTCGATTTTGGCCAATCGTCCGACGGTTTGGCAGATCACAGAGTCCAATGCACCTTCGACGCCGACGAGATCGTGGGAGATTCGATCTTTAACCAATGACGCGATCTCACCCGCCATCGACGCATGGGCGGAGACCAAGTCAATTGCCGACGAGATGGAGGTTCTGTCTGTGGCGATCGACTTGAGGTCGTCGAGATCTTGTTTGGACTTTTCAAGTGCATCGTCCATTCGGTCGCATTCGTCGGAAACTTTGGACCGTGAAATGGAGTCAGACGTGTTCTCTGTCGGCAGCGTGATCGTGCGTTGCAGTTCATAGCCCAATACGACAGCGACTCCTTTGGCGAGTCCGGTCGATAGCGAGTTCCCTTCCATGCGTTCCATTCCATTTTTCCTATGAGATTCTGATGCGGCCAGTCGTGCTCGTATCAACTGAGTTCGGCGATCACTTCAGCGAAGGATTGGCCGCCGATGGAGCCAGCGTGCCGATAAGTCGGCGGATCGGAGACCGCATCGAGTTCGTACAGGGCAACGCTCGTCAGCGTACTACCGCTTGACGATTCGCGATTTTCAGAGCGATGAAGTTGCCTAAACGTGTCTTTCGTGATGAAACACAGGATTTCGGATGCGTGTAAACCATGTGCCGATGGTTGCTGATGTCCGTCGAACGGCCCGCCGATGAATTCGATCAACGCTTACCTTCGATCGCTCAAACGCAATGCCAAGCAAACCGAGCGGATTCGTTCGATCGATTGGTTCAGCATATTTGCTGGTTCTTCGGGCCGAAGATGAGCGGCATGTTTGCCGTTCACGCCGCTGGCTCACTTGAAGCGGTGAGCGAGAATGACTCCACTCGATACGTCGAGGCTGTTGGGTCCAGGATCAACTTATGAGTAAGGTTGACCGTTTCAGATCCGAGCCGAATCGCTTCGAGAACATTTTGGAAGGTTGCGGCGTGGACGGACGGCTGAGTCGGTGAGTCTGCGTCGACCACAACCAGCTTCATCTCGTCCGCGTTCTGGTCGACATGCTTTTCTAGAAAACGTTTGACCAACGGATATGGCGTCAATGCCAATGAGCTCGCTTTGAGGAAGACGTCATATTGGGACTTGTTGGAGAACCCATAGATGACGATCGGGTGGTCCTGCGGCGAAGTTTCCGTCAGAGAGGGACAGGCTGGAAACGCTGCGTCGTTCAAGACATAGCGTGGTGTGTTGGAAGTACCATCCACTAAGATCGCCTCCTTAGGCCATCGATAGGCCTGCTGCGGCTTGTCTGGCGTAGAGAATCTACGACAAAAACGAACTGCGGATCGCGAAAAGGGAGTTTGCAGTCGCGGATGCGATGAAACAGCTGGCGGCACCTAAATGCACGCTTCGCGCAGGCCAACGTTGCAGGCTACCACGATTCCTAACCAAGACAATCGCAAAAACAACGATGGGGGCGAAAGCCACCTTCGCGGAAAATTCGCAAAAACGTTGGGCTCTCGTTCAATTCGTTGAGGGAATGGACGTTGGAGATTCAAACGGCCAGCCGGGGAGCTCACCGCAGCTTTGAAGTGCGAGGACCGCGTAGGCAGTTCCTGTGTTGGAAATCAGATTGCCGGCGTCGTTGACGGGCGAGCGAGTGAACCACTTTCCACTTTGACGTTGATTGGCGAGCAACCATTGGATTCCCTTCTCCAAGCGTCGATCGCTGGCGGGACTTCCCAATTCCCGACTGATCACGATCACCAATCCGGTCCCGTATCCGTCGCTAATTTGTGTGTCGAGTGGTTCGCCGTCGTTGCGTTCCAGTCCATTCCAATCAGTTAAGAAGCCGGCCGTGGACCAGCCGCCGTCCGGCAACTGTTTCGAGAGCAATTCCTCCACGGTTCTTTGCCGGTCGTCCGCAGTCATGAGGCCGTCGATTCGCCGGGAACACCATGCGATCATCGCACGATGGTGCAGCGACTTTGGCGGGTTGTTGTTGAAGTAGGTTCGCAACTTCGCAATGCCCGCCTTCGCGGCTTCCGTTTCCGCGTATCCGTCAGGTGCGATGCCAACGGTCAGCGCCGCCAGCGTAACTCCAAAGTGATCATCGATCTCCATCGGAGCGTAGTCGCAATCGGGCCAGTCCCATCCGCCATCGGCGCGTTGCGTGGTCCATAAAAAGTCGAGCAAATCGCGCGTGATCGGGCTCAGGTGCCCGGTCGTTTGCATGTCGCTGAACGTCAACCCGGCGGCCACAACGATCACCCAGAATCCTTGTCCTTCCATGGGTGCCTTCTTCTTCCAACGCTCGGTTCGATACCGTTCAAAGAACTCACGGACTTCGCCGGAATCCTTTTGCACCGATGCCAATGCGGGACGGGCGAACATGTAGGGCATGTTGGTGTGGCAGGTGACACACTTCTTTTCTTTCTGCCAAGTCAGCGAAGCACGATCAAGATAGATTGCCGCTTGTTTGGCAGAGAACGATTCCGCGATCGGCTCGTCGGCATCGATCGAATCACGATTGTCGGGAACAGAATCGAACGTGACGATGTCTGTTTGCGCATGGGCAAACATCGGCCAGGTGAGTGCGAATGAGACGAGAAACGCAAAGGCCGTTCTTGCCATGGTTCGGTGGGAAGGTTTGAATCCCATCTGATCGGGTTCGCTTGTGTGGTTCGGATGCAGGGAAGATTTTCCGGAACGGCGTCAAATTGTTTTGGGTTTGATGAACAGGACTTCGCCGCGTTCGATCCAGCCTTTCCGTAAATCGACGCGAAACCAGTCGTCGCTGTTTTTCTTGTGGAACCGGATTGCACTTCTTTGGCCGAACTCTTTGAGGTCGTATTGAACCCATGTCTTGCCCAAGTCCGGTGAATAGATGATTCCCGTTGCGTAAGGCGATGCGGGAGCGTAGTGGGCCGACAGGATCACGCCATCTTCGATGATCATGTTGGCGGATTCGTAGTGCGGGTTGAACAGCAGTTCGTGTTTAGTTGGATCCGCGAGATCCTCCGGCGCACAACGGAAGATGCCGCGGTCGTGCGGCATCGTGCCGTTCTTTCCGTTGGCATCGGCGGCCCAGTGGAGTTGCCCGTCGACGAAGTTGATTCCGCCGGATTTGTATCGAGAGTTCGAATTGACGGACACCAACACCGTCCAATCCCACGCATCGTTCGTTGCGTCGTAGGTGCCGCGAAGCCAGTGGCATTCCTGGTGGTTGTTGCCGGCGGCATCGGTGCGATCGTGGTCGCCCGTGCAGGCGTAGAAAGCGTTCTCGGCAGGATTGTAAGTCACACAGTGGATATGCCGGCAGACGACCGGATTGTCTGGATCGCCGAGTAGATCGTCAGGACCAGCGCCGGGTTGTTGGAACGTTGGACTCTGACCGAATGAGTAGGCAATTTTGACGGTCTCGCCTTGATCAGTCGAATAGTAAATGTTGACCGGAACGGCGCCGCCTAGAACATTGCAGTAATTGCCCCACACCAACATTTCCGATCCGTTCACGTCCCAGGTATGAACTCCATCGAGCGGATGAAAGTACCAGCCCGGATTTGCC
The DNA here is from genome assembly GCF_000338295.1 of Rhodopirellula europaea 6C. Classification (GTDB taxonomy): domain Bacteria; phylum Planctomycetota; class Planctomycetia; order Pirellulales; family Pirellulaceae; genus Rhodopirellula; species Rhodopirellula europaea. The sequence goes on from NZ_ANMO01000097.1 coordinate 227,660, forward strand.
GGAACGAGCGGTTGATGGGGAACGTAGTCGCTGCCGTCGGTGTCTTGAACGACAACTTCCTTGTACGTTTTCAGTTTGTCGGTGCTGAGAAACAATCGCGTTCGTGTCGCGAACAGGACGTTTCCGTTCCCGAGGATGCAACTGAACGTGATGTTTTCCGCATCGCGAAAAATGGCGTCGTGCGGCCAAGTGTGACCGTTGTCTTCGGACAAGTAGATCTTGCCTTGACCAAATCCAAATGCCTTGTTGTCTCTTTGGGAATCGATGTAGGGCCCCTCGGGCGCCAACCGGTACCAGAAGTGAGGCGTCGAAGATAATTCTGTGTTGTCCGCCGAAACAGCGTCGCTTCCTTGCAACAGTACGCTGCCACTGGCCGCGGTCGCCAGCAACCAACTTCGCCGAGTCAGTGGCACGGATTCGTTCGGGTTTGCTTCTTTACTCATCAAGCATTCTTTTGAACTGGGGTGTCGGTCAATGCTGCCCGCAGCGATGTTTCCTTGCTCGGGATGCTGATTCTACCCGACCGAACATCGGCTATGATGGTTCGACCAACTGTTTTGATTTTTGTTGAACTCGAAGCATTCGCAACGACGATTCGCGATTCCATATTTACAACATCCTTGCTGCCATCTTTCTATGACCAAGATCCGTTCATTCCATCTCGCAACCTCTGTCTTCTCATTGTTGATTTCCTTCGGCATTCTCGGATCGCCCAGCTCTCAGGTTGCTGCTGAGGGATGGTCGAGATTTCGAGGTCCGTCTGGCAACGGGATCGCTGAAGCGACCTCCAACGTTCCGACTGAATGGTCGCGTGATACGAACATTGCATTCCGAACTCCGTTGCCCGGCCAGGGTTGGTCATCGCCGGTTGTCTCGGACGGACGAATTTATTTGTCCGCTGCAATCCCGGCTGGTGAGGCCGGTGATTCCAAATCGCCTGACTTTGATTTGTCATTGATCGTTTTGGATGCGAAGAACGGCGATGTCTTGAAGACCGTTTCGCTGATGCGGCAGACGGCTGAGAAGAGCCCGAAGATTCACAAGAAGAATTCGCACGCCAGCCCGACTCCCATCGTTGATGGTGAGCGCGTTTTTGTGCACTTTGGTTACCAGGGGACGGCTTGCGTTGATTTAGAAGGCAACGTCATTTGGAAGAATCGGGATCTGTTCTTCAAACCGGTTCACGGCAACGGTGGCACGCCGGTGTTGGTTGATGACAAGTTGATCTTCACCTGCGATGGTGCAAGCGATCCGAAGGTGGTCGCGTTGGATGCAAACACGGGCGAGGTTGTTTGGGAGGTGGATCGCCCGAACGATGCGAGCCGAAAGTTTTCTTTCTGCACTCCGGCTTTGATTTCCGTGAATGGTCAAACGCAAGTCATCGCACCAGGAAGCGACTGCGTGCTATCGATCTCTCCCGACGATGGGCGAGTGATTTGGCAATTGTTGTATTCCGGGTACTCGGTGATTCCCAAACCGATCTATCACAATGGATTGGTTTTCCTGTCGACCAGCTACGACACACCCAGCATGCTTGCGATCGATCCAACCGGCGAAGGTGATGTCACGGACACGCATCTCAAGTGGTCTCTCAAAAAGAACGTTCCGCACACACCATCCATGTTGGCTGATGAGGAATGGATCTATTCCATCAGCGACGATGGAATCGCGATGTGCGTGGAGGCCGCCACCGGTGACATCGTTTACAAAAAGCGTGTCGGCGGAGGCTTTTCGGCTTCGCCCGTGATGGTCGACGACAAGATCTACTACACCAACGAATCAGGACTGACGACCGTCATCGCGGCGGGGCCTGACTACAAGGTTTTGGCGGAGAATGATCTTGGAGAACGCACGCTTGCATCTGCGGCGGTTGACGGAAACGCTTTGTTCATCCGTACCGCCGATGCGATCTATCGGATCGAAGAGTAAAGCGATCCGCGATTGACTGGCTGCCGGGTTGCGAGTGTGGTTGTGCCTGACGGCCTGTCTCACCACTCGCGAAGGCCCAGGCGGCTTCAGTTGAGACGTTCGCAAACAGGTCGTCTCAGCGAAGTCCGGGGGCTTCGGTGATGGATGTGATCTCGCCGCAGTCAAGCCAAACGCTTTCGCATCGACTGCATGAGTCAATGGCGACGCGCCCGGGGCCGGCGTAAAAGAACGAGTCCATCAGTGTGCAGCACTTGGGACAATTCAACCGGGAATGGTGATCGCGGGGACCATCCAACGCGGGATCAAACTCGCCGGTTCGATCGGGGCCTTCGTAAGATTCTCGTCGCTCGCGAATCAACATGGCGAATGTGGAGCGATTCAGCAGGACGCCCTGGCACCGTCTGCATCCTTGGATGGGATGCTTGCCGAGCGATCCGAGTTCTAGATGAGTGTGGTCGCAGGTCAAACAGGGTGTTTCTGTGGTGGTGCCGGTCAGCACGAGCCCATCGATGGAATCATTCAGCGGATTCGCGACCGCGGCGCATTCGCAATAGTCGCAGTAGTAACGTCCAGATCGTCCCATTCGTGTGACGGGGGCACCGCATGATCCGCAATTCATCGATTTGTCTTCCACAATCCAACTGATTCGAAATGACCTGGCCTGCAGGCTTTGTATTTCGAAGCGTTGGTCACGGATCACTCGGATGTGTGCGTCTTTTCGAGTGCGGTCTCAAGCAAACGCGACGCAACAGTTCGTGCGGTTCGACTGTGACGAAGAAACGGGATTTACGGAATCGTGGTTCGATTCGCTGGTCCGCCCCGGGGCATCCGTCACAAGGAAGTGTCTTGTGACGCCAAGTGTTTTTCGAAGAATGCGTACAAGACCGAGTTGGAATCCTCGTTCGGCGAGTGATCGGCACGGTTGGTCATTGCGACTCGATCATCGTGTCCGAGCAAAGCGTTGACCGCGACGGAATGATTCAGTGCCATCCAGCGATGAATCGGATCAGCCGACCCACCCGAGACGAGAAACGGACGCGGTGCCATCAAAGCGTGTAGTTCGTGCAAGTCATGACCCTCGGCGACCAGTCGTGGGTACAGCCCGCGAGCCGGGTTGTCCTGGGTGATCAGTCCGCGTTTACGCCAGGGTTTGGGGTGATATCCCAGATACCACGGTTCCCAGTAGTTCACACCTGACATCGATTCATCGAAAACAATGCCAGGATCTGACCAAGCCCCACAGGCAAATCGTTCGGAAAGACAAGCGGCGAACATCGCCCATTTGCCGCCGAAGGAATGGCCCACGACGCCAATCCGCTTCTGGTCGACTTCGGGTCGGTCCGCCAAAACTTGCGATGCCGTCGCCGCGGCATAGGCGAGCATCGACAACGGCTGCACCGACGCATCGTCGATCGATGGGTGATACAACGAATACGTCTTTGCTTTCGTCGCTTCGGTGGTGCCAATGGAGAGCGTCACAAATCCGCGGCGAGCCAATTGCAACGCAAAGTCACGATGCGGTTTGCCCTGGCTGATAGCGGTCTCGGGTTCGTAGTAGACCGAAAGGACCGCTGGCAGGTTGTGATCGGCGGGACGGTTGGTTTTGGGAACCAGTAGATACGCGTTCGTCTTTTCACCGGGAGTCCATTGGAATTGGATGGTGTGCTTCGTCACCGAATCGAGTTGGTCGGTCTTTGAGATCGTGACTTGAGGATCGGCGATCGGCTCCGGCCACTTTCCCAGCAAGGATTCCCAACGCGATCGGATCTCTTCACGTCTTTGCGGCCATTGGCTCGCCTCGGTGACTTTCGTTCCGTCTTCAAAGATCAGCGGCGAACGATATTCACCGAGTTCATGCGCCATCGCGCGTGGCGGTTTGCAATAGGCGGTCGGCTCGACGTTGATTCCCGGATTGTTGGTCATCGATGCGAGGTTGTTCGGTTGGATCCACTTCAGTTTCGCGATGAAGATTCGATTGTTGCTGCCATGCTTCTCGACTCCAGCGGGCTGCATCCATTCAGTCACTGAGACCCAGGTCTCATCTTTGGAAACGCGGGTCACGCCGAAATTACCCAGCCGTGCACCGTGCTCGGGAACCAGAACTCGTTCGGTGGAGCGAATCACGCGTAGAGTCTCAGGATTCACCTGAGCGATGAACAGCGGAGCACGGTGTCGAAACACGTGGTCGTTGTTTGCACCACGCCGCGTGTAGACCAAGAACAGACCGTTGCTATGCGTTACCCAGTGTTGTTGGGTGTTGTAGCTGCCTAGGTCTTCGCCGTCATCGAATTGCCAACGTTGTGGTTCTTCGAAATGCAGGCCATCATCGCTGGTTGCGACATATCCATGTTGGTCATTTCGGAGGGTCATGTAGTAGCGACCGTCGTAGTGCGTCAGCGATGGTTCGGCCATGCCTCTTTCGACGGGAATCGTCAGCGCGTTGCCATGTTCGATGTAGTGGAGTGTTTCGCCGTCGAAGCGACATCGCACGACTAGCGAAGAGTACTGCTTTTGTTCGGGGCGTTTGCAATAGATCGGCAACAGGACGTCTCCGCCGGGCAAGTCGACTCGTTGGACGCTGCCCGAGCCCGCACTTTGAAACTGGGGCTCGTCAGGCAGTTCGAGGATTTTCCAATCATTCCAATTTGAATTGCTAGGATTCATGACAGCGTACGCAACGCCTCGCGGACGAACATGCATCACTCGGTTGTTGCGATACCAAACTGTTTGTCCAATTCCCAACAGACGTTGACTGGCCGCGTGCCACTGCGGGACGAAGTCGCATACGGTCGTTTCGTCGCCATCCTGCAACAACGCCTCGGCACCTTCTCCACCGCGTGGCATGTCATCGCCTTCCACCTTTTGTCGTGAAAAGGAATCGATGGGGCGGAGTTCCGACCATGAATCTGACTCGGTTGGTTTTCTGGATTCATGCAGACGGTAGAAGACATCCGATCCCGACAGCAGCAACTTTTGGGTGGTCATGACGGCAGTGGGATCGCCGTCTGCATTGGGAACAGTTCCAACGCGAGCATGCACCCAACATTCCTTGCCATCAAACCCTTCATGGGCGACTTCAAGTGACACCGAGTAGTCCAGCGGTGCTGATTGGGAATCAGCCGGCGTTTTGACTGATACAGGTTCGTCTTGATAGAACCAAGCGACTGGAATTCGTGTGATTTGCAACGAGTTCAGCCGTGGGTACTCGCAGTGCGCCAGCAAGACATGATCGCCGACGAACTCGATCGCGGTGTAGCAGTACCAGCCTTCGGGATCGGTTCCGACGTTTTGGATGTTCTGCCAAGTCTTTCCGTCATCCTTTGAAATTGCCGCGGTGAAAGGCCGTCGACCAACGGGTTGTTTCTTTGCCAGTTCGTCGTCGCCGTTGTTCCACAGCATCAGCAAATCGCCGGTCGATTGAATTCGCTCGATCGATGCGGGCGAAACGGTTGGCTGAGTGAAGGAGGACGGTGTGAAGTCCGACCAAAAGTCGCCTTGGTCGTCCGAGTAGGAAAGCAGCTGGGCGTTGCTGCTGCGGCAAAACATCATCAGGCGATCGTCGCTGAGTTCAACGACACCCGGTTCCTGTGCAAGTGATTCTGATGTCAACGCGGATTGGCTACGTTTCCACGTCTTGCCTTGATCGTCCGACAGGTAGCAAACAATCTCGGCCGACTTCCGGTAGCCTGGCCAACCGACTCGATAGTGAACCGCCAATGGCACGATCAGTCGACCGCTGCGAAGTTGAATCACGCGGTCGTTGTTCAGCACGCTGTAAGAAGGTGTGTCTTTGGGCACGATGCGAGTCGGTTCGGACCAAGTGTCTCCTTCGTCCGAGCTGGTTCGCATCAAGATGTCATCCAAGAACAGGTGCTTCGCTTCCGGCGTAGGATCGTACTTGCGGATATAGAACAAACCGATGCGGCCATCTTGCAAACGCAGCAAAGACACAGACATCAAATTCGCGTCGTCATCACCGCGTTCGATCACCGAGGCGTCTTCGGTTGTCCAGGTGATGCCGTTGTCGCTCGAGTGACGCGAGACCAACGCTGCCGGCGCGTGGTCTCCGGTGCCGATGAACTTGGTGTACACCAGCAGCAGTCGCCCGTCCTTCAACTGAACGAAGTCGCCTTCGCTGTTGCGGCCGTTGCCTGGGCGTGGTTCGATCCGCAGAACTTTTTGAACTCCTTTCGGAACGCCAGTTGGTGGACGCTGGGCGGAGGCGGTGGTGCAGACTAGCACGCCAGCCAGAAAGACAGACAGGACGCGGTTGGGCAGTTTCGGCGGAGACATCGCTCTTCCATTGGGCGGAGATTTGCTGCGGAGGCAGGTCGACGATGTCTTTGTCTCGACAAAAACAGGCGACGGAACTGTCTGAACGCAACAAAACGGGCGGGCGAAAAAAGGCGGGAATCGCGGTGGCGATCGGATGCTCATGATAGTGCATTTTGAGCGTCAAGGCGGTTTGCGACCTGTGATTTGCCGCACTTTGGTGGTGTCGTGAAGATCGGCTCCCTACCGCTGATTTGCTGCTATGCGTCGGGTGCATGGGGAGGATGCGGTGAATGCATTGGACGTTTCTTGGCTCAGCCCGATACTAGTACGTGACCCCACTTCACCAAGCGAATTTGCTTGGAACCTGTTTGCAACTTTTTTGAGGACGCGGACGATGAATTCCACACTTACCAACATGAATCCACAACCAACAACGGCCCAGATTTGCCGTCGATTTGCAACGCGACTGTTTCGCGGCCCTGTTTCCATTCGCCCACTGACGCTGACTCTCGGTTGCTTGGCGGCGTCAGCCACCGGCAGTTTGGTCGCTCAGGAAGCGGCACCCAACGCTTCGGCATCTCAAGCGGATGCGATCAGCAAGTGTCCCGTGATGGGCAATCCGGCTGGCCCCAATCGGCACACCGTGTCCGGAGCGATGGGCAATGGCGATTGGTGGCCGAATCAATTGAACCTCGACATGCTTCATCAAAATTCGATGAAGAGCAACCCGATGGGAGAAGGCTTTGACTACGCCGCCGCGTTCAATTCGTTGGACTTGGCCGCCGTCAAAGCTGACATCAAGGAGTTGATGAACACTTCGCAAGACTGGTGGCCGTCGGACTATGGACATTACGGTCCGTTGTTCATCCGCATGGCTTGGCACAGTGCAGGTACCTACCGTGTATCGGACGGTCGCGGTGGTGCATCCGATGGGACGCAACGCTTTGCTCCGCTGAACAGTTGGCCGGACAACGCGAACTTGGACAAGGCACGTCGCTTGCTTTGGCCGATCAAGCAGAAGTACGGCAGCAAGATCTCTTGGGCTGACTTGATGGTCTTGACCGGCAACTGTGCTCTCGAAGACATGGGCTTCGAAACGTTTGGCTTTGCCGGCGGCCGTGAAGATGTTTGGGAACCTCAGAAGGATGTTTACTGGGGGCCTGAAACAGAGTGGCTGGGCGACAAACGCTACAGCGGCAATCGCGATTTGCAAAACCCATTGGCGGCGGTGCAGATGGGTTTGATCTACGTGAACCCGGAAGGTCCCAACGGCAAACCTGACCCGATCGCAGCGGCCAAGGACATTCGTGAGACATTTGGCCGAATGGCGATGAACGACGAAGAAACGGTCGCGTTGATCGCTGGTGGTCACACGTTTGGCAAGGCACACGGTGCGGCGTCACCGGAAGGAAACATGGGTGTGGAACCAGAAGGTGAAGGCCTCGCCGCACAAGGGTTGGGCTGGATCAACACGCACGGAACCGGCAACGCGGGTGACACGATCACCAGCGGTTTGGAAGGTGCATGGACATCGACTCCCGCCGAATGGTCGCACGGCTACTTCGAAAACCTGTTTGGTTACGAATGGAAACTCGTCAAGAGTCCCGCTGGTGCTTGGCAGTGGACGCCAACGGACGAAAACGCGAAGGGCACCGTGCCGGATGCTCACGACGCGTCGAAGTCACACGCGCCAATGATGTTCACGACCGATTTGGCTCTTCGCATGGATCCGGAGTACAACAAGATCTCGCGTCGATTCCATGACAATCCGGAGCAGTTCGAAAAGGCGTTTGCCAAAGCCTGGTACAAGCTCACTCACCGTGATATGGGCCCGGTTTCGCGATTGCTTGGTGACAGTGTTCCTGAACCACAATTGTGGCAAGACCCGATTCCCGAGGCGACGTTTGACGTGGTCGGATCGAAAGAGATCGAACAGCTGAAGCAAAAGATTCTTGCGACGGATTTGACATCGTCGCAATTGGTATCAACGGCTTGGGCGTCCGCATCGACTTTCCGCAATAGCGACATGCGTGGCGGAGCCAACGGGGCGCGTATCCGATTGGCACCACAAAAGGATTGGGAAGTGAACGAGCCGGCTGAGTTGGCGAGTGTTCTGGCCACATTGGAAGGTGTGCAGAAGGAGTTCAACGCAAATCGCAAAGACGGCAAGCAGGTCTCGATGGCCGACTTGATCGTGCTGGGCGGCTGTGCCGGTGTGGAAGCCGCGGCGATGAAGGCGGGGCACGCGATCCAAGTTCCGTTCACCCCTGGTCGCACCGATGCGACTCAGGAAATGACGGATGTGGAAAGCTTTGAACCGCTCAAGCCAATCGCCGATGGTTTCCGAAACTACCAAGGTCACAACGCGGACCGTCCTGCCGAAGAGATGCTGGTCGACAAAGCCAACTTGCTCTCGTTGACCGCACCCGAAATGACCGTCTTGGTCGGCGGGTTGCGTGCCCTCGATACCAATGCGGGTGCTGGTCCGCTGGAGGATTTGGGTGTTTTGACCAAACGTCCCGGCGCTTTGACGAACGACTTCTTCGTCAACTTGCTGGACATGAATACGGTTTGGAAACAGTCACCGATGTGTGAGCACTTCTTTGAGGGACGCGATCGCGAATCGGGGAACTTGAAATGGACCGCCAGCCGAGTGGATTTGGTGTTCGGATCGAATTCGCAATTGCGAGGGATCGCGGAGGTCTACGCCAGCGAAGATGCGAAGCAAAAGTTCGTGGAGGACTTTGTCGCCGCATGGACCAAGGTCATGAACCTGGATCGATTCGATGTGAAGGAATCGGACGCGAAAGAGACACAGGTTGCTGCGAAGTGATTTGAGTTTCTGAGACGATTTGTTGTTTGCAAACAGGCGCTGGTCGTCCGGTGAAATGCCGGGCGGCCAGTGTTTTTTTGCACTAACGCCGCGATCCTTCGCGGCGTTTTTAATTGGGGGATGTCACAATCGCACGAGCCTATTAGCCGTCGGCCGTTAGACCCGGTTGTAGCAAGGAAACGCACGAATAACCGCCGGTTGAGGCGTTGACTGAGGTCGCGAGAACGATGCGATTCGCGGTGGTTGCGAGAACCGCGGCTAACGCCGTTCGGCTGATGTTTTTGCTTCGCGATCGGTGACTTGTTTGATCTTTGCCAGAATCACGTCGCCTGCGTAGCAGCCGCCTTTGTAGCACAACTCTTTTCCACCACCGCCTCCAGCGAAGGTCGGTTGGTGGGCGGACTTCATCGGCCAGCCTGGGCCGTTGGTCGAACCGGTGATGTACAGATCGCCGGCCTTGTCGAGGTAACACGATCGGCCATCGTCATAGCTCTCCCCTCCGATGTAGCTGCTGAACTTCAGCTTTGAAAAGTCATCGGACAACACGACTGCAATCGCGTCGTTGGGAGTGGCCAGGGTTGATTGCAACGCATTGGCGGTCACTGGGAAATCAGCCGAGGAAGCGTTGCCTGTGAAGAAAACGTTGCCGAGGTTATCGGCGTAGACCCCATCGGGACCTTCGTTGTCGGTGCCGCCCAGGTACGTGCATCGCAACAAGCCACCGTGCGGATCAAACTTCGCGACCACGATGTCCCGGTTGCCTCCGGCGAATTTTGATTGCACCACACCCGATGTCACTGGCAAGTCTTTGCTGGTGGTGGAGATGGCGAGATAAGCGTTTCCCGAAGAGTCCACCGCCATGCTGTGCGTGCTGTTGCCCTCTTCGTCACCCGAGCTACCGAAGTAGGTTCCGTACAGCAGTTTGTTGCCGTTGGGGCTGAGCTTTGCGATGAATGAATCGGCTCCTCCACTGTAGGTTCGCTTGTGAGCATTATCGGTGGTGGGCACGTCCGGTGACTTGGTCGTGAAGTTGAGCAAGACATTCCCGTCGTCGTCCAGACGCAGTCCGCTATTTCCGACCTCCTCGCCCGAACCGCCCATCCAAGTCGCCCAGATCACGTCTTGGCCATCCGGACTGATTTTGATTGCGCCCACATCGGAACCACCGATGGGTTGATCGCGATAGGCGTTCGCAAACCATTGGATCGGTGGTTTGGGACCGTTTCCGGTGTAGCAAAGCGGTAGGTAGGTTGAACCTTCGGCATCGACCGAAACATCGCGACACATTTGATTGACGCCGACATAAGAGCTCCAGATCGCCGTTGAACCGTCGGAACTCAGCTTGGTCACAAATCCATTTTGCATTCCATAGATGCTTTGCTTGGATCCCTGGAATGTTGTCTGGAACGCTTGATCGGATACCGGGAATCCAGGCCCAGCTCTTCCGGCAACGATGATGTTGTCCATCGGGTCGACTTCGACCGCGTATGCACGGTCGTAATTGGGGCCTCCTAGCAGCGTTGACCAAAGCAACGTTCCGTTTGGAGCAAACTTACACACAAAGGCATCGCAGTGACCGGCGCTGTCGGTCTTTGTCCCTGACCGATCCTGGGTTCGCTGGAACGCATGGTCGGTGGTGGGGAAATCGTTGGAAACTGTCCCACCGACGATGATCACGTTGCCATCGGAATCGACGACCACGTCACGAGCATGTTCCCAATCGCTGCCGCCAAAGAAGGTCGAGAATGCGATTTGGTAGTCCGCCGCGGGAGCAGACTTCGTCACTCCGGCGATCAGACAGTGGACGATGACAGCCGCGATCAACGGCACGATTTTGCGTCGAGGACGTTTCAAGGTTGGGCCTTTGTCTGAGTCTACTGGGTCGTTTGAGGTTACTGATCCGCGGAAGTGGTAAGCGTCATGCTCTCCCCGTTTCCAATGGAGGTCGTGCAG
>NZ_ANMO01000098.1 GCF_000338295.1 Rhodopirellula europaea 6C
GCTGTGACCACGCGTTTCACCTTGCCAGGTGGAACCTGGCCTACGGGGTGGGGAGTGGTTTTTGGCGGATTTGACTGGCCAGCATGACGGCGATCCAAACGGGCAACCACACGGCGGCGGCGTCGGAGAAGCGTCCGATCGGCGGGCTGGTGAGCGACACAAACGCGATCTTGAACAGCCAGTAGCTGAGTGCCAACCAAGTCAACGCGGCCAGCCCAGCTTGGTTGGATGCATGCGCGCGAAATGGTTCAGCCGTCTTCATTGGATTGAAACGGATCGATGCAACACAGGCGGCGACGACCAGTCCAACAGTGACGACAAAAAAGATGGGATGCATCAGCATGTCAGCCACCGATCCCCAGACACCACGGCGCATAGCAAGTGCGATCCAGCGGAAGTATCGAACGGGATAGCTGCGAACGATCGTTCGATCGAGTTCGGCCAACAACTGGTGTTGATGGACTCGTTGCAATCCAGGTGATTTATCGGAAACTTCCGGCGACTGGTTCGCGACCGCTTCGGCAGCTGGGATCACGACCATGTAGGTCATCGCGTCCCATCGATTTTCGATCGTCGTGTACGAGTCCGCTCGCGGGGCGGCATCGACAATTGGGCGAAGGTCCAAACCATCGGCGGCAGCTCGGTCACCGGCTGCCATTTCAATGCGGCGATCGGCAATCTCTTTCCCAAGTTCGCCCAGTCGACCTGGCAACGCCTCGAGTTCTTCCGCGTCGAGCAACTGAGTCGTCACGGCGGCCATGTTTTGATGACCAAACGGCAGCACGCCAAAGTCGTCCACCGTGACCCCGCGAAACGTGCACCACGCGAGCAACGCGAGCACGGGCACGCTGCCGACCGCGATCGCTTGAATCAGACGCCGTGAAAACATGTCGTTCGGACGCACGAAGACGCTGAGCATCAACCAAGGGATCAGGAACAGGTACGCGGGGCGGATGGCGATGACGATGGTGGTCAGGACGCCCATCGCGATGCAAATTCGCGGTGTCAAATCAGTTCGCCAGATTCGCAGCACACTGATTCCGATCATAGCGGCCAGCGACATGGCGGGCGCATCCGTCGCGATCGTGTTGACGTGATCCCAGAACGTGCAACCGATCGCGAAAACGCTGGCGGCGATGACAATCGTTCGCCGCGAAAAATTCCAGGCCGCCAGTTCGACCGCCAGAAAGCCGACCGCGATGGCTTGCAAGGCGATGTGAAGAATCACCAAGGCTTGATTCGTCCAAAAACATTGATCTGCACTGGCATTTGCCAGCGTTTTCGCGAATTGCACGAGAGCCGGGTAGCCGGGCGTTCGGATTTGGGTGGCGATTCCTTCGGCGGATTCGAACGAGTACTCGGTGTAGCTGGGGGAGTCGGGAACCAAGTGCGGTGCGAACCGATTGGTCATCCAACATGTCCCCATCAAGATGACGAAGGCGGCCAGTGATATCAGAGCGAAGTGTTTCATGCGATTTAGCTTAACCTGCCGGCGGATGAACGCGATGAGTCCTCATTGCCTGAGTCCGAGCCAGCATGGTCTGATTCGCCTGCGGGAGGACTCGCCCGCGAATCGGAATCACAACGAGTGCCGCATCTTCCAAATTCTTCGCGAACCCGGCACCCTTTCGCGTGACCGACAATTCGACTCGCACTCCGCTTCCTGACGCACACCCACTCTCACTCGATCTCCCCTTCATGATTTCCGCGCTCAAGGAAGTTCTTCGCGTTGCGGTTCCGTTGATGGTCAGCACCGGCATGTTTTCGCTGGTTCTTTTTGTCGACCGAACGCTGCTGCTATGGCACGAGCCATCACAGATGGGAGCAGCGATGGCGGCGGGCAATTTGTTCTGGGTTTGTGTTTGCGTTTTCGTCGGCATCGCGTCGATGACCAGTGCGATCATCAGCCAATACATCGGAGCCGACCAACCCAAACGAGTCGGCCAATTGCTTTGGCAAGCGACTTGGTTTGCTCTCGCGACGCTGCCGTTTTTCATTTTGGTGGGCAGCTTTGGTGAGACCTTGTTTCAATTCACGGACCAACCCGAGCATCTGATTCCGATGCAGGCGGCTTACTTCCGCATTTTGATGTGGGGTGGTGCGGGTGAAGTGTTGCAAACGGCTCTCTCAGGCTTCTACAGCGGCACGCACCGGACTCGCACGATCATGCTGGTTTCGTTGGCATCGGGCGTGTTGAACTTGGTGCTCGACGTGTTGTTAATCTTTGGAATCGGCTCACCCGATCCCGAGACTGGGTTGCGGTTCATGGAACTGGGCATCGCCGGCGCCGCCATCGCCAGCACGTTGTCGTTTTGGTTCAAAGCGGTTTGCTATGCCGTGTTGTTGATGAAGCCTGTCGAGCGAGAGCGGTACGGAATCCTTCGCGGCATCCGGTTGAACCGCCGTATGATGAAGCGACTGATTTACTTTGGCTTGCCGGCGGGTCTGATGTACGTGACCGAAGCGGGCGGCTTCACCGTCATCGTTTTGCAAATCGGTCGACTTGGTGACGTTCCCCTGCAAGCCACCACGATGGCGATCAATTTCAACATGATCGCTTTCATCCCTTTGGTCGGCATGTCGATCGCCGCATCGGTTTTGGTTGGTCAGCACTTGATTCGAACCGGCCCCGGTCCCGCGATTCGTTGTGTGATCGCGGCATTGATCGTTGGCTGGGCGTATTCGTTGGTCTGGGCGATCGCGTACGTGTTCGCACCTGGAGGCTTGATCGCGTTGTATTCGCTGTCGCCGACGGGTGTGGACAGCGAAGTCGCGTTTGAGATTGCCGAGAAACTGCTGGGCTTCGTCGCGATCTACGTGATTTTGGATGCGACTCAGTTGATTTTGGCGGGAGCCTTGCGTGGGGCGGGCGACACCTGGTTCGTGTTGTTGGCGGGTTTGACGGTGTCGTTTGTGGCGGTGATCGTGGGAACGGTGTGGCAACCTGTCGCGGCTCGTTTTCAGGACCCGGATGGGCAGGCGACGGCATTAGTGGCGTTGGATTGGTGGTGGTGGGTGATTACGGGTTGGGTCTGCACCCTCGCAATCGTCATGGCCGGACGCTTTTTGCAGGGCAAATGGCAACGGATGCGGATGGTTTGATTCCACCACTACGGTTTTCCGAGACGCATTGCTAAACTGTTGGCCGCTCGGCACTTTTCGGCAATTCGACAACAGGAAACCATGCAGTGACTGCGGATATCTTCGGCGCACGCGAACAATTTGAAACCGGATCCGGCTCTGCAGCGATGTATCGCTTGGAGACGCTCCAGAAACGAGGCTTGGGGCAAATTGACCGCTTGCCGTTCTCGATCCGCGTGCTGTTGGAAGCCGTGCTGCGAAACTGCGACGGTTTCCAAATCAGTGAGGACGATGTCAAGAACCTCGCCGGTTGGGACGCGAAAGCGGTTGCCCCTCACGAGGTGCCCTTCAAACCTTACCGAGTTGTCTTACAGGATTTCACGGGCGTTCCCGCCGTGGTCGACTTGGCCGCGATGCGTTCGGCCATGGAACGAATCGGTGGCGATCCGAACAAAATCAATCCGCTGATCCCAGTCGACCTGGTCATCGACCACTCGGTGCAAGTCGACTTCTTCGGCAGCGATGGCGCCTTGGTCCAAAACGTCGAGCGTGAATTCGAACGCAACAAAGAGCGTTACGAGTTCCTCCGTTGGGGCCAACAAGCGTTCGATAACTTCGGCGTGGTTCCACCCAATGTCGGGATCGTTCACCAAGTCAACCTGGAATACCTCGCTCGCGTTGTTGCGATGGGCAAAGACGAGCAAGGCCCCGTGGCGATGCCCGACACGCTGGTCGGCACCGACTCGCACACGACCATGATCAATGGTTTGGGGGTTTTGGGATGGGGCGTTGGTGGCATCGAAGCCGAAGCCAACATGCTCGGTCAACCGCTTTACATGTTGATGCCTGAAGTCATTGGTTTTGAACTGACCGGCGAGTTGCCATCGGGTGCGACTGCGACGGACATGGTGTTGCGAGTCGTCGAGATCCTGCGTGCCGAAGGCGTGGTGGGCAAGTTTGTGGAGTTCTTCGGAACGGGCATGAACGCGATGAGCGTCGCTGACCGAGCCACGATCGCCAACATGGCTCCTGAGTACGGTGCCACGATGGGATTCTTCCCCGTTGACGATCTGACGCTGCACTACATGCGTCAGACCGGCCGCAGCAAAGAAAACGTCGAACTGGTCGAACGCTACTGCAAAGAACAAGGTTTGTTCCGTCTCGATGACGCACCGACACTGAACTACACCAAAATCGTGTCGCTCGATTTGTCGACGGTCGAACCCAGCATGGCTGGGCCAAAACGCCCACAAGACCGTGTGCCATTGGCCACGATGAAGAAGGCGTTCAATGAATCGTTGACCGCTCCCGTCGGTGCCTCCGGATTCGGGTTGGCTCCTGAGGATCTGAAACGTACCGGACATGTTTCGAACAATGGTGCCAGCTCGGACATCACGCACGGCGCCGTCGTGATCGCAGCCATCACGTCTTGCACGAACACGTCCAACCCATCGGTGATGGTTGGTGCGGGATTGTTGGCCAAGAAGGCAGCGGAACGCGGTTTGACCGTGCCGGCTCACGTGAAAACGTCGCTGGCTCCTGGTTCGCGAGTCGTGACGGATTACTTGAACAAAGCCGGTTTGTCCGAATCGCTCGACAAGCTCGGTTTCAACACGGTTGGCTACGGATGCACGACCTGCATCGGCAACTCAGGACCTTTGCCAGAAGCCGTCGCCTCGGCCATCCAAGAAGGCGACTTGATCGCATCGGCCGTTCTGTCTGGCAACCGAAACTTCGAAGGTCGGGTCAATCCGCTGACAAAGGCCAACTACTTGGCCAGCCCACCGTTGGTCGTTGCTTACGCTTTGGCCGGAACGACTGACATCGACCTGAACACCGAACCGCTTGGCAAAGATGCAAGCGGCGAAGATGTGTTCCTGAAAGACGTTTGGCCATCGGCCGAAGAAATTCGCGAAACCATCGCGTCTTGCATGCAGCCCGAGATGTTCACCAACGAATACGAAGCCGCCGTGTCGGGCAACGACATGTGGAACGCCATCGAAGCGGCGGGTGGAGCGTTGTATCCGTGGGACGAAAAGAGCACCTACATTCACCACCCACCGTTCTTGGACAGCGTCACCGCGGAAGCCGTGCCGGACATCGCTCCGATCAAGGGTGCAAAGGTGTTGGCATTGCTCGGTGATTCGGTCACGACCGACCACATTTCACCCGCCGGTGCGATCGCGACCGACGGACCTGCCGGACGTTACTTGCAAGAAAACGGTGTGCCGATTCGCGAATTCAACTCGTTCGGTTCGCGTCGCGGGAACGACCGCGTGATGGTTCGTGGCACGTTTGCCAACATTCGCATTCGCAACCAACTGGCACCCGGCACAGAAGGCGGTGTGACCCGTTACTTGCCGACCGGCGAAACGATGAGCATCTACGATGCGTCGATGAAGTACCAAGCGGACGAGGTGCCGTTGATCGTTCTGGCCGGCAAAGAATACGGGACCGGCAGTAGCCGTGACTGGGCCGCCAAGGGAACGATGATGTTGGGCGTCAAAGCTGTCATCTCGGCCAGCTTCGAACGCATTCACCGAAGCAACTTGGTCGGCATGGGCGTGTTGCCTTTGGAATTCGCCGAAGGCGGTTCGTGGCAGTCACTCGGTTTGACCGGTGAGGAAAGCTACGACATCGATGGCCTGTCCAACGACCTCGAGCCTCGTTCGTTGATCACCGTCGTTGCCACGGCGGAAGACGGCACGAAAACCGAGTTCCAGTGCCGCGTTCGCATCGATACTCCGGTCGAGCTGCAGTACTACCAAAACGGTGGGATTCTGCCGACGGTTCTGCGAAACCTTCGCGGTTGAGCTTGATTGACTAGCCAGTGATCCATCGCGCCCCGTTGCACCTGCTGTACCTCAACGTGCTCGTCATTGCGACGTGCGGGTTGATTTACGAGTTGTTGGCGGGGACGTTGGCAAGCTATCTGCTGGGTGATTCGGTCACCCAGTTCTCGCTCATCATCGGTGTCTATCTGTCCGCGTTGGGCTTTGGTGCCTGGTTGTCCCAGTACGTGACAACCAAGCT
>NZ_ANMO01000099.1 GCF_000338295.1 Rhodopirellula europaea 6C
GCCAGTTTCTGATTGCCTTGGCCAAACAAATCGTCGATGGCCGATTCCGATGTATCTTCGGCTGGTGGGTCACCGAACAAGTCGTCCAGTCCACCACCATCGGCAGGAGCCTCTTCGGTAGGTGCGGCATCATCGAACAGTCCGTCCAGACCGCCTTCTTCTGGCATGGCTTGTTCGGCGGGAGCTTCTGCTTCACCACCAAACAAATCGCCAAAGCCGTCGTCTGCAGGCTGTTCGGCGGGCATGTCGGCAGGTGCTTCGGCTTCGCCACCAAACAGGTCGCCAAAGCCATCGTCGGCAGGCGTTTCCGCTGGTGCTTCTGGCATCACGGGATCCGCAGGTGCAGCGTCGCCGCCAAACAAATCGTCGACGGATTGAGTTTCAGGAGTTTGCACATCCGGTGTGGCAGGCTCAGCTGGCATTTCAGCTTCACCACCGAACAGATCGCCAAAGGCGTCTTCCGCGGGGGCTTCCTCAACCGGTGCTTCCTCGGCTGGCATGTCGAAGCCCGGAGCTTCTTCGGCAGGTTCATCTTGTGGGAACGGGTTGTCCTCAGCGGGGAACAAGTCGGTGGCTGGTTCTTCTACCGCAGGCTCTTCATTGGCAGGTTCTTCCGCGACAGGTTCTTCGACAGCGGGTTCTTCCATCACAGGCTCTTCCACGGCGGGCTCTTCAGCCGGTGGCTCGACGACCGGTGCTTCTTCAGCAGGTTCTTCGATCGGCATGGGGTCTTCGGCTTCCGCGTTGGCGGCTGGATCGGCTTGAGGCTCGTTCGCAGGCTGCTCGACTTCTGGTTCAGCGGGAACAGGCGGAGCAACTGGCGTGGAATCTTCCGCTGGCATGGCGGGAGCTTCCATGATTTCGCCTTCGATCACGTGACCTTCGGCCATGGGGACGACGGTCGATTCACCGTGGTGGATTGGTTGTTCGATGATGATGCCTTCGCTCATCGGAGCGACGATGGAACCGCAGCATGCATCCGAAGCAACGGGTGCTGGGACGATTTCAACGCTGCCGCAGCAGGTCGGGGCCGGTTCGCAGCTGACTGGTGCTGGTTCGCAGCAAACTGGTTCCGGAGTAGGAACGCAGCAGACGGGCTCCGGAGCGGTGCAGCAGGTGTCCGTTGCAATTTCACAGCAGTCGGCATTTTTGCTGTGAATTCGCTTCAAGAGCCATCCGGCCGAAGCGGGACTGACGCTCAAAATGGCGATCATGCAGACCACCAACGTCCACTGCAGTGCGAGGCGAAGGGAACGATTCATCGTATTCTCAGAGTCAGAAGGCGGGAAAACAAGAGGCGAAGTGTGATCGGATGGGATCGTAAGTTAGTCTCGCATCCTAGTTGTGCCCGGAGGGGCAAACAAGCATTTCTGCTGCGATTAACGGACCATTCTCCGTGCCCTCCGAGTCAAGGAATGACAAAAAAACGGTTGAAACGACTGGCTTCGAGCACGAAACGCACAATTCGTCTCGTCGCAGCCTTCTGTTTTAGGCAAAATGGGGCTTTCCCATCCGACTCTTCTCCGTCTGGCGGAACCGGTTTAGACCGTTCTGACCGAATCGGGGTTCTGCCCTGGAAACTCATGCTGAGGTTCATCCAAAGCCTGTTCTCATCGATGAGCCTGGAACGCAAATGCTTGCTGTTCTTTGGCTCGGCGCTGGTCGTGCTGATGTGCGGAGCGTTTTGCATGGTGTTTCTGCTCGCCGACCGCTGGGTCAGCAGCACGACTCAGCAGCAAGCGCGAGACGCGGCGGCGACAGAAATGATGCTGATCCACGCCGCGGCGACCTACACGGAACACTTGCCTGAGAACAAACTCGAGATGACTCGGCAAAAGATCGCCGACCTTCGTTCGCAGTTGCTCAGCCAGGACATCGAGTTTGACATCCTGGGGCTCGACGATCCGCAACCGTTTGAAAACCTACCCGCACTGACCGCGCCGACGGAACCGAGCGAACTGAAACTGCTTCAAGAACTCGAACCTCAATTCCGAGCTCGCTTGGAACGATTGCTGTCCGGCGATCCAATCGACCTGAGCAAAGCCGTCGACTTGGCCGACGATGCGGCGATGAGCCGAATCGGTCCCGCGAACCGGCCCGTCTTCAAAGAGCTTGGTCCCACGAACGGTCGCTACGTCTACTACGAACCAGTCTTCATGACGTATGACTGCGTTCCGTGCCATGTCCCAAGTGGCGAAATCATTTCGCTTTCCAAGGACGAAGACCCCGCCAAGCTGGCCGCTCAACTGCCTTACCGAGTCAAACGGGTCAGCATGCCCGATGACAAGATTGTCAAAGACATGACGGGCATTCGAGCCATCGTGGTTTCCATCGCGATGTTCATCGTGGCGGTGACACTGTTCGTGCTGCACGCGATCGTTCGTTACTTGGTGCTGCAACCCCTGCTGCACTTGCGTGATGTCAGCGACGCGATCACGCATGGTGACACCAACCAACGTGCGAACATCTCAACCGACGACGAGTTCCGTGAATTGGCCGATGCTTTCAACCGAATGCTTCGTCACTTGACCGAAACACAGACTCAATTGCAAAGCGTCAACCGAGAACTCGACGCGAGGGTCGATCAGTTCGCTCAGTTGAACTTGCAGCTCTACGAAGCCAACCGTTTAAAGACGGACTTCTTGGCCAACATGAGTCATGAACTTCGCACGCCGCTGAACAGCATCATCGGATTCTCTGAGGTTCTGCAAGGCATCGACTCACTGTCGGAAAAGCAACGGCGATACGCATCGAACATCCAAAAGAGTGGACGCCTGTTGTTGGAAATGATCAATGACATCTTGGACCTTGCGAAAGTGGAAGCGGGCAAGATGGAAGTCCGCCGGAGCGAGTTCCAACTGTCGCGATTGGTTGGTGCTCAGTGCGACATGATCCAGTCATTGTCCGAAGACAAGAACATCTCGCTGTCCGTGGAAGTGCCTGATGACTTGCCCGTGGCGTACCAAGACCCCAACAAGCTCGGACAGATCCTCAACAACCTGCTCAGCAACGCGATCAAGTTCACTCCCGAGGGCGGCATGATCACGGTTCGTGTGGTCGATCTGCACGACGATCGCTTCCGACTTTCAGTGACGGACACTGGGGTAGGTGTGGCCGACGAAGATCAGCCGATCATCTTCCAAAAATTCCGGCAGAGCAAAAAGGTGCTCGATGGTGACGGCCTGACACGTGAATTTGCTGGCACGGGACTGGGACTGTCGATTGTCAAAGAACTCGCTGTTCTCCTGGGCGGAGAAATCGACTTCCAGAGCGAACTGGGGCGAGGAAGCACCTTTTGGGTGATCCTTCCGTACCGCCTCAGCGACCACGAGATGGAAGAAAACGAAGTTCCGATCAGCAACTTGGCTGCGGTACCGCATTCGGCGTGACCCCAAAACGCGAACTTCCGCGCATGCCTTTGCGTCATTGAAATTTGCGTTTCGCCGGGTTTGAACTCGACGCATTCGCGCAAAGCCCGCAGCGTAACGCCTCATCGCCGACTCCGCGGTGATAAACTAAGCAAGGCGTGAACAACAAATGACAATGTTAGCGGTACGGCGCAAGCCACCCGGCGAGGAACCGGAGGGCTCGCGCACTTCCGCTACGTCGCTTGTTGTTCACCCGTTCCTAACCAGTGGCGAAAACGAGAGTGATCCACCGACCGCCGAGGAAGAACGGTTGCGACTGGCCGAGGTCATCGGCAACGGCTACAACGGAACGATCTTTTCCCTGGCGTTCATCCGTCAACCATCTTTTCATTGAGTGAAAACGACATGAGTGATTACGGCACATTCGGCGACGAATATTACGTGAACATGAATCTGTCCACCGAAATGGAGTTGCCGCAAGGTCGCGAATCAGTCCTGCACTACTTTGAACAGGTCCAGCGTCGTTATCCGAAGATGGCGAATTTCTATGCGCGTGAAAAAGACGAGTACGTGCTGGAAGAAGAAAAAGAAAAAGACAGCGGGTCGTATCGCTGGGTGTCGGTTGAACCCAAACGAGTCAACAGCGGCATGGTCAGCCCAACGACTTACGAAGATGCCTGCGAGCAACACCGTGCCGTTCTGGAATTGGTGCCGTACGAATTGTCCGTCAGCCCGTTGGACTGCGAAGCGTTGACCGTGATGCTCGGTTTCGACTTTGTTTGCAAAGGCAACCACAACGAGATCGTGACCGAAGCGATCGGCATCGCACCCGGCTTAGAAAAATTCACGCAGTTGCCCTATGGCAAATTGCTTTCCAATGAACCCGTGGTTCAGTTCGCTTTGGACGAAGACTGCAAGACCCAGTGCCGGATCAGCTTTGAATCTCGAACGGGTGCGTTTCAGATTCGAACCGGTGAGTTCACCGAAGAACAGCTCAGCGTTTACATGATGGTCCGACGCTACGATTCCCTGGGTGCCAAGGAAAACTACGCGGACGAGTTCACGCGACTGTCTCAGCTATGCCGCGATTTGGTCGACGAGTATTTGATCGACAGCGTCCTGCGTCCTCTGCAGACCGCGATTTCAATTCGCTGATCATTTGCCATGGGTGGGGCAAACGACCTCTCCACGATCTAGGCCGTAGGCGTTCCCGGACGTCGGGCAGGTCGGCAGGTTCACGCCGGTGTAGTCTTCATCGGCCAGCTCACGAAGCGTCCGCCCGGGCGCACGCCCGTTTTCGTGCTCGTACAACTCAACGTCGCGTTGCAGCATCGACCGGGTGCCTTCGCATGCTCGCGACTTCGCGGTCTCGCCGTGTGTTTGCACAAACGCCAATCCAGTCATTGCGAACATCGTCGCGATCGTGAGTGCCACGATGATCTCGAGGATGCTGAATGCGCCACGTCGCGAACAACGACGAGGCGATGCTTTGATTGCAAGTGAGTCACGCATCATTCGAGAACTTCAAACATGTGGAACATCGGCGTGTAAATCGACAGCACCATGCCGCCGATCATGATTGCCAACGAAATCGTAAGGATGGGCTCGAGCATTCCCACGGAAGCTTCGATCCGAGACTCCAATCGTTCGCGCAAGTGATCGCAGGTGCCTGAAAGCGAACGAGCGAACTCGCCCGATTGCTCGCCCACACCGATCAGCTGGCACAACGTTGGCGGAAAGAAACGTTCGTACCTCCCAAGCTCGACACTCAGCTTCTCACCACGGCGCACTCCGTGGTTAATATCTTCAATAGCACTTCGGACGCATCGATTCTTCACGCATGTCGATGCGACTTCGATCGCCTCGATGGGCTTGTAGCCACACTGAACCATTGCCGAGGTGGCTTCAATAAACTGCAACACAGCGGCATCGCGAAGCCATGGTCCCACGACGGGAATGCGTAGGAACACTGCGTCCATCTTGGCAGCGATTCGTGGATTGCGACGACCGCAGATCCACAGAACGATTGCGACAAATCCCAAAGGAAACGCGAGCAAGCCTTTGGTCAGCATGAACCGGCTCAGCCCCGTGACGAACTGGGTCACCGGCGGCAGATCCACACCACTGGCCGTGTAAACGGTTTCAAACTCGGGCACGACGACCACGCACATGAAGATCATCAAACCCAAACCCGCCACACTGATCAGGATGGGATAGCTGATCTTTTTGAAAATTCGTTTTCGCAGTGCAACCTTGCGTTCGACTTGCTCACAGACTCGCAGGAGAGCCATTTCCAATGAGCCGCTTCGTTCGCCCAATCGGACTTGCTGGACTTGCATCTTGTTGAACGTTCTTGGATAGCGAGCCATTGCGTCGCTGATGGATCCACCCGCCATGATGGTGCTTCGCATCCGCATCAACACGCTGCTGTACTTGCGGTTGGAATTGTCCATCGCGAGCGATCCGAGTGCCTTTGGCAACGTCAAGCCGTTTTGAAGCAACATCAGCAACAGCCGCATCAGCTGCGCCAATGGCACCGGAGGAATACGAGTCGACTCGCATCCTTTTGGAACACCTCGCTTGGGACCTCCCACCTCGATTGAATTGAGCTTTCGCAAAAAGCCCATCACACCGCCGGAGGAGGTCGCGTTGGTTGTGCTAGCAGGGAATGACATTGGGTTGCACCAAGGCAGAGAACAAAAACAAAATTCGATTGCGTCGCCGCGATCGGATCAGCGACGGAGGAGTTGCGACGAACGGGAAACTAGGCGATAGCACTCGGAACGGGTTGATCGACCGATCGTCGCCCACCGACCATCGACGTTGAATTGTTGCTGCGACGGTCGCCACTGGTCTTGAAATACACTTCTTCGAGTGATGTCTTGCCCGCGATGGCGGCTTCCAAACCGGCGCGACGAAGTGGCACCATGCCGGCTGCGTGAGCCATCTCTTCGAGTTGCGAATTCGGCACGCCGGCTTCAATTGCGGCGGTGATGTCTGAATTGAGTGGCATGATTTCGAAGATCGGCACGCGACCGGCGAAACCGGTCCCGAGACATCGTTTGCAACCGGCACCGCGAACAAACGTGGTGTCTCGCGGCACGTGATGCTCAGGATCGAGAGCGTCCAACAGATTCAAGTTGGCGGGCGCGTCGACTTTGCAGTTTTCGCAAACACAGCGAAGCAATCGCTGAGCCACGCTGCCCAACAACGAACCGGCGATCTTGAAGTTGTCGACGCCGAGGTCGGCCAATCGCTGCACCGCACCAACGGCATCGTTGGTGTGCAACGTGCTGATCACCAAGTGCCCTGTCAGAGCGGCTTGGACCGCGGTGGTCGCCGTTTCGCAATCGCGAATTTCACCCAACATGATCACGTCAGGGTCTTGTCGCATGATGTACTTCAGTGCGTTGGCGAATCCCATTCCGAATTCGTTGTCGCTTTGAACTTGGTTGATTCCCGGCAAGCGATATTCCACCGGGTCTTCGACCGTAACGATATTGCGATCATCGTCGTTGAGGTGCTGCAGAGCGGCGTACAACGTCGTGCTCTTACCACTACCTGTTGGCCCCGTGACCACAAACATTCCGTGCGGTTTGTCGATCACTCGACGAATCGTTTCGTAGTCACGTTGAGGCATTCCGATGCCGGCCAAGTCGAATGTTTGCCCACCTTCATCAAGCAGACGCAGCACCAACTTTTGTCCGTCGACGGTTGGGATGCCGCTGATACGAAAGCCCACTCGTTTGCCGTTTTCATACACCGTCAGGTGACCATCTTGCGGACGACGATTTTCGGTCGTGTCCATGTCACCCATGACCTTGATACGGCTGATAACGGAATCCTCGATGTGGTTGGGGATCGTCATCACGACCTGCAATTCGCCATCGACTCGATAGCGAACCCGCATCTCGGGTTTGTGTGGTTCGAGGTGAATGTCGCTGGCGCCGGCTGACACGGCACCTGAAAGAATCGCTTGAACCAGCTTGACCACCGGCGCGTCTTCTTGGCTGACCGCGGACATTGCCAGTTCATCTTCTTCGGTGACTTCACCCGACTCTTCCATCTCGGCAAACTTCATGTCGACAATGGTTTGACGAGCAAAAGCACGATCGTCGTAGATGCGGTTGAGCAAATCGCGAACGTCGTCTTCCAGGGCCACGACGGGCCGGATTTTGTAGCCGGTCATCAACTCGGCTTCGGCAATGGTTTCGATATCGTCGGGCGCGACCATCGCGAGCGTCAGCATTCGGTCGCTAACGTCAATCGCCACGGAGGCTTGTGATCGAGCGAAGTCTTCGGGCAGCAGACGTGCGACTTGTGGATTGACGCTGGAGAAATCGATGTCGACGAACGGCACCGAAAACTGTTCTGACAACGCAGCACCCAACTGCGCATTGCTGATTAGTGATTGCCGCACCAACCAATCACCAATCATCACTCCGCGTGGTTTTCCCGCGAAGGCAGCGTCCATTTGTTCGTTGGTCAGAATGTTCAATTCGACCAAAATGTCGCCAATGCGTTTCATCGTGCGAGTCCGTCGTGAAGACTAAGAAATGGAATGGAAGTGAAGCGGTGGGTGAGTAACAACGTCAACTGATCAAACGGTTTCTGCATGAGAAGGCAACAAACGTTGAACCTTCTCTTCGAGCACGGTCGGATCAAATGGAGTGATCAAGTAGTCCTGAGCCCCGGCCAAGTAAGCTCGCCGGACCATTTCCAGACTGGGGTCGAGCGAGAACACAAGTGCGGGGACTTGGTCGGCTTTGAATTCCAAACGCAATTCGGTCAGCCATTCCAACCCGTCGCCTTCGGGCAACTTGGTATCCAGGATCAGCAAATCGATTGGCTCGTGACGCAAGCGATCGAGCGCTTCGGCACCGCTGCTGACAACTTCCAAGCGATATCCCAGCAGTTCCAAACGGAACGTTGCGAGCTCGGCCAAAACCAGCTCGGGCTCGACCATCAGAAGTTTGGCTTGATTGGTTTCAAACATGGATTCACGCAAGGATTGCGATACAAAAGGACAGCTACCGTTTGAAAGGTAGGTCACCAATTGCACGATGTTGAAAAAACACCTCATCCGGCTTGTGAATGCCGCGTCCACACATCAGCAACCCGCGTGCAGCGACATGACTATCCGCGCAAACGTCAGCACCGTTGCAATCGGATTCGTTGACGGCTGCCAGCTAGGCATCGCGCCAAAGCAAACGCATCGATGGAAGCGTCACGCGTCACGATTGTGCTGATGAACATGCAAGCCGAACGTGGCGGCTACAGAAGAGAGCTTCTCACGCTGCATCAGCGAATGAAGTGGAACGCACAGAGACCGCGCGTCACCGCGGTGCGTTCAAGATTGCAGATGCGTTGAAGATCGCATGTAGAAACGACAAGAACCGTCGACGTTATCCGCCAGACGGTTCAGGCCAACTGGACAGGTCCATTCGAGACCGGACGAGTCCATCAAAGAGAGGTTGCTTCGAAGACGATCAGTCTTCCCACTCTTCTTCCTCTTCATCGAGGTCGTCTTCTTCATCTTCGTCATCCCAATCTTCGTCGGCTTCATCGTCGTCGACTTCTTCCCAGTCGTCGGTGCCGTCGAGATCGTCGTCGTCATCATCGGAGTCGTCTAGGTCTTCATCGTCGTCGTCTTCATCCTCGTCCTCGTCATCGTCTTCGTCGTCGCTGTCCTCGTCGTCGTCATCCCAGTCGTCGTCGTCGAAGTCATCATCTTCGTCGTCGTCGAGCTCGTAGCCGTTCTCATACAGATCGTCTTCTTCGTCTTCGATCACAGCCGAAGGATCGTTCGACGATGCAGCATCCGCGTCGGATGCGGGTGCATCCAAAACGGCCACGGCACCGGACTGATCGGCGTCGAGAGAAGCGGTGAATTCAGTGGCGAGAGTTTCGATCGCGGCGACACTCACGTCAGACTCCTTGGTGGGGTGCAAATGCTCGGTTTCTGAAGGATTCGTATCCGAAGTTTCAGAGTCCGAAGATTCACGGCGAGGATGGGATTCAGTTTGAGAGGGATCTCTCGAGTTCAATTCGTCGGCAATGTTTTCAACCTCGCCGTCGGCAGATTGAGAAACATCATCGCAGGATGCGTGCCAGTCAATCGGCGGAAGCGACTTTATCGATGCCAATCCGCAGATTTTTAAAAAACGTTTGGTGGTCCCGTAAAGGTAGGGCCGCCCAAGCTCTTCACTGCGACCGCTGATCCGGACCAAATCCAGTTGCATCAACTGTCGCAGAATTTCTCCGCACGCGACACCACGCACGGCTTCAACATCCGCTCGCGTGACGTCTTGGCGGTAGGCCACCACGGCGAGCGTTTCCATCATCGGCCAACTCAACCGGATCGCTGGAGCCAAAAAACCAAGTCGGCGCAGCCATGGTGCCACGACCGACCGCGTCATCATCCGCTGGCCGCCGGCGACCTGTTCAATCCGGATCCCACGTCCCAAACGCTCATAGAGTTCGTTCAGTTCCCCGACCAGCGTCCGCGCGGAGGTCGCATCTTCCACATCGGCGAGCGCCGCCAAACGTCGGTAATTCAGCGGAGATTTCGCGATCAGCAGCACCGCTTCGATCCTCGCTCGAGCCGCCGCACGGTCCTCGGGGTCAAAGGATTCCCCGGTGTCCGAGCCGGTCGATTCGCGACCGTCGACGGGCTCATCGGTTTGTGTTGAATCGATTCCCGACGTCGCCACATCATCCGAACCGACCACCTGATGTGGGTTGCCGTGGTTGGATTGCGAGCCCGTTGAGAGCGAATTGGCCGCCAACAGGCGATTTCGGGCCGCCGAGGAACGCTGCTCCGGCGTCAGTTGCCCCTGCGTCGGAGCCGACCAAAATTCCGCCACCGAGGCCGGTCGCATCGCGTTGGCAATCGTCCGACCGCTTGCCCAAGGTGTGGCGTACCCATTCATCTTTGTTACGCTTGGAAAAAAGGGGCTTCGGGACGAACGATGACGAGTCGCGAACCTACCAAACCGTTTGTTTGACGTCTGCCGGGATATTTCAACGATGTCAGCGACCTCCGCCACGCCGTCCTCAGGCTCCTCCGCCGCCCAATCGCCCCAGTCCAAGCGGCCGCGAAAGCGTCTTGCGACCGGCTACCGAATCCTGCTGATTTCGCTTTCTTCGTTGATTGTCGCCGGACTGCTGTTCGTCGCGATCCGGATGTTTGGCTACGTGGAAGGAACCGAGTTCGCCCCCAAACACTTCCAAACCCGCCGGTTTTCGTTTTACGAAATCCCGCTGGTCCATTGGCAAATCACGCCGATCCGCCGAGTCAGCACGACCCCCGAGACGGCTCGATACCTCACTCAATCGAAGACATTGGTCATGCCCAACAGCGTCCCAACTCGGTGGGATCTGGTTGAAATCAAGCACGGTGTGCAGTCGCTCGAGCCGCGAGATCCTGCGTTGCTGGTCGATCATCTTCGTTTGATGGAGGACGGGACCGCGGTTTGGAAGCAGTGGAGCAAGAAAAATCCCAAGCTCGCCAAACAGTTCTGGCCCACGATCGACAAATTGGCCGATCGCGAGCTTTACATCCTGATCCCGCGATTGATGGAATTGACACGTGATGTAGAGGATGTCGCCACCTTGAAAACCGTCGTGGCGGATTACTTGGCGGAAGAATACGTCAGCCTGATCCGCGACATGCGAGACGCCGAGCGGGATGAATTGGCCGATGCGTTGCTCGCCGAAGCTCTCGAAGAATCGCCCAACAACCCCGAACTGCAATCCTTGAAGAAAGATCGCCAAACAGCCGATCCTGTTGGACAAACATGATCTATCTCGACAACAACGCGACGACCGCCATCGATCCCGCGGTCGCTCGTGTTTTGGCAGAGGCTTTCTCGCAAACGCCCGCCAACGCGTCCAGCCAACACCGTCTCGGCCAGCAAACTCGGTCCCGCCTGGAAGCCGCGACGGATCTGATCGGCCGTTGCCTGGGAAGCGACCTGTCCCGCGTCCACGCGCCGCGGTTGCTGATCACCAGCGGTGGCACCGAATCAAACAACCTGGCCATCTCGGGATTGGGCGAGCCCGACGGTGCAATCGTGATCAGCCGAATCGAACACCCCAGCGTCCTCGCCGCCGCTGCCGCCGAAGACCAATCCGGTCGCCAGGTGGACTGGGTCGATGTCGATGCCAACGGAGTCATCCTGCTGGAATCCCTGCGAAGCACGCTGGATCGCCTCACCGAATCAGGCAAGTCACCGGAACGGGTCTCGGTCGTTTCGATCATGTCCGCCAACAACGAAACCGGCGTGATCCAGCCAATCCAAGCCGCCGCCGACGTCTGCCGCGAATTTGGCGTTCCACTGCATGTCGATGCGACTCAGTCGATTGGAAAGGTCCCGGTCGACCTGACCGCCTGGGGAGTCACCGCCGCGACGATCACACCACACAAGCTGCATGGGCCCACGGGAGTCGGATTTCTGTGGCTGGATGCCGGCGTGGACGTTCGGGCCGCTCTGCGTGGCGGCGAGCAGCAATTGGGGACGCGTCCGGGCACGGAACCCGTCGCTCTCGTCATCGCCGCCGCCGAAGCCATCCGCCTCGCATGTGAGCAGCAACCCAGCGCGGCCGAGCACATGACGGCGTTGCGGGACAAGCTGGAATCCGAGCTGGTCCGTCGACACCCAACCTGCGTGATTCATGGCGAGCGGGCCCCACGTTTGCCATCAACGACGTGTTTGTCGCTGCCGGGTGCCGATCGGCAAAGTCTGCTGATGTCGCTGGATATCGCCGGGGTGGCCTGCAGCAGCGGATCGGCGTGCAGCAGCGGAAGCAGCCCGCCCAGCCACGTTCTGCTGGCGATGGGAGCGTCCAAAGCACTGGTTGATTCGGCGTTGCGGTTCAGCGTTTCGCGGTTTTCCACGGCAGCCGAAATTGACCGGGCGATTGAGCTGATTTCTCGCCAATTTTCGAAGGCAAAAGGCTTTTCAACTGTGGATAACTCGGTTGAAAAAGGATAGCGGTGAACGACTGTTCCATTTAGAGTGGAGCTGGGTGATCAGATTCGGCCGGACGCACGGAATCGAATCGGATCCTGTTTGACCGCCTCACGCGTCATCCCTTCGTGTTCCACTCGTTCACTGCCATTTGCTGTGGTCGCTTCGCCTCCCAACGTCAATTCCTTCGCGCTCGAACGTCCGTCGCTTCGTCGACGCCGTCGCGATAGCGAAGTCGTTCGGCCGATCATCCCGCTGTTTTATTGCGGTGATGAGAATCGGTTGGCGGGCTACGTTTGCGAAAACCCCATCGAGACATTGCTGGAAATCTCCCGGCCAATGTTGCTGGTCGGCCAACCGGGCACCGGCAAGACCGCTCTCGCGTTGCACCTCTCCAAACGGATGAGCATCAGCAACGTTTGGGAAGCGATGGAAATGGACAAAGACACCGAGCAAGGTGGACCGTCCGGTGTGACCTCGCGTGTCCTTTCCAGCCGAGTCCTCTACCAACCGGCAATCGACTTCGCTCGCGAATTTGCATCTTCGATTGATTCGAAGGACATGCCTCGTTTTCGTGAAAAGCTGGACACGGTCCCGATCCTGGTCCTGGATGATTTGCATCTGATTGCCGACAAAGGACCCGCTCAAGAAGAACTGGCCCAACGTTTGGAAGCTCGCGACGCGGAAGGGCGTTTGACGATCGTCACGTGTCGACGATTGCCGTCGGAAGTTCGCGGGCTGCGACCGGCGTTGGTCAGCCGTACGCTTCCTGGCCTGACGGTGACGCTGCATCCGCCCGCTGGCGATACACGACGCACGATCCTTCGCGAATTGATGCTGGCTCATTTGCCCGATGTCGAACCGGAGGCACTGTCATTGCTCGATGCGGGATTGCCGGCGGAATCGACCGTTCGCGCTTTTGAATCGGCGATCAAGCAAGTTGCGTTGTGGTGCCGGATGCACGAACAACCGATTTGCGCCGATGCGGTCCAGTCGGCAATCGAAACCGCGGGCGGCACACAATCGATTTCGATCAAAGCGATCACCACCGCCGTGGCTCGGCAATTGGGAGTGAAGTCGGCCGACATGCGAAGCGGGTCTCGACGCCAAAACATCGTTCGCGCCCGTTCGCTGGCAATGTGGTTGGCCCGCCGACTGACCGAAGACAGCCTAACTCAAATTGGCGATGCCTTCGGCGGCCGAGATCACTCGACGGTCTTGCACGCGATTCGCAAAATTGACGGGTCGCTCGACGACGATGTTCTGCTGCGACGATCCGCTGATCAAATCATGGAAAAGCTTTCCAACTGATCGAGTCGCTGGACTCGCCTGGATGCCCGTACGATGGATTTCCAAATCCGTCGGTACAAACAGCTTTCGACGGACTTGGAAGTCCATCGTACCCGAAGCCTAACCGTGAATTGGCCAGATCGATTCGGCGGTGATGCGGAACGTTTGCTCCGACAACGGATGCGATTGGCGGCGGGAATCTTCCGCGACCGTCCGAGCCAACTGCTCTCGCAAATCGGCGGGAAGCTGAGCTGACCAAGCGATCAAGAAATCTCGATTGGGCACTCCCACGATCGCGGCGGGCTCCATGTTCGGATCATCCGACTCGTCGCTCAATTCCTGAATCAAACGTTCGCGAATTTGCGGCAACAAGACTCGTGCGGCGTCGTACCCATCGCCGGACTGAATCGCGATGAACTTGGGCGGTCCTTCGACGACACCCATGGGACACTCCAACGAATCGGCCAGCAAGTTTTCCTTTGCGACTTCGATTAGATCCACCACCGATTGGCCCCAACGCTCGGCATCCTCGGGACGAATGTAGGCATACCCGTGAGGCGAATCGACCACGACGCTGCTGGTCACGTCACTGGCGAAGGGGAACGTGATCGCTTTGCGTAACGCCTCGATGTCACTGCGGCATAACTGCACGCGCAATCGAGGTTTGGCCTCTTCCCAGGTCTCGGGCAACACCTTGTCGGCAGTCCGGACCATTTCCAGCATTCGCTCGAACGTGACGCGAACGGTTTCCTCCAATTCTTCATCGGTGAAACCTGCCTGCTGATGTTGGGCCAGCAAATTCGAAAGCCCAAACTGCAACTCGCCGCAGGTGAGCACACCGAGTTCCTCCCCCGCCCGAAACCCTTCGGTGGGAAAGTGACGTTTCAATATTTCGAGCACGCGCTGACTGAACGATTCCAAATCCATCGTCAGCCTCAGCGTTGGTAGATCGGGAGAAACCCACGATCGATCTGCAGCATGATCAGGTTGCACGCGGTCACATAGACCGGATGAATTTGGCCCTCCCACGATCCGTCTGGCTTTTGTTCCGCTGCGATTCGGTCATACAACCGATCGCGGAACGGCAACCACAATTCGTCGCCTTGCCGATAAACGACTTGGCTGTAGTACAGATACGTGTAGTGCCAGTGTCCAAACGCACGAGCCCCGTTGTTGATGTCGTGCAGCGTTTCTTTGCTGTACTTCAACATGTCCGGCACATGTTCGCTGTCGTAGTCACCGGCGTTGTACAAAGCCGCCAAAGCCGCCGCGGTGATTGCCGGACGACTGCTGCCGGTTTGCCGACTGCTGTAACTGATGCCGCCATCGGGATTCTTGCAGCGATAGATGTATTCCTTTGCTTTGTCGATCACTTCGCCACTGACCGGAATCCCCGCGTTGCGACATCCGCGTAGACCTTGGACCTGCGTGATCGTCGTGCTGCCTTCGTCGAAGTCATTGCCTTCTTTGGCCGACACATAACCCCAACCTCCGGCCTCAGTTTGGGCATTGCCGCTGAACTCAACCGCTTTGGCCAACACATCGACCAGTTCTTCGCGGCGATCGAGCAACCCTTCCTCGCCAAGAACCTGAGACAGAAACAGCATCGAGAAGCCGTGCCCGTAGGTGTATCGCGAATCGGTTTGGGGATCGCCGATCAGGCCATTGCTTCGCGACTTGCTGATCAGGAAATCCGATGCCCGAGCGATTTGGCGAGCGTAGGGTCCCTGGGTCGTCGTGCTGCCGCTGCCGATCAGAGCCGTGCCTGACAAAGCCGCCATGGCCGTCGGGTAGACGGTGGTGTTCCACTGGCCGCGAGACGATTGCTTGCTGCTGAGCCACTCCAGGCCGCGCTGAATGGCCTCTTCCCACTTGGCTCGGCCAGCGGCGTGAGCCGGGCGTGCGGAGGCGGTTCCGGCGGCAATCGCGGCTCCTCCAGCCAAACCGGCTCGCAAAAATCGGCGTCGATCAATCATGTTGGACATCAATGTCTTACCCGTGTGGTTCGTGTGCATGCTCCCATTGTGCCCCATCGTCGACCGTGCGTCACGCCGGATTCGTTTCTCGCGTGGAACTCGCGTGACACTCCTGGGGACAATTGGAACCCCACCGCCGGGAAACTCTCCCGAACCTTTTTCTCGAATCATGTCAAGGTTTTCCGGTTCTTCCGCCGATAACGATTCTGTCACCGATTTCAGGCAGACGGGCTCTCGTTGCGTGAGCCGTTCGGTCCGAAAACCTTACGCGTTGGGGCGTACAACGATGGAAAACAAGATGAACACGCAGTGGATCACACGCGGAACGATCGGCACTTTGGCTTTCGCAGCCCTGTTGGCGACCAATACCGGATGCCAGGTTTCGCTCAACGGCCAAACCCTTCCGAGCCCACACTATTTGCAGGATGATGTGCAGTACTTCCCGGCCGGTCCGGAGTTCAAACTGTCCCGCGAAGCAGCCGCATTGCAAGCGGCTCGTGCGGAAGAAAAACGAAACCAACGCTAAGCAGGCTCGCCCATGGCTCCCAATCGCACGTCGCACCAAGAAAAGATCATCCGGAACTATTATCAGAACCGGGATGCCATTGGATTGCAGAAAGCTCAAGAAGCCGTTACGGAGCTTTACTTGAGCGAGGGAAAGAAACGGGCGACCGTCTGGAAGCGTTTGTGCAGCCACCTGGAAAAGGTCGGTGTCCCCGAAGCTCGCATCGAAGAACTGCGTGAATCGGACGATCCCGCCGCCGTGGCCGCTCTGCTGGAAAAGATCGCCAAATAAAGGTCGCCAAATAGCGTTCCCGCTGGCCGACCTCACTCGGCCGAGGCATTGTGCCT
>NZ_ANMO01000100.1 GCF_000338295.1 Rhodopirellula europaea 6C
GTCCGCCTCCTATCAGCCGTTTGGCGTTAGCCACGGTTCCCACACACTCCCCGAAGAAGCCTGCACCGTTTTCCGGTGACACGGAAAATGCGACGTTGTTTGTTGTTCTGTCCTACGCCCCAATGGGGCATTTCTAAGATAGCCCCAGGCATCGCCTGGGGTTCGTTTTTGGTCCCGCCACAACCCAGGGCGTTGCCCTGGGCTGGCATAGGGCTGCCCCTTGGGGCGAAGTCATTCTTCATCCCGGTAGGGATGTCAGATGGTAGCCCGGGGTTGCTGCGAAGCAGCTTACCCCGGCAAAGGAAAGGCTCGCCTCGACCTCGAAAGGGTCGCAGAATATTTGACCCTTCCAGGGTCGCGGATTGCCGGGGGCATGTATGCTGAGGTGTTCACTGCGTTCCAGCCACCGGCTACCGTCTGCAATCCCTTCGGGATGAAACTTGAGCAAGGCCTACCCAACGCCAAACGGCAATCACATGATTGCACCGAATCCTTTCTCGGCTTGTTGATTGAGTCGTCAACGACGTTTTAGCACCTGTGGGATGGGCACTCTTGCCTTTCTGTACCCCACATCTTTTGGGAGCCACTTGCGTTGAGAATCCAAGCGGTTTGAAGCCAAATATCCCTTGCCCAGAAATTATTAGTGTTTGATAAGCGGCGATTAGTGTTCCCTTGACCGCTCTGGTGGAACACTAATCCAATCTGATCGGACACTAATCTTTGGTGTTTCGAGATGTGGGGTACAAAAAGGCACTCTTGCCCGTTCGAGTCGCGGATGTCGGCCAAGAGTGGCCAGCCAACTCAGGCCTCTTGGATCCAAGCCCGGGCATCTTCGATGTTCGCATGATCAAAGTATTTGACGGCAGCTTTGGTGAACGGTTTGCAGAAGGTAGCCATGCCGGCTTCCCACTTCGATTCGCCGACGAGTGCGAGTCGTTCGATGTCGCTGAAGTGTTTCATTGCGAACTTGGTGTCGGCCCAGAGTGCGGCCGCGTCCCAGCCATGAAAATCAGTGAGCACAACCATCATCCGGACTTTGCCCCAGCGTTCGATTTGTGCTTCCACCACCGGCACAAACTGCTCGTAGGCTTCCCCGGTCAATTTGCCAGAGAGAACCAGTTCAATGATTTTGCCCTCGGCAATCTCAGTGATTTCGTATGACATGACGGTTTCCGTGCGTGTGAATGAATGGACGTCAAACGTTCCAAATTAGTTTAGCGAAGGAACGCCAATGGCTGGTGGTGCCCGCACCAAGAAACTCGCACTGCAATCGGATTGAGCGAGTTTTCACGACCCGGGCAGTTTCCTGCGAGCGGCATGCCTCTGAGGTCTGGTCACACAAAAGCAAAACGCCTCTGGCCAATCTTCAGAGTTCTCAGTCTGAGTCGTTTCACCAGCGAATGCGTTTCGCTCTTGCAGGTCAAACGGTGTACACCAAGCAAAGAGGTTTGCGCACCGGTGTCGGACACCGGAGTAAGCAAAGGCATCCTCAAAACACTCGCAAATAGACGCGTAAACCCATGTGCAGGCAAGGTGCACGTCACTGAGTTTGGCTGCTAAAACATTGATGCTTATAAGCGGGAAAGCTGACTGAAACACTCATGTTCGCTGAGGTGGTCTTCGACGAAAAAACGCTTGTCCTCATGTGTTGCCCTGTCAACGAAGGATTTCAGATGCGAATACGTCATGATCTCCAAATGGCCGAATCGGAATTCGGGACCAGCGATCTTAACGCCGGATGGTGTGTAGTCGACGAAAAACGATGTTCGATCCACTGACGTTGGAGCTCGCGTCTGTGCACCACTGTCATTGAAATCGACGACGTATAGCCGGTCATCCGGAACGACCAGGATTGGAGCGATCCAATTGATGACGATGGGCTTTTTATCGGAGTACCCGTTCACGATGTCGGGCAACATCGCGCTGGCGGATTGCAGAGCCTGCGTCCAACGTGGGTAGATTTCCTTGTCTCCGCCTTTGATATTGCCGTTGCGGTCCTTGGTGATGCATTCGGCTGACTTGCCAACAGGTTCACCGGACGAATACATGCTGCGGCTCGGCTGCAGTTCCAACGTGCAAGCCTTCGGAAACGCACCAGTCTCATTGGATAGCATTGACATCGGCTGTTGATACTGGATTGCATTATGGACGGCGGTTCGATCGCCGCATGTCCTCGCAATGACACAGTGCCCGGCTTCGTAAGCTGACCGTGGGGAACGGTAGACCAGCATGGGCGCAAACTCACTCAAACACTTGCACTCGATCGCCATACGAAGCCTGACGGTGAGGTACGCATCAGCAAGGTTGAGGTCTGCGGTTAGGTCGAACTGCCGAGGCTTCCGCTCGATCGGATCATCGTACGTTCCGCCATGGCGATAGCGAAGTCGCTTCGCAGCAAACAGTTCTCGCACCTGCATCTCAAAGGCAAACGACGAATCGGTTTCCAAAAAATTGACCATGTCGGCCTGCGATGTCGGCGTGATTGTCTTTGTCATTGGGCTATTGTTAATCAACTAGATGAAAGAATTGGAGTCGGGCCTTGATTGCGAGAAACCGGAGCAAGCTCACGCAATCTTGTTATTGTCTTTTCAATAGCCCCAAGACCTTTTCGATGTAGAACACCATCGAATGGTCGGCGATGTACGGTGAGCTGCCTTGCAATAGCATTTCGCCGCGTTCGTTGTATTGCGGCGTGGGCTGTTGTTTATCTGCCAACCATCGCTGTAGTTCGGCGTCTGTCGCCGGAATAATTTCAGCAATTTCGGATGTGTCATCGTTGGCGCCCGGTGCTCCGAACGCGACACGCCTTCGAGGCGATCGCTTCAATCCATCAGGCGTGAACCAAACCAAACGGCCGCATGGGCGATAACTCGGTGGAATCCGTGCAACGAAGTCGTCGTTGTTGACGAACCGTGCATATCGTCCGAATAGTTGATCGTCGATGTGGTCGGCGAGCGACTGGCGAGCGATCATCGGTTGCCCGAACGTCATTACGCCGGCCACTTGCCGACCATCGGCGTCAAAGTCATGTGCGCAACAGAGGGCAAGAGCGCCGCCCAAGCTGTGACCAGTCACCCACAGGTACTGTACCTCGTGACCTCGCAGTGCGGTCTCGATCTGCGGCTTCAGCGTTTGGTATCGCGACCAAAACCCGGAATGAACGTCGCCATCGGAGAGACGCGTCGGTGCTCGCGAAATGTTCGTCAGCCAATCGCCGGCTTGGTTCTCACTACCACGAAATGCAATGACGGCGACATCGTTCTGAATAGCCACGTAGCCAAGCATCGTGTTCGACTCGACCGTTTTCACCGTATCGAAACCCAAGCCCCGTAGCGTTTGACCCGCATCAACCGGCGTCTCGTAGGCAACCTCGCTGATCTCCGCCAGGACTTCCGAAGCCGGCCAGTTGGCTGTTCCTTCGCTGTCCCACCAATGCCGAAGCTTTTCCACCTCGGTGTCAATGATGACGGGCGGCGTGGGATCAATGTCCCAAGGATCGTCGTCGATCACGTCGATACCACCGGGCGTTGAGTTGGCAACGATTGCTCCGGCGATCAGCAGCAATAACCCAAGAGCGGTCGCTGCGCCAAACCAGTTTTTGGCTGGTTTGCCGTTCAGCAGCCGATAGAACCCGATGCAACCGACAATCGAAAACAGGACAAAGATGGGCCAAGCATTTGATGTCAGTAGGTTCATGACCAAACTCGACGGCTAAAAACGGAAGAAAAAGACTTCATCTTGGATAGGCAGGACACGACTTGCTTCGTGTGTGTTCGCTTTCGGACTCGTTTGGTTTAGGCGATCCATGACCACCACCACACCACTCGCCGGTCCCAAGCCACAGCTCATAGAAGTAGAGCCATTCACTCGCCCATGGGATGATCGTTTCAGCCAAGAGCATTCGCCGGTCCCACTCACCGGATCCCGGCAAATAGAGGCACAACGAATCATCGCCGTACCGATGGGGAATCGGATCGTCAGCAGGCTGAACGAGTTTGGGAGATCGAACAAACACCTTCGGAAAACGCTCCAGCGAGTAGGACAACCGGATGTCGTAAATATCACTGAGCGGTGTCGGTTGAATTTGCATGTCCCAACGAAGCTGGTTCCGTTTGACATTGCCGACTCCATCAGGAAACTGACGCCTCAGAGCACCCCACTGGGTCACGACCCCGAGTTTACCTATTGCGTTTAGATTCGCCATAAAACGTATGTCCTCGAACGGGGGTCGTGTTCGGTATCGGTGCCGTCCCGGTGATGAGTGTTGCAGTTGAAGACGCCACCGCAAGTTTTCCGGACGACGATGCCCGTTGGACGTCATAGCCGAGTGACTTCGCGGATGCCTCGACAACCTGTCGGCCCAAGGAAGCCCCGAGAAGGTCGAGGACGCGATGAATTCCGCCGCCCTTGATCGCTTCCTCCAACTCAATACCAACTTGCTCAAGCCAAACTCGAAAGTGCTTTTCACGATCGGGGTAGTCTTCGGCTTGCCACCGGTCAGCAAAGTTCTCCGACGGATTGATCGGATTTTCGACCCAGGCGACGCTTTGGCCGTTGACTTCGCGTTCTTCGATGTGGTCCGGCATCCGGTGAACGAGGTTGAGCAATGCATCAAGCAGGTTGGCTTCGTTGCTGTACGCCTTGGCGGCAAGCGTCGTGATCAGGATCGAGGCAGGTCGATTCTCGGGGTCGCCATCAAAGCGACAGTCGCGATGGCGTTTTAGGATCTGGATCGCCCGCTGCAGCGGAGTCTTTATTTCGTACTCAGGGATGCTTTCGGCGGCTTGCTTGATTTGCCAATCATTGACCACCAACCCGTCGCGACGGAGCGAGGCTTCGGCCATGCTTTTCTTGATTGCCTCAAGACGAACTTCCATCGTGGACCGAAACCAGTCAGCGAACTGCCGCGGGTTGCTCGGCAACCAGCAGCGGACACTTTTGTCGGTGATCAAGATGTGCTTGGCTGCATCAGTTGCAACGATCTCGCGTTGTTCCGCGTCGGGGATCGCCGGCAAAACGTCCATGTGAAATTGGTCGGGGAAGTTCAGGCACCAACACCGTGACCCTTCGCTTAGTTCTGGAACGGTTTGACCGGTCTGCCGTCTGTGTTTGACGTATTCCGTTAGATTTTCGCCGGCTTCGTCCTTGAGTTGCTGCTGCGTCTTCCCTTCTTTTTTCAGCATTCGCTCGTAGACCAAGTCGACGTCATATTCGTCATCTGATTTGACGGGCTGCGTTGCGGTGCCGAGCGCAAAGGAGCCCTGGGAATAGATTTCGGGAGATCGCCTGCCGGCGGCTTCGTCAAGTTCTTCCAGGAAAAACGCAAGCTGCTCGTATTCAAGCACGGCGGCCTTGTGGAGTTCCTCGGGAACGTCCAGTGATTTCGCAACTTGTACTAGCAGCGAATTCAGTGTGTCTTGAGGTCGCAGAATCATACGTGAGTTTCTCCAATCTGAAGTGCTTGAACAAAACCACCGAGTCGATTGTTATGGTCGTAGATGATCCACGGCTGGTGGGCTTTGGGCATGCGGACTCGTCCAAGCTCAACGTTGCACGAGACCGATGCGACCGGGAACACATGAAGTGGCGTTGCCTGCCCGTAGATCATTTTCAATTGGTCAATCAATGGGCGAACGGTCGCTCGGAATGCTGATAGGTCGGCGGGCGACTTGATCAAGTCGTTGTGAGGTTGATTGACGGTGACTTCCCATAGATCAAGATCATCACCGATGACTGATGTGATGCGCTGGGAATCAATCGGGGCCGAAAGCGAGAGCAGCAGCGCGGGAGTTCGGCTCGCGTCTGGCTTCGCTGGGGGGCGAACAACAAAGTCGACAGTGCTTGACGCGTCGGGCCAGGACCAGGACGGTGATGGCTCTCGGTGCCGCTGGTAAACATCCACGTCGACGAGATCGACCAACAATGACCCAAGCAAAATCAGCAAGGGTTGTGGGGCAATCGCAAAGACGGACAAGTGACCGATGTCTTTGTCTTCGATTCTCTCGGCAACGCGTTGCCGAAATCGTTTCTCAAGATGACCTCGGTGAACGGACCAGAAATTTGGCTCGTGATCTCTTTCGGCGAAATTGATATTGCCTAGCTCAAGCGGCTCCCGCCGCGCCGGAAAGCGACGGGGAAACAGTGCCGAAGCTGCTTCTTGGAAGTCGACAGAAGTCTCAACGTTGCCGATTGCGGCACCGTACAAAAGCACATGGCTGGTTTTGTTGGGTTTAATCCCGGTAACGAGTTCCACTCGAGATTCATGTTCTCGCTTCCAAGACTGCAACAACTCGATGCTGTAGCGAGTTCCCATAGGATTGTTGTCGATCGTTTTGTGGCACCGACGACATGCCAACAGCAGGTTGTCGGCACTGTTGATCTTGTCCGCATCGATTCCGTCGTTGCCCCGTGCTCCGCCAGAATTGAAGGAGTAGATATGGGCGGCTTCGGCGAGATTGACGTCTTCCTGGGTAAGGTTCGACTTCCAAACCAATTCGTTGCAACCATCGAATTGACACCGGCAAGCGCTTCGGCCCCACAGCGAGTAACGGACCGAATCTTTGATGTGGCGATCGGCGACTTTGATCAATTCGGACGTATTTTCCGCCGATTCTGCTATGCTCACTGCCATCTCCGTGACAAACGTTTTTCCGAGTTCGGCTACCAAAGCCGAGTGTTGCAATGTAGGCTGTGTGTTCGACTCTCGCAATTTTAGCGATACATTGCTAGCAATGCAACACTGGAAACAATTGGGTACCTAAATATGCCAAGAGGCATGTTCGACGCGGAAGGATTCTTCGCCGTTCTGGATGGACATCGCATTCAACGAGACGTGACTTGGCGACAGATCGCGAAGGAGTCGGGGGTAAGCCCGTCGACGCTGACGCGGATGGCCCAGGGGAAGCGGCCCGATGTTGATAGCTTGGTTTCGTTGTTGGCTTGGTCGGGTGAATCGGCGGATAGCTTCATGGTTGTCGACGGCGAGAAACCAGTCACCACGGATGCTCTTGCCAACGTGACCGCACAGTTTCGGAAAGACCCACGGCTACCACCAGAAGCAAAAGCGGCGATTGAAGCGACTGTGAAAGCGCTCTACGAACAGTTCGCGAAAACAAGGAAAGCGAAATAGCTATGGCGTTCAGGTTTAGGCGAGGCTTCAAAACAGAAGCCGAAAGCCATGCACTAGAGCTTCGAAAGGAGCTCAAATTGCCGGATCATTCACCGATCTGCCCCTGGAAGTTGGCCGAACACCTAGAGATCCCAGTTCACACGCTTCGGTCTATTCGTGATGTTGAACCCATGGCATACACTTATCTTTCGGGCGTAGGGCACGAGTATTTCTCGGCCGTGACTCTGTTCGGGGGAACTCACGGCTGCACTCGAATAATCTGCCACAATCAATCTCATGCCAAGACGCGACAGCGAGCCAATCTTGCTCATGAACTGGCACATGCGATCCTCCTGCATCCTCCAACCGCGATCTTCGAGTGTGATCTTGAAACAGAGGAAGAGGCCAAATGGCTTGGTCCCGCGTTGTTGGTTCCCCAACCTGCCGCCATCAAAATTGCATTCGCGTCTGACGCGATTGATGTTGCGGCAGACAACTATGGCGTCAGTGAGGTGCTGATGCGAATGCGGCTAAACGTCACCGGCGCGAACAATATCGCTCGCCGAAGTCGGGCAAACTCAAAACTGCGTTAGGCTTTTACGAAACAGAACAGTCCGAGTTTCTTCGGTGGAGAGGAATCTTGGCGACAACCTGCATGCAAGGTTTAGATCGCGACTGCAGTTGAACGATCGATCCGCGGAACAGCTCTTATCAATGTTGGCCCCTAGTGATTAGCTCCGGTGGCCGACGCCGGAGTACTGAATTCGCGTTCTGTGAAGAATCACTGGCGAGCTGTTGATTGCCCACAAGTCCGCACGTTATCCCGTGAGGGTTTTCAGGTGTTAGTCGTTGGTCGCGGAGCGCACCTGCGGGGCATGGGAAGACACCATCGCGGTTCGAACCCGAAAGGGCGTCGCTTGATTTAGCTTGTCTGATGTGCGACCGCGTTTGGGGGCGAGCAGGGAGTTTTTAATGTGACTGCGGCGTGAAGGGCTTTTGCGGTTTCTATGTCTCGCCGGCTGTTGATTGACTGAGTTGTTTGGGCGCTTGGTTTGGTTCTGTGGTGGAACCGGGGCTAATGCCCAAACGGCTCATTGCATCGACCCTCATTCCAAGCTGTGTGGCTGCACTCGTCTTTGACGAGAGAGTAGATCAGTTGTCCTCAACTGTTTGCGTGCCGGCTTCAGAATCGTCGAACAGCACGGCGCGAATGTCGAGTTCGGTAAACGCTTGGAGCCGCTCGGGAGGTTGAGTTGCCAGACGGAACAATTGAGACAATTGTTCTACTCTTGCGAACGTGAAATCGCTCCGCTTCTGAACAAGCTTGGTGAATGGCGTTGTGGTCGGGCCAAGAGCGCATGAAAAAAGCCTGGAGCGGATGGGTCCGTTCCAGGCTTTCGAATTGTGTGTCGTTTGTTCGCGTTCAGGTTGGTGAAACGCGAATCGGATCAGACT
Organism: Rhodopirellula europaea 6C; assembly: GCF_000338295.1. GTDB lineage: Bacteria > Planctomycetota > Planctomycetia > Pirellulales > Pirellulaceae > Rhodopirellula > Rhodopirellula europaea. The sequence continues at coordinate 8,564 of NZ_ANMO01000100.1, forward strand.
GCGGCGCCGAGAGTCGCACGCAACTTGGCACCGTTGCCGGCTTGGCCGAAGGCGGTCATGCGAGCGACGCAGACGTCCTTCATCGCGGCGCGGGCTGGTTTCAAGTATGCACGTGGGTCGAAGGCGGCTTTGTCTTCGGTCAAGACTTTGCGGATCGCTCCGGTGATCGCCATGCGGCAGTCGGTGTCGACGTTGATCTTACGAACACCGCTCTTGATACCACGTTGGATTTCTTCAACTGGCACGCCGTAAGTTTGCTTCATCTCACCACCGAACTGGTTGATGATGTCTTGCAATTCTTGTGGCACGCTGCTGCTGCCGTGCATGACCAAGTGAGTGTTTGGGATCTTGGCGTGGATGGCTTCGATGCGATCCATGGCCAAGACTTCACCGGTTGGCTTGCTGGTGAACTTGTAGGCACCGTGGCTGGTTCCGATCGCAACGGCCAACGCGTCGACGCCGGTTTCTTCCACGAAGCGTTGTGCTTCATCGGGATCGGTCAACAATTGATCGTGGGTCAGAGTTCCGACTGCACCGTGGCCGTCTTCTTGTTCGCCGCCACCATCTTCGAGCGATCCCAGGCAACCCAGTTCGCCTTCGACGCTGACGCCGCGAGCGTGTGCCATCTTCACGACTTCGGCGGTGACTTTGACGTTGTAGTCGTAGTCGGCTGGGGTTTGACCGTCAGCTTCGAGCGAGCCGTCCATCATGACGCTGGTGAAGCCATTTTCGATGGCCGACAAGCAGGTCTCGGGGCTGTTGCCGTGGTCTTGGTGCATGACGATTGGAATCTGTGGGTACAGTTCCGCCGCGGCGACCATCAGGTGACGAAGGTAGGTGTCTTGGGTGTAAGCACGAGCGCCACGCGAAGCTTGGATGATGACCGGCGAATCGGTTTCATCGGCAGCTTCCATGATCGCCTGGATCTGCTCCATGTTGTTGACGTTGAACGCCGCAACGCCGTAATCGTTTTCGGCGGCGTGATCCAAGACAACGCGAAGTGGGACGAGTGGCATGGCGTTCAATTCCTGAGGAGTCGTGTTTTTTAGTGGGAAAGCTCGCAATTATCTCGTTGAATGACCATTTCGCAAGGGCATGAAAAAACCGCTCGCCCGTGAACGGGCAAGCGGTTAGGTAAGTCAATTGAGTTGCCGGCTCAGCGGTTACTTGGCAGCCGCAAAGCGGGTGGCAACGGCGTCCCAGTCGACCACGCTCCAGAATGCGGAGATGTAGTCGGGGCGACGGTTTTGGTAGTTCAGGTAGTAAGCGTGTTCCCAAACGTCCAATCCCAAGATCGGTGTGCCGCTGATGCCAGCGATTGCTTCGCCCATCAGTGGGCTGTCTTGGTTGGCGGTGCTGCCAACGTGCAGCTTGCCACCGGAGACGTACAACCACGCCCAGCCGCTACCGAAACGAGTCGCAGCAGCGTTGGCGAATTGTTCTTTGAAGGCGTCGAACGAACCGCAAGCTTCGTCGATGGCGGCGGCCAAATCGCCTGATGGCGAGCCACCTTTGCCAGGACCCAAGACCGTCCAGAACAACGAGTGGTTGGCGTGTCCACCGCCGTTGTTGCGGACTGCGCCGCGTTTATCATCGGGAACAGCGGACAAGTCGGAGATGACTTCTTCGATCGACTTGGAAGCCAGATCGGTACCAGCCAACGCATCGTTGGTCTTGGTCACGTATGCGTTGTGGTGCTTGGAGTGGTGGATTTCCATCGTCCGCGCGTCAATGTGCGGCTCGAGGGCGTCGTAGGCATACGGCAATTCGGGCAGCGTGAAAGCCATGGTGCTCATAGGGGTTTGTGGGTGGCGGAAATAGAGACTTCGTCTTCGTCGATAGCGTACCAAGACGTCCAGAGACGGGCGAGCGGGTCAGTTGGCCGATGTCTCGGGTTCCAACGTTTCCGGTTCGAGCACGAAGCGATATCCCGCGTCGCGAACGGTCAACAAATGAACCGGTTCGGCAGGCGATGGCTCGATGGCTTTGCGAAGCCGAGCGATGAATTGGTCGACCGCACGGGTTTGCAAATTCCCGGACATCTCCCACACCTGCGTCAGCAATTCGGATCGGTTGATGACTCGTTCTGGGTTCTCAACGAAGTAACGCAGCAAACGGAGTTCTTTTGGCGTCATCTTGATGGGTTGGCCGTCGACTGAAACTTGATGCGTCCGAAAGTCCGCTTCGACTCGCCCGAAGGAGATCGAATCAACCGTTTCGGGGACGGGCGGAGCCGCTCGGGGTGCGGTGCCGGCTGGTGAAGTTTGCAACAAGTTTTTGACGCGGCTGATCAGCTCGTACAAATCAAAAGGCTTGCTCATGTACTGGTTCGCACCAACGTCGAATCCACGTGCGCGATCTTCGGACAACGTTCGGGCGGAGAGCATCAGGACGGGTGTCGTGTTGCCCGATTCGCGAATTTGTTCGCAAACGGTGTATCCGCTCATGCCCGGCAACATTAGGTCCAACACGATCAAGTCGATCGAACTGCCGGAATGCTCGATCAATTGCAATGCCGAGGGGCCGTCTTCGACCAACGAAACGCGATAGTCTTCGGCCTCGAGGTTGTATTTGATGCCAACACCGAGGTGCCGCTCGTCTTCGACCACCAAAATATGAGCTCGCATCCGACTCCTCGGGACTGAATGATTCATTCGCGGGCGTGCAGGGAATCCGTCCAAACGGATTCGATTCGGCCAAGCATTCGCGGGGTGGTTTTCACGTCATGCTTGCAACGGACGAGAAAACGATGGCTTCCAAATGGGGGCCGCCACCGGTTTGGGCACCGCGAATTGCGACGATCGAATTGTGACACGGAAAAACGTTCGAACCAAGACGCCCACTGCGATCCCGTTGATCACGAGTGGTCGTGCAGGTGGTTGATGCAGGTATTTATGCTGCTTTCGCGCACTGCACCTCTCCCGAAACGAAGTTTTGGGGGAGTCGAGCGACGCCGTTCAGGCGTACGAGAGGGAGGGGGGATGCATGGGAAACGGAGCGCACTC
>NZ_ANMO01000101.1 GCF_000338295.1 Rhodopirellula europaea 6C
GATAGGGGTAGGGAAGTCCGGTTGAGCCGGACTCCCCTCCCTCAGAACCGTACGTGCGGTTCTCCCGCATACGGCTCGCCAGTCAGTGGGTCCCGTCGAGGGATTGAACGTAAGCTGAGTGGGCTAAACGCAGACTTCGATAACCTCGCTCGCTGAAGTAGGCATTGGGCCAACGATGCGTGCGACACAGCCGCTTGGGGTTGCGTCGATGACGCTTCAAGAGCTGACGTCGCAGTCGTTTGCGGACCATCCCGTCGTACTTGTCGAAGATGTTCCACGTACAGTGACGAAAGTAGCTGAACCAACCCACCGTCACACGATTGATCTGTGCGATCGTCGCTTCCAGGGATTGGCCGCTCTTTCGGGGTGTTAACCGTCGAATCGTGTCGACCATCTTCTGGTGACTCTTCGCGCGAGGAAACCGGAGCTTCCCGCGGAACGAGTACCCAAGAAAGTCAAAACTCTTGACCCGACTGTCAACGATATGCGTCTTCTCGGGGTGCAACGTCAAACCGGCTTCACGGACGAAGCGTTTGACTTCCTCAAGGGCCGACTCCGCTTGCTCCTGACTACGACACAGGATCACAAAGTCGTCGGCGTAGCGAACCATTTCATAGCCGCGATCGGCCATCCGGTGGTCCAGCTCGTTGAGGTACAGATTGGATAACAGCGGGGAAAGCACAGCCCCTTGCGGCACGCCACTCTCAGGCGTCCACTCGCGAAGTTCCTCCAGGACCGATTGGTCCAAGAACTGCTTCACCAGATCCAATACCCGGCGATCCGAAATCTTCCCGCTGACCAACGCCAGCAAACGGTCTTTCGGAATCGTGTCGAAGTAACCTTGCAGGTCAGCATCGACCACAAAGACATGACCGGTCTCCAGTAACTCTTCGACCACTCGCAGTGCATCATGACAGCTGCGGCCATGGCGGAAGCCGAAGCTTCGTTCATGGAACTCGTTGTCGAAGATCGGTTCAATGACGTTGACCAACGCCGTTTGCACGACGCGGTCTCGAACCGTTGGAATTCCCAAAGGCCGCGTTTGTTTGCTGCCCGGTTTGGGAATTTGCACCCGACGTACCGCCTGTGGACGATAGGTGTCGGTTCGCAACTGTTCATACAGTTGCTTGATCTCAGCGATTTCCTGTTCGCTGAAATCCTCGGTGCTTTGCCGATCCACTCCCGCTGCCCCCTTCTTGCCGACAACCTTGCGGGCCGACACGAACAGGTTCAGCTCACGGTACACCTTGTCAATCAAGGCATGCCATTTACCTCCTCGCACTCCTACGGACAGTGCGTTCAACATACGATCCGTCCAGACACTGCGATTCGCCCACGAAGAAATCTCAATTGCTGATTTCTTCTCAGGTTCTCCAGCACGGCTAGCCTTGGCCGACGGGGATTCCGCCGAAAACGGCACTGTCACCGGGATGTAGTCTTTCGATTTACGTTTCGCTTGCATGGTCTTCTCGTATCCACTTCCCTGCCTCCCTTCGCTCGCACCGGGTTTGGTTCCCAGTGGTCGACACTACTATGAAGGCTCTGACTTCTCGGCTGAGCTTCAGCGGTCTGCTGCTCGCCGAGATCTCCCTGCTTCTCTCGATTGAACTTCCGAACATTCCGTCTCCAACCACCGCATCGCCATTTCGCCACGCTCGATTTCTCACGTTACCGAGTTCGTTCATCGTCGCGGCTGCTGCACCGACCGCCCGCACAGTCGTCGGGCTGACCTAGACCGGTCATCGCTGGGCCGATTGCGTGCAGTCAA
>NZ_ANMO01000102.1 GCF_000338295.1 Rhodopirellula europaea 6C
CGATCAGTTCGATGTCGACCAATCCACCGGCACCGCGTTTCAGGTTGTTTGGTCCGGCGGTCGATTCGCTGTTCTCACGCCACTCACGAAGTTCGCCATTCATGCTGTCTCGCCAACTGACGCTTCGTGTCACGCGGCGAAGCATACGTTCAACCGATTCACGCGCGTCGCGAGAACCTGAGATCGGACGGGCTTTGCACAAGGCAACCGATTGCCAAAGCGACGCCGTTCTTTGACGAAACGGTTTGAGGAATTGGTCGCGTGACATCGCCAAGACAGATTCGTCCGCTCCCCCAGCGAAAGGCAAGTCCATTTCATACAAACGTCCTTCGTTGGATTGATCCATTCGACGAAGGATATTGCCGGCGAGTTGATTGAAGAATTGACGATTGGAAAGCGTGGATCGAGGACCACCAACACGGCGTTGGGTCTCGCCTTCGGCTGTGTACACGAACGTGACATCGAGGTCGCTGTGGTAATTCATCTCGCCACCCGCGAAACGACCCAATGCCACGGTAACCAGCTCTGATGGTTCTCCGTTTGAGGCGAGTGGATCACCGTATCGTCGTGCGAGGAGTTCGTGTTCCTGATCAACCACTCGTCTCAAGCAAGCTTCTGCGATGTCAGTCAATGACCGGCTGATCGCCTCAATCGATTCTTTGCCAAGCAAATCGCGAACACCGATCCTCAGGTGAGCACTCGCTTTAACGTGTCGCAAAACCTCGACAATCTCATCAACTCCATCGCACAATCGAATCGTCTGAGCGTCTAAACGTTCGGTGGTGGGCAAGCGATCCATTACCAAAGAGTCAATCAACTCGTCGATCATTCCTGGGTGATCGATCAAGATGTTCGTCAAATAGGGGGCCAACGAACACATCGAGATCGTGAGACGCAGTGTGGCGTCGTTGGTTCTCAATAGTTCCCACAACGTCGCTTTCGCACCGATCGAATCTGTCATCGCGACCAAACGAGCGAGTGTCGAATCGGGATCGGGTGAGGCCGAGATTTCTTGCAACACGCGTGGAGCGACGGCGGCAAAGAAGTGGCGGCACCGGCGTGGGGACAAGAACGAAACCGTCTCTTGACTGAGCGCGATCACGTTCGAAATTGCTTGCGGAACATTGCTGAACCGATACTGAGCGATCGTATGCTCGAACGCATCGATCTCGGGATCCGGGTCCAAAATTAATTCTGTGATTACCGCTAGGTCGCGATGAACGCCAGTGTCACTTTCGGACCTTTCGTCCTGCCCTTCGCCAGATTCAGGCAACTCGCTCGGTGGCACTTCATCGACCATCAAGTGGTTGATGATTTTCCGGTTCACATCGAATGTTTCCTGCAACATTTTCGCGAATCGTTCGGCGTCGCCTTTGACGTGGATCGCTTTGCCGCTCTCGGCTTTCGTTCGGACGCCTAGACGCCAAGCAAGACTCGCCCGCACGTCGGGATCGTCAGGCAGATGCGAGATGCGATGATCAAACAAAACAGCCAGCAAGTGCTCCAAACGGCAAAGTTTCGCGTGGTTGGTCGACAGAATGGTGGCTTCTTGCGAAGTCAAACATCCGTGACGCGAAAGTTCGGTGATGGCGTGAAGTGTTCCGGTGACTCGAACGTCAGGAAGGTCCCCACCGTGCAGCAGTTGTAGAAATTGGATCGTCAATTCAATGTCGCGGCGACCGCCGGGGACATCGGAAATCGGTGTGCCTTCGGTAGACGTTGTTGCGAGGGCCCGCTTCTCTAGCTTGCGACGCAGGACTCTGATGTCAGCGATCTCGCTGCGGGTCAGCAGGTGATGGTAGACCCATGGTTCTATGCGATTGAGAAACTTTTGGGACAACGCTTCGTTTCCCGCCGCGTGCCTAGCTTTGACGAACGCGAGCCGCTGCCAGGTGCGGCCGTTCCTTTCGTAGTGCGTCGCCGCTTCGTTGATGCCGAAGAAGTCGATGTCCGCCCCAGAGTTGACGCTGGTTTGTCTTCCCAATGAAGGCTGAGGTCGTGTCGATTGAACGCCGAGTCGCTGAGTGTCCGACAACGCCAATTCGTTTTGTGTGGGTTGGTGATCAAACCGCAGGCTGAACGGGATCACTTGACTGCCGTTGGACTGCAGCAATTCCACCAGACTTTGCGCGACCCGCCTGTGAAATTCGACGTGGCTGGAATTTTTGCGGTCAATTTGGTCGCACAGTAGCAAAAGGTCCAGTTGCGATTCGTAGCCGATTTCTTGTCCGCCATAATTGCCCAGAGCGATGACTGAGAATTGAGGCTGACTTCCGTCGATGCGCTGAGGAGCCGGCTTTCTGGCTGAGACGGATGTGATCGCGAACGCCAACGCGGCCTCCATGATCGCGTCGGTGACGAAGCTGATCTGCATCTGAACTTTGTCCGGTGGCAATTCACGGACAAATTCGCCGTACGCAATTCGCAGAATTTCGCGACTGGCGAAACGCCGGATCGCAAAAGCGGCTCGGCGGTTTGTTTGGATCGTCTCCATTTCGCCCGATAGTTCGTCGAGCAAAACGGATCGCTGGGCGGGCGAGCCGTCGCTGGCTCGGATCAGGTCGAAGCTTTCCGGGTCATTGATCAGCAATTTCGCGATGGCGGGACTCGTGCTCAAAACTTGCAGCAACGCCGGCAGCATCATCGGGTCGCGTTCGAACAACGCGAGCAACGCCATCGGGCTGCGAGAAACGCCGATGAACTGACTCAATCGATCGATCGATTCGTCAGGATCGTCGGTTAAGTGCAGGTGCTCAGCCAAACCTGACCACAGGAATTGCAGCAAATCATCAGATACACCGCTGTCGGCGATCGCGGCCAAAGATTTGGCAACACGAAGCGGATCGGCGACATGTTCGGGGCTTAGCGGCGAGTAGTCGGCCCAGTCACTCATCCCATCCATCCAGTCGCATTCGAGGGCTCCACGGAACTTCGCGTCGTCGAGTTGCGTCCAAATGATCGAACCGCATTCGCGATTGAGCTGTTTTGTTTCGACGCGACGAGCGAGTTTAAACGGTGGGTGGGGATCGTTGTAGCGGACGGTGGGGCACCCTGATTCACCGCCGCAACTCAAGGAGGGTTTGCTATTGCTGGTCGGGTGGATCGTCGTCCCCACGGACCAGCTGGGTTGATCCACCATTGGGCCGAAATGATGACAACGAATTGCGAATCTTGCGTGACATCACTCAGACGTGACCTACGTTTTCATATGCGAGGCGGGGGAACGTCGTGCATCAAATAATCACGAAGTTGAGGCGTGTGGTGGTTTTTCATCGAGCGTTGCGGGAACGCAACATCGGTGATGTCTTGAGCCCACACGTCACGTCGCAAGCTTATCCACCCCGCAGGCGGGTAATCCGCCTAAACCTCTATGCGACAACGGTTTGCTATGATTTATGCGTTGCCTCAACAGGCGACTGGCACCGCCGGTGCTTGGTCTCATTCACCCAACCGTGTTGATGTTGTTTCGGGTGTCGAGGAGACCTTGATGGGAAAGAAGCTCAGCCGCCGTAGCTTGCAGGACGACGCCTTTGATGCCGAGGATTCGGTGAATCGCCGATCACGCACGATGGGGCAAGAGTTCTCGGATTCTATTTCCGAGGAAATCGAATTGGGTGCGGCGGGGGATGAAGACGCTGTTTCGCGTCGTGATGAGTTTCCAACCGACCCAACCGAAGATCCCGTGCGGATGTATTTGATGCAAATGGGGCAGATCCCATTGCTGACACGAGATCAAGAAGTGGCCGCTGCCCAGCAGATCGAAGCCACTCGTGAACGATATCGCCATTGCATGATGGCGACGGATTTTATGTTGCAAGCCGCTTTGAAGTTGCTGCAACAAGTCCGTGACAAGCAATTGCGTTTGGACCGCACAATCGAAGTCAGTGTGACCAACGCGGCTGAGAAGAAGGCGATCATGAAACGGATCGTTCCCAACACTCGAACGCTCGACTACTTGCTGCGTCAAAATCGTGGCGACTACATGGTGGCGATCAACTCGTCGTTGCCGATGCGTCGTCGACGTGCCGCTTGGCGGAACCTAGTGATCCGCCGAAACAAAGCGGTTCGTTTGGTTGAAGAAATGAACCTTCGGACCAACAAATTGCAGCCCATCTTTGAAAAGCTGCGTCGCAGTTGCGAACGCATGCAAGAAATCAAAGCCATTCTGGCGGACGCTCACCGTTCGACCATGCCGGGTATGCCATCAGGTGATGAGCTGCGTTCCGAGCTTCGCAGTTTGATGCGATTGACCTACGAAACACCTCGCACGCTGTCTCGCCGAGTCGAACGATGTGATACCTATCGCGATGACTATGACGCGGCCAAGCGTGTTCTGTCCGCCGGGAACCTGCGATTGGTCGTTTCGATCGCCAAAAAATATCGCAACCGCGGTCTGTCGTTCTTGGATCTGATCCAGGAAGGCAACACTGGTTTGATGCGAGCGGTCGACAAGTTCGAACATGCTCGTGGCTACAAGTTCAGTACTTACGCAACATGGTGGATTCGGCAGGCGATCACGCGAGCGATTGCGGATCAAAGTCGTACGATCCGTGTGCCCGTTCACATGATCGACACGATGAACAAGATTCGCCAGATCACTCGTGATTTGGTCCAAGAGCACGGACGCGAACCAACCGCCGAAGAAGTTTCCAAGCGAAGCGGTTTGTCGCTGGATGACACTCGTGTGATCCTGAAGATGAGCCGTCAACCATTGTCGCTGGATCAACCGGTGGGCGATCACGACGACAGCGTCTTCGGCGAATTCCTACAAGATCACCGGGACGATGATCCATTGGTCGAAACCAACCGAGAGGCTCTCAAGCATCAGATCGACTTGGCGATGGAAACGCTGAATTACCGCGAACGGGAGATCCTTCGCTTGCGATACGGTTTGGCTGACGGGTACACGTACACGTTGGAAGAAGTCGGCCGGATTTTCCAGGTCACTCGCGAACGTGTTCGTCAGATCGAAAGCAAGGCTGTTCGCAAGTTGCAACAACCTTATCGAGCCAAGTCACTGGTCAGCTTCTTGGACGGAGCTGAGGTGTCGTTGTTCGAAGGCAGCGAAGCAATCTAATATCGACGGTGCAAGACTCGCTCGGTTTCGACCGAGCGAGCAACGTTTGCCCGTTCAAAAAAGCTTGATCGAGTCACCACAATGTGCGGTGGCTTGATACGCCAACACTGAGTTGAGCAGTTCGATCGCCATGCGTGATTCCAAAGTCACGCCAGCTCGCACGCCGACGCATGGATCGTGCCGGCCCTTTGCCAATTCAAATTCAATTTCGTCCAAGCGTTTGTTGACGGAATCTTGTGGCAGGTTGATGGTCGAGGTGGGTTTGAAACCAACTCGTGCCACCAATGGACTGCCCGTTGTGATGCCGCCGATTAATCCACCGTGCGTGTTGGATTGATAACCTTGGCTGCGAATCGGATCGTTGTTCTCGCTTCCGGTCCTCTCGATGACATTGACTCCCGATCCGATCTCGCAAGATTGGACCGCATTGAGTCCACCGAGCGCTCCCATCAGCCGAACCTTTAGGCTTTGGTAGAGTGGTTGACCGAGCAGGGGCGGGACGCCGACGGCAACCACTTCCACAGCCGCACCTAGAGAATCGCCGCGTTTGCGAGTTTCCTTGATCAGCTCGCCCGCTTCATTTGCAAAGTCGTGATCGATCGATGCGATCTCGGCTTCACCAAGCGAGGTTTCGATTTCGTCAACGTTGTCGATCGTCAGCGTGTCGGCCAAGCTCTTTTTGGATTTCAGCGATCCGACTTGGCAAATGGACGAGACAAACCGCGTTCCAAAACACTCTCGCAGAATGATTCGAGCAACGCTGCCGCCAATCACATCGGTGATCGTGGAACGATAGCTCGATCGTCCGCCGCCGCGAACGTCGACGAAGCCTTTGGATTGATGAAACTTCACCAAGTCGGTGTGCCCGGGACGGACTTCGCCGGTCGGGCCGCTGAACTGGGTGTAGTCGCCTGACTTTTTGCTGGTCGACAAAACGATTGCTGCGATGGGTTCACCGGTCGTGAATCCATCTTCATAGCCTTCTGTTTCGAAGGATTGATCGTCGACATCGACCGTCAGTTTCGATCCGGTCAGCAACGCGTCCGTGTCGTCTTGATACAGACCGCTTAGAAAGACAACTTTGTCCTTCTCGTTTCGGGGCGTGCCATGTTTGTTACCGCCGGGGCGACGTCGATCAAGGAACGGTTGCACATCGCAGCGACTAATCCGGAATCCCGGAGGGGATCCATGAATAATCGTTGTGACCGCGGGGCCGTGACTTTCGCCAGCGCCCGCAACTGCGAAATGGGGACCGCCTAGGATTTCCATTGGAAACCGGCTCCGCTCAACCGGGCAGCCGTTTCGGCCATCAAAGCGTCTTCGGCGGCTTCGTCTTCGGCGATGTAGGTCACGCTGAAACGAAGGAACGAACCGGCGTCATCCCATGGCACGGTGACGATACCGTTTTCTTCGATCAAGAATCGAGTCGCGTCTTCCGCGGCAGCAAAGGTTTCGCCACTCGCCGTACCCGTGGGCGACTTGGTGTAAAGGAAGTACGTGCCGCCTGGCATTTCAGCTTCGAAACCGCAGTCACGCAGGACCTTGACCAACTTTTCCATTCGTCGGCGGTACTTGGTGCGAATGCGTTCGGGAATCGAGTCGTCGTCGAGAGCCGCGGCAGCCGCTTTTTGAGTGGCGATGAACTGACCACTGTCGCTGTTGTCTTTGACGTCCGAGAACGCTTTGACGACCAATGGGTGACCGGCGACGAATCCCATTCGCCATCCGATCATGTCGTAGCCTTTGCTCATCGAGTGAACTTCGACACCGACATCGAGTGCACCGGGAACTTCGAGGAAACTGGTGGGTTTGCCATCAAAAGTCAGCATGATGTGGGCGGCATCGTTGACGACCACGAACTCCTTTTCTTTCGCCAGTGCGATCACGTCTTCAAAGAAAGACTTCGGTGCGGTGCCGCCTGTGGGCGAGTTCGGGTAGTTGAGAATCATCAACTTCGTACGCCGATACACGTCGTCAGGAATCGCGCCCAAGTCTGGCAAGAAATTGTTCTCAGCCAGCAAGGGCAAACGGTACACGTCGCCACCGTAGTAACGAGTGTGTGTGCCGGCGACTGGATAGCCGGGCACGGTCATCATCGTGATGTCGCCTGGGTTGATGAAGCAGGCTGGCAACATCGCGTAGGCGGGCTTGCTGCCGATGCAGTGGTTGATCTGCGTTTCAGGATCCAACTTCACGCCGAATTGACGCTGCATGAAGCGAGCGGCGGCTTCCTTGTACTCGGCGACACCGTTGTCGGCATATCCGCGATTTTCGACTTGGTTGATTTCGCGGCCCATCACTTCGCGAATCGAGGCGTCGGCCATCGAGTCGTTTTCGCCGATTCCGAAATCGAGCAGCTGTCGTTCCGGGTGATCGGCGAGGGCTTTCCGCTTGGCTCGCTTGATCTTTTCGAACTTGTAAATCTCGGTGCTTTTGCCGTAGTTCGCTCCGCCAATTCGTTCGGCAAACAGCGATTGAATGTACGGGTCGGAGTTCTGAGTGGTTTCGGAAGCTGCGGCAGCGGAAGACATTTGCGACCCATCGAGATCGTTCGGGAAATGAAATGAGCGAGCCAAATGTTTTAGCTGCGAATGATGCATTCGTCGAGGTCGCGAGATCCTCGCCTTGGGCCTTCGAATCGTGTCGCATGCTTGATCCACTCGCCCACGCTGCAGATGACGGAATCAGGACGATCGCCCATGAAATCGCCACGCCGGCAATCGGCAGCGACCCGATTCAGCGATACAATTGACGGTTGCTGAGCCCTCCGGAGAGATGGGGCCGAACCGTCGCCCGCCCTTTGTCCCGCGTTCATCCATGTCCGAGCCCGTTTTTTCCAGTCAAGACAATCCCAGCCAGGACAACGCCTATCCCCCGGCCGAGTCGGGTGACGAGGTGAATGTTGGACGATCGGCGGCCTCTCGCAGCAAGCGTTCTCGCGACGAAGCCCGTCATGAAGCGGAGATGCGTGAGGCTCGCGGCCAGTATGAGGAATTGGCTGAACTGGCCGGATCGCTGGCTCACGAGATTAAAAACCCGCTCTCGATCATTCATATGAACATCGACTTGTTGAGCGAAGATCTGATGGAGATTGATTCTCCGTCGAGCCGGCGCTGCCAAAATCGAGTCGACATGGTTCGAAACCAATGCGAGCGCATGGAAGGTTTGCTGCGAGATTTTTTGCGATTCGCCCGTTTGCGTCACATCGATTTGGTTCCTGGCAGTCTGAACGATCAGATCCAGCAAGTCCTCGATGCCTATCAGGCTCAGGCTGATTCTCAGGACGTGGAATTGCAACGGTATTTGGATCCCGACCTGCCATCGATCCGTTTGCACAGTGATGCGTTGCAATCGGCACTGATGAACTTGGTGAAGAACGCTTTGGAAGCGATGCCCGACGGCGGCCAACTTTGGGCACGAACGTACAGCACTCGCGGCGGCGTGAACTTGGATTTGATCGACACCGGAACCGGCGTCGACGATAACACGGTGCTGCACATGTTCGAGCCTTTCTACAGCACAAAAGACGGTGGGTCCGGACTCGGTCTGCCGACCGCTCGAAAAATCATCGAAGCTCACGGGGCACGCATTTCCGTGCAAAGCGAAACCGGCCGCGGGACCAAATTCAGTTTGCAATTCCCGGTGCCAGCCCGATTGGGATGATCCACACCCAAGAATGACTGATGGCGGGGAATGGGTGGAAATGACCATTTCTGACCGGATCAATCGTTGACGATCGCACGGCTCGACTTCACGAAAAGACGTGCGAGAAAAACTCACTGATACCGCCTCCGCACTACCGGTCTGTCACAGCTAGAAGTGAGGGTTGATCGTCGTGAACGCCGCCATGAGTCCCTGGATTTACACCAGTTCAGGACTGGTGGCTTCGTCCACTACCCTAAAAATAAGTCGTGATAGACCACCAACGATTCTGCCTTTTCAAAAGAGATTCCCTATGTCGATTCGAGTTGTTTTGATCTTGTTCGTCGCGGCAATGGGGACGTTGTCGGCATCGTTGATGTCGCCTCCAGCGGTCGCGGCTGAACCGTCTGCCGCACCGGCTCAGCCGTACGTGTTGCAAATGATCCGTGACGATTCCGTTCACGCGGAACTGCAGCTTTCCACCGACCAAGTGGAACAGGTGTACGACGCCATTGGCGAAGTCGATCCTCGATGGTGGGTCAACCGAATCGCTCCACTGGAAAAGCAAGGCAACGAGATTCGCGAGCTGACGGCGATGTTGAAATCACGACTCTCCAGCATCTTGTCCGACGATCAGATGAATCGTTTGGAGCAACTGGAAAAGCAAGCCGCGGGGACTCGGTTCGTGGTTCATCCCGATGCGGTCACGGCTCTGGGGCTGAGCGATCGCCAAGTCGAAAACCTGAAGGAAACCTTTGCCGCAACGGACAAAGAGGTCGCGAAACTGCAGAAGCAGGTTGCAGACAAGGAACTGGAAGCCACCGAGGCGGCCGCAGACGTGGCCGCGATCCAGGCACGTGAACGCCAGAGTTTGGTAGGCGAATTGACTCGGGATCAGCAAGCCAAGATTGGGGCGTTGTTGGGCAAGACGTTTGATTTTTCCAAGGTGAAACGAACCTACCCAAGAGCACCGGAGTTTGTGCTCGACGGTGCTGAGTGGCTTCAAGGGGAACCCGCGACGATGGAAGATCTGCGGGGCAAAGTTGTCGCTGTGTATTTCTACGCGTTTCAGTGCATCAACTGCCAACGGAACTTCCCGCACTACCAAGCCTGGCATGAAGATATGGCCGACAAGGGATTGGTGGTGATCGGGATTCAACGACCCGAAACGTCCGCCGAGCGAAGCCGAGAACGTGTGTTGGCAGCCGTCAAGAAAGATGGTTTCGAATACCCCGTGTTGTTCGATGAAGAATCCGGCAACTGGAACGCTTGGGGAAATACGATGTGGCCGACGACCTACTTGATTGACAAGAAGGGGTTCATTCGCAGATGGTGGCAAGGCGAAATGAACTGGCAGGGCACCCCCGGTGAGCAGCAAATGCGAGAGAGCATCGAGCAATTACTTGCCGAGTAGGCTGTGGGGGATTGTATTGACGGGGCGTTGAGGCGAAGACAATCGCTTGTCGATTCAGCCATTTGGAATGTGTCGGCGTCCGGTAACCGCGGGCTATCGCCGATCGGATGATTGTTTGATCCCCGAACTTATCGCATCGACAGCCTATTCACTTCGGTTTCGGTGGAAGGAACCGTGGCGAACGCCAGCACGGCTGATACGATTGGAATGCAACGAATCGAGGTAAGTCACATTCGGTGTGTCGCTGCCAGCTAATTTACCCCTGACATAGAAGCTGAAACTCAGAATGGAACAGTCCTTTCTCGCCTACCTTCGCGGTCGAACTCGCCAATTGCCTCAGGTCGCGGTCGGCATTGGCGACGATGCGGCTGTGATCGATTGGCCGGGATCCGCCGCGTCCGACCAACCTCAGCTTCGTCAGGTCGCGTGCACGGATCAGATTCTCGACGGGGTCGATTTCCGATCGGAAGATCAGTCGCTGTGCGACATTGGTTTCAAAGCCATGGCGATCAACCTCAGTGATATCGCGGCAATGGGAGCGAAGCCTTCTTCGGCGTTGGTGACCCTGGCGTTGCCCGCCGAAAACGCAACCGAGATTGCCGGCGAAGTCTACGAGGGCATCCTCGAAGCGGCACAAAAGTATCAAGTTGCGATCGCGGGCGGCGACTTGTCGACCTATGACGGCCCTCTGTCGATCAGCATCACCATTCTCGGTTGGACGGAGAAACCATGGTTGCGTACGGGTGCCGAAGAAGGTGACGCTTTGTTCGTCACGGGAGCTTTGGGCGGTAGTTTGCTGGGGCGACATCTTCGACCTGAACCACGCGTTGAGTTGGCCGCAAAGCTCAAAGACAAAGTCAACGTGCATGCTGCGATCGATGTCAGCGACGGATTCAGTTTGGATCTCGACCGGATGCTCGCCGCCAGTCGCATGGGGGCGGAGTTGGAACTTGAAACACTGCCGATCTCAGAAGCCGCACATCAGTTTGCTGAGAAAAGTGGCCGGACTCCGCTTGAGCATGCTTGGAGCGACGGCGAAGACTTCGAACTGATTTTCTGTGTGGCGCCCGAAGAAGCGGCGATCATCGAATCGACCGATTGGGGCGTGCCGGTAACGCGAGTTGGCAGAGTCGTTGGGCGAACTGGGCTATGGAAACGAGTTGCGACCAGCAAGTTTGAACGAGTGTTCCCGCAAGGTTTCGTGCATGGCGAAACCGATGTCGCCGCGACCAATTGATCCAACGAGCGCAATCTAAATGAACGATTCCGATTCGGACCTTGGAAAGCAATTCACGTTCGCAATGGGCGAGTTTGATGCGTCGTTTCCCAAAGGTTATCGCTACGCGAAAAATCACATGTGGGCGACGCCATCGCCGGACCAATCGGCTGCCACCGGCGATGATCAATGTGTGTGGCGGTTTGGTTTGTCGGCTTACGCCGTGCGTCTGCTGCAAGACGTCTACTTCCTGGATTGGATCGTGGACCCCGGGACGCCCTTGTCGGTCCGCAAAACGATCGGATCGATCGAAAGCAAGAAAGCGGAAAGCGATTTGTTTTCGCCCATCGCCGGTGAATTGGTTGCGATCAACAGTGACGCGATGGACGAACCTTCGGTCATCAATGCGTCGCCTTACATCGACGGATGGCTGATCGAAATTCGTGGCAACTCATCCGAAGAAAATCTGTTGTCTTCTGACGTCTACGCCGAGCATCTCAACGAGGCCTGGGAAGTCGCTCAGCGAACGATCAAAGGCCAGGCCAACCACTGAGCCACAAAGCTTGTAGCTCGGTGGTCCCTCACCGAGTTAAAGCTCTGCGACCTCAAACGACGTTCACATTGATGATCTTCGCGATCATTTCACCGGACGAACCAGGACCTGCAGTTTCTTGCTGGCGTACTGAGCCGCGTTGCTGGTGAAGGTCCAATCTTTGTGCTCGCCAGAATGGTTGCCAATTCCCAGATCAGCACCCGAGCCTTTCTTCCAATTGTTGATGGCAAAGACGGTTTGGCGAGCACTCACATTGTGAACTTGCATGCAGCCGTAGCCATCCACTGGCATACCGGGATCATCGCCAAAGTCGAAAGCGGTCCCGGATGCGCCCGGCACTTTGGCGGCATTGCTAGGGCTGTAATTGTTGGGCCAAAATTCAATTCTGCCGTTCTTGATTTCGTTCCCCGACGACACGCTGCTGTCACTGGCGTAGACATTCATTGACTCGACGGTTTGTTGGAACTTTGCCTTTGCGTCGACGGTCGGAATTCCAATTTTCGCAATGTCGTCGGTGAATGCGTCCATGCTGACAAAGACTGACTTGACGTTGCCGCCGGCATCTTCGAGAGACACCAAGTAAGCCACTCGATCGAACTCGGAGATGTCTTCATGTCGGTCGACGTCGTACTGGATCTTTGATCCCAGCTTGCTCAGGTCCAACTCATAAACCAGTTCGTAGTCCGCCGCGTTTGGAATCGTTTGAGCAAACTCGGGCACCTCGCCGGCTCGGAATGCAGAAAGCGGCAGTCCGGTTGCTCCGCGAAGATTGGGTTCGGCAAGTTTGTCCCATCCAAATCGCATCGCGGTTGGTTGCTGGACTTTTGCAGAAGACAAAACGATTTCATCGCCTTCGATCTTGGCATCTGCTTTTTGGAATCCGCCGGAGTTGGGGCCGATGATTTCGAACCAATCAGGCGCCTCACCATCGCTGGTTGTTAGTTTGCCGCCGGTGTGTTTGAACCGAAGACGCAGTTGATTGTCCTCCGTTTGTATCGAGTCCAACACAGGGCTGTGCGCGACCAGATCGGTTTTTCCGTAATCGTGGTGCAGTGCCAAGTCGGCCAAACGCTTGCCAACATCTTGTTTGTTCGGCGGGTGAATGTCATTGACGGTCGCGATGTCGTTGGTGACGACCATGCCCGTGTTTGGAATGGCTAGAGCAGCTGCTTGTGCTTCCCAGAACTTGGCCAAGATCGATCCCGCTTCGTCGCCATATTGATAAGGTGCGATCTGTACGAAGTAGAACGGGAACGGCCCTTGGTTCCACTTGGCTCGCCAACCTTCGATCAGAGCCCGCATTTTCGCGGTGTACAGCATTCCTTCGCGATGATTGGCTTCACCTTGGTACCAAATCGCACCTCGGATCGGCATGTGGATCAACGGATGAATCATGCCGTTGTAAAGCGTTGTCGGTTGGCTGCGGGTTGTGAACGGCGTCAACGAGCTTGGGTATTCAGGGGCAGGCTCGATGAATGAGTCGTTTGCCAATGCTTCTTCGGCTTTCGCGACCCAGTTTTTGGTCGATTGCAGGTGCTTCTGAAGTGCTGATTCAAACGCGTCTGTTCCCGGTGTGCGTTGCGTGACCGATTCGGAGATGTCTTTGAGTTCTTCGACACCTTCGAACCCAACCGGTGGCGTCCATGGTTCGATACGAGTCCCGCCCCAAGATGAGTTGACCAGTCCGATCGGCACGTTCAGCTCTTGGTGCAGTCGCCGAGCCATGAAGTAGCCGGCGGCGGTGAATTGGCCAACGGTTTCGGGGGAGCAGACTTGCCAAGGTGCGGGAACGTCATCCGCGGCAACCGGCGAAGGAACACGCGGTACTTTCATGTGCCGGATCTGCGGGAAGTTTGCCGCTGCGATTTCTTCTGCTGCGTTGACGCTGGACTGGACTCGCCATTCCATGTTGGATTGACCCGAGCACAACCAAACTTCTCCGACCAAAATGTCGGTGAGCTGAATTTCGTTGTTGCCGGTTACCTTGATCGCAACCGGATCGGCGCTGGCGGAGCGGGCGGGAAGCTCCACCATCCAATTCCCCTTGCCGTCAGCGGTCGCGGTCGCTCGATCGTCTCCGATAGAAACTTCGATCTTCTCCGATGGCTCGGCCCAACCCCAAACTCGGATCGGCTTTTCTTGTTGAACGACCATGTGATCGGTGAAGAAGCCTGGCAACTTCACATCGCCGTGGGCGATGAGCGGTTGCAAAATGCTCGCGGAAAGAGCAAGAGCGATGGCCGCAAACAGCGAACTTCTGGGACGCGAACCGAGTTGTGTCATGGTGAAAAACTTTGCTGGGAAGGAGGGGGAGGGAAAGCAGATCAACGTTCTGCGGGGAGGTCGGGTTGTTGCCACGCACTCATGCCGCCATCGACCAGCAGCGTTTGTCCGTGAACGTGCTGGGCGACATCACTGAGTAAAAAGATTGCCGCACCCACGCATGCATCAGGCGACGGGATTTGGCCATTGGGTGTGTGCAATTGCATCCACGATTCGATGGAAGCATCGTGATTGACCACATCGGTGAGTCGGGTGCGAACCAGACCGGGGGCCATTGAGTTGACACGGATTCCATGTGGGGCCAATGACACGCAGAGCGAACGGACCATCGAAGCCACGGCGCCTTTCGAAGTGTCGTAGGCGGTGTGATCGGGTTCGGCTAAGAAGCCATTGATTGAACCGGTGAATAGGACGCGACCGGCGATTTGGTTTTGTACCCAACGTTTCGCGAAGGCTTGCGTCAGAAAGTACCCTGCCCCGACGTTCAAATTCATCGTGGTCTGATAACGCTCGGGAGTCATTTCCAGAAACGGCACGTCGATGAACGTTCCCGCGTTGTTGACCAACGTGTCGACTCCCGGCAACGCCTCGTCAATCTTGGCTAGCAGGTCATCGATCCAGGTTTCGGCGGGCTTGGACAAATCGCAGAGTATCAGCTCGGCGGTCCGGCCGTTTTCGCGGCAAGCGGTTAAAGTGGCTTCGGTCGCGGCGTCTCGTTCCAGACCAATCAAAACCAGGTCCGCGCCGACGCTGCTTAGTCCACGGGCGATCGCACCGCCGACACCTTGCGTGCCGCCAGTGACGACGACGCGGCGTCCGTCCAAACGAAATCCATTTGGATGAAACGCCGCTGCAGCAGATTCCGGTGAAGCGTCACCGGGGGATGCATCTGGCGAATTCAAAGCGACGGTTTGGTTTCTGAGTAATCAGCGAAGTGCTGCTCTGTTTTTTCGCGATCAAAGTCACCGTCGTGCAACACGATGCGGAAATGAAGATCCAAGTGTTCTCCATCGGCAATCTTGACGCCGTCGTATTCCGGTTGGCCAAAGTGATGGCGTCCAAACGGGTTGGCCGCGAACAAACCGTACGTGCGAACGTGCCAGTAGCAGTCGGGTTGCGAGTTATCGGGATGATAAAACATCGTGATGCCCGCTGTTGGCCAATCAGATGGCTCGTCCGAATCGGCTTGTAGAATTGGGCCGCTGTAATCAACCCACGAAGACTTCTTGCCCCATGCGGCTCCGTCTTTCAAGCCTTCCGCGTTCTGTCCGGTGCCGCCGAGTTTCGCATCGACTTTCATCGTGCCTGCCACCCGGGCTCCCAGTGTGCCTTCCTTGGTGTCACCAAATACAACGTCGCCATCGGTTGCCATCAAACGAACGTCCAAGTCGATGACGGTGTCGCCCTGCGATTCGGAAAAACTCCAACGTCGTTGATCACTCAAGACGCGGTTGCCATCGGGGTCGTTCCAATCGTTCTTCGTGGTCAGGGTGACTCCGTTTTCAGTTTCTTCTTTCGAGAGTGATGTCTGTACGACGTAGCCGGTGTGTGGCGTTGGCTTGTCCAACCAGAAGTCGAACTCGTTGACGATCCCATGGGTGAACCAAAGCGAACGATGGTGATGGTGATCGTCTTTTTCGTACTTCCCCTTTTCCTCCATTGGGTAGTCGCGGGTCAGCGGTTGTCCCGATGGCGAATGCAACGGATAGAGCCCGGGCGTGCCGAGGAGGCTGGAGTGGTGACGGGCGATCAATTTTCCACCCCGATAAATCTCAACATCCTGTTGATTCGAATCCTTATCATCAGACGCGACGGTTTTGGCTTCCCACGTGGCAGTGGCGTCGGCGGTTGCTGCTGCAGGTGGGGCGGCGGAAACGGCCTGAGCGATCGACAACGCTGCGACGGCGACGCAGGCATGTTGAGTCAGTGGCCGAAGGAACCGGTGAAAACAGAGTTGATTCATCAAGGTGAGTCCGTTTGGGTTCATAGTCAGTGGGAATGCGTTTGAATGATTGGCGGCAATCGTTGACCGAAGTGATCGCGGTCCCAATGGCATCGGGAGTTTTTCGTGATCGCGGTGCAACCAGTTGCTGCAAGGGTGGGATTGGGAGGGGGGAGCGAAAATCAGCGAGCAAACTGAGCGTCTGATTGGCCGGTTGCTCGCAGGTCGATGGATTATGATAGAGGGGGACGAAGCACGATGCCATCTTTTCTGATTTCTGTTTTTTCCGGAGCGGACACAATGTGTCACCGAGGCGGTTCGAAGTGTTTGATCTGGGGTGTGTTGTTGCTGTTTTGCGTTGGCGGACCCAATGCGGACGCCCAACGAACGAATCAGAGAAACGTCAAGAAGCCAAACGCAAAAACAAAGATTCGGCTCCCTGAAAGCGTTCGCACGAAGAAGCCGGTGGACATGGACGTCGCTCCCGTCCGGCAATCCAGTCGCGATGAGATTCGCTACGCGGCAAACGAACTCGATACCTTCATCGAGCGAGAGTTATTGGCCGAAGGAATCGCCCCTCAAGAATTGGCCAGCGACGAAGTCTTTCTGCGCCGGATTTACCTGGACGTTGCCGGCCGTATTCCAACTCTGCAAGAAGCGGAACAGTTCCTCGCATCGAAATCAAGTGATCGTCGAGAAGAGCTGATCGATCAATTGCTCTCCAGCCCCGACTACGTCAGCCACACGTACAACTGGTGGGCGGACACGCTGCGTCTGGTGGATCGCCCTCAACCCAACTTGGTTGCCGATCCATACAACGGATACGTCAAGGAATCGATCGCCGAGAACAAACCGTACGACCAATGGGTCTACGAGATGCTGACGGCGGACGGCAAAGTTTGGGACAACCCGGCCGTCGGTTTCCAGCTTCGTGACGATGGAATGCCGCTGCCATATATCGACAATACGGTGCGAGTTTTCCTGGGCACACAGATCGGATGCGCTCAGTGTCACGATCACCCGTTTGATGAGTGGTCGCAGTACCAGTTCTATCAGTTGGCTGCGTTCACCGCCGGTACCAGTACCCGCATGCGAAAAGGCGATCCCGGTTATGAAAAGACGAACCCCGCCAACGCCCTCATCAACGAAGGCAAGAAACGATTCGACAAGGGCCGTGTGCCCGGAGAGTTCCAACGTATCGCTCGAGCGAACACTTACATCGTCAGCGAACGACCTCGACGTTTGCGTTTGCCTCATGACTATGCCTATCGCGATGCCAAGCCAAAGGATTTTGTCGAGCCAAAGGTGCTGTGGGGAGAGATCCCATCGTCCGCCGCCAAATCCTCACCCCGTGAGCAATTCGCGGCGTGGGTAACCAGCCCCGAAAATCCTCGGTTCAGCCAAACGATAGTGAACCGCCTGTGGAAGCGTCTGATGGGAGTTGGCTTTGTCGACCCAGTCGATGACTTTCGGGATGAGAATCCATGCGTCAACGAAGCCGCGATGGATTACTTGTGCAAAGAGCTGGTTCGCCGCGGTTTTGATTTGAAAGAGCTGACACGCATTGTGCTGTACAGCCAAACCTACCAACGCAAAGCCGTCGACTATGACATCACCGACGGTGACTTGTACTACTTCCCCGGACCCACCGTTCGTCGGATGACCGCCGAGCAGGTTTGGGACTCGATCTTGACGCTGGCGGTCGACAACCCTTGGCCATTTCAGCGTCCAACGGCAGAAGAAATGAAGCCAGTGATGGACCTGGATTTTTCCAAGGTCGATTTCGCGGAGGTCCAACGACGATCCGCGAAGTTCAAGGAAACTTATTTCGCGTCCGTTTACAAACGGAATCTCAATCAACACGCCTATCAACGCAACGTGTTGTGCCGTGCCAGCGAATTGCCAGCACCATTGCCTGCGGATCACTTTCTGCGTCAGTTCGGACAGGGCGACCGAGAGGTCATCAATGGTTCTCAAGACGAAGCCACCGTGCCGCAAATTTTGGCGATGTTCAACGGTCCAATCACTCACGTGATGCTGGAGCCCGGATCGGCTTTGGTCGACAACGTTTTGGAAAAGAACAACATCAAGAAACGGATCGATGCCATCTTCCTGAGCGTCTTGACGCGCGAGCCATCGACGGAAGATCGCGTCCTCGCCTCTCGCGAATTATCGAGTCAGAACCAGACCGGTGTCGGTTACGGAAACATCATTTGGGCATTGCTCAACACTCGAGAATTCCTGTTCGTCCAGTGACGCGGACTGTCACGAATTGATGTTTCTTTTCAATCCTCATCCCACTCATCACCCGCGTTGCGGTTCAGCCCCCACGAGATCGAATCATGGCCGGAATTGAATTCACCCTGGAAGATCGACGACGATTCATCAAACGATTGGCAAAGCAAACACTCGGCGTGTCGTTCGCCGGTGGCATGCTAGGTGGACCGTGGTGGGATGAGTTGTCGCCTCAAAACCGTGCACATGCGGCATCGGCATCCGCCAAGAAAGCCAAGCACATCATCTATCTGTTCATGGATGGTGCGATGTCACACTTGGATACCTTTGATCCGAAAGAAGGCGTGGAGGAGGCGGGGGAGACGAAACCGATCTCAACGCGAGTGCCCGGCATTCAGTTTGGCGACCGATTTCCAAAGCTGTCGTACCTAGCAGGTGCAATCGCGACGGTTCGGTCCTTGTCGACAGAAACCGGGGCTCACGAACAAGGCCGCTATTTGATGCGGACCGCGTACAAGCAAATCAATTCCATTCAGCATCCCGGTATGGGAGCGTGGATGGTCGATCGACAAGGTCGCGCAAACAGAGAACTGCCGGGCAACTTTTTGATCGGCAGCGGCAACCGGCATCCGGGAGCCGGCTTCTTACCGCCGGCGCTCTCGCCCGTCCCGATTGCGAATGCAAACTCTGGTTTGCAAAACATCAAATTGCCAAAGTATCTGGATGAGAAACTGTTTTACCGACGATTGGCTTTGGCCAACCGATTCGACAAATCGTTTCAGTCACAGCGCACGAACAACGACGTCGAAGCCTACAACCAGCTTTACCTGGAGACTCGCAAGCTGATGGGAAGCGAGCATTTGAAGGTCTTCGATTTGAACGAAGAAGATGCAAAGATCCGCGATGCCTATGGTCGCAATTCGTTTGGCCAAGGTTGCTTGCTCGCACGCCGTTTGGTGGAATCGGGAGCTCGGTTTGTCGAGGTCAATTTCGGTGGATGGGACATGCACCAAGACCTCTATTCTCGTTTGGACGAGAAGGCGACCCAGGTCGATGACGGGATGGGCTTTTTGCTTCGCGACCTTCACTCGAAGGGATTGCTGGATGAAACGCTCGTGGTTTTAACGACCGAGTTTGGGCGAAAGCCCAAGATCAATGCGAATGCGGGTCGGGATCACCATCCCGGAGTGTTCTGCAGCTTGTTGGCAGGTGCCGGAATCAAGGGTGGCCAAGTGTTGGGGGCATCGGATAAGCACGGCAGCTATGTCGATGAATACCCGGTCAGCGTTTCATCGTTCAACAAAACCATCGCTGCGGCGGCCGGATTGCCGTTGGACGAGGAGTTCTTCGCGCCCAACGGACGTCCCTTTAAGATCGGGGGCGACGACGATCCCATCCCCGAACTTCTTGCCTGATGTAAGCTCCCATTGTCAGAAACAGCTCAGTTGGTCTCGCATCGTCGTGCTGTTCTGGCGTTGGTCGTTGTCAACGTTCTCTGGGGATCTTCTTTTCCCTTCATGAAGACGTTGAATCTTCTCGCTGACGAACACTTTGGTGTGGATGAGCACACGGCCTCTGGAGCTTTTCGGGCGGCGGCATCTGCGTGGATGATCGGTTTGCGATTTACATTGGCCTTCGCGATGTTCGCGATCTGTTGCCGGGGCGTGATGAGACGCGTTCGCTGGCCGCACTTCCTCGCCGGAGTCGCGATCGGTTGCTTGTTCGTCATCGGCATGGTTTTGCAAGTAGCCGGGCTATCGACCATTCCCGCATCTCGCAGCGGGTTCCTGACCAGCCTCGCTGTGGTTTGGACGCCCGTACTCGCAACGCTTTTTGAACGACAACGTCCACGAGTAATCGTTTTGCTCGCCGCCGGAGTTTCCTTGTTCGGTGTGGCGATTCTGACTGGATTGCTGCAGTGGGCCGACGGCGGCCTGCGTTTCGCACCCGATGGACTTGGGCAATGGAAAACTGGCGACACGCTGACGCTGCTGGCGGTGCTGTTCTTCAGCGGCCAGATCGTTGCGGTCGATTGGTTTGGAAAACGGTTGGATTCGCTCGCATTCACACCATCCATGTTCGGAACCACCGCCGTGTTGGCGTTGCTGTTCTTCGTGCTGATCCAGCCCAGCATCCCTGAGTTATCGGCAATCGATTCGGCTAGCGCGGGATGGTACGCATTGACGATTCAGCCGAGGTTCTACGTTCTGATCGTGTTGCTTTCGATCTTTCCGTCGTTGGTCGCGTTCTCGCTGATGAATCGATTTCAACCTAGCGTGTCACCGACGCAAGCATCGGTGCTCTACACCCTGGAGCCTCTGATGGCGTCCACCTGGGCCATGTTCGTTCCCGGGCTGCTCAGTGTTTGGTGTGCCGTCCAGTACGCAAACGAAACGTTGACCTTTGAACTCGTGCTCGGCGGAACCATCCTGATCCTCGCCAACCTGCTGGCACTCTGGCCATCAAAGGAAGCGTGATGAATACGCGAGAACTGTCCTAAACGGTTCCGTCACGTGGCCGTCCGAACCGAAGCTTCACAGTCCCGGCAAGGGCTCTGTCACCACTCCCGTAACCAAGAACGCAACTTCAAACCTCTTGCCTTGGGAAACCGATGCTCTTGCATCGGAATGTCTTTTCACTAATAGAGACTCCCCAGAAATTGCTAGCACCGCCCCCGTTGGGGCTTTGCAATCTTGGTGCCGTCACAACCCAGGGCCTTGCCCTGAGCTGGCATAGGGTTGCCCCGTTGGGGCGAAGTCGTGGAACAAAACCTACGCAGCCCAAAGCAGCGTCCAACCCAAAGATTGAGCAACCAGCCTCATCACCACACAACTCATTTTCTAACCTCACATCTTCGAATCGATTCACGGCTGCCCTCACTCCGTGACCACGCGAGATAATGTGACGCGACAGAACCGTGCTGCGCTGACATCCTTCAGCGAGCCGCAAAGGGGGCACCCTGACGCAGGGAATTCGATGGGCATTTTGGCTGCGAGATTGAACGCACCGGCGGACGCGAGTGTTCTTCCGCAGCCCCTTCGGATGTGTAATCTTGGTGCCCCGTCCTCGGGATGACGATCCTGGCGGTCACCGAACCGAACGCACCTTCCCTGCCGAAACCAACATGTCTCACGAATCAGCCGATGCCCAGAGTTCAGCTGCACGTTCCACCGAACCCAATCTCGATTCGACGAAATTTGCCGAGGTGACATCAGGGGTCTATCGTCGCTTTGATGCGGAATCGGTCTGGATGGCGTTGCGTTATGCGGTCGGGCAACGATTGTTCGATGAGAACCCGACGATCATGTTGATGTTCGTGCGAATTGCGGAGATCTATCCGGAGGCTCATGCACGATTGCAGGAGATCCGGTCCCAGGAATCCGGTCCGTTGCGTCAAGCGATTGACTTGATTGTCGATCCCCCCAGCGAGCTTCGTGAAGCGAAGTACCTGCCCGATTCGATTCAGTCGCCCGGTGAGATGGATCTGTGTTGGGCGGAATTTCTAGTGACCGGGAAAACGGAAGTCATCGAGAAGATTGTTGCAGTGCTGGACCGTGACGACCGGACTCGTGAATTCCTCAATGAAACGCTCTCCAGCGACGCGACTGATTTTCAATTGTCCGATGCGGAGCGCACTGAGCTTCAACAATTCGGAATCGGAATCGGAAAGTTGTCGGAAGATGACTGCTGGGAGGTCATGACGCCAGGTGATTGCGATCTGTTTCTATGGCTGGCGATCAAAGACCAAAATGAAACCTGTTCGCGAATTTTGCAAGCCATGGACGAACCACTGAAACTGCACTTGGCGAGCAAGGGAGCCGCGTTATGGTCACTTCAGGCGAATGCTACGCAGCACGGGACAATTCGCTTGCTTTGTGAGCAGGCAAGCAAGCAACCTGGTGGCTTCGGGCGAAAACTTCTAGTCATCGCCTAATATTGATTCGAACTCACGGGGGATCTCACCGCCGTCGCCGGTTGCCCGGAACATCCCCCCATCAATGTTATCTGAAATCACAGCACCCTCCGGAAAGACAATCGAGACGTCGTTGGGATCGACCGTTCCGACCACGTATTCGAGGATGCTGGTTGTAAACACATTGACGGTTGGAGTCCCGTAGCGATTATTCATCGATTTAGAACGCGTCGTGTCATCAACCGTTTCCAAAAGCACTCGACCATCCAAGCTGCTGTCTTCGTAGGAAAAAACGACGGACCTTTCAAGTATCGGCTCAATCGCGCCATCCGCAATGATCTCACGACGGTCTTCCACCAGGCGGAAACCGAGCTTCTCGGAGAATCTTAGGACGCGAGTCCCAATTCTTTCATTGGATGATTCATTGTGTATCGGAAGCGTTAAGGAAGGATGTTCTTTCTCTCCCTTGGAGCTCAGCTGCCAATCGCTTTTCGAACTCAATATTGAGGAAAGAAACGTCTGACCATTCGCGTCTTCCATTCCAAAAAAGTAATATCCAATCCGAAAGAGACGTTCAGACCCATTTCGCCCTTTGTGAATCCGACCATAGGTAGTCGCGGTCGGACCAGCAACTGGGTCATAAACCTTTGACTTGTCATCGCTGCCGTCGTACTCCAAGACCGAATGAAACAGTTGTTCTCCTGCATTCGCGTCTTGACCCTCCGTCGCGATCACCTCCAAACGAAATGAGTCATCCAACACGTGTGCCGTATACGCGTATCGCTTATCGAATTTCAACAAGCTGCCGACCGTCCCCGATTCATCCTCGAAGAACGCATTTGTAGCAGTTGCCTTAACTTGCACGTTCTTCGGAACCGAGCACTGTTGCTTCAACTTCCCAGCAATGAAACTAACCGACCAGCCTAGCGTCGGCGACGACGTACTGGCTGGGGGAACACTTTCGGCTTCATCAGCACCTGCAATAGGAAGAGCGGAAAGACAGATCAGGCAACAAGCCAGCAGGCGTCTATTTGACATTGCAACGGTACTATTTCGAGTTCGAGCAACTGTGATGAGCAGGAACTCGTTACGTGAGTCAAATAAGGGCGGTTCGTTGCCTCGGCTTGCGTCGCCATCGTACTGCCGGAAACAGGTCGCGTTTGCCTGCGAGTTATTTACCCCTGTTAGAGTCGCCGAAAAGTTTCAAAGGGAGGCAATTGACTATTGGCAGAACCGCGGGAGTTGCTTCGTTAGTGGCATCGTCGCCGGGTGCGATTGAGGCGGTTCTTTCTTTGGTGGAACCGCCCCTGAAACGTTTTCGATTCAGAGGCGGTAGGTTGTCTGCTTTGCCGTAAGACGCCAAGCAGCTTTTGGTAATCCGTCTCTTTAGGAGCCGATCAGTTCGCCGGAAAGTTCAAGGTTGTCGCCGAGTTCTTTTTGCAAACTTTGCAGTTGCTCGAAGAGGTGTTTGACGATCGGTTGCATGGCGGGATTGGTGGCCAGGTCGGTTTGCTCGCCGGGATCGTTTTGCATGTCAAACAGTTCTACCGTTTGGGCTTTGGGGAACACGATGAGTTTGTGCTCGGGTGTGCGAATGCTGCGTTGCAGATTCAGGTAGGCGCCGTAGATGGCTGGGTACGGTGTCACGCCTCCGTCCATCAATGGAAGCACGCTGTGGAAGTCAACGTGATCGGGTTTCTCGATCTTTGCTAGTTGCAATGTTGTTGGCATCACGTCTTGCAGGTAGATCGGTTCTTCAATTCGTACGCCCGCTTTAACGCCAGGGCCTTTGACGAGAAACGGCACGCGAACGCTGTGGTCGTACGGGTTCTGCTTTCCGAGAAGACCATGTTGGCCGACTGCGAGGCCATGATCAGCAGTGAAGAAAATCCATGTGTTGTCGGCTTCTCCGGATGCTTCGACCGAATCGAGGATGCGGCCGATCATCGCGTCCATGTGCGTTAGCAACGCGTAGTACTCGCGACGATGAACTCGAACGGCGTATTCGGTTCGTGGAAACGGCGCCAGACGCTCATCCCGAAGTTTGCGTCCACATCCAATTTCTTCCGCATAGGGATGCAGTGGCTGGTAGTTTGCAGGAACCAAGATGTTTTCCGCAGGGTATTTGTCGAGGTATTCCTGCGGAGCCTGGCGGGGGTCATGAGTGGCGTTGAAGGCCAAGTACATGAACGCAGGTTGGTCGTGCTTGGCCGCGTCGGCGAAGAAGTCATCGGAGTGGTTGGCGATGACCTCGCTCCAGTGCGTGCCGCCTTCCCAGAATCCGCCCCACTTGGGATCTGATGGCGACCACGGATCGGGTTGGCCCTCAATCGGCCGGTTGTAGCCTTCCGGGAAATCTTTGGGCATGCCGGGGCGGGTATCTCGAACGACGTCAAATGACTTCTCGGCGTTTGCCCGGCAGTGCCACTTACCAGTCATGTAGGTACGGTAGCCGGCGGACTTCATCATCTCGCCCCACCAGCGTCCTTCCTGACGTTCCTGTTCGGATTGGTTGTAGATTTCCTGTGCTTGCCAAACAAAACGTCCCGAGTTCAGCATCGTGCGGCTGGCTAGGCAAACGGCACCGCTCCAAGAGCCCATGTTGTAGGCGTGATTGAACGACGTGCCTTCGCGAGCGAGGCGATCGAGGTTGGGAGTCTCAACCTCTTCATTGCCAAGTTCCGCGATGGAATCAAAGCAAAGGTCATCTGCGAAAATGAAGATGATGTTGGGGCGTTCGTCCGCGAAAGATTGAGCCGCGGAGAGGTTCAGGAAAAGCGTGCCTAGAGCGAGGCACGCTGCGATCATTGAGCGAGGCATGAGCAAGAAAGCTAGGTGGGAGGTGGGGAAGAAGCCTCCCAGTCTAGCTCAATGAATTTGCTTTGGGGGAACTCGATGGAGTTCAGCTGGCACCGAGTTCGACGTCAATTTTGGCATCTCGTGCTGCGTCGCGAAGTTTGCTCAGTGCACGAGCTTCCAATTGACGAACTCGTTCTTTGGTCACGCCCATTTCTTCGCCGACCTCTTTCAAGGTCAAAGGTTCCACGCCGCGTTGCAGACCAAAGCGAGCGGTGATGATCTTTTGTTCGCGTTCATCCAGGCGATCCAAGATGCGAGCCAACTCACGTTGACGTTGCAGCTGAACGGTCTCTTCCAAGTACGGGTCCAAGCGTTCGTCTTGATGTGCGACGAACATCTCGTCCGGCGTTGCTCGGAAGCGATCGCGATGTTTGAATTCATTCGGAATGGTCCGAGCGAAGTTCTTCATGATCGCCCATGAGGCGTAGGTGCTGAACTTGTTGCCTCGCGAGTAATCGAATTTCTCGACTGCTCGGATCAAGGACATGTTGCCGTCGCTGATCAGCGAGAAGAAATCTTCCGCCGATGCAACGTGGCGTTTCGCGATGGAAACCACCAAGCGCAAGTTCGCTTGCACGATCTTGTTCTTGACCTTGACCGCTTCTTCGTACAGTGATTGGATTTGGTCCATCACTGCCGTATCCATGCGATCGGCGTCTGTCAATGATTGACGCAGTTTGTTCGCACGGTGCTTCAGGTAGTTCATTTTGCGGAAGAGGTGACCCTCTTGTTCCCGCGTCAACAGCGGCACGTCGTACAACGCAGCCAAGTAGCTCGGCAATTCCGAAGGGGCTCGCACTTTACGAGCGGTTTCGGAAACGGGCATCTCAGCCAAGTACTCGCTTTCGCGAGACGTGTCTTCGAAGTCTTCGTTGTAGATGTACTCAAGCGGCATCTCGAGCAAATGCTGCATCCGAACTTCGTTCAAAATCCGCTGGATGCTTGTTCGAGTTCGTTTGAACCGTTTGCACAATTGCGGGATGGTCGCACCGTGCAATTGCAATTGGTGAATGACTCGCTTGTCTTCGTCGCTGAGTGTTTCTCGGTGATGAGGGAAAATGGCCAGTTGGCGATTCTTGGCGTCGAAATTCTTCAGCGTGTAGCGAACCGTTTCAGGCGAGCGATGCATGATCGTCGCGATTTGCTGGATCACTTCGGCGAAGGTGGCGCCACCCTCGACCAATTGCCGAGCACGTTCGACCATCTCGGTCTTTTCGTTGTCGGTCAGTTGGCTGAATCGTTCGCCACGACGGACTTTGTCGCGGTTGTTGGCGATGAATCGATCGACGCTGCTGTTGAGAAAGCCAACGCGTTTTCGTTTGCCAAACAAGAATTTGCGACTGACCAAACCGGCGTCACGCCAGCGGCTGATTGTTTTAGTTGAGACGTGGAAATTGCGGCTGAGGTCGGCCACAGTGTGCACGTGTTCGCCGGCTTCGTTGGCGCCGATGTCGGCCGAATCCGACAAGTCTTCGATTAGCAAACGCAGGTCGTGCACCAAATCAGCCGACGCGATTGTTTGTCGCAGCGATGATTCGGGACGGTAGTTGGTGATGCGGAACGTGACGTAATCCATCGAATAATCGCGATCGGGCTGAATTTCCGACAGCAACTTTTCGGCCAACAACGACTGTTCGATCTTCTTCGCTCGGGGGCTAAAGCGAGACAATTGATCGCGAAGTTCTTTGACAGCAATGTTTCGGTAAGACGTATGCATAATCTAGGTTTCCCATGCCAGATTGTCCGTGCCGTTGTCCATGCGACCCCGGCGGGTCGTCAGCACGTCAATCCAATTTGCCCGGAGGTCGCCTTATCCATAAGACGATCGGTTAGATCGGGCGGGGAGACTTTGTCTCTGGAACCACCAAGAAGGGGGCTCTCAAAAACCATCCAATTTCTCACCACCGTCTCTTCCGGCGCGACTCCGTGCCACGCCAGTTGAAGAAAACCGAGCATCAGAGCACTGAATTTCGGCAGACTTCGTGGGCTGTACTGATTAGAGCGTGTGATCTCGTCGAGAGTTCGCTGAGACCACCGTTGATAGCGAAAAAGACGAGTTTTTTCGTCTCCGACACGTCGCCAAGTTTCCCTCGTTGACCCAATGTCAAACCGATAGTGAACCTGTCGAAATGCGCGGCTACCCTGCCCAAATCAGGACGGAGGGTCACTAGTGAAAGTTTCAGGCCAAACGATGCTCCCAAAGTCGAAAATCGCATTTGACTTTGCAAGTGTCCCGCAAAACGCTTGGTTTTCGCTGGCACAAAATTTTTGAGCACGCGGCAAGTGTCCTTGTCGCTGTCAAAAAAGTGCAAAGTTTACAATCAGTTTGAAACTTTGGCGGTCTCACAATGAGAAAGCCGGCAAGAAGGACGAGATCGGATCAACCGCGAGAACCGGTCGAGCCGATTGAACAGATTGAGACCGCTGCTGCGATGCGGTCGCGCGATTTTCGACTCTGCCGCCAATCCGCTGAATAGATCATGACGAATTCGACTTCCAAACGTGTCACTCCGAATTCTTCGCCCGCATCTCGCCGTGCGTTCCTGGGACGCTTGGTCGCAATCGGCGGCATAGCAGGAACCTTAGGAACGAGCCAAATCGCCTCCGCGGCAGGTTCATCGACGAACGACGTGATTCTTCGGCCGCGTCTCGACCTCGGGCTCTACCGCGTTCGAATGGAGATGGACGTAAAAGGCAACGTCAATCTGACGAAGGATCCGTTGCTCGCATTGACGGCGAAACCGAGTACCAAACAGCAATTGCCGATCACGGCGAAAGTCGCATTGGACTACGAAGAGCGTTATCTGCGACCCAAAAATGCCGATATGGAATCGCCAATCATTGCCGCCGAACGGCACTACCACTCGGCTCAGGGTGTGAGCCGGTTGAGCCGGATGGATCAGACCACCGAATTGCGTGACAATTTGGGCCTCGTGGTGGCTCGTCGTGACACATTGCCGGAGGCGATTTATGCCTCCGACGATTACTTGAATCACGACGAATTGGATCTCCTGCGGACCCCCATCGCCAGCGTCGCTCTGGACCGACTTCTGCCGACTCAAACGTTGTCGATTGGCGAAAAGGTCGCGTTGGATTCGAATGATTTGGCATCGGCTTTCAACCTGAGTGGCGTGGTCAAAAGCGACGTCGAAATCAGTTTGGTTTCCAACGATGCCAGCAACGCGAAGTTGCAGTTTCAAGGAAAGATGGATGGTTCGGTCAGTGGTGTTCCGACGCAATTGCGAGTGTTGGGCAAATTGACATTCCAGCATTCCACTCGGACCGTCACTTGGGCGGCAGTCGCGATCCACGAGACTCGCGAAATTGGAATGGCGGAACCTGGATTCGACGTCACCGCGACGATTCGAATGATCCGCAAACCGCTTGAGAAACCTCAGGTTTTGCCCGCTTCCGCGGTCGCCGTCGACTTTGACTCGCCGCCACCATCGGACCGAATGCTGATGGCAGTGGATTGCGAGAAAATCGGCGTCAACGCGCTTCTGGACCGTCGTTGGCGGATCATGCAGGACGGCGCCGGACAGGCGATCCTGCGAATGATTGAGAACGAGCAAAGCATCGCTCAGTGCAATCTGCGGTCGCTGCCGCGTCTTCCGGAAGGCAATCAGTTGACGCTGGAGGCATTCGAAGCCGACGTTCAGCGAACTTTGGACAAGCAGCTCGACCAATTGGTGCGGTCCGAAGAGCAGTTGTCTGACTCCGGCCTGCGAGTTTTGCACGTCACTGCGACGGGCGAAGTCGAGGGGATTCCGATCCAGTGGATCATGATGCACTTCAGTGACGATTCGGGTCGCCGCGTCCAGGCCACCCTGACGATGGAAGGCGACAGCGTGAATGATTTAAGCGGATCGGACGTCCAATTGGCGGCATCGTTGCAGTGGTCCGGCCCGGCGGTCACCGCGGGCGAGGAAATCGAGCTGGATCCAGCAGAAAAATCCGGCTTGGACGGCACGGAAACAGCTTCCTCGGCCGGTCAGCAATTAAGATTAGAGCCGGCTGACCTGGTTGCTCCGAGCAAAAATCGTCCGGAGCACGTAATCTCAGCCAGTGACCTTCCCACGACCAAGCGTTAACGACGGCTTTTCATGTCAATCATCGCCACACGAACTCGATCTTTGGACGCCTCTTCGGCCGGCTTGCCGCCGCGGTGGGGCTGGACCGGCGTGATGGCGCGATGGAGCCAAAAATCGATCGTCGCTGTCGCGATGTGCGTTTCGGCGAGCACCATTTGTGGCTCCGCACACGCACAAGAGGCTGCTCCGTCGGCCAAGGTGCAAACTGAATTCGCACCGGGAGTTGTGACCGCGATTCCACCGGCTCCGGATCCGAAGGAAACCTTCGATGGTCCACTGACGCTGAAATCGATTATCAACAGCCATCCCGAGATCGCT
The DNA here is from genome assembly GCF_000338295.1 of Rhodopirellula europaea 6C. GTDB lineage: Bacteria > Planctomycetota > Planctomycetia > Pirellulales > Pirellulaceae > Rhodopirellula > Rhodopirellula europaea. The sequence goes on from NZ_ANMO01000102.1 coordinate 29,544, forward strand.
TGGCAGAGCGACAATCATCCCAACGGCGAGCCTCATTTCGAGCCACGCTCGCGCACGCTGGAAGAAATGGCGAAGCAAGTGATTTTGCGTCGCGAAATCTTTTGCTTTGAGTTTTCGTTCAAACCACTTCGCCAGATGTACCTCGATCTGCCTCGTCCTGACGGCCGATTGCAACGCAAATTGGTGCATTACATGGTGTATCGCGTTCGTTACCGCGGCGGCGATTTGCGTCCCGCCGTTGACGATCCGGACAATCCGATCTACCAGCGAATCGAATCGGTCAGCTACAGCTCCCGCCGGTTCTTTCCGATGTTGGTGCTGAGGGATCACGAAAGCGATCGCAGTTATGTCGATCAAATTCTGCCGATCGCCCGCGATCGCATCGCGATTCGTGAGCAAATCACCGCTCCACTGCACAATTCGGTCGATATCAGCACGGTCAAAATTCCACGAACCTCCGACGAGAGCGCACCTGGCGTTTGGGGGGTGGCGACTTGGGTGGACGTGGAACCCGGTTTGGATTTCTTCTCAATCGACGTGTTCGGTTTGACGAATGCATTCGAACAGGACGGTGAAGGCGAAGACGCACCGTATCGCCGCAAAGCGTTGACGTTGAACTTCTATCGCCCTGGCGACAGAATGGACCAAACGGAAGATCGCGTTCGCTTTGGCGTGCCCGCGTATTCGGATCCGGAAGAGCAAAAATACATGCTGGATCAATATGGGCTGGAACAACGACTTGATTACACGTGGACGTTCCGCTAACCTCTCGCCCTCTCAAAAATCTACAACCATTTCTCACTGATCAAAACGCAGAACTTCGATGGCACACAAAAAGGGTCAGGGCAGCAGCCGCAACGGTCGTGACAGCAACGCTCAACGTCGTGGTGTCAAGAAATTCGGCGGTGAAGCCGTTATCGCCGGCAACATTTTGGTCCGTCAGGTTGGAACGAAGTTCCATCCAGGTGCCGGTGTTGGAATGGGCAACGACTACACCTTGTTCGCATTGGTCGACGGCAAAGTCCGTTTTGACCGCGAAGGTCGTCGCGTCAACATTGACGTTGCCTGAATAAAAACCGGCTGACTCTTCTTCCTTGAGCACGTTTGATGTTGCGGGTCTGAACCCGCCGCAAGCCAAAGCGGTGCAGACGTTGTCTGGCCCGCTTCTGGTGCTCGCCGGTGCTGGCACGGGAAAAACCCGCGTCGTGACGTTTCGCATTGCGAATCTGATCAAGCACGGCGTGAAGCCTGATCGCATCTTGGCGGTGACGTTCACCAACAAAGCGGCTGGTGAAATGCAGGATCGCGTCGGCGAACTGCTGGGCTACAAGAATCAAAAACGTAAACGTGGCCAAAAGGGCCCGCCGAAGCCCACCATCAGCACGTTCCATGCTCAGTGCGTGAGGATCCTCCGCGAGCATGCGCCCGCGATCGGATTTCCCGCGACTTTCGCGATCTATGACCGCAGTGACCAAGAGTCGCTCGCGCGGGCGATTCTGCGTGAGTTGCGGTTGCCGAACACGGCTTTAAAACCCGGTGACATGCTTTCGATCATCAGTGGTTGGAAGAGTGCGTCCGTGTTTCCGGAACAAGCGATGAGCATCGCGAGCACCGACAAAGAGCATTTCGCAGCGTCTGGTTACCGCCGATATCAAAACGGTCTGCGTGCTCGCGGGGCGATGGATTTTGACGATCTGCTGCTGCACACTGAGACGTTGTTCGCCGAGCACACCGACATTCGCGATCGCGAAGCGGGCAAGTATGACCACGTCTTGGTTGACGAATATCAAGACACCAACGGCAGTCAGTACCGGATCACCAAGCACCTGACTGAGGTGCATCGGAACCTTTGCGTCGTCGGCGACGATGATCAATCGATCTATGCGTGGCGCGGTGCGGACGTGTCGCACATCCTTAGCTTCAGCAAGGATTGGCCGGACGCGGAAGTGGTTTGGTTGGAAGACAACTATCGCAGCACCGGTGCCATCCTTGAGATGGCCAACACGCTGATTGATTTCAACACGGTTCGTCACGACAAGGTGCTCAAGCCGTTTCGCCCATCAGGCAAGCGTCCTCGGATTGTGCAGCACAAGGATGAGCAAGCTGAGGCCGAGACGGTCGTTCGTGAGATCAAGCACCTGATTGAAAACGAACACATCCAGCCCAAAGACATCGCCATCCTGTTTCGCACCAACGAACAGCCTCGTTTGTTCGAGACGGAACTGCGAAAGCATGATGTGCCGTACGTGATGTTGGGTAGCCAGTCGTTCTTTGACCGACGTGAAGTCCGTGACATCGTTGCGTATCTGAAATGGATCAATCAGCCCGACGATGAGATCTCGCTGTTGCGCGTGATCAACACGCCCGCTCGCGGACTGAGTAACAAGTCCGTGCGGATGTTGGTCGATCGCGCCGTGTCGAAGGGCATCCCCGTTTGGCAGGTGATGAACGATCCTGAATCGGTTGCGGATCTGACCCCGGCGGCTCTTCGGGGGATCGATCAGCTGAAGCAATTGCTGGGCGATGTGCAGCAACGGTTGGCGAACGAAACGATGCGGGAGGGTCTGGAGACGCTGTTGCAGCGGACCGCCTACGCCGATGAAATCGCTCGGCTTTACGATCAACCCGATGAGCGTGAATCGCGCATGGCATCGATCGGCGAAGTCGCCAACGCGGTCGCGGCTTACGAGGACAAGAATGAAGAGCCTGATTTGTCGGGTTTCTTGTCCGACATCGCATTGGCCGGTCGAGAGATGGGCAGCGAAAAGGACAAGTTGGCAATGAAGAACGCGGTTTGGTTGTTGACCATGCACGCGGCCAAAGGATTGGAGTTCCCGGTCGTTTACATGGTCGGGATGGAAGATGGCATCCTGCCTCACAGTCGAACGCTGAAAGGCGGGATGGAAGAAGACATCGCCGAAGAGCGGCGTTTGTGTTACGTCGGCATCACACGCGCCCAAGATCAGTTGACGATGTCGCTGGCTTTGACGCGTCGCAAATGGGGCAAGCCTCGTCCGACCAAGCCGAGCATGTTCCTGTACGAGATCACCGGGCAGGCCGACAATCCAAACAAGTATCGCAAGCGGAAACAGGGCGCGTCACGGTCGTAACGTGTGGAGTTGAAGACGTTGCTTCAGCGATCGTTTGTTCTTCAGAAGATCGTTCGGCTTTGGCTCGGGGAAGGTAACACGCGCCGCTTCCCGTGCTCGGCCCTCACCCTCGCGTACGCCTGAACGGCGTCGCTCGACCTCTCCCCAAACTTCGTTTCGGGAGAGGTGCACCGTGTGTAAATCAGCCGGAAAGCGGCATCAAAAAACTGCACGACCTCAGGGAGGGTGATGGTGAAATGTCTGACGATACGAACTAAGAAGCCGCACGATTCCTTCAACAACGGCGATCAGTCCTGGAAGGGATGCCAAGGCTGTTGCCCATATTTGGACTGTAGGAATTTCGCGTCGACTTCTTTGTACCAGCGATGCAGGCGGTCTCTCATCGCCGCAACTCGTTCGGCGTTTTGCTCGGCGACATCGTTGAGTTCGCCGATGTCTTCTTTCAGGTTGTAAAGGTGCACTCGGCCGTCTTCGTAGCGTTCAACCAGCTTCCAATCCCCTTCGCGAATGGCGCCGCCGGGGAAGCCGCCTTGGTTGCTGTAGTGAGGGTAGTGCCAGTACAGCGATTCGCGATCGAGGGTTGGTTCGCCACGAAGCAATGGTTTCAATGACACACCGTCAACGATCTTTTCCGCGGGTGGCGATTGGCCACAAAGATCCAAAATGGTCGGATAGAAATCGATGCTGCAAACGGGTTCGCCGCTGGTCGTTCCTGGCTTTGTGATTCCCGGAGCACGAATCATGAACGCCTCGCGGATTCCACCTTCGTAGACCCAACCCTTGCCACCTCGCAGCGGCAGGTTCGAGGTTGGCCAGCCTTCGGAGGTGCTCAGGCCACCGTTGTCGGAGGTCAAGATCACGATGGTTTCTTCGGTGAGTCCCAGGTCATCGATTTGCTTGAGCACACGGCCGACAGCCTGGTCCATTGCCTCGACCATCGCCGCGTAGGTGGCATGGTTTTGCAGGTGACGCACCGGTCGTCCTTCCCACTCAGCCTTTCCCCAAACCTTTTCCTCTTCTCCAAAAGCTTCTTTGTCGGTCAGGCCGAGACGCTTGGCTTTGTCTTTGTATTTCTGCACCAGTTCGGGCGGAGCCATCAACGGAGTGTGGACGCTGTAGAACGACAGGTACGTGAGGAACGGTTCGTCTTTGTGTTGCTCGATGAACTTGGAGGCTTCTTTGGCAAGGCGATCTGGAAGGTGTTCGCCGGTGGTGTTGTCTTCGAGACGCGGATTTTCGAACGGAGAAAAGTATCGTTTGCCGCTGTATGGACCGCCGGCGTTGTGACCGCCTTGGTTGACATCAAAACCTTGGTGTTCGGGCCAGTATTCTTCGGATGGTCCGAGGTGCCATTTGCCAGCGAAGAAGGTGGCGTAGCCAGATGACTTGAGTGATTCAGCAAGCGTGGTTTCTTCCAGTGGCATCCGGTTGTTCAGCGGCGCGGGCCGGAACTTGCCTGGGCGGGTGCCGGTGAAGAAATTGGTCGCGTCGACGCGAGTTGGATACTTGCCGGTCAGGATGCTGTATCGGGTGGGGCTGCAGACCGGGTTGGCGGCGTAGCCGTCCGTGAATCGCATGCCCGATTTCGACAATTGGTCGATGTTGGGTGTCTCGTAAAACGTGTCCGGGTTGTTCGCACCAATGTCCATGTAGCCAAGGTCATCGACCAAGAAGAACACCACGTTAGGCGGCGACTTTTCATCTCCACTAGCTAGCGTGGATGTTGCGACTGCAAGGAGCGGCAACAGTGCCATGGAAAGGAATGTGCGGTTCAACATGTCACAGAGTTCCGGTTGTGTCTGGCAAGAGGCGGGCGACGTGAATTTTAGTCGCTATTGGAGTGACCGTGCTGGTCGTCCAATGAATCCAAGGCGATGTCGACCATGCGGCGAGAGTATCCCGTCAGTTTCGCGTGTCCGGGACACCATCCTTCTAAGAAGCGAACAAAGTCCGCCCAAGCGACCGGGTACAGTTTACGCCAGGAAATTTCCAGTGACGTGAATTCGACTTGCTCGATGCCGCGAGTTGACATTGCGTCGCGCAACACTTCGAAGTAGGTCGCGAGATAGCGTGATTCATTGCGTTGGCATTCCGATTCACTGACGCAGCTGCTCAGGAAATAAGCGACGTCTTTCATGCCGCAGCCTCGACCAACGTATTGGAAATCCACCATGGCGGGCGGCCGGTGTGACTTGGTCGCGAAACACATGTTCGCGACTTTTGCATCGCCATGAACCAGCGTTTGAAACTCGCTCTGATTCAATCGGTCGTCCAGTTTATTCGCGGCATCTTTGAGTTCTCCCGCCGGCATCGCGTCGAATTCATCGGGGCGAGTCGACAGGTGCCAGTAAGTGCCAATGGGCCAAAGGTCTTTCCATTGATCGGATTGTTCCGCCGTGTGCAGGAAGCTCGCGTGAAAATTCGCGAGCCATCGAAGTCCTTGGTCGACCCCCGTCGCATCGAGACCGTGGTGTCGGATCGGATATCCTGCTTGATCAAGGTCTTCGAGAACCATGATCTGCCCCGACGGCAAGTCTGCTTGCGCGAGGCACTCGGCGACTCGGCAGGATTCGTCGCATCGGCTGGCGTGATGAGAATAGAAGGCCGATTCCACTTCGTAGGATCGAAGTTTGCGATTGTGAGATTGGGATGTGTTCCATCCGCGAGGGTGACCGCCGCCCTGCTCTTCCAAAGCGGGCGGCGAGATTTGCTTGACGATGACGCTGGTGAATTCGCTCGCCTCCGTGGTCGACGCCGGATTCAGCCAATTGGATTGCTTCAGTTGGACTCGCAGGATTTGTCCGTAACCACTCCAGAGTGTTTGGACGTGGCGGACCTCTTCGATCGAAGTGGATCCGGAGATTTCTTGCAGCCAATCGGCCGATTCGGGCGTCAGTGTCAAAGTTGATCCAGAATGGTGGTCGCTGCCGTGCGACCTCGGTGAGTTCGACTGATATTCACGAAGTCAATCTTGCCATCTTTGCCGATAACGATGGTGGTTGGGTAGGCGGTTTCGTGAGGAGCATCCCAGCGAAGGCCATATGCGCTGACAAGTTTGTAGTCCGGATCCAACAACATCGTGAACGGGGCGGGCAGTTTGGTGTCCTTGAGGAAGTCTTTCGACTTCGCCTTCAGTTCTGCCGCGGGACCCGGGTAGACCAACAAAACTTCTGTGTTGCGTGCCTGGAAGTAATGGGCATGCCGGATCAAGTCGGCGACCTGGCCAGCACACGCGGGGCACTGGCGGCCGGGAAAGCCTCGCAGGATTGCGATGACCACCGGGCCTTCGCCGGTGATTTCGCTGAGGCGAACGGTGTCGGAACGTTTTCCCGCGGCCACCTCCAATTCGAAGTCCTGGGCCATGTGGCCGACCTCGGGTTCGGATCGAACGATTTTGAGTGTCGATTCGACGGCAGTTGCGGTGCCAATACAGAAAACGTTGCTTGTCGCAGCAACAGCCAGCGTAATCGCCAGCCAATTGGGCTTGGAAGTCATTGTGTCGTCTCATTTTGGGGCAGAAAGATCAACGCACTTGTGCACGCATAAATGGCGTGTTCAAAATGAGCATCGGTTCTCCGCAGTGCACCGCTTGAGGGCCAATCGTCAATCCTGAGCGGGGTCGCTAGATTGGTCGCATGAAATCCGCGACACCCGACGATCTTCCCCGAACCGGAGTGAAGCCTGATCTTTCCCGGTCAGCGTCTCAATGCTTTGAATCCTTGTGGAGCCGGGCGATTGAGTTGCGTTCTGTGCCGCTGACGATCGCTGGAGCACGTGTTTTGGACGCCGGTGTGACGTGCAGTGGATCTTTGGAAGCGGGGCTTGGGCTAGCCAGGCTTTGTTTGGGTGATTTGGCGAATGTCCGGTATGTGCCGGCGACTGCCGACGATTTGGTTGGCTTGTCAGTGGCGATCCAAACGGACCATCCGGTACTGTCCTGCCTGGGTGGCCAATACGCTGGTTGGCCGGTTTCGGTCGACGACTACTTCGCGATGGCGAGTGGGCCGATGCGGTGCTTGCGTGGTAAAGAAGCCATGCTGGAAGAACTGCAGCTTTCACGTACGGCAAACGAAGGTGAATTCGCGGTTGGGGTTTTAGAGTCCGACAAATTGCCCGGCGATGACGTCATGGAAGCGATCGCGGACGAGTGTGGCGTCGACCCCAGTCGTCTGTGCTTGGCGGTTGCTCCGAGCACGAGCATTGCCGGCAGCGCCCAGGTGGTGTCGCGAAGCGTCGAGACCGCCCTGCACAAGTTGCACGCGTTGGAGTTCGACGTGACCCGTGTTGTGTCCGCTCATGGCGACGCACCACTGCCTCCTCCCGCGAAGAAAGGCGATACGATCGGTGGGATCGGGCGAACCAACGACGCGATGCTCTACGGTGCTCGGGTATCGCTTTGGGTCGATGCGGAGGACGACGCGATCGAAAGCGTTGCGGCAAAGGTACCGAGTGAATCCTCCGAGGATCACGGGCGACCCTTCGCGGAAATCTTCAAAGAGTACGAATACGATTTCTATCGAGTCGACCCAATGCTGTTCAGTCCCGCCGTTGTGACGATCCACTCGTTGCAATCGGGAAGAACGTGGCGTCATGGTCAGATCAGCCTCGACGTCATGCGAAAATCGTTCGGGCTATGAGTCGCGAAAGTGTGTTGGTGCTGGGCGGGCGAGATGCGTTGGTTGGGGCATCTCGTTCACAACCGCTCGGCCGAGCCGCGACGTTGGGATGGCATTTGTCCGAGCTGCAAGCCGCGGCTTCGCGTCGGTCGGTTCAACTTCACTTCGCCGACTACGAATCGTTGCGAAGTCAAATCGGTCGCAAGGCAGATTTGGAATCGCTGCATTCTGATTCGCTGCATTCGACAGTGTGGTGCCAACGGCACGATGGATCGGATTCGAGTGAGCGATCTTTGGATGACTTCGGTGCCATTCTGACTCGCACCATGCCGGCTGGATCATTGGAACAGATCACGTTTCGGTTGGCGGTGTTGCATGATTTCGTCCGACGGCAGAGCCGGTTGAGAACGACTGCGATCGTCAATCCTCCGGCCGCGTTGGAGCTTGCCATCGACAAGTTCGCAACCTTGGCTCGCGTGAAGTCGCTCGGTATTTCGACACCCGCAACGCATGTCGTGCAATCCCGAGTTGCGGCGATGCAGGCTTTTGAAGAGTTGGGCGGTGACGTTGTGGTCAAACCAATCTTTGGCGGCGAAGGTCGCGGTGTCATGCGAGTTTGCGACACGGAACTTGCCTGGACCACGTTCTCGACTCTCACGCAAATGAACGCGGTTTGTTACGTTCAGCAGTTCGTGCCTCCCGGCGGGGTCGACTTGCGAATGCTCATTGTTGGCGAGCACGCTCATGCGATCCGTCGTCGCAGCAATTCCGACTTCCGTACCAATGTTCGAGGCGGCGGTCAAAGCGAGCTGGTTCCAATGCAGGCATGTTTGGAACAATCGGCTCGGCTTGTTTGCGAGGACTTTGGATTGAAGCTCGCCGCGGTCGATTGGTTGGAGACAGACTCGGGTGAATTGCAATTGATTGAGGTCAACGGAATTCCCGGTTGGAAGGGAGCCCAGCGAGTCGTGCAAGAATCGATCGCGGATCAAATTCTCGAAGTTTTGGTGAGTGAAAATGAGTGATGGTCCATGCGGTCGAGAGTCGTCTCAGGTCCTCGCCGAAACCGCGGGCTCATCCGGCAACGTTGCGTCGCGACTGACCGCAATCGCGAAAATATTGCCTGGTGCGATCGCCATCGCGGAACCCTCTGGACCCGCCAAGCGGGATGGATCGGATCGTGACTACGCGCTGACAACGTTCAAGACGTTGGACGAACGAAGCACTCAGACCGCTCGAGGATTGTTGGCCTCGGGAATCGAACCTGGCATGCGTATGGTCAGCTTGGTTCCCTTTGGAGCCCAGTTCATCGAGCTCGTTTTCGCGATGATGAAGGCCGGCGTCGTGGTCGTGCTGATTGATCCCGGGATGGACCGAAAACACCTGATCGGATGTTTGCAGGAAGTGAACCCGGATGGCTTTTTGGGGATCCCAAAAGCACAGGCAATCAGAACGATTCTGCGAAGCAAATTTCCCAATGCGAAACGCAACATCACGGTGGGGCGGCGTTGGTTCTGGGGTGGCAAAACGCTCAAGCAGATTTTGGAGCTGGGTAACCAAAATCCCTCGCTGTCACTTCCCGATGTTCAGACGCTCGACGATGCGGCGGTGATCTTCACAACAGGCAGTACCGGGCCGCCCAAAGGCGTCGCCTACACGCATCAAACCTTTCATGCCCAGATCGATCGAATTCGCAGCCGCTACGAGATTCGCCAAGGCTCACGCGATTTGGCGTGCTTTCCCTTGTTTGGTTTGTTCGATGCGGTGATGGGAGTGACGACGGTCATTCCTGACATGGATCCCACACGACCCGCTGATGTGGATCCGCAGAAGTTGATTCAGGCGGCGCGACAATGGGAAGTGGATCAATCGTTCGGTTCACCTGCACTTTGGAAAACGGTCACACGGTGGTGCGAAGCGAACGCGGTCGGACGACCATTTCCAACTTTGAAACGCGTTCTGTCGGCAGGGGCACCCGTTCCAGCGGCGACGCTGCAATCGCTTCGACGATTCGTTCACGAAGACGCCAAAATCGAGACGCCGTACGGAGCGACCGAGGCGCTACCAATCGCTTCCATCGAATCGCGAGCTGTCATCTCGGAAACCGGTCCAGCAGCATCGAAAGGCAAAGGTGTTTGTGTTGGTTCTCGGTTTGACGGTGTGCAGTGGAAAGTGATCGAAATCGATGATGGTCCAATCGCAAACATCGATGAAACCAAAGAGTTGCCACGGGGCAAGATCGGTGAGTTGATCGTGAGTGGGCCGATGGTGACTCGGCGATATGTCACGCGAGCGGACCAAAACGCTCTGCACAAAGTGCATGATGAGTCAGGCGATACTGCCGAACAGTTTTGGCATCGGATGGGTGATGTTGGTTACCTCGACGATCAAGATCGTTTTTGGTTTTGCGGTCGAAAAGCACATCGGATCGTATCGGCCAAGCGTACGTTTTTCACGATTCCATGTGAGTCGGTTTTCAACGTGGATGAACAAGTCGATAAATGCGCATTGGTCGGCGTTGGAAAGCCGGGTGAGCAGACGCCGGTGTTGGTCGTTCAGCCCATCGACCTGACCATCGGTGGCGATACCAGTCGAGCGAAGGAATTGGAGGCGAGGCTTCGCGATCGAGCAGCTCGTAATCCGCTGACGCAGCGGATCGATCGTTTTGTCATTCGTGATCAACCGCTACCGGTCGACATCCGGCACAACAGCAAGATTTTCCGCGAAAAGTTGGCTGCGGAATTGAATGGCGACATCCAGTGAATGGAGGCTGGATGTTTCGAAGGATCGTTAGCTTTCCGTCGGTCGAATCGCACGCAATAGACCAGCAGCTTTGGTCCATGTTTCTTCGAGTTCGCTTTGCGGTTCGCTGCGAGCGGTGACGCCTCCGCCGACGGGAAAGTGCCAGTGGCCGTCTCGCTGGGTGACGGTTCGAATCAAGATGTTGAAATCCGCGTTGCCGGAAACGCTGATGTACCCGATCGATCCGCAGTAGGCTCCGCGTGGTTGCCCTTCGAGTCGGGCGATGGTTTTCATCGCTTCGATTTTGGGAGCACCAGTGATGCTTCCACCGGGGAAACAAGCTGCCAACAGCTCGCTGATTGTGACGTCGTCACGCAAGTCGCCTTGGACGGTCGACACTAGGTGTTGAACACTTTGGTAGCGTTCAATTTCGCAAAGTCCGGAGACGCGAACGCTATCGTCTTTGCAGGCGATGGAAAGATCGTTTCGCATCAGATCCACGATCATGATGTTCTCGGCTCGGTCCTTGGCACTGCCGCCGAGAACCTGAGCCAAGCGTTCGTCTTCGATCTCATCTCCGGTGCGCGGCACGGTTCCTTTGATTGGGCGAGTGACAACGTGGCGATCACGCACCTGCAGAAAACCTTCCGGTGAGGAGCTCAGGATTTGCTCGTTGCCGACATCAAAGAAGGCTGAATAAGGTGCCGGGTTTGATCGGCGCAAACGACCGTAGAGTTCTTCGGCGTCGCAAGTCGCGGGATGCGAAAGCGTCTGAGCAAGATTGACTTGGAATGAGTCACCCGCACGGATTCGGTCGATGATCTCGGCGACCGCCTCGACGTAGCGTTGCGAGTCGATGTTGCTTCGGACACCAGACTCTTTGGTCGGATGGCCTGTTGATTCTGAGTTTTGGTTCGGTGGCGGTGAGCTGGCAACAGAATGTTCGGTCGTCGAGTTCAAGCGTTCCAGCGCTTCTTCACCACGGCGGCGAGCTCTTTCAGGATCTGCCTTCAGCGAGCCATCCAGGCCGTTGCTGATCAAGGTTGCTTCGCCGGAGGAATGGTCCACCGCGATGGTCCAGTCGTAGATTCCGATCGCCATTCCAAGTTGAGGTCGACCGCCTAAGAAGCTCTCAGGCATTCGGGTCGTTGGTTCCAACCACCAGGCCGCTTCGTACGGAATCAGCCCCGCCAGCCCGCCGCAAAAGGGAGGCAGTTCGGGAGAGTGGCCGAAGTCCGCGATTCGAGAACACCAATTGTGGAGTTTGGGCCACGGATCGGGATCTGTGAGGGAGGCATTGAGCCAGCCGACCGGGTCCGCTGCCAGGAACGAGTATCGTCCTCGGTCGTGCTCGTGGTCGGACGCTGAGTCGAACCAGAGCCGATGTTTCGTTCCCGCGAGCCTTCCGAACAGGTCTTCCAGGTCACTGACCCGGCCGAGCGAATGCGTCCACAGAGCGATCTTTTGTTTGTTGATAGCGGAGTGGGCTTTCTTGGCAGTCTGCTGCATCGCGATCAATCGGGATCGAAAATTTGCCCGAGTGATATCGGGCCATTGGTGCAAAAAAAATGCCTCGGCGAGGGTTGGCTCGCCGAGGCACACTGATTGTCATTCGCGGAGCGAACTACGATTCATCGGACTTCGATTGATCGTCGCTGCTGGCGGCAGGTACCGTTTCCTCTTCGGAATCGCTTTCTGCCCAGCCGCGGCTTTCGCCTTCGAAGTTCAGACGCGTGATCTTGCCACTGTCGTCTTTGTGAACGTCGATGATGATCGTGTCCTTGCCTTCGAAAGCACCACGCAGCAATTCTTCGCCGAGTGGGTCTTCGATGCGTTGCTCGATCGCACGACGAAGTGGACGAGCCCCGTAATCGAGGTTGCTGCCTTTCTTGATCAAGAACTCCTTCGCTTCGTCGCTCAAGTCGATGGCCAAGCCACGGTCGAGCAAACGTTCGCGAACCTTCGACAGTTCGAAGTCGATCACGCCCTTCAGGTCGGTCGTGGTCAAGTGACGGAAGATGATCGTGTCGTCCAAACGGTTCAGGAACTCAGGTCGGAAGACGCGTTCGATTTGGTCCATCACGCGAGACTTCATCGAGTCGTAGCTCGCATCGCCGTCGGGTTTTTGGAAACCGAATGCCGATTCGTTCTTGATCGCTTCCGCACCCGCGTTGGTGGTCATGATCAAGATCGTGTTTCGGAAGTCGACGTTACGTCCGAACGAATCCGTCAGGCGACCTTCTTCCATGACTTGCAACAACATGTTGAAGACATCGGGGTGAGCCTTTTCGATTTCGTCGAACAGCACGACCGCGTACGGACGCCGGCGAATCTTCTCGGTGAGCTGACCACCTTCTTCGTAACCCACGAATCCGGGAGGGGCACCGATCAGACGGCTGACGTTGTGTTTCTCCATGTACTCGGACATGTCGATGTGCACCAACGCATCGGCGTCACCGAACATGTATTCAGCAAGAGCCTTGGCGAGCAACGTTTTACCGACACCGGTTGGACCAGCGAAGATAAACGATCCGGTTGGACGCTTGGGGTCTTTCAATCCCGAGCGACTTCGGCGCACTGCCTTGGCAACTGCCGTGACAGCTTGGCTTTGACTGACGACGCGTTTGTGCAGTTCTTCTTCCATCTTCAGCAGACGCAGGGAGTCTTCTGTTGACAGTCGAGTCAATGGAATGCCCGTCATCTTGCTGACGACTTCTGCGATGATTTCTTCGTCGACGACGCCATCGGTTTGCTGACTCTTTTCACGCCACTCTTGGGTGATCTGCTCTTTCTTCTTGCGAAGCTTTTCAGCTTGATCACGCAGGTTGGCGGCTTTTTCGAAGTCTTGGTTGGCAACCGCGTCTTCTTTGTCTTTGTTCAGCGTTTCGACTTGTTCGTCGATCTCTTTCAAGTCTGGTGGACGAGTCATGGTGCGAAGACGCACGCGAGCACCCGCTTCATCGATCACGTCGATGGCCTTGTCAGGCAAGCAACGGGCGGTGATGTAGCGTTCGCTCATTTCGACGGCCGCTACAACGGCGTCGTCGGTGAATTGAACGCGGTGGTGCTCTTCGTAACGTTCACGCAATCCTTTGAGGATCTCGATGGTTTCCGTCTTGCCGGTAGGCTCGACCATGATTTCTTGGAAACGACGCGCCAGCGCGTTGTCCTTTTCGATGTACTTGCGGTACTCGTCCAGGGTCGTCGCACCGATGCACTGGATTTCGCCCCGAGCCAAGGCTGGCTTCAGAACGTTGGCAGCGTCGATCGCGCCTTCCGCACCACCGGCACCGACCAGCGTGTGAAGTTCGTCGATGAAGAGAATCGTGTTCTTGACGCGACGCACTTCGGTCATGACCGCTTTGATACGTTCTTCGAATTGACCGCGGTACTTGGTACCAGCGACCATCATCGCCAAGTCGAGAACGACGATGCGTTTCTCGGCCAAGATTTCAGGCACTTCGCCGCCAACGACGCGTTGTGCAAAGCCTTCGATGATGGCGGTTTTACCGACACCAGCTTCGCCCAACAGGACGGGGTTGTTCTTGGTACGACGGCAAAGGATTTGGATGGCGCGTTCGATTTCTCGTTCGCGGCCGATGACTGGATCCAGTTCGCCTTTCTTTGCCAGTTCGGTCAGGTCGCGGCCAAAGCTGTCCAGGGCAGGAGTCTTGCTCTTGCCGCTCTTGCTGCTTCCGCTTCCGCCGCTGCTGCCTTCGCCATCGCCACCACGGCCACCGCGTTCGCCAACTTCAGCGCCTTCGAGCCCGTGTCCGAGCAAGTTGAGGACTTCTTCGCGGACGTCTTCCAGCTTCAGACCCAAGTTCATCAGAACCTGAGCGGCGACGCCTTCTTGCTCACGCAGCAAACCCAGCAAAATGTGCTCGGTGCCGACGTAGCTGTGATTGAGATTGCGAGCTTCTTCCATCGAGTATTCGATGACTTTCTTCGCACGTGGTGTCTGTGGCAATTTGCCAACGGTCACCATTTCAGGCCCGCTTTGCACCAATTTCTCGACCTCGAGGCGAATTTTTCGCAGATCGACCTCGAGATTTTTCAATACGTTGGCAGCAACGCCGCTGCCCTCTTTCACCAAACCCAACAAAATGTGTTCAGTGCCGATGTATTCGTGATTGAATCGTTGAGCCTCTTGGTTAGCCAATTGCATGACTTTCCTGGCTCGGTCAGTAAACCGTTCGTACATATTCTCCGTCCCTTAGACCAGACCGACTGTCAAACTGGCGAATCTTTCGACCCGATGTTTCCCTACGCAAACCGTACGCCACAAGTCACCCACAAGACGAGGGAAGTCACGTTCCGTCGCCTCAAAAACCAATCAATTGCAGGGAAAATCGATTCGCAAATGCAATTCGCGAAAACGAGCTTCGACGCACAACCGGCCGGTTCCCCATACCGTGCTCACTTCATCCTACCGTTTTGTCCCAACAACGGGGATAGGACTTCGTTGGTCATCTTGTACGTTGGAACCGCTTTGATGGTTTCCATTTCGGCTTTGTCGACCTCAGTGCTCGAACTGTGCTGTTGTCGATGACGGATCGTACGATTTGAATCGGTCGTGCCGGCACCCAATATTCCCTGGAGAATGCACCTGTGACGAGTTTGCTACCGATTGTGAATGAAGGTCTACCCACCGGATTGGTGCCGACATTCGCATCTCGGGTCGCAGGTGGGGCTCTCTGGCGCAACCAATTGAACCAGTTGCAGATCAACCTCGGCAAACTTTGCAATCAAACGTGCACCCACTGTCACGTGGACGCCGGTCCGACCAAGAAACGCGAAAACATGGACGACCGCACGGCGGATCGTTTGCTGGAGTTGGTGGAGGAGTGCTCGTCGATCACCACGGTTGATTTGACCGGCGGCGCACCGGAGATGAACCCGAATTTCCAACGGCTGGCCGCCGCGTTTCGAGCAGCGGGGCTGCGTGTAATCGACCGATGCAATCTCACAATTCTCAGCGAGCCCGGTTTTGATTGGGTGGCTGATTTTTTGGCCGAGCACGAAATCGATGTCGTGGCGTCACTGCCTTGTTACTTGGAAGACAATGTTGACGGGCAACGCGGCGGCGGCGTGTTTGGACGCAGCATCGATGGGCTGGTGAAATTGAATGAACTCGGGTATCGCCGCGGCAGTGACACGCATCGGCTGGATTTGGTCTACAACCCCACCGGACCGTCGCTTCCGCCGGATCAAGCCAAATTAGAAGCCGACTATCGCCGCGAATTGGCCGCTCGGTACGGGATCGAGTTCGGCAGTTTGCTGACAATCACCAACATTCCGATCCGTCGCTACGCCCAGTACCTTCAGAAACGTGGTTTGTTGGACGACTATCTGCGGTTGCTGTCGGATAACTTCAATCCAAATGCCACGGATGAAGTGATGTGCCGATCGCTGGTGTCCGTCAGCTGGGATGGCCAAATTTTCGATTGTGATTTCAACCAGATGATTGGTTTGTCTCAGAAACCTCGCACGGTTTGGTCCATCGAATCACTGGACGAGCTGGTCGACCAACCGATCGCTTTGGCCGATCACTGCTATGGATGCACCGCCGGTGCCGGCAGTGGTTGTGGCGGCGCACTGCTCCACTGATAGCAACCCCCTTTTCTACCAATACAGTTTTCGCCTGATCCGTTTGTCTTTCCCCGCAGTACACCGCACCCTGAAGTAACCCGCAATGTCGTCA
Source organism: Rhodopirellula europaea 6C (assembly GCF_000338295.1). Lineage (GTDB taxonomy): Bacteria > Planctomycetota > Planctomycetia > Pirellulales > Pirellulaceae > Rhodopirellula > Rhodopirellula europaea. The sequence goes on from NZ_ANMO01000102.1 coordinate 45,716, forward strand.
ATGAATGTGGAAGCCGCTGTCCGTGAACGCTATGCCCAAGCAGCCCATGAGCGCGAGGCCGAACTTTGTTGCCCGGTCGACTACGACGCGAAGTACCTGAAAGTCATTCCGCAAGAAGTCATCGATCGCGACTACGGTTGCGGTGACCCATCAAAGTACGTTCGTCCCGGTGAGACGGTCTTGGATCTTGGCAGCGGCGGCGGAAAGATTTGTTTCATCGCCTCGCAAGTGGTGGGCGAGCACGGTCATGTGATCGGTGTCGACATGAACGATGACATGCTCACGCTGGCTCGCGATTCGCAACCCAAGGTTGCCGAAGCGATCGGTTACGACAACATCACGTTTCGCAAAGGCAAAATCCAAGATCTCGCGATCGATCGAGATGAAGTCCAGGACTACCTGAAGCAACATCCGGTGACCGACGATGCTGGCCTGCGTGCACTGGAGGCGTACCTTGCCGAGCAGCGTCGCGAGTCGCCCATGATTGATGACGAAACGATCGATGTCGTGGTCAGCAACTGCGTGTTGAACTTGGTCGACGCCGATGAAAAGGAGTTGTTGTTCGACGAGATCTTTCGCGTTCTGCGACCTGGCGGGCGAGCGGTGATCAGTGACATCGTTTGCGACGAAGAGGTTCCCGAGGCGATGCAAGCGGATCCGGAATTGTGGAGCGGCTGCATCTCGGGTGCATACAAGTTGTCAGCGTTCTTGGAAGCGTTCGAAAACGCGGGCTTCGAAGACATACAAATTGCGGTCCTGCAAACTGAACCGTGGCGAGTCGTCGAAGGCATCGCGTTTCGATCGATGACCGTGATCGCAACTCGCCCCGATGAGGATGCTCTTCAGTCCGGCGATGTTTCGGCGAGTGGATACCAACGGGTTTATCGTGGTCCGTTCAAGTACGTGTGTGATGACGCCGGTCGAATGTACACGCGCGGTGAGGTATGCACCGATGAACTCGCCGAAGCGGCGTCGCGGGAAACCATCGCCGATCAATTCGCGGTCTACACCAGCGACTCAAACGCAAAGCCCAAAAGCTTCTCCCTGCCAACCGCAACCGACTGCTGTTCCGGCGACAGTTGCTGTTGAGCCGTTCGGCTGGCTTGTTTGATCTCAGCTTCCCATTGTCTCGCTTTGGTGGGGTTGGTGTGCCACCCTGCGGCGATCGTTGAGTTAGAATGTTCGGACGAACGCAGGGAGTGGCGGATGCTGGTGTCGATGACGTGGCAACACCCCTGCGCAGGCGAATCGAACGCAGGCGGAATTGTTGGGCATGTCAAAATCGGAGTTGAAATCGAGCGGAAAGACCAAGAGTCGACTTTTGTTGAAGGTCTTGCTGTTAACGCTGGTACTGATTGCCATCGTGGTTGGTGGCATCGGCTTGTATCTCTATCAGGCGGAGCAAAACCGGTTGGCAGCTTCGGCGGCTTCGTCTGCCGCCATGGCCGAACGGATGAAACTGCAGGCCGAGCTGATGAGGTATCGGGACGAATCCAAGGTGACTCTGAAGGATCTGGAGTCGGAGGAATTCGTGGCATGTCTCGACCAGATTCCGATCGATGAGGAAACTCAAAAGTTGCGGCTTCGCGATGCGGTGAAGGCGCGGACGAAAGTCGACCCCCATCTGAAGACGGCATTGCTGGATGTGTTCAATGCCCCGCTGGTCGGCGACCGAACTCCCGTTCGGTACGCGGATCTGGTCGATGAATTCGCGAGCGATATCGATTTGATGCTGGAACGTTTTGTCGCGCGCAATCAGCAAAGTGAAAATGTCGAGCGTGTCAAAACGGCCCTTCGCCAGTGCTTGTTGGACGGATTCCGTTTCGAGCATCCGTCTGAAAAGGTCCTCGAGACAGTGAAGGCGGCGGAGACGCTTGGGGATCCGATTGTTCTTTTTGCGTTGTTCAAAACGGATGCCGGAGTTTCCTACGAGAAGAAGTGGGAGCGAGTGACAACCGCATCGGATCGCATCGCTGAATCGCCAGAATTGTTCGATCCGATGTTCGTCGCGATGGTGCACGTGGACGCGTTACGGTTTCATGCCGACGACAGAACCTCAGATGAGTACGATGCGGCCGTGCAACGGTATCTTTCCGCTTGGCCTGCGGCCTGGCAGGAAGCGGCCAGGAGAAAACCAAGTGTTGGACGCGATCATATTTGTCTGAGTTCATTGTTCTTATCGCTTGGGCTTTTGAACTCCATTGCTCAGATGGATCTGGTCGAGGCATTGGTCTCCGTCGAGCAACCGAAAGTTCCCACGTACGTCGTTCATCACATCGTTGGGCAGCTATTTCGCGAAGTTGCGTGGGATCATCGCGGTACAAAGTTCGTATCGGATACGGATGCCTCTGCGATGGAGATGTTCGACAAACTTGCAACGATCGCCTCATCGCACGCGGTCGAAGCTTATTTGCTGCGACCGGAGTTGGCTTGGTTGGCTCGGCAACCATTGAAGCTGCAAATGGCCAATGGCAGCACTCCCCTGTCCGTGCATCATTGGTTCAGGCTGGCACTGAGCGGGCACATTGATCATCAATCCGCCTACTCGGACTACAGCTTGGCATTGATGCCTCGATGGGGCGGAAGCGAAGATTGGCAAAAGAACATCGCAAATAAATGTCTCGAGACGGAGACAGAAGATGGGGTGGTTGAGCTGCGTTCCAACGTTTTCATGGATGACTATCTGATGCGTCGCACGCCCGATGTCACGATGGTCGACGATCCGGCGAATCTATCGTGGGCGAAACGTTCCATTGCTGCCTGGAGCAAATTCAATCAGAGCAACCGAACATATGGGTTCGGGATACGCGGTGCCGAGCTTGCCCTGCAAATTCTTTGGGAAGCAGGGCAGTTTGAGGATGTCTCTGAACTATTGGAAGTTCTTGGTCCCCGTACCGAACAGATCAACTGGGGAACACGCAACATGAACGAGGAGGAAGTGCGTTTCATTTGCAAGATGGCCGACGGCCCCGCTTACTTGTGGTGGATGCCGATTCAACAGCGACTGGTGTTCAATAGCGAAAGGTTGAATGACACCAATACGTCGGCTCTGCACTTGAGTTTGGATGCGTTGGAGACCGTTTGGCTTGATGATCAAAGTTTCGTTGCGTCACGATTTCCCGGGCTATCGGACGAAGAGATCGAGTCGAAGCGTGCCTACGCCAAACAAATCTTGGACAACCGGCGAACCCAGTTGAATCTCTTGGAACGGTACCATCGCGGCGAGATGATTCACTTCACCACCAACGAATTGGCTGCCAGTTTCACCCCAATCGGCACGCCCGAAAGTGTGGAGTTGCGTTCCAGTGCGAAGTGCCATCAGGACGCGATGCAAATGGCACGTGAGTTCGAAGACTTGGATGCGAATGAATTGGCCGATGCCGAAGCGGACGGCGGATCTGAGGTGCCGCAAAACGAAACGCTCGATGAGATTGCTGACGTCGCAGGCGGTTTTCGGGTGGCGACCGATTGGCTGGATTATACGTTCCTGCTTCGGAATCAGATTCGGTATCCGCTGCCAGCCACCTATGAAGTCACTGTCACGTTCATCGAAGCGCCCAGGTCGCCACACGGGGTGAGTCTGCTTTGTGGTCCCGATGGACTGGGCGGGCTGATGAACGAGTTGCGGGGAACGCAAATTCGTTTCTCACCCGGGGGTGAGTTCCTTCTGACCGATGAGCTCCCCGAGCGTTGGGGACGTACGCCCATCTTCCGCCAATGGATTTTGAAGGGGACCAAGAAACGAACGCGGCGATTGCGACTGGATATTGGCGAAAGTGGCTACCGAATCTTCGTCGATGGGGAGCAACTTCACGAGAGGGAAACCTCGCTCCAAACGAACGGTCTGTTCCAAGTCGGCTGTGCCAGTTCACGTCGCTTTGATCAAACGCCTGGCATACCACACGTTTTTAATGTTTATGACTTTCGTGTGCAGAAATTGGAGGAACCTCCCTTTCCAGATGCACCAAGTTACGACTCTGAATTCTTGGATTGGGAAGCTGGTTCGGATGGATTTCTTTGAACATCAATGCTCTGGTTGATACGCGTTCTCGCCGGGAGGGCTCTCTGCGAGATTCGCCGGTGGCGGTAGTCTCGAGCAGTCTGAAAAGACATTTGGATGAATTGTTGCTGATCGGGTAATGTGAGTCGTTGTTGGCCTTCTCCTCGCATTAAAGTTCAGTCACCGTCGTCCAATGTCCACCATCACCTCATCGGAGCCTATCGTTGAAGTACGAGCGTTTCACTGACGGCGGTCGTGCGAAAGAGGAGGTGCGTGCCTCGGGAGGACGACTTCGACGCAGGCGTTGGGTGAAGCGGTTGATGGCGATGCTGGTGGCTTGCTTGCCGGTCGTGCTGTTGGAGTTGGGGCTGCGCGGAATGGATGATTCCGCCGACCTGGCAATCGACTACGATCCCTATGTGGGACTCAATCAACTGCGGCCCTTGTTTGTTCTGAATGAGGATTCAGATCGGTGGGAGATTCCACCGGAACGATACAACTTCTTTCGGCCCGAATCATTCCCGGCGAAGAAAGCACCTGGGACTCGACGGGTATTCGTTTTGGGCGGGTCGACGGTTCAAGGCAGGCCGTATGCGACGGAAACTGCTTTCTCGACTTGGTTGCGTTTCCAGCTGGAATCAGCCGACAGTGATTTCGAATACGAGGTTATCAATTGCGGTGGAACATCCTACGCCAGCTACCGGGTCGCAAAGATCCTGGAAGAGGTTTTGGCGTACGAGCCCGATGCAATTGTTCTGTACACCGGGCATAACGAATTTTTAGAGGATCGCACCTATGCGCACGTTCGCGACATGGGCGTGGTGAGCCGCTGGGCCACCGCCGTTGGCTCCAAGCTGCATACGGTCCGCTGGGTGCAATCGTTTTTTGTTGCCTCCAAAAGACGAACGGAGTTGACCGCGAAGGTCGACACAATCTTGGACCGCCCCGGTGGATTGGAAAGCTATCAGCGTGACCCAATTTGGCAACGCGGCGTGGAAGGGCATTTTGCCACCTCGTTGGAAAAGATTGCCAAGCGAACGCGGAAGAATGATTTGCCTTTGCTCATGTGCGTTCCCGTATCTGATTTGGTCAATACGCCACCCTTCAAGATACAAACGCGATCGGATTGGACCGAGGACGAAGAAAATCGTTTTCGTTCGGCTTGGTCAATCGCCAGCGATTCGGATCAGAGCCCATCTCGCCGCATCGATGCTCTTCGCGATTGCTTGGAAATGGATCCAGCCCACGCGGGAGCAAACTATGCCTTGGGACGGCTTCACTATGACCGGGGTGACAGCGAACAAGCACGGCAGTATTTGATCGCGGCTCGTGATCATGATGTTTGCCCACTGCGAGCAACGAGTGCGATCGTTCAATCGACCAAGGCGATCGCCGAGCGATATCGGGTTCCGTTGATTGATACGCCAACGTTGCTGGACGAACGAGATTTTCGTGGTGCTTTGATCGCTGATCAAATTCCCGATCCGAGTCGGTTCGTCGATCACGTGCACCCCAGCATCGTCGGGCACCAAAGGATCGGTGCCGCGTTGGCACAGCAGTTTGAGAAGCTCGGTTGGGTGGAGCTGACCGAGCAAAGTGCGGTGCGATACGAGAACGCCGTCAAAGAACACCTGAGCAAGCTTGACCAGGACTACTATGTTCGTGGCAAACAGCGTTTGGAAGGGTTGCGGCGGTGGACGATGGGACGCGCAGGGCAGCTTGCAACAGAGATGGCGGACGATCCATCCAACTTGCAAGAAGACCAGCAACAACCCTGATCCATCAAATGGCTTGTGCGATCACAATCAGTACCCGGAGCTGCCGGTGGCGGTGACTTCGATCGCGGGAAGGCCAAGTTGTTTGCGGGCTTCGCCGAGCATCTCGGCGGTTCGGCTTGCACCGCAACGGGTTGCTCCGATGGCTCGGACTTCGAGCAACGTTGCGAGATCTCGGACGCCACCCGCCGCTTTGACTTGGACGTTTTCGCCAGAGTGTTGTCGCATCAGACGCAGGTCGTCCATCGTCGCGCCTCCGGTTCCGTAGCCGGTTGATGTCTTGACCCAGTCCACCTTGAGCTCGGTGCAGATCTCGCAAAGACGAATCTTGTGTTCGTCTTGCAGGTAGCAATTTTCGAAGATCACTTTGATCTTTTGTCCCGCCGCATGGGTCAGTTCCGTCACGACGCCAATTTCGTTTTGGACGTAGTCCCATCCGCCGCTCAGGACTTGCGAGATGTTGACGACGAAGTCGAGCTCTTCGCAGCCGTCTTGAATGGCTTGTTCGGCTTCGGCTTTTTTGATCGCGGTGGTGTGACCGCCGTGAGGGAATCCGATCGTCGTTGACGCTTTCACTCCGGTGCCCGAAAGCTTCGCAGCACAGCGTTTCAAGTAGTAAGGCAAAATGCAAACGCTGGCGACTTCGTAGGCGATCGCCAAATCGATTCCGGAATCCAAGTCCGCTTCGGTCAGCGTGGGTGGAAGCAGCGAGTGATCAACCATCTTGGAGACGTCGTGATATTGATAATCAGCCATGGTGAGCAAGTTTCCGTGAAGCGATTGCGATGCGGCGGGAGGTCGGATGTCGCGAAAAGGCGAAGCCGAAACCCCAAGAGCTTACCGCCCCGTCGCGGTGTCCACAATCAAAGCCCGGTATGCGAAAAAAACTCGGGACGCGAAAGATGATTGGCGGAAACGTTGCCGCTTCACTCGAGGCGTTGCGGGAAGCCTGGGGTGCAAACGAAGTGGCGATTGATACGATAACCTCGTTCAACCGACATCCAGGGACCAATCGATGACTCTGCATCCTCAAGCACAAACGTTCGTTGCTTTGCTGAGGGAACTTCAGCCACCGCGGTGGGAAGACCTCGGCGTTGCCAAGGCGCGCCGTGGATTTTCAGCGTTGGTCGATAGTTTTGGTGCGGGGCCCACGATGGCATCGGTCGAGGATCGGATCGTGGAGGAGCAAAATTGCGACGGGGAAGTCTTGCGAGTCCCGGTGCGGATCTATCGTCCGGATGGTGTCTCAGAACTTGCTCCGGTCGTCATGTTCTTTCATGGCGGTGGCTGGGTTTTGGGAGACGTTGAATCACACGACACAACTTGCCGTCGTCTCGCGGAGGCTTCGCAGGCGGCGGTGGTGTCGGTGGAATATCGGCGATCGCCCGAGTTACCATTCCCCGGTCCCGTCCACGACTGTTTGGTCGCGACCAAAGCGGTTGCGAAGCATGGTTTTTCTTGGGGCCTGGATGCGAGTCGTCTGGCGGTCATGGGTGACAGTGCCGGCGGCAACTTGGCCGCGGCCGTGACGCTGTCGGCCAAGGATGATCCCGATGTCGAGGTGAAGTACGTGGTGTTGGTCTATCCGGTGGTAACGCCGGCCTTTGACTCCGGATCGTATCGCGAATTTGAAACTGGGTTTGGGCTGACCAAACGAACGATGCAGTGGTTCTGGGGAAACTACTTGGGTCACGGTGGAGAAGGCTTGTTGGGTGTCGATGGAGTGAACGATGCCGAACCGCTGGCCGATTTGATGAAAGCCGACTTCAGCGGTTTCCCTCCGACTCACGTCTTGGTCGCCGGCTACGATGTTTTGCGAGACGAAGGGTTGGCTCTGGCGGACAAGATCGAAGCATGCGGTGGGCACGTGACGCGAGAAAACGCGTCGGACATGCTGCACGGTTTCGTTCACTTCGCGGGCCAGTTCGAAACCGGAGTCACTGCGATGCAGTCGCTCGGCAAGCGAATCGCGAATCAGCTTGGCTGATCGCTGACGCCCCGTGATCCCCCGGCGATTTGCCGAAAACCCGCTTGGGATCTTGGCATTTTTTTCGCTTGCGACGAAAGCTTTCCCGTTGATCGAAATCGTCGGTTGGCAAACCGACTGTTGTCTGCCGCCGGTTGGTGGCGAGTCGGGTGCGCGGTAGGCTGCCGCGAATTCATCGCTTGTGCCAGAACGGCCTCTGCAGTGATGTTCGTTTCATTTGGAGAAATGCAATGATGTTGGCTGCATCGCTAACCGAGATGCCCACCGCGTCCGCGCCAGCTTGGGTGATGGTGTTGTTCGCCGTCGTGATGATGGCGACCTACGTTGGGGTCGCGGTCGAACGATTTCACAAGACGGTGGCGGCACTTTGCGGTGCAGCGGTCTTGGTGATCCTGAGCGTCGCGTTGGACTTGTTCGAATATCCAACCGTCTACAACTTTCTGAAAGAAGATCTCAACATCTTCGGAGTCATCATCGGCACCGGGGTATTGGTGGATGTCGTCGGGAAGAGTGGACTGTTTCACTTCATCAGCATGTGGATCGTGCGGTTGACGGGTGGGCAAGCCAACCGGCTGTTCATGACGCTGTGTGTGGTCACGTTCTTGTTCGTCAGCGTGTTGACGATCGTTCCCGCGATGTTGATCCTCAGTTCGTTGGTGCTGGTGATTTGCCGCTCGCTGGGATACAAGCCGATGCCGTTGTTGCTGTCGGTGGCGGTGTGTGCCAACAGTGGTGCGATCGCGACGTTCGCCAGCGGATTGCCCAACATCATGATCGGGACCGCGGCCGGTATTCCTTACGTCGATTTCTTGCGAGTCTCGCTGCCCTACGCCGTGGTCAGTTTGGTGGTCGCGATCGCGGGTTTGCGTTGGTTCTTTCGAAATGATTTGCCGTGGAAGCAATCCGACGAAGACAAAGCCGCGTTGAAACAGCAAATCGAGGGTTTCGATCCTTGGGCGTTGGTCGAGAACAAAAGCGTCTTGTTGCGAAGCTCCTTGATTCTGCTTTGCACCGTGATCGGTTTTGCGTTGGCACAACCACTCGGGGTTGGCATGGATTTTGTCGCGATGGTGGGAGCCACCGCGGCGTTGCTGTTTGCCGGCAAGGGAGTGGAGGATGCGATTGGAAAGGTGAACTGGACCGTGATTTTGTTTTTCATGGGACTGTTCATCATCATCGGCTGCGTGAAGCACACCGGGGCGTTGAAATGGGTGGCTCAGCAGGTCGTCTTGGTTTCCGACAATCGAATTGAATTGTTGGTGCCATTGATGGGCGGTTTCTCGGCCGTGGCCAGCTCGATCGTCGACAACATCCCGGTCGCCGCGACGTTGATTCCAATTGTCCAAGATGTGTCGGGCGGTGACACGGGAGTGCCCGCCGAGCCGCTGTGGTGGACGTTGGTGATATGCTGCAACTTAGGTGGCAACGGAACGCCGATCGGATCGATTTCGTGCGTGATCGCGATTTATGCGCTGAAACGCGAAGCCGGCATTCATGTAGGTTGGGGCACTTTTTTGAAGCTCGGCGGTGGCATCATGGTGGTGCAGGTCATCGGCGCGATTGTCTATGTCATGTGGATGCACCATCAGGGATACATTCCCGATATCACCGCGACGCCAGTGTTGCCTGCCCACTGAGTTTTCTTTTCTAACGAGCGACTGAAGTAATGGATCAATCACCCGATTTAGATCGTGACGTCGACGATTCGATGCGCATGTTCGAGCGAGCGAAGGTGGGATCGGCAACTCCGATGACGCCCATCCGGCCGTCGCGCGTGATGTTGGTTTTGGATGGTTCGCCGCAAGACGCGACGTCCATTGAAACGGCAAAAACGCTTCGCGAAGAATTCAACACCGAGACGTTGGTGTTGGACGCCCGAGACGCTGCTCAACCGACCGATGCGGCGACCGAAGATGCGATTCAGGCGGCTCGGCAAATGAGCGGTGCTCGTGCGATCGCTCGTGGAGAAGGCGAAGCGTTCGAAGTCATTCTGCAGGCGTTGCGAACGCACGACGTGAACATGGTCCTTGTGCCCTGCCCATTTGGACGCTCCTTCGAGCGAGTCGGAACGGACAGCGTTGGGACCGTGATGGATGTTCTGCTGTCTCGGTGCCCGGTTCCGATTTTGGTGACCCGCCGAGAAGACCAGGTGTTTCAGACTTGCCGTGGGCGAGTCCTGTTGATGGCGGGAAGCGAGTGTGACGTCGAGAGCCGAGCGGCGGCGTGGGCGTTTGGATTGGCGTCGCCGGGAGCCGAGGTCTCGTTGAACTTGATCGTCGAGAAAGAGCACTTCGAAAACGTGCGAAGCATTCTAGAGGCGATCCGTCCGGATGAAGCGTTTAATGTTGACAAGCTGAGCGATGCTCTGGCGCGATCGCACACGCAATTGCACGCCGCGATGAATGCGACCGCTCGAGAAATGAAGATGAGCTACGCATTGATCCCGCAAGCAGGCGAGCTCGCACCGCCGCATCCACTTTCCGATTCGACTCAGCAATTGCTGGTGATGCCATTGGAAGTCGATGACCGATTCATCCAAGGCTTTGTGAACGATCGTCTTCGTCGCAGCCCGCATCCACTGTTGATCGTGCCCGGACACGTTCTGTCAGAATAGGTTTTCGCTTCGCGAATCCTCGCGTGCTATCCGGAACGCCGCGAACGGAAAGAGCCCTTCTAGTCCGCACTCCAATCAGCCGATTGGCGTTAGCCACGGTTCCCACACGCTCCTCGAAGGAGCCTGAGCCGTTTCCGGTAACACGTTTGGTTGCCTTTCTGCACAAGACCTCCCCGAATCGAAGTTTCGGGGGAGGTCGAGCGACGCCGTTC